>CAYHGE010000049.1:1600-26987 GCA_964355945.1 uncultured Draconibacterium sp.
TGGTTGAAACCGGGGGCGATTATTTGCAGGTTCAGAATACATACAACATGCTTGCCGCGGTAATTGAACGAGTTAAAGCTGTTCCCGAAAACCAGGGACTTGGGGTGATTTACTGGGAACCGCAGGGCGAAAAAAGCTGGAGCGGGTATCAGTTAAATTGCTGGAATGCGGATGGAAAACCAACAGCTGCCATCGATGCATTTAAAGCACAGGGCACAGGTTTTACCGGTGCAACCTGTGGTGCTGAGTTTAGTTTCTATCCCAATCCTTGTAACAGTGGAATCCTGAACTTCGAATTTAATTCCATGAAAGCAGGTTATGAAGTCAGAATTTTTTCCATTGACGGGAGGCAGATGGGACTTTATAAAATAGACGGACCGAACGATTCAGTCAGATTAAACCTCATGCCGGGCATTTACCTTGTTGAAACTTTTAAAGGACCTTATTCAGTAACTGAAAAACTTGTGGTCACAAATTAATCACTAAAATAGCCGGTTAAAGGATATTAAACAGCTTTTTGGTATTCGCAGTGGTTACAGATGCAACATGTTCCAGGGAGGAATTTTTAATTTCAGCAACTTTCTGAGCAATGACGGGGATGTAAGAAGGCTCATTCCGCTGGCCGCGATGGGGCACGGGAGGTAGCCACGGGGCATCGGTTTCAAGCAGAAGATGCGCAAGGCCGATGTGTTCCACCACCGCCTGCAACCCTGAGTTTTTGTAGGTGACCACACCCCCAATGCCAAGCATAAACCCTAGTCTGACAGCTCGTTCTGCCTGCTGGATGTTGCCGCTGAAACAATGAAATACACCACGAAGTTTTGGATCACAACGCTCCTCAACCATGCTGAGGGCAATGTCCATCGAATTCCGGGTGTGAATAACCAGAGGAAGATCGAACTTTAAGGCCATGTCCATCTGAGAACTGAATGCTAACCGCTGTTCTGCTTCAAACGTTTTATCCCAGTATAAATCAATGCCGACTTCGCCAATCGCATAAAAGTTAAAATCAGGGTTCACCAGGTAATCAGCGATAATGTCGAGCTCCGCCTGGTAATTTTCCTTCACGGAAGTCGGGTGAAGTCCCATCATCGGGTAGCATAAGGTGCTGTAATCCCTGGAAACTTGCAGCATCCTTTCGTGATATTTTGAATCAATGGCAGGCAGCAACAGATATAAAACATTGTTGTGTTGCGCCCGAAGAATCATCTCGTCGCGGTCATTGTCAAATTCTTCGGCGTAGAGGTGGGTATGTGAATCGGTAAAAATCATTGGAATATCGAATATTGAATGTTGAATATTGAATGGTGAACGGCGGGGTAACTTTACTGGGAAAATTGCAATAAAAATTCAGCAATGGGGTCGGTTTCAATCTGGTTCATACAGTTGAAATGTTGTTTCGGGCATTTTCTGTACCCGAGTTTGCTGCACGGCCGGCAGGAAAGGTTTTCAACCTGGGCAATCATGGAATTGGTTTTAAATTGTTCGGGCATGTATGGATACATTCCAAATGCAGGAATGGTATTTCCCCACACTGAAACTACAGGTTTACGAAATGCAGCCGCGATATGCATCAGCCCGGTGTCGTTTGTCAGAACAGCCCGTGCCTGGCGGATCAAAGAAGCCGACTGGTTAAGGTTGTAGAGGCCACAGGCGTTGAAAACAAGAACTCCTGTCTGGCTCACAATCTGTTCTCCACGTTCACGATCCTCATCCCCTCCAAGAAGGATGACGGGTCGGGCCAGTTTTTGGCAAACTCCGGCAACCTTTTCTGGCGGAAAAATTTTAGTGTTGTGCTTTCCCCCGATCACGATGGCAATGAATCCATTTTGGTGCAGGATAGGAAGGCTGGCGACTTCCACTTCATCCCCGGCAGGGATAAAATAATCCAGACCAAGCCCGTCATTTATCACTTCCAGGGGTTCAATGGCTTTGAAATACCTTTCAACAATATGAATGTCCGGCAGGATGTTCATTTTCAGGTTGACCGTTAGCCATTTCGCTAAATTGAGTTTTGGAAATGTTGCCGATTCTGTTCCAAGCTGGCTTTTGACAAATCCGGAACGGTAATTCCTGTGCAGGTCTGCAATAAAATCGAACCCCTGCGATTTCAATTGGGGAATCAACTCCTTGAAATTATGATCGTATAACCAGATTTTATCAATATTGGGATTTGCACGGAGGATGGGCTCATTCTGCTTTTTGGTCAGAAAATGCACCTCAGCCTCCCTTAGTTGTTGTTTCACACAGCGCACCATTGCACTGGTAAGAACGATGTCCCCAATAGAACTGAACCTGATGACCAGTATCTTTTTAAGATGTTTCACCTGATAAACGGGTTATTCGCCATCTCATACCCGATCGACGTTTCAGGTCCGTGACCGGGATAAACGATGGTTTCGCCGGGCAATGTAAAGAGTTTTGTCTTGATGCTGTGCATCAGCTGGTCAAAATCGCCTGTTGGCAGATCGGTACGGCCGATGGTGTCTTTGAAAAGAACATCCCCGGTAATCACAAACTTCTGGTCTTCGCAGTAAAAGCAAACACTACCCTCGGCATGTCCGGGGGTGTAAAGCACGTTAACCGAAGAGTTTCCGAGCTGAATTGTTTCACCATCTTCAAGAAACCGTTTCGGCTCGGGAACCTGGCTGATGCCATATCCAAAAGAGGATCCGATCTCCTTCAGTGTATGAAAAAACAGCGTTGACTTTTCATGGTATTCAGGACGGATTTTATAAGTCTGGGCGATGAAATTATTTCCAAGAACATGGTCAATATGACAATGCGTGTTCAGGTTGCGTATAATCGTCAGGTTATTTGCTGCAAGAAAATTTCTGATCTCATCCTCCTCTTCAGGGTCGTAACAGGCCGCATCAATGAGGATACAATTGCCTGTTTCATCATATAAAAGATAGGAGTTGACCATGAAGGTGTTGAATACAAATTTTTCGATTTTTATCATCTGGTTTTCATGTTTATCTAGTGCTGCAAAGGTACGAAAATGCAGCCAGTTGAATGGCACATTGAAAATAATCGTACCTTAGCACCTCCATTTAATTCCCTTGTATAACCGGATATGGCGAAGGATGCATGCGTGAACCGAGGTTTTAAAATCTGGACAACAGCGTGGATCATTCTGGGTTTGCTGATGATTTTTCCGGGGCTTCTCCGTGCGCAGTTTTACAATGGATCACAACTTACTTTCGGTAAAAGCCGGGTTCAGTACACTGATTTTTTATGGGTGAACTTCCGGTTCGATAAATTCGACACCTACTATTATCAGAATGGCAGGGAACTGGCACAATATACCGCTGAATATGCTGATAAGCACATCAAGGAGATTGAACTCAGTTTGCAGTCAAACCTGGAAGAGAAGGTGCAGTTTATCATCTTTAACACCCTCTCGGATCTGAAGCAAAGCAATGTCGGACTTTTTGGAGATTGGGATTATTACAATACCGGCGGTGTCACCCGCATCATCGGAGGAAGGGTGCTCCTTTTTTTTGATGGTAATTACGAGCATTTTGATCAGCAGATCCGCGCCGGGATTGCTCAGGTGATCCTGAATAACATGATCTATGGCACGGGAATCGGTGCCCAGATCAAAAACAATGCCCTGTTCTCAGTTCCTGAATGGTATATGAATGGCCTTATTTCATTTATTTCCCGAAAATGGGATGCAGAAATCGAAAACCACGTAAGAGATGCCATTCTAAATCGCAAGTATGAGAAATTCAACGGGTTAAGCGGTGAGGAGGCAACATTTGCCGGCCATTCATTGTGGAATTATGTGGCAATGAAATATGGAGCTTCATCGATCCCGAATATCGTCTATATGGCCCGCCTCAGCAGAAATGTGGAAAGGGGGTTTCAGTATGTTGTCGGGGTGGGTTTTCAAACCCTGATAGAAGAATGGCTCACTTTTTATAAAACGGTTTATACTGAACAGGAAGCAGGGCGAACACTTCCCATGGGCCAGCCGGTTAACAGAAGGAATAAACCCGACCGGGTTTATAATTCCTTAAAGATCGGCCCTGATGGATCGATGCTGGCTTATGCCACCCACCAGCTCGGAATTTATAAAGTGTTTATCCAAAACACCGAAACCGGTAAAACCCGCAGGATTTTCCGGGGCGGGTTTCGCCTGGCCGACCGGCCCGACTACACCTATCCGCTGATTGCCTGGCATCCGAGTGGCACTATTCTGGCTTTTCTGGCAGAAAGAAAAGGTGAAATATGGCTCTATTTTTATAATCTTGAAGACAAGAAATTCGAACATCTACTGCTGGTTAATTTCCAGAAAGTTCTGGATATGTCGTATTCAGATGATGGTTCATTGCTGGTTTTTTCGGCTGTGCAGAAAGGGCAGTCGGACATCTTCGTTTTTAACATTGCCTCCGGGTCGCATGAGCAGATTACCAAAGATAAATATAACGACCTGAATCCCAGGTTTATAAACCATTCTGCCAGCATCATCTTCTCCTCCAACCGGAACAACGACACCATTCGCTTTGATGATCCGGTGAAGATCGAAAACCTGCATTATAACAACGATCTTTTCCTCTTCAACTATGCGGCGAAACGCAATGTTCTTCAGCGTCTGACGAATACCGTCGATGCACACGAAACGCAGCCCCTGCCTTATGGGGAGAACTATTTTTGTTTTCTGAGCGACCAGAATGGAATCGTGAACCGGTATCTCGCAAGGACAGACAGCACGATTGCATTTATCGATACCATCGCCCATTATCGCCACTTCACAACCACCTATCCGGTAACAAACTATGCGCGCAATATCCTTGACCAGGATGTTTCGGTAAAAGGTGCAAAAATAGGGGAGATTATTTTTCGGAACCGGAATTTCAAGATGTTTACCTCTGACCTGATCCTCCCAAAACAGGTAGTTAAAGCCGAGGTACGGCCATCCTACTTCAAAGATTTAAAAATCAGGGCGGCAGAAAACGAGACTGACCCGGAAAAGGCTGACAGTCTGAAACGGCTCGCAGAACCATTTAAAGCACAGGAGAAAAGGCATTTCAGGGTGGTCAGGCAGAGTGAGGTGATTAACCAGATACTGTCGAAAATTGACACGGCAAAAACGGGAAGGATTCAAACCGGGCAAAATAAAACAGCCGGAACGGATACTACCAATAACCACTGGTGGGCATTGTACCAGTCGTTGCAAAAGAAGGATTTTTCGCAGACAACAAATAAAAAGGATACTGCAGACAAATATAAAAATGCCAAACAGCTGAATTACAACGTCGAATACTATGTAGATCAGATGGTTACCCAAATCGACTTTACCTATCTGAATTTCGCCTATCAGCCTTTTACAGGGAGTCAGTCACCGGTGTTTGTCAACCCCGGCTTGAATGCACTCTTCATGGTGGGGATCACTGATCTCATGGAAGATTACCGCATCAGCGGCGGTGTTCGATTAAATGTCAGCCTCATCAACAATGAGTATCTTTTCAGTTTCGGAAATTACAAACATCGGTTTGACCATCAAATCGTATTTCACCGGAAAGCGGTTGAAGAGGCAGGGTACTATTCTATTGTAAGGCACAAAATCCATGAGTTGTACTATGTGGCAACCTATCCTTTTACCCCGGTGCTGAATATCAAAGGGACCGCCGCAGTGCGATACGACCGTGCTATTTTTTTGTCAACAGATCAGGTTAATATAAAACTGCCCGACATTCATGATGTCTGGGGAAGTGTTAAACTGGAACTGACTTATGATAATACCCGAAGCCTCGGACTGAATCTTTACCAGGGCACCAGGTATAAGTTTTTTGGAGAGTATTACCAGATGGTGAACAACAACGTCAACAACCTGATTGTGGTGGGAATGGATTTCCGCAATTACCAGCGGGTACACCGGTCCTTGATTTGGGCAAACCGTTTTGCAGCAAGTACATCTGTTGGCAGTAACAAGCTTCTTTATTACATGGGTGGGGTCGACAACTGGCTCTTCCCGGCCTATAATGTTAACACCCCTGTAGCATTCGATCAGAACTATGCATTCCAGACGCTGGCGACCAACATGCGTGGTTTTGACCAGAATATCAGGAATGGGAATAGTTTCTTTGTTTTTAATTCCGAGTTGAGATGGCCGGTATTCCGTTACCTGTTTAACCGCCCCATCAGGTCTGATTTCATCAATAATTTCCAGATTGTCGCTTTCGGAGATGTCGGTTCTGCCTGGACAGGGGCATCACCCTGGTCGACCGATAACCAGCTGTTCACCCGGTATATCTATCGTAAACCATTGTTAATCAAAGTTGAAATGCAAAAGGATCCGATCGTGGAGGGCTTCGGATTTGGTGCACGGACCAGGTTGTTCGGGTATTTCCTCCGTGGCGACCTTGCCTGGGGTATTGAAGATGGCCGGATCCTCAAACCAATATTTTATTTTTCACTTAGTCTTGATTTTTAACCATGTCCCATCCTGATCAGCGAATAGTCGATTTCATCGGGGAACATCATATTTTTACGATTGCCGTTTCGCGCGATAACCAGCCCTGGTGTGCAACCTGTTATTATGTTTACCTGGAGGAGGAGAACCATTTTATTTTCACCTCCGACCACGAAACACGCCATATTCGCGATGTGGTGGAGGGAAACAACTACCGGGTTGCAGGGACCATCGCCCTTGAAACCAAAATTGTCGGCAGGATTCGGGGGATACAGTTTACAGGTGATATCGCTGTACCCGGGACCCCTGCGTTAAAACGCAGGGCTAAAACAGACTATCTCAGGCGTTTTCCGATTGCCCGCCTGATGCCCAATCTGCACCTTTGGGTTTTGCAACCCGATTTTATTAAGATGACCGACAATCGCCTGGGCTTTGGGAAAAAGCAAATCTGGACAGCCGGCGAAGCCCCAACTTCGGGATAACAGACCCCTAAACTGAATTATCAAAGTATATGTTTTTTTAATTCAGGCATTTACCCTTGTTATCCACCCTGGTGTTAATAACTAAATTGGCCGGAACCCATCGTTCGTTGTATCTTGCTGCATCAAAATTTCTCCCGACATTTTATTGGAAAGTTCGCAAGAACAATCAGTTAACAAAATCAGAACATAACAGTTAATCCTGTTCATGCATGGAAAAAAACACGGTTATTAATACGGAAATCAACACGGAAATGGATCCTAAGACAGACTATTACAATGAAGTACTGGCGAAAAGAATCCGTCCAAAAATGACGATTGAAGCATCAGAGATGAAAGAGATAATTACAAAAGAACCTGCACGGAAAATTTATTCGTTTGCAGAGGTTATAGAAAAATCAACAGCCTATTTTAATGGAGACAGCCTTGCCGCCAGTGTATGGGCCAACAAGTATGCCCTGAAGAATTCAGAAGGACATCTGTTTGAATTAACACCCGACGATATGCATCGCCGGATTGCCCGGGAAATCGCCCGCATCGAAAAAAGATACCCCAATCCCATGAGCGAGGATGAACTTTTTGAACTCATGCGGAATTTCAAATACATCGTTCCCCAGGGAAGCCCGATGGCTGGTATCGGCAACGATTTTCAGATCGGATCCCTTTCGAACTGCTTTGTGATTGGCAACGAAGGTGCATCCGATTCTTATGGTGCCATCATGAAAACTGATGAAGAACAGGTTCAGCTGATGAAACGCAGGGGCGGGGTAGGCCATGACCTGTCGCACATCCGTCCCAAATACAGTGAAGTTAAAAACAGTGCGCTCACCTCCACCGGAATCGTTCCCTTCATGGAGCGATATTCAAATTCAACCCGCGAAGTGGCACAGGAAGGCCGGCGTGGTGCACTGATGCTCAGCATCTCCATCGCTCATCCTGATGCAGAACATTTTATCGATGCAAAACTGGAAGCCGGAAAGGTGACCGGAGCCAATATTTCTGTCAAGATCACTGATGAATTCATGCAGGCCGTGATCAGTGATACGGAATTTGTTCAGCGATATCCGGTTGATTCTCAGGATCCTACAGTCAGAAGGCCAATGAAAGCCCGCGAACTTTGGAATAAAATCGTCTACAATGCCTGGAAATCAGCTGAACCCGGAATCCTTTTCTGGGATACCATCATCCGTGAATCGATTCCCGATTGTTATGCCGACCTTGGTTTTCGCACGGTATCCACAAACCCCTGCGGCGAAATCCCCCTCTGTACCTACGACAGCTGCCGCCTCCTGGCCATCAACCTCTACAACTATGTTGACAAGCCTTTTACTGCTGAAGCCAGCTTCGACTCCGGGCTCTTTATTTCGCATATTCACAAGGCTCAGCGAATGATGGATGACATCATCGACCTGGAACTTGAAAAAATTGACCGGATACTCGAAAAAATTGAAAGAGATCCTGAATGTGAAGAGATCAAGGTCAGGGAACGAAATATGTGGCTGAATATCAAGAAAAAAGCTATCCAGGGTCGAAGGACCGGTTTTGGTATCACCGCTGAAGGAGATATGCTGGCAGCCCTGGGTACCCGATATGGAACCGATGATGCAACAGATTTCTCCGTCGAAGTGCATAAAATCCTGGCCATCGAAGCATACCGTTCCTCCGTAATCATGGCGAAAGAACGTGGCCCCTTTCCGATTTATGATACAGCGCGCGAAAAAAATAATCCGTTCATTCAGCGGATGAAAGATGCAGCGCCCGATGTCTATGCAGATATGGCCGTCACAGGTCGCAGAAACATTGCCATGCTTACCATTGCTCCAACAGGTTCGGTGAGCATCCTTACCCAAACCACTTCAGGTCTTGAGCCAGTTTTTGCCGTGAACTACAAACGTCGCCGCAAGGTCAATCCCAATGATAAAAACGTTAAAATCACCTTTAAAGATGAGGTGGGCGATACCTGGGAAGAGTATCACGTTTTTCACCATAACTTCATAACCTGGCTCACTGTCAATGGGTTCAATGTGGAGGAGGTTTCACACATGCCCGAAAAAGAACTCAAAGCGATCATTAAGCAATCACCGTTTTACAAGGCAACAGCCAATGATGTTGACTGGGTGGCCAAGGTGAAAATGCAGGGAGCTGTTCAGAAATGGGTCGATCACTCCATCAGTGTTACAGTCAATGTACCCAATGATGCGAAAGAGGAGATGATCAGCACCATCTATGAAACCGCATGGAATGTTGGCTGCAAGGGGATGACGGTGTATCGCGATGGCTCCCGTTCCGGTGTGCTTGTAAACAGCGACTCCAAGGACAAGAAGAAGAAGGACAAAGGCGATGAATTTGTTGAAACCACCGCACCCCACCGGCCCGACAGACTTGAAGCCGATATCGTTCGCTTTCAGAACGATCATGAAAAATGGATCGCCGTGGTGGGCATCCTGAATGGCCGCCCTTATGAAATATTTACCGGGGTCGCCGAAGATTTCTGGGTTCCGGCATGGGTTCAGAAGGGATGGATCGTTAAGTCCCGCCCCGATGGCGTCGGATCGCGGTATGACTTTCAGTTCGAAGACCGCCAGGGTTACAAAATTACGATAGAAGCCCTTTCGCGATCGTTCAACAAGGAGTACTGGAACTATGCAAAGTTGATCTCAGGAATTTTAAGACATGGGATGCCGCTGCCTTTCGTGGTCAATATAATCTCCAAGCTTAATTTTGAGGTTGATTCCATCAATACCTGGAAGAACGGAATTGAGCGTGCATTGAAGAAATTCATCCCTGATGGAACTAAAGCGGCTGAGCATAAATGTCCCAAATGCAAAGATCCAAACGGATTAATTTACCAGGAAGGATGCCTGGTATGCAAAAGCTGCGGCTATTCCCATTGCGGATAGCCACTTCAGTGTTATTTTTCCATTTGCTGCTTTACCCCGCCAATGACCTTTAACGGGGAGTCAACAATGACCATGTTGGAGAGCCAGTCAGGAATACTCCCGGCCGGGTCAACACAACCTTCAAGTTCCACATGCGCAGTTCCTTTGCCAGTGGGCTTGATGGTCCAGGTTTGACGATAATCCTTGATGCGCACCATCCCCGTGACTTCAGGCATGAGCCCCGGAAGCGGGCCCGCAATGATCTTCCGCACCCCTGTTGCCTGATCGATTGTTACGGTGACATTCACACACAGGTCGCGGTCTGTTACCGGCCATGGTAAATCATAAACAAGGTAATACTGCGCCCGTTTATCCTTTTCATAAACCAACACCTTGATCTGGTTAAGGTTCTTGTCCCACCAGTCGGTGTGGTTCACATCTTCAATCATGGCGTAAACCTTTTCTGCCGGTGCATTGATTTCCGTAATCCCTTTATATGATTTAACAGACTTGCCGGTCTCCTTCCTTGTATATATTTTTATCCCTTCCTTTTCTTTTATAAACTCCCAGGATTGAGCAGATGAGGAATTCGAAAACGCCATGATCATGTAAAACAAAAGACTGAACCTATTTACCGGATAATTCATCGTTAAAACTTCTTCTTGTGGTAATCAAATGTCGTATTGTCGCGCAGGTCTTTGATTCTTTTTGCAATAAGTACAAATGCCTCCATCTTGTTTTTATAAAACCAGTCGATGGCAGATTGTCTGCCGTGACAGGCCTCGGCAAATACCGCCAGAAAGGGGTGATTGTTTGCCCTCAGCCATTGGTATGCCTTCAGATTCTCGTCAATGGCTGCATCAAATGCTGCAAGGTGGAAATATTTATTCTGAAAGAGCCAGGTAGTAGCCTCTTCGCTGCCCCTGATTGCATGACCCAGGGCTGCAACTTCCGGAAAACCATTGCTGATAAGCCAGCCGGCAATTTCCTGGTTGTCAATGACTACCTCCCCAAATGCCAGCCAGATTTTCGCAGGGTAATACAAGCTTTCCATGGGAATGATGGTTTGTTGGGATTATTGATATACCTGAACTTTTATACCGGCTTTCCTGACTTTATCTGCAATTAAATCCAATTCACTCAAAGCTATTTTTTCAAGGCTGTGAAGGGGTGTGGCACGGGCAATAGGATAGATCATCACCAGTTTTGGATGGATGGCTGTCAACAATCCGATCCAATCCTCAACCTCCCCGGCAGCAGTATTGTCAACAACCTCCCCCTTATAGGTGCCACGAAGAAACATGCTCTGGATAATAAGCGCTCCATCGAATTTTTTCAGCAGATCAATCAGCCCTGCAAAATCAACCGGTTCAACAGGATTGTTGATCAGGTTGAACAACTTCTCAGAACCGGCATCCAGCTTGAGTATATTGTTGTCAAGTTTTTTCAGGGCTGCAAAAACAGCGGGATCGCTGATCCTGGTGGCATTGGACAACACGGTAACTTTTGAAGCAGGAACATACTGATCACGCAGTACAAGGGTATCCTCAACAATTCCGGCAAACTCGGGGTGCAATGTGGGTTCACCATTTCCAGCATAAGTGATGGCGTCCGGAAAATGCTCATCTGCAACTAATTGCAGGAGTCGTTGTTCAAGGTAACCACGCACCTCCGTACGCGATGGAAACTCAGGATGAGAGGCCTGGACAGGGGGTGTCCACCCACATTCACAATAAATGCAATTAAATGAACAGTATTTCGAATGAAGCGGGAGCAGATTAATCCCCAGAGATAATCCCAGACGCCTGCTGCGCACAGGACCGAAAATCACATCTTGAAACAGAAATCCGGACATCTTGTTAATTTATCTGCAAAATTCCACATTTCCGCCTGCAAATCCTAATGATGATTTTAATAAATAAATACACCCACAGGCAACCTGTACTTTATTCCAGTGTCTATTTTTCAACTTCATATTGTCATGTAATAAGTCCGGCAAACCGATTATTCCCGGATTGGCAAGTGTGGCTGTGAATGTTAGTTTTTTTGGTTATTCTATTTTACGGGGTACAGCCGCTGTTGAATTCAATAGCGGCTGTTACTTTTAGAAATTGTCGCTGTTGTTTTGTACTTTTGTACAAATGAAATCAATGAACAAAATATATTCGATACTGCTGGCAGGAATGTTGTTCCTGCTATCCTTTTCAGGCCTTGCCCAGGGCAAACAGACAGAGATCATCATCCTGCATACCAACGATATGCATTCCAAAATCGACAATATGGCCAGGCTGGCCTACCTTGCCGACAGTCTGAAAAAGATACATCCGTTTGTCTTCCTGGTATCAGCGGGTGATAACTTTACCGGGAACCCTGTTGTTGACATGGTCCCCGACAAAGGTTACCCAATGATCGACCTGATGAACCGCTGTGGTTTTGAAGTGTCAGCCATGGGAAACCACGAATTTGATATGGGGCAAACACTACTCAGGAAGCGCATGAGCCAGGCAAAATTTCCGTTCATCAGCTGTAACATGGACGGGTCGGATGCAGTGGTCGGCCAACTGAGGCCTTACACCATTTTTAAGGCTGGCAACGATATCTCTATTGCCATGCTTGGGATTATCCAGCTCGACGACAATGGCCTTCCAAGCGCTCATCCCTCAAACATGAAAGATGTCAAATTCGTCAATGGACTTACCAAAGCCCGGGAATTTGCATGGCTGAAAAAAGAGAACAATATCTTCATTGCCTTGTCGCACCTGGGATTGGATGATGATATCCGGCTGGCCGATTCGATGCCTCAGATCGATGTGATCATTGGGGGTCACTCCCACACGTTGCTTAACCAGCCCCGATTTGCCAACGGTGTGATGATTGTACAGGCAGGCGCTCATCTGGCTTATGTCGGGAAGACGACGCTGTGGGTGGAAAATGGTAAGATCACCACCCGGAATGATGAAGTAATTCCTTTTTCAATACTGAAAAGTGAAGACCGGGGAGTCAGGGCGCTCATTGATATGTATAATAACACCCCGGAATTCAATAAGATAGTAGGAACAACCGAGAGTCCAATTGTTGGTGAGGATGAACTTGGAAGCCTGATGACCGATGCGCTGACCAACCAGGTGAAAGTCGATTTTGCATTTCAAAACCGGGGAGGCATCAGGGTCCCGTCATTATCTGCAGGGGCGATCACCCTCAAAGATATTTACAAACTCGACCCGTTCAACAACCAGGTGGTCATTTATTCCATGACTGCCGATGAGATAAAGTCCCTGATTTGTTATGGATATCAGCATGAAAAAGGCATTGATCTGCAGGTGTCAGGTATGATGTACCAGGTGACCGACGACGGAAATAACCAGTGTAAATCTGTTGAAATGACAGACATGTCGGGGAAACCCCTGGATCCCGCGGCGGAGTATTCTGTTGCCATGAACAATTATATGTCATCCACCTATAAATTTGATCATAAAGACCAGGGAACGGTTTCAACATTAACCACCACTGAAGCGCTGATCAGGTATCTTGGGGTGTCAGGGAAAATAAATTATAAGGGAGTCAAACGGGCAACCATCATCCGATAAAAAATGTATCTTTACCATCATAATTTTGTTGTGGTTTCTATGTTTTTTTAAACTAAAACAGGGAATAATACTCCTTTATCCGATGGAAAATTATCTGAAAAGATCGATCAGTCTGAATGATGCAGAACGAATGGTCAAGGCAGCCATTGCTAAAGCATCGGAACTTCACCTCACCATTTCTGTCACCATTGTCGATGAAAGCGGGGTCATTAAGTGTTTTGCCAGGATGGACAATGCCCCGCTTATTTCAGTTGATGCCTCACGAAAGAAAGCAATTACGGCGGTTGGCTTCGGAATGCCGACTGGTGAATCATGGTTTAATTTTATCAAAGATGATCCTATCCTCCGTGAAGGTGTGCATGATTTCTGTGATTTCATGCTGATGGGGGGCGGAATACCTGTTACCGCAGATAACCAGGTAATAGGAGCCATAGGCATCAGTGGCGGACATTATTCAACGGATGAGCAATGTGCCCGGGCTGGTCTGGGCGCCTTATAAACCACCTGTCAGATGACGAAAATTACAGATCAGCTTGAAATTCTGAAACGGCTTAACCACTTTTCGCAGGGTTTCGGAATAATTTCAACGTTTGAACACCTTGCAACAAGCGTGAGTGAAGTACTTGATGACTTGCTTGATATTGAATCATCCGGCCTGTATCTGTATGATTTTCAAGAAAAAAGACTTAAACTCCTGTTCGCAAAGGGGTTTTCAGAAGAGGAGCGTGCCGAGGCCGATAAAACGGCGATGGAGAGGCATCCCGGCCTTGTTTTCAAAACCGGGAAGATTTTGCATATTCCGGATACTGAAAATGACCCATCAAACCTTTCGATGTCTTCAAAACGTAGTTTCCAGGTTCGTTCCCGGCTTTATATTCCGGTACTCAACGGAACTGAGCCGGTTGGGGCGTTTGGAATAGTCAGTTCCAGAAAAGACGCCTTCAACGAGGAGTGCCAGATCATACTCTCCTTTATCTGCAACATCGCCGGCGGAATTTATGCCTATATCCTGCACAATGCAGAGCAGAAGGAAGCGCATGACCGCCTGGCCTCAATCAAGGTAAGGCTTGAAACCCTTATCAGGAACCTTCAGTCAGGTATCCTGGTTGAAGACCAGGACCGGAAAATTGCCCTGATAAACCAGGCATTCTGCGACATGTTTGGCATACCGGTGCAGCCTGAACACCTTTTTGGGGCCGACTGTACCGATTCTGCCGAACAATCCAAAGGACTGTTTGCTGACCCTCAAAAATTTGTTAACCGGATTGAAAATATCCTGAAGGAGAAATTGCCGGTAACCGGGGAAGAGTTGGACCTTGCCAACGGGCGTACCTTTGAACGTGACTACATACCAATATTTCTTGAAGGCAGGTTTCTTGGCAACCTGTGGCAATATCGTGACACCACAGCCCGGGTAATGATTGAAAAGAATTTGAGAAAAGCAATTGATGATGCCAGGTCGGCTAACTCCGCCAAAAGCACATTTCTTGCCAATATGAGCCATGAGATCCGGACTCCGCTCAACGCGGTGATCGGACTTTCACGTTTAATGAAGGATACGAGACTTAATCCTGAGCAAACAGTTCTCAATGATAAATTGTTGATTTCGGGTGAAAACTTACTCAACATCATCAATGAAATTCTTGATTTTTCAAAGATCGAAGCTGGCAGGGTTGAGCTCGAAAAGATCCCTTTTAACCTGCAAACCATTTTTGACAGGGTGTATAGTTTCCTTTCTCATGCAGCAGAGGAAAAGGCAATTACCCTTTCTGCCATGGTTGAAGCACCTTTTCTGAAAGCCGTAATTGGCGATCCTGTGCGGTTGCAACAGGTCCTGATAAACCTGGTTAACAATGCAATTAAATTTACTTCAGAAGGAGGAATAGACCTCTCCTGCTCCCTTGTGAATGAATCAGAAAACAAGGCAACATTTATCTTCTCCGTTACCGACAGCGGGATCGGAATCAGCGAAGAAAACCTTCAGAATATCTTTGAGAAATTTAAGCAGGAAGACGAAAGTGTTACCCGGGTATATGGGGGAACCGGTCTCGGCCTCGCCATCAGCAGGCAACTTGTCGGTCTCATGGGTGGTGAGTTGCAGGTGACAAGCCGGAAAGGTATTGGCAGCAGATTCTTCTTTACGGTTGAGTTTGAAACTACTGAAAAAACGCTTCTAAATGAGGTGAACCGGAAAATTTACCTCGATCCGGATGCGTTGAAAGGCAAGAATATCCTTGTGGTAGAGGACAATGAATTCAATCAGTTTATTGCCAGGTCGATTTTATTAAAATGGAATACCAATACCGATCTGGCTGCCAACGGGCGGGAAGCTATTGAAAAAGTCGGTGAGAAAAATTACGACCTGATCCTGATGGATATGCAAATGCCCGTCATGGATGGGCTAACGGCGACCAGGATTCTCCGCAAAGAGTTTAATATCAAAACCCCCATCATAGCCCTCACTGCCTTTGCAACCACAGAAGCCATTGGCAAAGCCATGGATGCAGGAATGATTGATTATCTCACAAAACCGTTTGAAGAAGAGTCGTTATTTGGCAAACTGATGGCAGCATTCGGCATTCCTTTAACATACATCCCTTCCGCTGAAACAGCATCACAGGATGCTTCTGCAATCAAAAGCAGGCAAAATCCGCAATTTGATCTGACAAAACTTTCAAGGCTGTTGGGTGACGACAGGTCTGAGATCATTGACTTGATTGAAAAGTTTATTGAACTTACACCAGACTATTCATCAGCGCTTTATGATGCATTTAAGCAAAATAACATTGAAGAGATTGCCCGTACCTCACACAAAATTAAATCAAGTCTTGAACTGCTGGCTTCCGGAAACCTGCGGTCAAATATAAAGCTGATCAACGAGTATGCCAGCTCCGGAACAAATCTCGATAAACTGCCCAGCCTGATGAAATACTATCAGGAAAATATCACGAAACTGATGCAGCAACTTGCTGAGAAGAACGATGAGATGAGAAAGGCTCTGCCACCTTCTTAACTGGTTTCGTCCGTTTTTTTCGGGAATTCATCGAAAAAGAGTTTCCAGGGGCGCCTCTCCTGATTAATTTTGGCCGAAATATTCAATCCCATGGAAACTATTACACACATTCTTGCATCCTTCGACATTTTTGAAGTACTTATCTCTGCATTTCCCATGATTTTCGTTCCGATCTTTCATGCGCTGCAGAGCATGTTCACCACGTTGGTTGATATTGCAGGCAGACAGTTTGCCTCACATCCGGGAATCATTTCAGGTACCATCATTTTCCTGCTGGGTTATCTTACCTGGTCAGGAATTGCCAGGTTAAAGCATGTGATGGCTGCAGGGAGGAAATCTGCTCCAAAATTATAATTGCCCTTTGGGGAAAGTTGCGTACCTTAGAGCAAAAATATGCTGCTATGGAATCGTATGAAAAAATCCTTGTTTTGAACAATGAGTTTGAAGCAGGCCTGATCACAGAAGTGCTCAGCGATCGTAAAATACCCCATGGAATCGTGGCTTCCGACGACACTGCACTTGGCGGAATCATGGAGATGGAACTGGGTTGGGGATATGTGGAGGCTCCTGGCAGGTATAAGGAAGAGATCATCATGATTTACGAAGAGATCACCAAAGAGTGAGCTCTGTTTAATGGAAAACCTGAAAGAGTTTTTTGAGATCCTGTTGAATTCTGAAAAATTGATTCACTACGGAGGACTTGCGCTCCTGTTGATTGTTATTTTTGCAGAAACGGGGTTGATTATCGGTTTTATATTCCCGGGTGATGCCTTGTTGTTTACTGCCGGTTTGCTGTGTGGCAGCGATCTGATGGTCAATATCTGGCTTCTGGTCTTAACAGTTGCGTTGGCCGCCATAGCCGGGAACGTTACAGGCTATTATACAGGAAAATTTTTTGGCACGAGATTGCTGAATAAAAAAGACACGTTTTTCTTTAAGCAGCGACACTTCGAAACCTCAAGGGAATACTACGAAAAATACGGGGGAATTGCATTGATTGCAGGTCGTTTTATGCCTGTCGTACGCACTTTTGTGCCCATTCTTGCCGGCACCATCGGCATCAATTTCTGGAAGTTTACCATGTACAACATCACAGGTGCCATATTGTGGTCAGGTACGCTGATACCTCTTGGTTACCTGGTTGGAAGGAAAATTCCTGCTTCCATTGAAAACATTGAGTATTTTATCCTTGGAATTACCCTTGTCACGATGACCATCCTGGTGCGCGGGATCTTGAAATTCAATAAGCGTGTTAAGTAAGCATGGCAAATCCATCGTCAATAAGTTTCGACATGGCGTCACCTTCTCCTTTTTTCGAAAGCAGGAAGGATGTGACTTCCAATACAAACAAGTCATCGATTTTTTTATCCTTCAGCAATTCCAGTATTTCCAGGGCACACAGCCAGTCTCCGGGATGATCACGCTGCAACTCCTGCCAGATCGAAGGCAAGAGTGCGAAGGAACAATTTTGTTCCCTGATATCGCGTACCTGCTGGAAAAGCGAGTGTAATTTCCTGGCTTGTTCGTCGTGTTGGATTTTATGGGTTTTCTCCTCAGGAGCGGGATATTTCAACCCAAACGAGTCGGCATCAGCCGGGCCGGAAAACACAGAAACAATGCTTTTACCAACAGCCATGTCGAAGGTGCCCCACCCGGGCTCAAATAAGGTTGTTCCCTCATACATAACATGGCAGTCATTGAGGCTTAATAACACAAGATGCTCATCACAGATGGTTTTGCCAAGTACTTTCCCTGTAACTGTTACCCCTGATTCGAATTCAAGGTTTACGGGTTCACCATCAGTCAACCCAATCTGGTCCAGTTCCTCCTCTGAGAAATCTTCCAGAGATACAGATAAGTTTTTAATCTTCCCGACTGGTGATCCAAAACCATGTGCGTGGTATTTCGTGTCATGCCCGGCTAATTCCTTTCCGGCAAAGTTAAGGTTAGTCGGGCCGGTGGTGATGAGATACACAGGGTTGCCGGCTTTTTCGATGACCCGGGTAAATGTACCGGAAACCTGGAGCCCGGAACTATATTCAGCTGTTCCGGTATTTCCTGAGCGAATCGCCTGCATAAGTCCGTATACTCCGCCCCGCCTGAGCGCCAGGGTGTCAGCAAATTCGTCAAGTACCACATTCAGGGACTCAAAATCGGGGGTGATGAAAAGCTGGGGCTGTGGTTCCGTGATGTCGTAATTAAAGTTCGCAGCATCAACAGTAAGCGGAATCTTCTTTACAACAGGTTTCAGGCAATGAAAACTTTCAGCGATGGATGAAAGCAGCCCGGCACCATAAATTTTTGGATTCTCCGGGTTCCCGATCAGACCGTATTCAACGGTCCACCAGTGAAGGTTGCGGATACGGGCTAACTCGGAAGGATCGCCCATGTTGTTTGATATGTCATTCAGCCGTTTTTCCGCCTCCTCAATGGCATCCAGACTTGAATATGGATCTGCTTTGATGATTGAGAGATGGCGGATCGCTTCATAAAGTGCATAATCCTGCGGGGATAAAAAGGCCTTGGATCCGATTTCACCAAATCTGCGCAGGAAGTCGGCATACAATGGATCGGCAATGATTGGCGCGTGACCTGCTGCTTCATGGATGATGTCGGGGGCAGGGGTATAACCGATCTGATCCATCGGGCGGATGTCGGCAGCAATTACAAGCACATTGTAAGCCTGGAACGCCATGAAGGCCGACGGAGGAACAAAACCATCCACTGCCACGGCAGCCCATCCGATATCCTGAAGGATGCGGTTCATGCCATACATGCTGGGAATGCTTTCGATACTGATTCCTGTTTTATGCAACCCTTCCAGGTAGGCTTCGTGGGCTACTTTACCAAGGTAGCGAACATTCTGCCGCATAACATAACGCCATAAGGCTTGGTCCTGCGGAGTATATTCGTTGTATGGCTGATCAATCACCAGGCTCATCAGGTGCCTGGGAAGGTTTTTCAGGATAGGGTTGGTTTCCATAATGAATTTGTTTTATACCGTAGATACGGGGCATGCCCCGTATCTACAATCTGATTATCCGGGCTTGGCAAGCTCAAATATGGCGTCGCCTGAAGCCCTTACATAATATTCTCCGCCCAGCCGACCTACCAGGTCGATTTTGTGGGGGTCAATTCTGCCTTTGTCATCCATCACCGATGGGTTGACATGGATACGCAATATTTCACAGATCACCAGGTTCCCGGCGGCCGGCCCGGTGCCTGTTTCGATTACCTGGATCACTTTACACTCGAATTGAACGGGCGACTCTTTAACCCTGAATGGTTTTACAAGGTCGGAGGGCAGCATGGTCAATCCAACCATTTCAAATTCATTGACTCCTTTTGGAAAATCGGCACTTGAATCGCTCATTTTTTGCACCATCTCATAACTGACGGCATTGATCACCACCTCCGGAACTTCTTTGATGTTCTGATAGGTGTGTTTTGTGGTGTTGTCGATGCCCCGCCGTGACGGAGAAAAGGCCACAATGGGAGGATTGGCGCCAAATGCGTTGAAAAAGCTGAAAGGTGAAAGATTGGGACGACCATCCTGATCGATCGTGCTTGCAAAAGCGATCGGCCGTGGGGCAATGGCTCCCAACATCAGGTGGTGAAACTTCTGGATGGAAGTTTCCTTTGGATCGAAGTGCAGGTAGTCGGAAGGAGAGGGGCTCATTTTTGAATTTTGAATATTGAACAACGAATTTTGAATTATGAACTATTAGGTGGCAGGCATGATTTTGGTTTTAACTTCGCCAAAACCGATCCGCAGATTGTCCTTCATGCAATATCCCCGCATGATGATCGTGTCGTTGTCGTTGATGAATTTCCGCTCACTCCCATCCGCCATTTTAACCGGCCTGGTTCCTTTCCAGGCGATTTCAAGCATCGAGCCGAATGAATCAGGAGCAGGTCCGCTGATGGTCCCGGAGCCGTACATGTCGCCAACATTGATGTTGCAGCCATTAACTGTTTGGTGTGCAAGTTGTTGCACAAGATTCCAGTACATGTACTTGTAGTTTGAATGGCAGACTGGTTGTTCAGGTTGGTTTTCAGGCTGAATAAACACATCAAGGTGAATGTCGAAATTATGGTCTCCGTCAAACCGGAGATATGGCAACACCGCTGGTTCCTGAATGGGACCTGCAACACGGAAAGGCTCCAGTGCATCCATGGTTATGATCCATGGGGAAACCACGGAACCGAAATTCTTGGACAGAAATGGTCCCAGGGGTACATATTCCCATTTCTGTATGTCGCGGGCCGACAGATCATTGAACAGGATCATGCCGAATATATGGTCTTCGGCATTGGCTGTTGAAACAGATTGTCCCAGCGCTGTTTTCTTCCCGGTGATAAATGCCATCTCAAGTTCAAAATCGACCTGCTTTGACGGGCCAAATTCAGGGAACTCGGCATTGTCGGCTTTTGTCTGGCCTTTTGGCCGGTGAATGTTGGTACCTGAAACAACGATGGAAGAGCTTCTGCCATGGTAGCCAACCGGAATGTGTTTCCAATTGGGAAGCAGTGCATTTGCCGGATCACGGAACATGATGCCAACGTTGGTTGCATGTTCAATGCTGGAGTAAAAGTCAGTATAATCTCCAACGTGCACAGGCATCAGCATCTCAACTTTGTCATGGCTGATCAGGATTTCTGACTGCAGGTCAGGGCGGTCGCGAAGTGCAGAATGTTCTTTCTCAAAAATTTCCGCAATCCGTTTGCGAACTGCGCTGCAGACAGGTTTTCCAAGGGCAATGAAGTCATTCAGGGTATGCCTGTGAAAGACCTCAGCATCAATTTCAAGTCCATCCAGGAAACCATGTCTGGCAAGCGCATACAGGTTTATAACAGTGTCACCGATCCTGGTGGCAGCACAACTCTTTCCTCCGGGCATTCTGAAAATCCCGAAAGGAATATTCTGTATCGGAAAATCACTCTCCTTCTTTACGTCAATCCACGAAGTCAATAACCTATCACCACCCATTTCAACATTCTTTATTCAATATTCAATATTCGATATTCTACAGGGTTCCTCGTTTTTCCTGTTCCAGCTCAATTGATTCAAACAGCGCCTTGAAGTTGCCTTTACCAAATGATCTGGCACCTTTGCGTTGGATGATCTCATAAAAAACCGTTGGGCGGTCTTCAACAGGCTTTGTAAATATCTGCAGCAGGTATCCATCTTCATCCCGGTCAACGAGAATGCCCAGTTCACGCAATGGCTCAAGGGTTTCATCAATATTTCCAACCCGTTGGCGCAGCGAATCATAATAGGCATCAGGAACCCTTAGAAATTCGACACCCCGGCTTTTTAGGGCAGCAACGGTATCAAGGATGTTGTCGGTTGCCATGGCAACATGTTGTACACCTCCCCCTTTGTAGAATTCAATGTACTCTTCGATCTGCGATTTTTTCTTTC
Source organism: uncultured Draconibacterium sp. (assembly GCA_964355945.1). Taxonomy (GTDB): domain Bacteria; phylum Bacteroidota; class Bacteroidia; order Bacteroidales; family FEN-979; genus CAIVAT01. Next base: position 23,405 of record CAYHGE010000049.1, read on the forward strand.
CTGCAGCCGGTTCATTTAATGGGAATTTGATATACAGATTGCTGCTGGCCATTACTTTACTCATCAGGGCTGTGAATTCGGTGGATATATCTGTATCGTCGAAGGAGATCAGTTGATCAAATCCCATCACATCATGATAAAACTTAGCCCAGGTGTTCATCTCTCCCCAGTTCACATTCCCAACCATGTGGTCAACATAGCGCAACCCCACGGAGGAAGGCCGATACAGTGGTTCCCATTTTACGAACCCGGGCAGGAAGATTCCCCGGTAGTTTTTCCGTTCCACAAAAACATGAACCGTCTCCCCATAAGTGCGAATGCCCGACAATACAACTGTACCGGTTTCATCCTTTTCAACATGAGGATGCAGATAGGGAACTGCACCGCGTTTAGTGGTTTCCTCAAACGATTTCCTGGCATCATCCACCCAAAGAGCCACAACTTTCACCCCATCGCCGTGAAGCTTGCAGTGGTCGGCAATGGGTGAATCAGGAATCAGAGAAGTCGTGAAGACAAAGGTGATCTTATCCTGTCGCAGCACATACGAAGTGCGATCTTTGAGTCCCGTTTCCAGCCCTGCATAAGCCAATGGCTGAAACCCGAAAGCTGTTTGATAATAGTGTGCAGCCTGTTTGGCATTGCCTACATAAAACTCTACGTAATCAGTTCCGTTAATCGGTAAAAATTCATCCCTGGAATTCATCTTCATTAATTTATATAAGTACTAAAAGTGCCATTTTTTAATTGCCTGCATTACCTGCATTGTTTGCATTGTTTGCATTGCCTTCATTGCCTTCATTCTTTTATTCAATCCACGACCTGTAATACTCAGGTTCTTCGATTTCAAATGCCTGCTCTGTGATTTTAAGGGGCCGGAAGGTGTCGACCATCACGGCAAGTTCTTTGGTCTCTTTCGCACCGATGCTGCGTTCAACAGCACCCGGATGCGGACCGTGCACGATGCCGGTTGGATGGAGGGTGATGTATCCCTGTTTGATGTTGTTGCGGCTCATGAAATCACCATCAACGTAATAGAGAACCTCGTCCGAATCAACATTGCTGTGGTTGTAGGGTGCCGGAATGGAGTCAGGGTGATAATCATATAACCTCGGCACAAACGCACAGATCACAAAGGCCGGTGTTTCAAATGTTTGATGCACCGGGGGTGGCTGATGCAAACGGCCAGTGATAGGTTCAAAATCATGAATGGAGAAGGCATAAGGATAGTGAAATCCGTCCCAGCCAATGAGGTCGAACGGATGGGATGCAAAGTGATACGGCCAGATGGTATCTTCCCGCTTGATCTTCACCAGGAAATCGCCTTTCTCATCATGGGTCTCAAGCACCTGTGGTTTCCGGATATCACGTTCACAAAAAGGGGCATGCTCAAGCAACTGCCCGTATTTGTTGAGATACCGTTTTGGGAAACGGAGCGGTGAAAAGGATTCTACAATGAACAACCGGTTGTCCGGCGAGTTGAATTCCATCTGGTAAATGACTCCCCGGGGGACCACCAGGTGATCGCCATAACTGAACGGGATGTTCCCATACATGGTTTTCAGGGTTCCTTCACCCCGGTGGATGAAGATCATTTCATCGGCACCCGAGTTTTTAAACCAGTAGCCGGTCATCGATTTTCGCGGAGCGGCAAGGCTGATGTGGCAGTCGTTGTTGACCAGCACCGGGATCCGGCTTTCCAGGTAATCATCAGCAGGAGCCACCTCAAATCCGCGGAATAGACGGTTTTGCATGTTCTTCGGGTCGGCAATCTTCGGCGCAACGGAGTAGGCTTCATCAATCTTTGTCACCAGGGTCGGGGGGTGACAATGATAAACGAGGGAATAAGTGTCGGAAAACCCTTCGGTTGAAACCAGTTGTTCGGCATATAAACCTCCATCCGGTTTGCGGAAAACAACATGCCGTTTACGTGGAATCCGGCCAAGAGAAAAATAGTGAGACATGTCAATGTTTTTATCAAGGTAATCGCTTAATCAGCCCAACTTCAAACTTCAATATTCGATATTCAATATTCGATATTCAAATCAAACCTCTATCTCGGGGATCTCCCCTTCAACAATCAGTTTTCCTTCAGTAGCATTGATGATCTCCTGAACAGATACACCAGGCGCCCTTTCTATGAGTTTAAAGCCCTGAGGGGTGACATCGATGACCGCGAGGTCAGATACGATCCGTTTGACGACGCCGACACCGGTTAACGGCAGGGTGCATGTCTTCAGAAGTTTTGACTCTCCCTGAGGATTTGTATGCATCATAGCAACAATGATGTTCCTGGCGGAGGCAACAAGGTCCATGGCACCACCCATCCCTTTCACCAATTTTCCGGGGATTTTCCATGAGGAGATATCCCCTGTATCCGACACCTCAAAGGCGCCAAGAACGGTAAGGTCAATATGCCCGCCCCTGATCATGGCAAAACTTGCTGAAGAATCGAAAAAAGACGCTCCGGGCAGCGCGGTAACGGTCTGTTTTCCGGCATTGATCAGGTCAGGGTCAATATTATCTTTTGACGGAAATGGCCCGATCCCCAGCAATCCGTTTTCAGATTGGAGCACAATCTGCATCCCGGCAGGGATATAGTTGGCCACGAGTGTAGGAATTCCAATGCCCAGGTTGACATAATAGCCATCCTTTAATTCCCGTGCAATCCGTTTTGCAATTCCGTTTTTATCTAAAGACATGAGAAGGGATTTACGATTTTATGATTTATGATTTACGATTCCCGGTGGGCTAATCTGCACGGGTTGTGGCAAATTCAATGCGTTTTTCATAGTTGGTGCCCTGGAAGATCCGTTGCACAAATACACCGGGTGTATGAATCTGGTTCGGGTCAAGGGTTCCGGCAGGGACCAGCTCTTCCACTTCAGCGATGGTGATTTTACCGGCAGTGGCCATCACCTGGTTGAAGTTGTTGGCCGTGTTTTTATAGATGAGGTTGCCGTGGGTATCGCCTTTCCAGGCTTTGACGATGGCAAAATCGGCCTTCAGCCACTGCTCTTCAAGATACATTTTGCCATCGAATTCCCTCACAGGTTTTCCTTCAGCTACCTCGGTACCAAAACCAGCAGGGACGAAAAATGCAGGGATTCCGGCACCTCCCGCCCTGATGCGTTCAGCCAGAGTCCCCTGGGGTACAAGGTCCACCTCAAGTTCACCACTGAGCAGTTGACGCTCGAATTCCTTGTTTTCGCCCACATAAGACGAGATCATTTTCCTGATCTGATGACGGCGGAGAAGCATTCCCAGCCCGAATCCATCAACACCGGCATTGTTGGAAATGCAGGTGAGACCGGTTATGTCACTGGCAGCCAGGGCTGCAATGCAGTTTTCAGGAATTCCGCATAAACCAAATCCTCCAAGCATGATGGTTGTATTGCTTTCAATTCCTTTTATTGCCTCCAGGGCATTATTGACTACTTTGTTCATTTTTAACAGAATCTCCCGCAAATTTATACTAATTCTAAATAAAAAGCCTAATTTTGCAAAATATTTTTCTAACCATAAAAATTAATTGATTAGTCACTTTCGTACACCACGCCATAGTTTGGCGTACTCTTGATGTTAC
>CAYHGE010000050.1:0-26185 GCA_964355945.1 uncultured Draconibacterium sp.
GGCCCGTAAATTATCTCGTAATCAAGTGTCAGAGTCCAGCTCACTGTGTCGGGTTCATACCCTGAGTGACGATATTCAATCTCTACGCTGTCGCGCAACAAGATTGCAAAATCTGTAATATCAACACTCCAGCCAAACTCCCATCCTTTGTCGAAAATGCTTCCGTAAGGCGTCAGCATACGCGCGATCTCGAAGTCTTTCGAAGCATTTTTCACACTGCCCTGTCTGCGGATGAATACGTTGTCGCAATAATCCCAGTGGGCAGTCCTCATTGAGTCCGGTGTGCCGAGGGTTAAATGCAGGATGATTTTCCTCACCGACACATCCCTGTCCGGAAACACTCCCCAACGGGGGTAACTCCGTTCTCCGGTTTTCGGGTTGGTGACGATCGTAACCCTGTTGTGGGTGACCACATGGGATAATGAAGGATTTTGTCCGGATACAACAGATGAACACGTCAGCATTATCCAGCAAACAATTCCAAAAACAATCTTACCAAAAGAAAATTGACACACGTCCATACATAAATAATTCGGTGCACCGGCTGACGGCTGCGACTCCCTGTAAACTCAGCATAGCAAATATACAACTTCTGCTCAGGAAGCAAGACCCGGCTGTGGTGTTAATGCGAAAATCGGTAACTTTGCAAGTCAGACAATAAAATCCTTGGAGACAATTCTAAAGACTCAGATGAATTTCCGTGACCTTGGCGGGATACGGACGAATGATGGCCACCGGGTCAAACAGGGGCTGCTTTTTCGCAGCGGTGATTTATTTTCGCTTTCTGAGGAGGATATCCGGAAACTGGAACTGTTGAAACTGGCAACGATCATCGATCTCCGTGCACAACGGGAGATTGACAGCCGTCCCGATAAACCTGTTTCCACCATCAAAGAGTCCATACACATTGGCATTCATGATGCCGCGCGCGATAAAGCTGAAATGTTTCTCACGAACAACGATGCACGGGGGTTGGAAACGGTGTTGATTGGCGACTATGTCAGGATGGTGGACCTTCACCAGGCAGATTTCCGGCAATTTCTGAAAATTCTTGAATCGACTGAAAACCTTCCGTTGGTATATCACTGTGCTGCCGGAAAAGACCGGACCGGCATGGCAACAGTCTTTCTTCTTTCAGCTCTTGGTGTTGGTATGCAGGATATATGGGACGACTACATGGCAACAAATCTGTTTACAGCCGGCTATATTGAAAAAATTATCAGGAAGGTAAGTTCAAAAGGATTGAACGGTGATATTCTCCGGCCGTTGCTGGAAGTTCGCCCGGAATATCTGCAGGCAGCGCTCGATCATATTGATCAGCAATACCGCGGTCTTGAATATTATGTAAGTGAAATCCTTGGTGCAGATGCTCCCTCTCTCCGCAATAAATACCTGGACCATTAACCTTTTTCCGCCTGTCCGCTAGTCCACCAGTTCAACAATCCCCCGGTTTCCGTCAAGCCTTACCAAATCACCGTCGTGCAAAAACCGTCTTGCACCCTTGGCGCCCACCACCGCAGGAATTCCATATTCACGGGCAACAACTGCACCATGCGACAGCGGACTTCCGATCTCGGTGATCAGTCCTGCGATGATGCTGAAGTAAGGGGTCCAGCCAATATCAGTAAATGCTGCCACCATAATCTCACCTTCACGGAGTTGTTCAGCATCATGGAGGCTGTTGATAATGCGGGCAGGGCCAACTACCACACCTGCGCTAACAGGTATTCCTTTAAGCTGACCTTCGCTGATCACAATTTCAACTTCATGTTCGAGGGGTTCCGGGATGCCAAAACTAACCTCTTCAAAAATAAGGGAATCAAGTTCCGGTAAGATCTTACGGCGTTTATTTGCGGTATTTTTCCATTCAGGACTTTTATCAACCAGCAACTGTCCGATTTCCGCCAGAGTCAAAAAATATAGCTGATCAACATCATCAAGCAGACCGGCAGTCAGCATTTTATCAGCAAGTGCCCGGCATCCTTTCCTGGCAGTACTGACCATTTTTATCGATAAGGCTTTGCTGATCTCTCTTCTGGCTACTGCTTTCCTGGCAACAGGGATCATTGCAGCTAAAATCTTTCGCTTGATAAAGGGGAGATGCCCCAATGCCATGCTGATCTCAACAGAGGTATCGGGGGGATGATGTTTCACTTCTCCAATCCTGACGCAAGTTTGAAGGGTTTTGATCAGTAGCATGGGATTTTCCTCCCATGTTTTCTCCCTGAGTTCCGACTCCCTGACACATCGGTGTCCATGCCGTTCAATGAAATCATTGAATTGCCTGGCTATTTCCGGTGGAGCGTTATGGTGCAGAATGTCAATTGCCTCTGCGGGTGTGGCATTCATGAAGCGGCCGGCAAATCTTTTGTCATCCCTGATCCGGGTGGCAAACCGCTCAAGGGATTTAACAGCATCGGCACTTTCTATTTCAGGGATATTCAGCAGGAGCATGGTGGCAACATGATGGTCCTGAGCTTCCGGAAGGCGTTTGTCACCTGTCATGATTCTCATAAACGCCGAATACAAAGTACCGGACTGGGCAGAGGTGCTGAGATGATAACCAAATCCGATACCCATCGGCACAATCGCCTGTTGCAGCTTTTCATGCAGTTGCAGCATACTGCAGTTCGTATCAATTTTAAATTCTGCTTCAAGCATTTTAAGATCAGCAAGATGTTTTGCCGCCCGGTTTGTGTTGACTATCTGCCTTAAGAAGTTTAAAACTCTTTTCGGCAGGATCGCTTCCGGCTTTGCCTCCACACCGGGAAAAATTTTCCCGCTCAGGGCAAACTGAACGTCGGAGGCTCTGTTTAACCATACATTCTTCGGATAATCCATCATGCTGCTCATGTTGATAAAGAGCCGGTTGTAAAACATCTGGATATATCGCGGAGATTTCCGGTCTTTTAATTTGAAGGCCCCCGCACTTTCTGCCAGGAGAGTCATTCCATAATCGATGGCCTCTGCACTTACAGAATAGGTGAGGGGAGTTGCTACACCTGGCATCATCTCTCCTATATTTCCCAGTGTCCAGATATCTTTGCCTGAACCTTTGATGGTGTCAAGTTCATTATAATGTACCTCATCAAGCCGGGTAACAGGCCTTACCTGGAGCCAGTGGAGAATCCCATCCTGTCCAATCGCCCATTCAAGGTCAACCGGTATGTTGCATTTCTCTTCTGCCAGCAAGGTACCCGAAAGGATCTGCTGCAGGCTATTTTCGTCCAGAAGGTCTCCGTTTTTTGTAATTTCGGACTGGATATTCGAACCGGAGCGGAAAACTTCATAGTGATGGGCATCCCTTACCCCGCTCACCAGGTCTTCACCTTTACCGGCAACAGCGTTGATGACAATTTTATCTCTCCTGTTGTTCACCGGATTAACCGAGAATACCACACCGGCAACCCGGGCATCCACCATGTTTTGAACCAGAACAGATATCCGGAGGTCGGCATCAGACATTAATTTACCGGAGTATGACTTTACCCGATCAGCCTTGGCGGAGGTGATGCACTTGCCAATGGCAGTTTTTATCTCGTCGAAAGATCCGAGGTCAAGGTAAGTCTCAAACTGTCCTGCAAATGAAGCGGCGTTTCCATCCTCACTTACCGCGGATGATCTCACTGCCTTTGGGCCGTTGCCGAGTATTGAGACATGTTTCCTGACCAGTTCATCATCGATTTTCTCGAATTGGGGATGGATCAGGATAAATGCATCGGGCACTTGTAATCCTATCTCTTTTAGTGTTTTAAGTCCGCTGGCTTTGCCGCCGACTTTCTCGCTCGTAATTTCATGCAGGAACCTGATCAAAAGTCAACCCTCCTTTCTTCCATCTTTCAGGCTTCAGATTCCTTTGTACTTATCTGCATGAAATCCAAATTCAACCATCCCAACACCTGCCACACCATCGAATTTATAGGTCCCGATGCCTTCCCGCATTATATATTTACCGTCGTGCAGGTAAGGAAATTCTCCGTGCCGCCAAAATTCCATCTTGTGCGTCTTACCACTTCTCGTTTTGATCTCCACGATTCCGTGATTGGGCAGCAGTTGCTCTTTTGAGACCGTCTCCAGATCGGTACACTCAACGATGGCATCCGTGGTGCCATCGGGAGAGGTAATAAAACCAGCGGTTAACCGTCCGAGAAATTCCCATTTGATGGTGGTTACAGTCCAGTGCATGCCTGCATCAGACACACCGGTAATCCAGTAATGGCGGTCCCATGTGAGCCAGTTACGTGAGCCGAAGGAGTGGTCACGTGATCCCATCATCTCCAGTTGGATGGTTTTGCCATCCAAAATAATGGTTCCTTTCAATATTCCGGTTTGTTCGTAATGAACCTGGTGGGTGTCTTTCATGGCATGAAAGAACGACTTTGTCCATTTTTCAGCGGCGATTGCCCTTGCAATTGCAGTATGATCGGAGCTTTTTGCGAAGTCGTAAATCGGGTGGTCACCTGTGAAGACCAGGTTTGTGATACAGCGGTGAGGTTTCCCGCCACGGTCGTGAACAGTACCTTCAAATGTTACCCGCCAGATTTTACCGGTTTCAATGGGCTCCCATTTTAGCGTACCCTGTTGAAAACCAATGCCCTCTGGGCCCGGTGAAGAAGTCAGCCCAAAATAACCAAGGTCCTTAAGGAAAAAATCAAACCAGTATTCGTTCGGACGTTTCGGTTCCCTGAAAGCCATCCTGGTGATGAAGGCATTGCCCTCCTTGTCGCCTCCATAGAAATATGAGCTGTCATTGGGATAAGGTTGCGCCTGGTCAACATGTTTTTGTTCAAGGTAATCAACTGCAAATTGCCGGCTTTTAGTTCGCCTGACCATGTGCCGGGCGATGAGTTGTTTGAGCATCGTTGTTGGTTTTGGCATGCAAACTTAAGAAAACCCTACTTTTTTTTCTTCTTTTTCTTTCCGGCCCACTCTTCGCTGCCTGAGAAGGGGTTGTCGCCCTTTGACTTGATCCATGATTTAATATCCTGATCTTTGTTCTCTGAAAAATCCTTTCCCTTTTTTGATTCAGCACCGGGTTTTGCCTTTTTGAAATCGGCACCGGGCTTTCCTTTTGAGAAATCAGCACCAGGCTTACCCTTTTTAAATCCAAACCCGGCTTTTCCTTTTGAGAAATCATTTCCCACTTTAAAGCTCCCTTTCTCCTTGAAAGAACGACGTTCACCAGCATCGGCTTTCGCTTCACCCTTTGCGATGCCAACCGAGAGGCTTGCCCCCTTGAATTCAGCTTCACTTAATGCCTGGGCAAGGAATTTTGCATATTCTGAATCAACTTCAAAAACACCGTCATTTTTTCCCAGCGTAATATCTCCGATACGGATTCGTTTGCCCCGACTGTTGGAATTGATAAGTTCGATCAGGTTGTTGGGATATAAACCATCTCCCTTGCCGGCATTGATGACAAGCCGTGTAAAGTCGGTTGCTTCATTCCGTGCTTCACCGCGACTTCCTTTGTCACGGAATGACTCTTTGCCACCTTTGTCGCGGGAAGTTTCCCTCCCTTTTTCTTCATAAACATTGATGTCCTTTGCATTGCGGTAATATTCGAGAAAGCGGTTGAATTCAAGGGCTACGAAGCGCTTGATGACATCTTCCTTCTCCAGCCATTCAAGTTTTTTATAAATGGCAGGAAGGAACGGATCAATCTCAGCATGTTCAATCTCAACATTCTCCATTTTATTGATGAGATTAAAGAGTTGTTTCTCGCAAATTTCTTCTCCACCCGGCACTTTTGCTGCAATGAAAGGTTTATTGATGAGTTTCTCAATCTGCCTGATCAGGTGTTTCTCCTTCAGGTTGATGATGGCGATGGAGATTCCTGCCTTTCCGGCGCGGCCGGTTCGTCCGCTGCGATGTGTGTAAGCAGAAATGTCGTCAGGCAGGGCGTAATTGATAACATGGGTAAGGTCATTGACATCCAGTCCGCGGGCTGCTACGTCCGTTGCCACCAGCAACTGAACATGACGAATACGGAATTTCTGCATAACGCTGTCGCGCTGGGCCTGTGATAGATCTCCGTGAAGTGCTTCCGCGTTGTAGCCATCACCAATCAGTTTGTCTGCAATCTCCTGGGTATCGATGCGCGTGCGGCAGAAGACAATCCCATAAACAGATGGATAAAAGTCGACAATACGCTTGAGTGCCGTATATTTATCCCGTGCATGGACTGTATAATAGAGATGCTTGATATTCTCCGCCCCTGAATTACGATTGCCGATGGTGATCTCCACCGGGTTCTTCATGTATTTTTTTGCGATCACGGCGACCTCTTTAGGCATGGTTGCCGAGAACAGGAGGGTACTTCTGTTTTCAGGTACCTCTGCAAGAATGTCGTTAATGCTGTCTAGGAAACCCATGTTGAGCATCTCGTCTGCTTCATCCAGCACAACTGAGTGAACGTCACGAAGTTTAATGGCTTTCCTGTTCATGAGGTCGATCAGCCGGCCTGGTGTGGCAACAACAATCTGGACACCTCTTTTCAAAGCTTTAATCTGAACATCATAACTGCTGCCACCATAAACGGGAAGAATATGAAGGTCGTCGATGTATTTTGCAAAGTCGTTCAGGTCACCTGCAATCTGGACACAAAGTTCGCGTGTCGGGCACAGGATCAGGGCCTGGGGTAAGGAATTGCCCGTGTCGATCTGCTGAATAAGCGGCAGACCGTAAGCCGCCGTCTTTCCTGTTCCTGTTTGGGCAAGTGCCACAATATCGGTCTTTTCACCGAGGAGGAGCGGGATAACCTTTTCCTGAACAGGCATTGGGACTTCAAAACCAAGATCTGTGAGGGCCAGCACAATCTCTTTGCTGATCCCTAATTCTTCAAATGTAATCATGTAATTGTTTTATTGTGTGCTGGCGGGAAATATAAATCAGACTCATCTGACCTCAAACACTGATTATTAAGCGGCAAAGATACGATTAATTTGTGCATAAAAAAAGCCGTCACAATTCAGGACGGCTTTTGTAATTATAATAGGTACCTTATTAACCCATCTTCACAACGAGATCGGCCAAACGACACGAATATCCATATTCATTATCGTACCAGGCAATTACCTTTACGAGATTGCCGCCAAGAACCTTTGTGAGTTCGGAGTCATAAACAGAGGAGTGAGAATTTCCAATGATGTCGCAGCTTACCAGCGGTTCATCGAGAAATTGAAGCACCCCTTTCATCGGTCCGTCTGCTGCGGCCTTCATGGCTGCCTGGATTTCGTCTTTTGTCACGTCACGGTTTAATTCGCAGGTAAGGTCAACGAGGGAGGCATCAGGTGTCGGGACGCGCACGGCAAATCCATCCATTTTCCCTTCGAGTTCCGGGATTACCAAACCGATAGCTTTTGCTGCGCCTGTCTTGGTTGGAATGATAGAAACGGCGGCAGCACGGGCACGGCGGAGATCTTTGTGCGGAGCATCGAGGATGATCTGATCGTTTGTGTAGCTGTGAATGGTGTTCATAAGGCCTTTCTTAATGCCAAAACTGTCATTCAATACTTTTGCAATGGGAGCAAGGCAATTGGTAGTGCAGGATGCATTGGAGATGAGTTTCATGTCGGCGGTGAGGGTGTTATCGTTCACGCCAAGGACAATGGTGGCATCCACATCATCTTTATTATCTGATGGAACAGATAGCAGCACTTTCTTTGCACCGGCAGTAAGGTGTTTGCTCATCTTCTCACGTGTACGGAAAATCCCGGTACATTCGATCACGATTTCAACGCCAAGGGCAGCCCAGGGAAGATTGGCAGGGTCCTTCTCAGCCATTACTTTAAACTTTTTCCCGTTCACAATGAGGCTGTCTCCGTCAACAGCAACTTCGCCGGGGAATTTTCCGTGAATAGAGTCATATTTCAAGAGATGTGCAAGAGTTTTGGCATCAGTAAGGTCATTGATTGCAACAACCTCTACATTATTTTTAGCTAACAGTGCACGGTAGGTGAGGCGTCCGATGCGCCCGAATCCGTTAATTCCAACTTTGATTGTTCCCATAGATATTTGTATTTTGATTGAAAGAATTTAATTGAAACTGAGCTGCAAAATTACAGAATTTAACAATCGTAAATCATAAATAATTAACGTAATTTTGCCCGGGTTCTGAACTTCAACCAAAATTTAATGTCAAAAACAAAATACATATTCGTCACAGGCGGAGTTACTTCTTCATTGGGAAAAGGTATTATCTCTTCCTCTATCGCCAAACTACTTGTTGCACGCGGGTTTTCCGTTACAATTCAAAAGCTGGATCCTTATATTAATATAGACCCGGGAACACTGAATCCTTATGAACATGGTGAGTGCTTTGTAACAGAGGATGGAGCTGAAACTGACCTTGACCTCGGGCATTATGAGCGATTTTCCAATGTCCCTACCTCCCAGGCCAACAATGTTACCACAGGGGTTATTTACCAGTCGGTAATCACAAAAGAGCGCCAGGGCGAATACCTGGGAGAAACCGTACAGGTGATCCCACACATTACCGATGAGATTAAATACCGGATCAAATTACTGGCCAACAGGGGAGATTATGACTTTATCATCACGGAGATTGGCGGAACGGTTGGCGACATCGAATCACTTCCTTTTATTGAGGCGGTTCGGCAGCTTCGCTGGGAACTTGGTTTCAACTGCGTGGTGGTTCATCTTACCCTGGTACCATATCTTGCGGCAGCCGGGGAGCTGAAAACCAAGCCTACCCAACATTCGGTAAAAACATTGCTGGAATCGGGAGTTCAGCCAGATATTATTGTATGCCGCACGGAGAAGCACCTTTCTGAAGGTATCCGGAACAAAATTGCCCTTTTCTGCAACGTAAGCCCTTCATCAGTTATTGAATCCATTGATGCGGAGTCGATTTACGATGTTCCGATCCTGATGCGGGAAGAAAACCTGGATCTTGAAATACTTAAGAAAACCAATATGCCTTACGATCAGGAACCTGACCTGACCGACTGGGAACAATTTTTATATGCGCTCAAACACCCTTCCGGCGAAGTCAGTATCGGGCTTGTTGGGAAATATGTTGAATTGAAAGATGCCTATAAATCGATCAATGAGTCGTTTATCCATGCAGGAACTTCAAACGGGGTGAAGGTAAAGGTACAAACCTTCCATTCTGAATTTCTCAATGATTCAAATGTGGCAGAAAAGCTTGGTAAACTGGATGGTATCCTTGTTGCTCCCGGCTTTGGAGAACGTGGAATCGAGGGAAAAATAGCTGCCATCAGATATGCCCGGGAAAATAAAGTTCCATTTTTCGGAATTTGTCTGGGAATGCAATGTGCGGTGATTGAGTTTGGCCGTAATGTGCTGGGTTTAACCGGTGCTCATTCTACCGAGTTTAATAAACTGACACCATTTCCGGTCATTGACATGATGGAGATGCAGAAGAAGATTTCAGGATTGGGTGGCACCATGCGGCTGGGGTCATATCCATGTAAGCTGACCCATGACTCAAAAGTATTCCCGGTTTATCAGCAGGAGAATATCAAGGAGCGTCACCGGCACAGATTTGAATTTAACAATGAATACCTTGATCTTTATACCAAAGCAGGCATGAAACCGGTTGGCGTGAATCAAAAAGACAACCTGGTTGAAATCATTGAACTGGAAAATCATCCATGGTTCATTGGGGTTCAGTTTCATCCTGAATATAAAAGCACCGTTGCGCGTCCACACCCACTTTTCATGAGTTTTGTCAAGGCAGCAAAGGACTACGCTGACAGATAAGACATTTTTTGTACCTTTGCACCCGTTTTTCCAACACACACTATGAACAAAAATACCATTATAGGCCTTGTCCTGATATTCGGGATTTTCATCGGGTACAGCTACCTGATGAGCCCTTCACAGGAGCAGTTGAATGAGATGAAACGTAAGGCCGACTCGACTTACCTTGCTACCCAGGCTAAACGGGAGTCTGATATTAAGGCACTTGCACGCGACCGTGCCATTGTAATTGCAAAAGAAAAAGAGAAGGTTCTTTCATCCGGAAAAAAACTTGACTCCCTCACCGTTCTTCGGCTGACCATGAAAGATGAACTTGGCGCATTTGCCAATGCTGCGGTTGGAAAGGATAGTTTATATTCTATTGAAAATGAGGTATTTAAAATAAAAGTGGCATCTTTGGGCGGTAAAATTGCCCATGTTGAACTCAAGGATTATCTCACGTGGGATCAGCAGCCATTGCAATTGCTTAGCAATGACTCGCTTCAGTTTGGGCTCTCTTTCTTCTCAAACAATCGCATTATTAACACCAACAAGCTTTATTTTCAGCCATTCTGGCCAGATTCACCAACCGATGGTCAGCATAAAACCAAAGTCAGCGGGAATGATTCAATCCGCTTTGGCATGCGCTTGTTCGTGTCGGCTTCAGACAGTACAATTGATCCTGAAAAGTATATTGAGTATATTTATACGATTAAAGGCAATGAATATATGTTGCGTTACCGGGTGAAGTTTGTCAACATGGCCGACAACATTGATCCGGCAACAAAATTTCTTGTTTTGAACTGGAATGACAACCTGAAACGCCAGGAGAAGAGCCTCAATATGGAGCGTTTGAGTACAGGTTTGTATTTTAAATACACGGAAGATAAAGTTGACAATCTCTCTGAATCCAATGATGAGGAGAAGATTCTCAAGAATGAACGGCTGAAATGGATTTCCTATAAGCAGCAGTTTTTCACCAGTACCATCATTGCAGATGATTTTTTCAGTGATCCGAAATTACGCGTGGCTACTTTGCCTGGCGGAAACAGGTATCTTAAATCGATGTCGACCGAAGTCGGACTCCCTTTTGTGCCATCGGAAAACAAAGCGATATCCCTGTCGATGTATTTTGGTCCGAATAAATATTATGGGTTAAAGAAATATCATCTGGATTTGGAAAAGCAGATCCCGCTTGGATGGGGATTTTTCCTGATGGCCTGGATCAACATTTATGCAGTAATCCCGGTATTTACCTTCTTTGGCAATTTTGGATGGAATTATGGCATCATCATATTGATACTTACCATAATACTGAAAACTATTCTGTTCCCGATCGCCTATAAAACATATAAATCATCGGCTAAAATGCGGGTTCTCAAACCGGAAATTGATGAATTAAGCAAGAAATATCCCAACAAGGAGGATGCAATGAAAAAGCAGTCTGCCACGATGGAGTTATACAAGAAAGCCGGGGTCAACCCAATGGCTGGTTGTATACCATTACTTCTGCAAATGCCCATTCTGATCGCCATGTTCCGTTTCTTTCCCTCATCTATCGAACTAAGGCAACAGGCTTTTCTGTGGGCCACAGACCTTTCGTCGTATGATTCAATCTATACGTTTCCGGGCGGTTTCACGATTCCCTATTATGGGGATCATATCAGTTTATTTGCACTGCTGATGACAATTTCAAGTGTGGCATACACCAAGATCAATGATCAGATGATGGGTTCCCAGCAAACACAAATGCCTGGAATGAAGACCATGATGTATCTCATGCCCGTGATGTTCCTGTTCTGGTTCAACGACTACTCTTCAGGCCTGAGTTATTATTACCTGCTGGCCAATCTGCTTACTTTTGCTCAGATCTATATTATCAGGGCAACCATTGATGAGAAGAAACTTCACCTGCAGATAGAAGCCAACAGGAAAAAGACGGTTAAAAAGTCAGGTTTCCAGAAAAGGCTGGAAGATATGGCCAAAAAGCGTGGCTATCCGGTAAAAAAATAGTGCAAGCACCCGGTCAAGGTGATGGACCCCGTCAGGGTGATGGACCCCCGGTGAGGACCAGGGGTTCGGCGGATTCATCGTATATACCTCAGAAACAAATCCAACCCCCGCTTCTTGTCATCATCAAAATGGTAGGAGATGTTCTCTTCAAGGTACTTTAGACTATCCTGTGAGGCAGGCAACCGATCCCTGAAGTAATCCAGACATTCACGCTTATGACTGATCCCAAAAGAAAGACTGTCGCCGAATTGCTGATTCAATTCATCTGAGAGCCGCTCGCGTGTTACCCATACAGCAAACACAAACGGCAATCCTGTCAGGCTTATCCAGGCTTCTGCCAGGTCATATGCATAAGGAAATTTGTGCCGCAGCGTAAAGGTCTTGTCACCGATGGCAACAACCGATTCCAGCTCATGTATTGCTGATAAAGCCCCTTGCTCCAGGGTTTCCCATTCCGGCGAGATTCGCCAGTACTTTTCAGCCAGCACCTTCACCAGTTGAACTGACGTGCGTGAATCAAAATCAAGCGAAATCCGGCGGATTTCTTCCAGAGGCACCTTTGACAACAACAGTACTGTTTTCACTGCACCTGTCGCACCAATGCAAAAATCAGAAACGTATTGAAATGAACCCAATCCCGGAAGCACACCGGTTGGAACCAGGGCAATGTCGGCAAGACCTCCTCTGAACTTGTCGGCACAAACTGATGGAACATCAAGCTCAAGTTGGAAATTTTGTAAAATTCCCGACTCATTCATGCCAAAGACGAATGGAAATGTATTCAAATAAGAAACTGCTGATATTCTAAGTGGTTGCATAGGCTGGATTGGGTTGGCAAAAATAGGGGATTTGAACTTTATCTTCCCGTCAAATGCAAATTTCTTTAATTTTGCAAAGCATCTACAAGCGAAACTTGAAAAAAATAGCTACATTTTCCATTCTGATAATTTTCCTTTTCAATTCAATGGGATACTATTTCCTCTTTGAATGGAATAAACAAATTATCAGGAGCGAAATGCAGAAACGTATTCAGCATCAGCCTGCCAAATTGACCATGTTGCGTATTGAAAATGTTGCCAGTGACACCGATTTTCAACGAATTGATCATAAGGAATTTCGTTACAAGGGCTTCATGTATGATATAGTTCGTGAGATTAAAACCGGACAGACAACGGTTTTTTTCTGTCTGCCTGATAACAAAGAGACCAGCCTTTTTGCCAGATTAAATCGTGTAAATCAAAACCGACCTCACTTTGTTCCATTAGACCATATTAATATGATCTTTTGTGTGATAAATGATAAGGATTTTAATACCTGGATCACAGGTCATTTCATGTTTACTGTTATTCCTATTTTGGTTAAATCCTGCATGCTTCCTATCTGGAGCCCTCCTCCTGAAAATCCCTGATTGTAAAGGCTTTCCTTTGAATCTGAATGATCCTTCCGCTGCCCTTCCCTTGAAGGGGAGGGGAACCCTGTGCCAGCCACATGACATATCTTCATTGTGTAACCGCCATGATCATACATTCATCAATGAAATCGTTTGAAATCCCCGGCAAACGTACTCACTCCCTTTCATGAAGGGTCGGGGTAGGGTCATTGCATTACCAATTAAGGTTTCTATTTGTGAGCTGGTAGATTGTGCTCAATCAATTCATTTTATTAACGGAATAAGAAAATTTATTGCTAAAACAAACGAAATGAAAATACTTATATTATTATCTGCTTTTCTGATTTTAACCATTGCTTCTATAAATGGCCAGCAGGTCAAAGTCTTTGACAAATCTGACCTGCAGCCAATCAGCCAGGTCAGTATTGCCAATAAGCATAAAACAAAAATGGCGATCACGAACATCGACGGCGAAGCTGATCTCAAATCTTTCATGGCTGGAGATTCGCTTTATTTCACGCATGTTGCTTTTCAGACTTTCATGGTGTTGAAATCAGCAATTCCGGCCTCAGGACAAATTTATCTTACTGAAAATGTAATCAAACTTGATGAATTTGTAATCACAGGGAATCGGTCAGAAGAAAAACGTTCTGATCTGCCAAATAAAATCGAGGTGATACAAGCCAAGGAAATTGCTTTTCAGAACCCGCAGAATACGGCAATTATGCTGGAACAAACGGGAAATGTTTTTGTCCAGACAAGCCAGCTGGGGGGCGGAAGTCCTGTGCTGCGTGGCTTTGAAGCCAATAAAGTTTTGCTGGTTGTAGATGGGATTCGCATGAACAATGCCATATACAGGGCCGGACACCTTCAGAGCGCGATCACCGTTGATCCTTTTGGACTGGCCTCAACCGAGATCCTCTATGGCCCCGGATCAACAATTTTTGGAAGTGACGCCTTGGGGGGTGTTGTCAATTTCATTACCAAGGACCCTGTACTCTCGGCCAACGGTAAAACGGAGGTTCATGGCAATGTTCTTGGCAGATTCTCCTCTGCAAATACGGAGAAAACCGGTGGAATAAATCTCAACGTAGGCTGGGAAAAAATAGCTGTCCTGCTGAATTTCTCGTACAGTGATTTTGGTGATCTTAGCGAAGGCAAGGTTAATAAACCGGGATTTGGCTCCTTTGGTCAGCGGCTTTTTTATGCTGATCGTGTTGACGAACAGGATGTTACTGTGGTCAATGATAAGCCGTGGATTCAGATAGGTTCAGCCTACAACCAGTATAATTTTTTGGGAAAAGTTCTGTTTCAGCCGGGATCCCGTAGTAAGTATATATTGAATGTTCAATATTCCAACTCAAGCAACATTCCAAGGTATGACCGGCTGACTGAAATGCAAAACGACAGTACCATGAGTTATGCTGAATGGTATTACGGTCCCCAGTCACGACTTTTGGCATCTCTGAAAGCGGAATATACTCTGAATAGCCTGATTTTCGACCATGCTAACTTCATTATCGGGTACCAGAATATTCACGAAGATCGTATCCAACGTGATTTTGGCAGCTCCAGAAAAAAATACAACCTTGAATCGGTTGGTATTATTTCCTTTAACGCAGATTTTGACAAAAAAATAACCTCGAAAGACAATCTCCACTATGGGATCGAACTTGATTACAACGACGTTGGCTCTGCCGCACACAACGAAAACATTAATTCAGGGGTAACCACAGATGATCGTGCTACCCGTTATCCTGACGAAAAAGCCAATATGATGTACCTGTCTGCCTTCCTTTCAAATAACTGGAAGATCAGCAAAGTATTTGCATTTTCGCAGGGCATCCGTTTCAATTATGTGACGTTGAATGCAGCTTACTCGGATACCATGGTGAAGATTATGAAGATCCCTTTTGATCCGAATATCTCACAAAAAAACACAGCACTCAATGGTTATCTTGGTCTGATTGCTGCTCCCGGACGCGACTGGAAATTCTCTATGGTAGGTTCCACCGGATTCAGGGCTCCAAATATTGATGATCTGTCAAAACTTAATGTAATGCAGGCCAATACCATTGTTGTTCCAAACCCTGACCTGGAACCGGAATATTCATACAATGCTGAAATTTCCATTAGTAAAACCATCCTTGAAAAAGTCCACATTGAAGGAACCCTGTTTTATAACTGGCTGAAGAACGCTCAGGTAATCAGACCGTTTGCGTACGATGGAAACGACTCCATAACCATTGATGATAAGACCTATCAAACCTTAGCTCCTGTCAATACCGGTAATGCCTACGTCTGCGGATTCCAGGGCAGTATCCTTGCACAGGTAACAGAGTCGTTCTCAATACTCAGCAACCTTTCCTACACGTATGGGTATGATGTTACAAAAATGTTGCCCCTGGATCATATTCCACCGGTATTCGGAATGACCTCTTTTCGCCTTGAAGTGAAAAAATTCAAAGGCGATTTCTATCTGATGTACAACGGATGGAAAAGAATCAGTCAATATAGTAACAGCGGAGAGGATAATGAAAAATATGCAACACCTTATGGAATGCCTTCGTGGTACACACTGAACCTCAAAGTAAGCTACCAGATCGTGAAAAACGTCAATGTGGAATTGGGAATGGAAAATATCCTCGATGAAAATTACCGTAAATTTGCTTCAGGCATCAGCAGCCCCGGAAGAAATGTCATCGTTGCGCTTAGAGCAAATCTCTAGCAATTGCTGATGAATGGAAATGACTTGCGGTATGACCATTTCGTAACCGTTATTGCGGATTACGAAATCAGATAAACCCGATTTTTCTTCATCTTCCAGTTGATACTGCATCCGCAACAATACCGAATTGCCATCGATTTTGTCTCTTTTAACGACCCGATCGATGGCAATTTCTTTTGGGCATGACACATGGATGATGTAATTAAACTCCTCGCGAAGCCCGCTTTCAATAATAATGGCAGCTTCCTGGATCACATAAGGATGAGCAGCGTTAAGCAATGCCCAGCTGTGGAAATCCCGCATTACTTTGGGATGGAGAATGGAATTAAGCTGTTTCAGTGCATTGGCATCTGTAAATACAATGGTTGCAAGGGACCTTTTGTTGATCTCGTGATTTGATGTCAGAATTCCGTAGCCAAAATTTCTGACTATTTCATTCCTGACAGCTTGATCCTCCAGGAATTTTTTAGATTCATCATCCGCATGATAAACCGGGATGCCCAGGGTGGAAAATACGCCGGAAACAAGCGTTTTTCCGCTGCCAATATTGCCGGTTAACCCGATTTTCAACATTCAATATGTGATTAAGTGTGCCTTCTTTATTCGGTTATTGATGGTTTATTCATACCCTTTCTTTCAAATTCAAAGAAAAGGGTATCCGGTGAAACGAAATATACCTCACTCGGGAAATTTGTTTGCGAAATTATCTCCTTACCAATGCTGTTTGTCAGCAAATACCCCAATGTATGTTCTCCCAGATAGCGCAGCCTGACATTACGTAAGTTTACCTCATACTCCCGGTATTGACTGATGATGAACTGTTCCGAAAAGAATTCAAAACCCTGAATCTTTATCCGAAGGTAGATGGTTGAATCCGACTGGCCAACAATCCTGAGATTGGAAGGAATATGGGTGTATTTAAGATGATACTCCACCGAATAGTAATAATCTTTGGAAAGCCTTACCAGAGCCCAGATGAAGATTGAAAGTACCAGGCAAACAAGGAAAATATAGAACTGGGTTCTAAACTTGTCACTACGACGTTTGCGCGCACTACCGATGAATTCAAGGAAATCGGATTTCATCGGAAAAAAGTTTGCTCAGGTTACTTTGCTTCGATCGTTTGACTGTTATCCATGGCAACCGCAGTTTTCTCTAAGCGGAGCCGCACACTGTTTTCAACCTCAATGGTAACAGTGGTTTCCTGGATCTCAACAATCCTGCCATGAATGCCGCCGATGGTAATTACTTTCTGACCTTTTTGCAGGCTCTCCTTGAATTTTTTCTGATCTTTAGAGCGTTTCATCTGAGGACGGATGAAAAAGAAATAAAAGACAACGATGATCAGAACAAGCGGTAAAAATGAATACCAGCTATTCTGCTGGGCGCCCTGGCCCTGTGGAGCCATTAAAAGAATGTTTAACAGGTTTGTCATACAAATTAATTATTTACGATTTATAATTTATGGTTTACGATTTGAAATACAATGAAATAACACAAATCATCTTTTAATTATCTCTCCATCTATTTTTCTGTGGTTGGGTTTACCACCTGGGCTTTGACTCTGATCACAGTGGTATTGGGTTGGGTATTTGAGACAACCACGACACTTTTAGACTGGTATCCCCGCTTCCCGTTGCTGTTAAAGGCAACCTTCACCACTCCGCTCTCCCCTGGCCGGATTGGGGTTTTAGGATAAGAAGGAACGGTGCACCCGCAGGATGTGCTGACTTCTGCAATAATGAGGTCAGATTTTCCGCTATTCAAAAATTTAAACGAGTATGAAACCGACTCTCCTTCAATAATCCTTCCGAAATCGTGCTCAACTTCTTCAAATTGAATTACCGGCAGAGATCCTTTTCCTTGAGCATTGCTGGCAGAATTAGGATTGTTTACCAAATCTGCAGGAATCTGCTCCTGACCGGAAGTACCACCCTGTTTGCATCCGGAGAATGTCAGCAAAATAATAAATATTAATAAAATTGAAAGCGGTTGACCTTTCATGAGAATTGCATTTTAACGTTGCAAAGGTACTAATATTTTTCATACTTTTACCGCTATGCGCATCTACCTGATAGGCTATATGGCCTCTGGAAAATCCAATCTTGGCAGGCTTCTGGCTGAAAAACTCCATGTTCAGTTCATTGACCTTGACTATTTATTTGAAGAACGTTACAAGATCAGTGTTCTGGATTTTTTTGAAAAATATGACGAACATGCTTTTCGGACCATAGAGAGATCTCTGCTGGTTGAAACGACGAGGATTGAAGATGCAGTTATCTCAACAGGCGGCGGAACCCCTTGTTTTTTTGACAATATGGAAATTATAAAAAGGGCAGGAACCTCAATTTATCTGAACTGGGAGTTGCCTGCACTGCTTGCCCGGTTAAAAATGGTGAAACGTAAAAGACCCCTGCTTAAGAATATTCCACCTGGCGACCTTGCAATGAACGTCGCTGCCCAACTTCTGGAGCGGTCATATTTTTATAATCAGGCTGATATCTCCGCGGAGGGCGAAAATTTCGATATGGAATCCCTCCTTGAAGTATTGCGAATCCGGCTAGCCGGATGCTAATCTCTGCGTCGCAGCAAGGCAATATTTTCCACATGCTGTGTATGCGGGAACATATCAACAGGCTGACAGGTTTCTAAGTGATACTGTTCATTTAACAAGGCAATATCCCTGGCCTGGGTTGCAGGATTACAACTTACATAAACGATTTTTTCAGGGCCGACATTCATGATTGTCCGAACCACTTTTTCGTGCATGCCGTTTCGTGGCGGGTCGGTGATGATGATTTGTGGCTTCCCCTGTCCGGCAATAAATTCAGGGGTCAGAATTTTTTCTGCCTCCCCTGTAAAAAAAACAGTATTCGGGATATTGTTGATTCTGGAATTTATTTCCGCATCTGCAATTGCAGCTGCAACAGATTCAATACCAACGACTTTTTTAATATAGGGGGCAATATAGTTTGCAATTGTTCCCGTGCCTGTATATAAGTCGTAAACAAGTTCATCGCCCCTGAACATCGCAAGGTCAGCAGCAATTTTATATAGGTTTACAGCCTGGAATGAATTGGTTTGGAAAAAAGAAGCAGGGCCAATGCGAAATTCAACCTCTTTTCCTCCTGGTTTGAATGAAGGCATCCTCTCTGTGATGTATGGTTCTCCTCTGAAAAGACGGAATTCCAGGTCATAGATGGTGTCATTCTGCTTCGGATTGATCACATAAAAGAGACTGGTGATCTCAGGAAACAATCCGGACAAATACTCTAACATTGGCATGAGTTGTTCCTCCGGACTTTTTACAACAAGGATAACCATCAGTCCGCCCGCTTCAGTGTTTCGAATGATCAGGTTACGTAAAAATCCCTGCCATGTTCGCACATCATAAAAAGTAAGGTTATGCTCTGTGGCATATTTTCTGGCCTCGGTTCGGATGGCATTTGATGGGTCCTTCATGTGAAAACATTCAAGGATATCGACTACTTTATCAAAGAACTGGGGAACATGAAAACCCAGTGCGTTGGTGTTTGCAGTTCCGGGCTCAACATTCCGGTCTTCGTCTGTAAGCCAGCGGTGGTTGGAGAAGGTGTAGTCCAGCTTGTTCCTGTAGTATCTGGTTTTCGGCGAAGGCAGGATGGGGGAAATGACAGGGTTCTCCAGCTTTCCAATTCTGGTAAGACTTTCGTAAACCTGTTTTTGCTTGTAGTACAGCTGCTCTTCGTATTTCATCCCCTGCCACCTGCACCCCCCGCATAGTCCGAAATGAGCACAATGCGGTTCAACTCTTTTAGAAGAGTAGTGATGAAAATGAACTGCCTTACCTTCCAGGAATTTCTTTTTCTTTCTTGTTATCTGAACATCGATCACATCACCTGGAACGACAAAAGGGACAAATACAACTTTATCATTGATTTTGCCTACAGCCATCCCTTCAGCGCCGGCATCGATGATCTCCACGTTTTCGTAAATCATATTATTTCTTCGGTTTCCGGTATAAGGTATTTCCTGATGATTTCGAACAGGTCATCTTTGCGGAATGGTTTTGATAAATAATCGTTCATGCCGGCTGAAATACACTTTTCACGGTCGCCTGGCATGACAATGGCGGTGAGCGCAATGATCGGAACCCGTTGCCCCGGATTCTCAATTTTACGGATTTCCTGAGTTGCCTGAAAACCATCCTTTTCAGGCATGTGAACATCCATGAAAATGAGGTCAACCTTATTGTTTGTAAACTGTGTGATTGCCTCATTTCCATTGCTGGCAGAGATTACCCGGACCCCGGTCTTTAACAGCATAACCGTCAATAGTTTCATGTTGATGCTGTTATCCTCGGCAATCAGGATGGTTTTTCCCGGATCAATTACAGGTGTATTTTCATTGGTTAGCATATACTGGCTGGGCTTTGCGTGTGTTTGTGGGGCTCCAATATGCAGGAGGTCGAAAAAGTCCTTCATCTTCACCGGTTTGGTAAGATAGCGGTCGATTCCAAGATTTTTACAGCGCTCATATATGTTGTCTTTCTCAACCGATGAGTACATGAAAATAACTGGTTTCTGGCTAAGGCGCTGGTTATCCCTGATCCTTTCAGCAACTGCGATGCCATCCATGCCAGGCATGTGCATATCAACGATGACAAGATCATAAACAAGCTGTGCTTCACTGGCAGTTTGTAAAATTTCAAGCGCTTTCGTTCCGGTTGAGCAAACTGTGGAATCTATGCCCCAGTAGTTGAGCATGTCCTTCATAATCTTCAGGTTGGTAGAGTTATCATCCACAACCAGAACTTTTTTAATGTCTGGCTTTGGGGGTTCCAGGGCCTGTTTGGGTGTTGCGATCTTTAAAGGTAGTACAAAGCTGAAAGTACTCCCGATGCCAAGTTGGCTCTCCACCGTTAAAAATCCATTCATGATCAGGGTTAACATCCTGGAAATAGAAAGCCCCAATCCTGTTCCTCCGTATTTTCTGGTTGTTGAATTGTCTGCCTGGGTGAACTGATCGAAAATATGCTCCTGGTTGCTTTCGGCAATTCCTATTCCCGTATCCTTGACACTGAAAAGGATGCTGATTTCATCATTTTGCCCCGAACTATCCGGATGCTTTTTGGCAGAGATGCATATCTCGCCTTTTTCAGTGAACTTAATGGCATTGCTGATAAAATTTACCAGTATTTGCCTGATCCGCAGTGGATCGCCATAATAGAATTCAGGTAAGCCCGGTTCGATGTCGCACAATAACTCCAGGTTCTTTTCAAAGGCCTTCACAGTCAAAATATCAACACTTTTTTCCAGTACGTCATAGATGTTGAACTCCACATGCTCTATCTCTAATCTCCCTGCTTCAATTTTCGAAAAATCGAGAATGTTGTTGATGGTATCAAGCAGCAGAAAGGCCGAAGTTTGTATCGATTCAAGATAATCCCGTTGACTGGAAGTGAGGTTGGTAGTCAGTGCAAGCTCTGTCATCCCGATTACCCCGTTCATCGGCGTCCTGATTTCATGGCTCATGGTGGCAAGAAATTCTGATTTGGCCCGGTTGGCCTGCTCTGCATCCTCTTTTGCTTTTTGAAGGTCGGTTTCAATTTGCTTACGTTCTGTTATATCTTCTTTGATAGCAATGAAATTAACCAGTTTGCCCTCCTGATTTCTAATCGGAGCAATGCTGGTTGATTCCCAGAAAAAATCGCCATTTTTCTTTTTATTGTATATTTCACCTTTCCACTCGTTACCGGATAAAATGGTCTCCCATAAATTTTTCCAAAATGTATCATCCTGAAACCCGGATTTTAGCAATCTTGGGTTTTGACCAATGGCCTCGCTGGAGGAAAAGCCGGTAAGTTCTGTAAATCGTTTGTTTACATATTCAATTTTACCCTCAGTGTCTGTAATAATGATGGTATTTGCACTCTGTTCAACAGCTGTTGATAATTTTCTGATTTGTTCGTCAGCCAGGTTCTTTTCAGCAATTTTATTAATCAAATCGGTCTGTTGTGCATTAAACCTGCGCAGTAGCCTTGCGATGTCTCCAAATTCATTTTGTTTTTCAAGAATATCTTTAACTGAACCAATCTCGCCGCTTGACAAACTCTGTGTGATCTGCTTGAGAGGCTTTGAGACCCAGCGGCTGATCCAGTAAAAAAACACAAAACACACAAGAATGAGGATCAGGGAGCCGGCAATGGCAAAATAACCCAACGAATTTAATTCACTGGCAAGCCGGTTTGGGCGATAAAACTTTATGAATCCTGGTTTCGCGTTATTTAACTCAATGAATTTGTGATAGTTCACTTCAATATCGTGGTTCGACTGATCAAGCTGCGGCTGATCATTACGATGAATTTCAAGGTGAAACCCGGTGGCCTTTTCCATTTCTGCACAATATGAAGCATTCCAATTCTTGGCTCCAACCATATAGCCATTTGGAGGAGTGTTTCGCATGATATCAAAAGTGGGAACAAGGGCAGCCCCGAATATTTCATAGAGTTGGCCATCATGAAAAATGTAACCGTTCCATGATTTTTTTTCTGAAAAGAGCTCTTTTATCTGTTGTGACGATATTGCAAAGGAACTGCCTGTGGTGTCATTAACTGCATAAATAAGATTACCGTTTAAATCAAAAGTGCCAAGATAGCTCATACTGAAAGTGGAGAGGATTGGGTCAAGATTGTCTTTTATCCAAACAGTGTCTTTGGCTATGTTATGCGCTACCATCTCATCCCATGCCGAATTGTCCTTGACAGGCTTTAAAAAACCCTCCATTTTGAATTGCAGAACCGTACTTATTACCAGATTATCACTGTTCTGTTTGGATTCAAAATATATGTTTTGTTCCTGGGCACGAATGTGAAAATATCCAAGTGCGAAAAGGATGAAGAACGCAGCAAGGGCAGTAAATAATAATGAAATTTTTGTTTTGGTCTTCATAGCCCACAGCATTTAGGAACAATATTAGTTAAAAAAATCTGATATTCAATCGTAAGCTTTATAAAAATCGTTCCTTCAAAAAAGAAGTGGTGAATTAGTTGTTAATAGGCCAACAATAATTATATTTGTTCGAATTATTTGCTGCTTTTAACTGTTACTCTCCATTCTGCAAAAAGTAAATCCAAGCTATGATTGACAAGAGAAAATTTTCCGAGATGTGTGGTGATCTTGGTTCGGAATTTATCATTGACCTGATTGATCTCTATGTGCAGCGACATGAAGCGCTCATCCTTTCACTGGCGACAAACCTCGCTGCCCATGATCTGGTGCAGGTGGAATTAAACGCCCATGAACTAAAAGGGGTTTGTCTCAATTTTCACGATCCTGTTGCATCTGAAGACGCCAGGAGAATGGAAGAGGCCTCAAAGCGGAAAATTGTTGAAATCGTTGATGCTGTACTTGCTGAATTTCCTGAAGCCCTTCATGAAGTCAAACAGCAGATGGATGAACGTGACCTGGTATATAAGGTAATCTTTGTTGATCGCTCGATAAAAGCCTTCCTGACGGATGTGCTGGGTTCGTTATCTGACGAAGGTGCCACACAGTTGCAGAAACTGGAAAGAAACAAAGTGGAAGATGGTATGCATCAGATGTTCTTAGATTTGAAATCCTCCACTACAATCCTCCTCGAGGAATTGTTGAAGATGAAAAAGGAACTGTCTTCAAACTAACTTTCTCCGTCAATATAAAAACGTAATAGGTTCAGGGTTCTCTTTCTGTAAAATGCTTCGAATCGCCCCATTCTCCATAGCCAATGACATCGCCGGCGATATGGATGCGGGCTTCCAGACAGCTTTTACACTCCTCTGCCTCTTCATCGAGGCAGGGTTTGTTTTCGTAAAGAAGGTAATCCTGCCGGTATTTAACCGGTGTGAGGTTGGGCATAATGACATTCGCGCCAACCATCAACGCTTTTTCCCGCCCCTGCGGGTCAATGGTCTGCATGGCGGTGGTGGCAGCAATGTTGATGTTTTTCATCATAATCCTCAGCACAGCAACCATTTTCAGCGACAAATCAAACCGGCTTTTTAGCGGAAGAAGTTCATCACGATATTGATACAATGGGGTATCAGCATGTGCGATGTAAGGCCCCATACCTGCCATGTCGATGTCAAAATCACGGAAAAAGATGAGGTCATCGGCCAAATCAGAAACCGACTGAAAGGGTAACCCGATCATCACACCCGTACCTACCTGGTAACCAACTTTTCGTAAAATTTTCAGTGCCTCAAGACGATTTTTATAGCTGTGGGTCAGGTTATCCGGATGAAGTTTGGGATATAGTAAAGGATTTGATACTTCAATTCGCAGCAGGTACCTGTGCGCACCGGCTTCAAACCATCTGCGGTAGGTCTCTTCACTTTGTTCTCCCAGTGAGAGCGTTACATGGATTTTTCCGGATGTTTGCCGGTGTATTCTGGTCAACAGGGACTCGATTTTTTTGACAAATGGCTGGTTGGTCTGCTCGCCCGATTGAATCACAACAGAGGCATAATCGTTCTGATAGGCAAAGTTGACAGCATCCAGCACTTCCTGATCAGACATGCGATACCTGGCATACCGGCTGTTACCTGCACGGATTCCGCAATAGTAACAATTTTTCTTGCAGTAGTTTGAGTATTCGATCAAGCCCCTGAAATAGACTTTCTTACCTACAAAAGCAGCTTTGGTTTCACTGGCTTTTTCAAAAAGCAGGAGCCGCTCTTTCTCACTGGTATTCAGAAGGTAAATTATATCCTCCTTTGAAAATACTGGTTCTGCAAGAATTGATTCAACAGGAAACATGAGGATGAAAATTAAGGAACAGTTAACCTATTTTTAACTTCTGCAATTTGCAATCTGCATGTTGAATTTTACAATTACACATTGAATCTTATGTGAATAATATCTCCGTCACCAACAACATAATTCTTTCCTTCGATCATAAGTTTCCCATTTTCCTTGCAGGCGTGCTCAGACTTATGGCGCATGAAATCATCATATTTCATTACCTCTGCCCGAATGAATCCGCGCTCAAGGTCGCTGTGGATGACACCGGCAGCCTGTGGTGCTGTCATCCCCTTTTTTATAGTCCAGGCTCTGATTTCCTTCGGCCCTGCCGTGAAAAAGCATTGCAGATCGAGGAGGTGGAAAGCTGCCCTAACCAGGCGGTTAACACCAGGTTCTGTCAACCCCGAGTCAGTTAGAAAGGCAAGCCGGTCTTCTTCGCTTTCAAGCTCTGCAATTTCTGATTCCATTTTTGCAGCGATTACAAGCACTTCGGCACCTTGATTTTTAACAGATTCCACAAACTTGCGGGAATAATCGTTGCCATCAGTTGCAGAACCATCGTCAACATTGCAAACATACATTACCGGTTTGTCGCTGAGCAGAAACATGTCCTCCATGAAACGCCTGTCGTCTATGGACAGCGGCGCTGTTCGTGCCGACTCGAAAGATTCGAGATGGTTTTTCAAAACCGTAAGTACTTCCACGCCATGTTTTGAATCCTTATCACCGGCTTTAGCCAGTTTTTCCATTTTAACAAGCTTCTTTTCAACTGATTCCAGGTCTTTGATCTGCAATTCAAGGTCAACAATCTCCCTGTCACGCACGGCATTGATGGAGCCTTCAAGGTGCGGGAGCTGCGGGTCGTCAAAACACCTGATGACATGAATCAGGGCGTCCACATTCCGGATGTCTGAGAGGAATTTGTTGCCCTCGGTCTGGCTACCACCCTTTGAAAGCCCGGGGATATCGACCATTTCAATGCTTGTTGGTATTATTTTGACTGATTTGATGATCTGATCGATGGCCTGCAGTCTCGAATCAGGAACATTCATAACCCCAAGATTCGATTTCGTGCCTGAATAGGCCGCTGCATGTGTTTCTGCACGATTGTTTGAGATACAGTTAAATAAGGTGGTCTTTCCGGAACCGGAAAGTCCGATGATTCCGCATTTTAAGGGCATATAGCTGGTTTTTTAGGCTGCAAAGTTAAGAATTATCGGCCAATTAAAATATTTCTTCCTATCTTTGCACCCCATTTTAGCAGGGTGAAAATGGAAAACGTTCTTTATGTAATTCCCTGTGAGTTAACCAAATGTTAAACCAGGTCGGTGCAATTGCACCACCATAAAGCAAAAATGAATGACTCCTGAAGAAACCAATGAAAACTTGGAGCAGAATGCTGAACCCATTATTGAACAAGTTGTAAATGCCGAAATTGAAACTCCTGTAGTGGATGAGGTAGTTACAGAACCTGTTGCAGAAGTAGCTGAAGCACCTGCAGCAGAAGTAATTGAAGAGCCTGTTGCCGAAGCAGTTGCAGAGCCTGTTGCCGAAGCAGTTGCAGAGCCT
>CAYHGE010000051.1:0-26063 GCA_964355945.1 uncultured Draconibacterium sp.
CTTCACCCTGTGTTAGTAGATACAGCCCTTTCAGGGCATGATGGGTTTTCGGGTGTTGGACACACTGACCTTCACTGTGATGGGCCGCGCTGGGGCAGAAGTCACGGGGTACCGGGAAAGTTTTCCACGAATTTGATTTTGATATCCGGGAAGTCGGTTACGAACTTGATTTTGATATCGGGAAAATCAGTTACGAACTTCCATTTCCCGCATTGGTCCGGGAAATTTTCAACAACCTGGACTTTCAGATCAGGAAAATTCTCAACGATTTTAACCTTGATGTCGGGAAAATCAGTTACAACTTTTATTTTCCCATACAGGTTAAAGCCCTTAAACTGACATTTTTTATCGACCGGGTTATCGGGTGCACCGGTCATCAACATGATTACTGAAAGAAGAAGTGAAGATATCATAGCGTTTTATTTTGGGTCGTTAATGCCATTTGTATTTTCGTTCCCGGTCCACACTGATTTTTTCATTATCCGTCAGCCACTGAATCGCCCGGATCACCTTGTCTTCATTGACCGGATGTGCCGCAGCAACCAGCTCATCCAGAGTGCTCGGCCTGGTTTTCAACAAAGGTTTGATAACTTCAACGATGTTGTTGAACTCCATCTCGTTCAGATTGATTTTGTTACGTTCGATGCACACATCGCATTTGCCGCATCGTTTTGTGTCACACTCGCCAAAATAGGCAAGAAGAGCCTGGCTCCGGCACCTGTTGGTGCCCTCAGCATAACTAATCATGGTTTCCAACCGTTTTTCGGCGTCTTTCTGCCTGTCCCTGTAATTTTCGGGAGATATGGTAAGGTCTCGGGTATCAAGCCTTTCCTGCAGGTAGATGACCTGTGGCTTGTCCGTTTGAGGGATATAATCCAGGATTTGCAATTTGGCGAGATGCTTCAGGATATTCACGGTTTTTTCCAGGGTTAGATTACTTCTTCGGGCAAGTTCGGCTTCATTGAAAATGATAAAATCAGAGAGTATCCCGCTGTATGACCGCAACATGGTTTTAATGAAATGGTCGAATTGCTCATGTTCCACCTGAAAACGATACAGATCTTCCTTTGGTGCCTTGATGAATATTTTTGACGGGTGGTGCAGGCCTTCACTCAGCATGATGAATCCCTCTTTTTCAAGAAATTTCAAACAATTATATACAATCACTGGCTGAAATTTATATTGTGCGGAAAATGCCGCGATATCAAAATCGAATTTAACATCTTTGCCCATTCCCACAGGCAACTGAAAATAGTTGCCAAGTCCCTGGTACACATCCCGGATGATTTTTAACTCAGGATAGGATAGTACCAGATTGTGCCTTGAATCAATAATGTCGGCCGTTTCATACAAGAGCACAGCAAACGCCCGTTTTTCATCACGGCCCCCTCTTCCGGCCTCCTGGAAATAGGCTTCAATGCTGTCGGGCAGATCGAGATGCACCACCACCCTCACATTCGGCTTGTCGATTCCCATGCCAAAGGCATTGGTTGAAACGATGATCCGTTTCTCTTCACTGATCCAGACAGCTTGCCGCCGGTCACGTGTCTTCGGGTCCAGTCCGGCATGATAGAAGTCGGCACTGATGTTGTTCTTCTGAAGGTATTCCGCTATCTCTTTGGTGTTGCGGCGGTTGCGGACATATACGATCCCCGGCCCTTTCACTTTGCTCAGGATCTTTATCAGGCGCCTGAGCTTATCCTCCTCCTTTAACACAAGGTAGGTAAGGTTCTTGCGTTCAAAGCTCTTCTGAAAAACCTGCTCTTTTTTAAACTCCAGTTTTTGTTGGATATCTTTTACGACTTTGGGTGTTGCTGTAGCAGTCAGGGCCATTACCGGAGTATTGGGGATGAGCCCCCTGATGCCGGCAATCTGCAGGTACGGAGGCCGGAAGTCATATCCCCATTGTGACACACAATGCGCCTCATCAACGGCCAGAAGGTTGATTTTCATGCGCTTCATGGCTTCACGCATCTTGTCGGAAGTGAGCCGTTCCGGTGAAATATACAGCAGCTTGATATTGCCAAAACAGCAATTGTCGAGGATGATTCTTATTTCATCAGGATGCATGCCTGAATGGAGTGCTGCGGCAGGAATCCCGCGTTTTTTGAGGTTGTCAACCTGGTCTTTCATCAGCGCAATAAGCGGAGAGATCACCAGGCAGATGCCATCGCGTGCAAGCGCAGGAACCTGGAAGCACAACGATTTTCCGCCGCCGGTTGGCAACAAAGCCAGGGTGTCTTTTCCATCCAGAACAGATTGGATGATCTCTTCCTGCATCGGGCGGAAAGATGAAAATCCCCAGTATTTTAACAATATTTGATGGATCGTCATATATAAATACTCATCAGCCAATAAACAACAGCCCCGGCAAGATATCCAGTCAATGCCAGCAACGAAATCTTTTTCAGATACCAGATGAAATCAATTTTTTCCATCCCCATCACGGCGACACCGGCTGCAGAACCAATGATAAGGATACTTCCGCCCGTACCGGCACAATAGGCCAGCATCTCCCAAAAATAGTGATCGGTTGGAAACGTCTCCTGGTACATGGCCATGGCGCCGGCCACCAGCGGCACATTGTCAACCACGGCAGATAGCAACCCGATCATCACGTTGATCAAATAGAGATTTTCCACGTGCTTGTCAAGGGCGGAGGCAAGGAGTTTAAGGTGCCCCGATGATTGGAGCGCTGCCACAGCAAGCAATATCCCAAGGAAAAAGAGGATGCTGGGTGTGTCAACCCTGCGGATGACACCAGCCACCGTGACCATTGGCCGGTAGGCATCATTCTTTGCTTTGTGCATGATTTCAGTGACCACCCACAGGGTACCAAGTGCAAGCAGCATGCCCATGTACGGTGGCAGATTCGTAAGTGCTTTAAATACAGGAACAAAAAGAAGCAGGCCGACCCCAAGAAAAAAGACAATATTTCTTTCTGACGGTGTTGATGAATTCGGATGATCAGAAACTGTCCTGGCGGGTTTCATGATACTGCCTTTCAGCGTGAAAGACAATATCAACAGCGGCACAATCATGGATAATGCGCTGGGGATAAAGGTTTTTAAAATGATATTGACTGTTGTAACATGGCCACCGGCCCAGAGCATGATCGTGGTGACATCACCGATCGGGCTGAAAGCGCCCCCGCTGTTTGCTGCGATAATCACCATACCGGCAAAGAACCAGCGCTCTTTCTTATCTCCGATCAGTTTTCGGAGCAGGGCAACCATGACAATCGCTGTGGTCAGATTGTCCAGAACGGCTGAAAGAAAAAAGGCAATGAGGCTGATCAGCCAGAGTAACCTGACCCTATCGGTTGTTTTTATTTTATCGGTGATAATCCGGAAGCCCTCATGTGAATCGATGAGTTCAACAATGGTCATGGCACCGAGAAGGAAAAACAGAATCCCGGATATTTCACCTAAATGTTCAACCAGAATGTTGCCGGTTGGCAGCGATGGTGAGACAATCCCGAGTAATACCCACATGGCTACTGCAAGCAAGAGGGCAGTGGCCGACTTGTTGATCTTCAGCGGATGTTCCAGCGCAATTAGTGCATATCCGGTAACAAAGACAACAATCATGAGTGTAAACATAGACAGGGTATTAAAAAATGATTATTCTGCAATAATTTGGGTCTCAATAACATAATCCAGCATTGGGAATTTCTTTTTGAGGTAAGCATTACCCTGAACCATGACAGAATCCTGGTGATTTGCAGGTTCAAAACCATAATCCCCATACAATGATTCAATAATGTCAAAACCTGAAACAACCTTTCCGACCGGAGGGAATCCCCGAAGCCCATTGTACCCGATGGTGTCCAGCTTATTATTGTCTTTGAGATTGATGAATAACTGGGAAGTCCTGCTGTTCAGCCCATCGCGGGCATAAGAGATCGTCCCTCTCAGATTGCCGGTGACAACCGGCTCATCTGCAATCGGACGTTTGTCCCAAAAACAGTTGACATCCTTTTTATCTCCGATCCCGAACTGAACAACATACCCTTTCTGAACCCGGAACAGTGCATTCTGGTTGTAAAAACCGGTCATCAGCAATTGGTACAACCTGTCAGCCCCCTCAGGTGACCAGTCTCTGTTTACCTGCACTGAAAAATCCCCTTTGGTCGTTTTAAATTTCGCAGTGAATGTTGGCGGGGCATGGGCTTTCAGGGTCGCCTGATCTGGGATTACCTGAGAATGCAGATCTATACATGCAAGGAAGATGATTAGTAACAGATGGATATTTTTCATTGTTTCATAATATTACAACAAGATAACCCATCCGCGACCAATCCGGAAATGATAACGGCACGGTTGAAAAATCCTGTACATCTTGCAAATGTAACTTTTTTACAAAAAAGTGGCCGGGTCCATAATAAGTTATCTCGTCCCGTACGGGACGAAATTCTTCACCGTCACCCCTTGCTACCCATCTTTGGTCCCTCCGGGACCGGTTTTTGCAGAAACAGATGCCCATGAGGTTTCCCTTGGTAACCAATTTAAGCCTTAAGAACCCCTGTAGATATTGATAAAATTCATTACTGGTAAGATTGTGATTGATCAATTAACTAATTTTGAGAATACCGGAGAATCGCATGAGATTATCCAAACAAAAATGTGAAGATGAGGCATTGACAAAGGTCAGATTGAACCTGAATAATATTGTATTCCGGTATCAGACCAGATGAAAATTATGTTTATTTTTTCACAATTGCGACGAATTACTTTTAATTCTGAGAATAAGTATTAATTTTATCGGGTCATTTACAA
The DNA here is from genome assembly GCA_964355945.1 of uncultured Draconibacterium sp. Classification (GTDB taxonomy): domain Bacteria; phylum Bacteroidota; class Bacteroidia; order Bacteroidales; family FEN-979; genus CAIVAT01. The sequence continues at coordinate 4,779 of CAYHGE010000051.1, forward strand.
GACGTTAGGAAGAATCGTTCTAAATTAAAAACCGCACATGAAATTACCAAAATCGACCTCTAACTGGATAAGTATTACCGGTTTCATTTTTGCCGTGAACAGTTTTATACTTATTGTAGTATTATTTATCCAGGCCTTGCTCTCTGATCATCAGAATCCGTATAACGGGATATTTACCTATATTATTCTACCGGCCATCCTGGTGATCGGGTTGTTGCTGATCCCCATCGGGATGCTGATGAACAGGAAAAAAACACACGATCCTGAAAACCGCTGGCCGGTGCTTGACATGAATGTCCCCAGGCAGCGTCAGAAACTGGTGGCAGTTTCCATTTTCACCTTTCTGTTTATGATTATTTCTGCCATGGGCAGTTATGAAGCGTTCAACTACACCGAATCAGTCGAATTCTGCGGTAAGCTTTGCCACAAGGTCATGGAACCTGAATATGTTACCTATCTTCATTCTCCACATGCACGTGTTGCCTGTGTTGAGTGCCATGTTGGAGAAGGTGCCGGATGGTATGTCAAATCAAAACTATCTGGCTTATACCAGGTTTATTCCGTCCTCTTTCATAAATTCCCGCAACCCATTGAAACACCTATCCAGAATTTGCGTCCTGCCCGTGAAACCTGTGAGCGATGCCATTGGCCTCAGAAATTCTATTCACGAAAGCTTCGCAGCCAAAAGGTATATGTGACAGACTCCCTCAATACCGAATTCAACTATTCCATGCTGATGAAAATTGGGCCGAATTACAGTGCGATGGGGCTGATAGAAGGCATTCACTGGCATATCAACAAGGATGTGCGCATTGAGTATGTGGCCTCAACCAAAGATCGTGAGACAATTCCCTGGGTGAAATTCACCAACCTGAAAACCGGGGATGTGCAGATCTTTCAGGATACTGACAACATGCTTGATAAAAAAGCACTGGATACGTTACCACATCGTATCATGGACTGTATGGACTGCCACAACCGGCCTTCCCATTCCTACAAATCACCCATGGTATATGTTGACAATGCGATGATAAACGGAGATGTTCCCAAAGAGCTTCCTTTCATCAAGAAGGTGGCCATGGATGTTCTCAAAGGTACATTCACCGACAAGGATTCTGCCTTCACCTACATCCGCGACAGCATTACTAACTTTTATAAGACCGGTTATCCGGGGATTTACAAAACTCAAAAGCCGTTGATTGACAAAGCCATTGCCGGGATTCTGAAGGAATTTTCCCTGAATGTGTTTCCATACATGCGGGCTTCCTCTAAAAACTACCTTAACCATATCGGTCACCTTGAATCTGATGGTTGTTTCCGCTGCCATTCCGACAGGCATAAGAGCGATAAGGGAAAAATTATCTCGAAGGATTGTAATCTATGCCATACAATCATCTCTCAGGGACCAACGGGCAATATTAAAAATTCAACCATTGACTCTCTCATGGAATTCCAACATCCGATCGATGTGAAAGATAACTGGAAAACCTATTTCTGTACAGAATGTCATCGTGAACTCTACCCGTAGTTTTTTCAGGGAACAACCATTCTTTTCCGATTTCCCAATAGAAACACCAGCCCTCATCCCAAACAGGGGAGAGGGCTGGTTCCTTTTTTTTAAAGGATTTAATAGGGCGTATTTGAATAAAATATTTTTGTACATTTGCACACTTAATTTGCATGCGTATGTTCCTAAATTCAGAAAAATTCCGGGGTGAAGGGTTGACGTATGACGATGTGTTGCTGGTTCCGGCATATTCTGATGTTCTGCCCAGGGAAACCGATGTCTCCACCCTTTTTTCCAGAAATATAAAGCTTAATATTCCCATCGTTTCTGCTGCCATGGATACGGTGACAGAATCACGGATGGCTATTGCCATGGCTCAGGAAGGTGGAATCGGCGTGTTGCACAAAAACATGTCTGTCGAGGACCAGGCTTTGCAGGTGCGAAAGGTGAAACGTGCAGAGAATGGCATGATTCTTCAGCCGGTTACGCTGGAGGAACACGCCCTGGTAGGAGATGCACTTGCCATGATGAAGGAGTTCAGCATTGGTGGCATCCCGGTTATCAACATACAGAATGAGCTGGTCGGGATAGTCACAAACCGTGATCTGAGGTTTGAACGCGACCTGTCGAGGCCTGTTGCCGAGGTTATGACCAGTAGCGTGATTACCATCAGTGAATTCACCGACTTTGAGCAGGCTGAAGCCATCCTCCAGAAACATAAAATAGAGAAACTTCCTGTTGTCGATAAGAGCAATAAACTTATCGGACTGATCACCTACAAGGATATATTAAAGGTTAAAGCCCGCCCGAATGCGTGCAAAGACAGTCTTGGCCGTTTACGGGTTGCTGCAGGAGTAGGAGTTACTTCCGACACCCTCGACCGCGTTGCTGCCCTGGTTCGTGAAAATGTGGATGCAATTGTACTTGATACTGCCCACGGCCATTCAAGGGGTGTTATGGAGATGGCAAAGCGCATAAAAAGCGTTTATCCTGAGGTGGATCTGGTTATTGGCAACATTGGAACTGGTGAGGCTGCAACAGATATGGCTAAGTTAGGAGTTGACGGGGTGAAAATCGGCATTGGTCCAGGATCTATCTGCACAACCCGAATTATTGCGGGGATAGGCGTACCGCAGCTTTCGGCAATCTACGATGTTACTTCAGCACTCAAGGGAACAGGAGTTCCTGCCATTGCTGATGGAGGAATCCGCTACACCGGCGACATTGTTAAAGCGCTCGCTGCCGGAGCACATACTATCATGGCAGGCTCGCTTTTTGCCGGTGTGGATGAATCCCCGGGTGAAACCGTCATCTTTGAAGGTCGTAAGTATAAAACATACCGCGGCATGGGCTCCATTGAAGCCATGCAACATGGTTCTAAAGACAGATATTTTCAGGATGTGGAGGAGGATGTGAAAAAACTTGTTCCGGAAGGGATTGTCGGCAGGGTTCCATATAAGGGATCTTTATCAGAAGTGATCTATCAGATGGTCGGAGGGTTGAAAGCCGGCATGGGCTATACAGGTTCTGCAACAATCGACATCCTCCAGCGTGCTAAGTTTATGAAGATCAGTGCAGCAGGTGTTGCTGAAAGTCATCCCCATGATGTAACGATCATCAGTGAGGCGCCAAACTATAGCAGGTGAAAAAAAGTGAAACCTATACCGGTTAGGTTAACCGGTACTGAAAATAATACAAATCAGAAAATTAATCAGAAATCTAACCGTTAGTCTAATTGTCAAACTAATACCTTATAAAATGAATAGCGTGAAAGTGAAAATTTTGTTACCGCTTTTTTTACTTGCTTCCATACTGACGTCAACCGCTCAGGTTACCAATGATGAAGTTTTGATGACCATCGCAGGCAAACAGATATTTGTAAGCGAGTTTTTGAATATCTATCAGAAGAACAATGTTAAAGGTGAGATGATTGATAAAAAGTCGTTGGATGATTACCTTGATCTCTTTATTAATTTTAAACTCAAGGTTAAACAAGCCGAAGAGATGGGCCTTGATACGGTAGCCACCTTCAAAACTGAATTGAACGGTTATCGCGATCAGCTTGCCAAACCATATTTTACGGATGAAACGACCCTCAACCGCCTGATTCTGGAAGCGTATGATCGGGAAAAGACCGATTTGCGTGCAAGCCATGTATTTTTTCGCCTGGCACCTGATGCTTCTCCCCAGGATACCATGATTGCTTATAAAAAGGCAATTTCAGCAAGGGAAAAGTTGATGCAGGGTACTTCATTCGAGTCTGTTGCTATTGAATTTTCTGAAGATCCGTCAGCCAAAGACCGGGAAGCAACCCAGCAGCATCCATTTCTGAAAGGGAATAAAGGCGACCTTGGTTTTTTTGCTGTTTTCGACATGGTTTATGCCTTCGAAAACGGAGCCTGGTATACCGAAACCGGAAAGGTCTCCCTGCCTGTTCGAACAGAGTATGGGTATCACCTAATCAAGGTTACTGCCCGGCGGCCAGCCCTTGGGAAGGTCACTGTAGCCCATATATTTATGGCAATCCCCAAAAATGCAACAGCTGAAGATTCGGCCAGAATTCAAATGAGAATTGACTCGGTTTATTCAAAACTGACTGGTGGTGCTACCTTCGAAGAACTCGTAAAGACATATTCTGACGATAAGGGCTCAGCAGCCAAAGATGGTGTGCTTCCCGCTTTTGGCGTAAACAGAATGGTGCCTGAATTTGTTGAAGCAATCTATTCACTGAATAATACAGGAGATTATACCAAACCGATCCTGACAAGTTATGGCTGGCACATTGTAAAGCTCATTGAGCGTAAAACCCAGAAGCCAATCGATGAAGAGAAGGCTGAGTTGAAACAAAAGATCATGAAAGACAACCGGGGGGATCAGACACGCCAGGTGGTAATCGAAAGAATCAGGAAAGAATATGGAGTTACTGAAAATCAGGAAGGGTTGAAAGACTTTTATAAAGTGGTAACTGACAGCATATTCCTTGGCAAATGGAAATCATCCCTGGCTGACAACCTTACCGGCATGATCTTTAAAATTGGCAACATGACATTCCGCCAGAAGGATTTTGCCGATTATCTGGCATCCACCCAGCGTAAGCAGGAAAAACAAAGTATTGAGGTGTATGTCGATAAAAAATACACTGAATTTCTGGACGAAAGCCTGTTGAAATGGGAAAATTCACAACTTGAGCAAAAGTATCCGGAATTTAAAGCACTCATGGGCGAATATCGCGATGGAATCCTTCTTTTTGACCTGACAGATCAGAAAGTCTGGTCAAAAGCGGTGAAGGATACGCTCGGTCTGGATTCATTTTATAAGAAGAACAAAAACAATTATAAATGGGAAACACGTCTTGATGCCAGCATTTACACAGTTACTGGGGCAAAAGCTGTGCAAAAAGTGAAGAATTTTATTAAATCGGGACTCTCTGATGCTGACCTGCAGAAAGAGATGAACAGTGATTCATTGAAAGTGGTAACTGTCGAGATTGGGAAGTTCTCCCGAAAAGACAATAAAATCATTGATTCCATACCATGGGTGCCCGGATTCTCCGGCGATATCGTAAACAAGGAAACAACGGTTTTTGTCTATGTTCGCAAAGTGCTGAAACCTGAGATCAAGGAGTTGCATGAAGCCAGGGGTTTAATCACTGCCGATTATCAGAATTATCTTGAAAAGGAGTGGATCGCATCGCTAAGGGCAAAATATCCTGTTGATGTAAAAAAGGATGTGCTTGCAAAAATTAAATAGAGACAATTGAACCGGCCACTCGTCCTCCTGCTGATCATTGCTACCTCTTGCTCCACCTTTTTTAAAAAAAAAAACGAGCGGGTTTTGGCCAAAGTTTATGATGATTACCTATACGAATCAGACATCAAGGGGTTGGTTTCATCAGGGACATTGCCCAAAGACAGCTTGGTAATAACCCGAAGTTTTATAGAAAGTTGGGTAAGGCAGAGGCTGATTATTCAGCAGGCAGAGAAGAATCTGACAAGTGCTCAGATGGACTTTACAAAACAGCTTGAAAATTATAAAAATTCGCTGACCATCTATGCTTATGAGAACGCCTTAATACAGCAAAAGCTTGATACCCTCATCACAGAAGAGGAGACTGAGAATTATTATGATGCCAACCAACAGAATTTCCTGCTGAAGGATAATATTGTTCAGGTTCAGTATGTTAAGCTTCCCCTAAAATCAACCATATCGAACCAGATAAAAAAACTGCTGAATTCGGATAATTCGGATGATAAAAACAGACTGGCTGACTTGTGTGAGAAGAATGCGGCAGACTATTTTCTCGATAGTGAAAACTGGCTGTTGTTCAGCGATCTTTTAAAGCAGATCCCTGTTAAAACGTATAATCAGGAGGAGTTTCTGAAAAACCACCGGGATCTTGAATATCGGGATTCATTGTATACTTACCTGGTTCGTTTCAAGGATTTCAGGATCAAGGAGGGTGTTTCACCACTTAATTTTGAAAAACAAAGAATCCGTGACATTATCCTTAACAAAAGGAAGATTGAACTTATTGGCCGGATGCAGGACGACCTGTTCAACAATGCCCGTAGGAAAAATGTTTTTGAGATATATTAGGGGATTCAATACCCAAAATAACAACTATGAAGATTCTTCGATTTATCCTGTTATTGGCTCCATTGATGAGTATGTTGACTGGGAATATAAGTGCTCAGGATCAGAATGATACAATCATTGATGGCGTTGTTGGCATTGTTGGCGGAAACGTTATTCTTAAATCGGATATCGAAAACCAGTATCTGCAAATCCGTAGTCAGGGAAGCATCCAGGGCACTGCACCCAAACTGAAGTGCCAGATTCTTGAAAACCTGCTGTTTCAAAAGCTCTTGTTGCATCAGTCACAGGTTGATAGTATTAAAGTTACAGATGCACAGGTTGAGCTCGAAATGGACCGCAGGATGCGCTTCTTTATTTCACAGGCCGGCACGCCGGAAAGGCTGGAAGAGCATTTTGGCAAAACATTGCTTGAAATAAAAAATGAACTTCGCAATGTGGTCCAGGAACAGATGCTTACAGAGCAGGAGCAGCAAAAAATAACGAGTATTGTTACAATCACTCCATCGGAGGTAAAGACCTTTTATAAGAAAATCCCCAAAGATAGTATTCCGCTTATAAATTCAGAGTTCGAGATAGGGACAATTGTTAAACAACCCCTTATCAGCGATGTGGAAAAGCAGGAAGCAAAGGATAAGCTGAAAAATTTCAAAGATCGATGTGCAAAAGGAGATGATTTCAGCACGCTTGCAGTGCTTTACTCCGAAGATCCCGGCTCCTCAAAACAGGGTGGTGAACTCGGCATGTTCAAACGGGGCGAGATGCGACCGGAGTTCGAAGCAGCAGCTTTCAGGTTGAAACCCGGGGAAGTATCCGATATCGTGGAAACTGAAGATGGTTATCATCTCATTCAGATGATTGAAAGGCGGGGGGAATATATCAATGTTCGCCACATACTTTTACAGCCTAAAGTTTCTCCGGTTAACCTGAACAAAGCAAAAGTCTCCCTCGACAGTGTTGCAACGATGATCATCACGAAAAAGATCACCTATGAACAGGCAGTGGTTAAATATTCTGATGATCCCAGCAAGAACAGTGGCGGAATGATGATCAACCCGGCAAGTGGTAACAGTAAATTTGAAGCAGACCAGATTGATGCGAAAATTTTCTTTATCATCGACAAACTTAAGGCGGGAGAGGTATCGGTGCCGGTACTGACAAATGAAAGAGGTAAACAGGATTTTCGTATATATTACCTGAAGACCAGAACCAATCCACATAAGGCGAATATGGAGGAGGATTATGCACGTATGCAGCAAATGGCTTTGGAAAAGAAAAAACAGGATGTCATTGATGAGTGGATAACCAGTAAAATGAAATCTACCTATATTACAATCATGGATGATTGGCGTTCCTGTGTGTTCCAGCGTAAATGGATTAAAAACTAAATCGTAAAATCATGCAATTTTCATCGGATGTTGAAGCAGTTGATGCGCTTGTTAAAAAATACAGTCTCTTAAAATCTGAAATAGCCAAAGTTATTGTCGGTCAGGATGAGGTAGTGAAAAATCTGCTCATTGCGATTTTTTGTAAAGGACATTGTTTGTTAGTTGGGGTGCCCGGATTAGCCAAAACGTTGATGGTTAACACTTTGTCAAAAGCGTTAGGGCTCGAATACAGTCGAATTCAGTTTACACCTGATTTAATGCCCTCCGATATTATCGGTACTGAAATCCTCGATGAAAACCGTCATTTTCGTTTTATAAAGGGACCTGTTTTTGCCAACATTATTCTGGCAGATGAGATCAACCGTACTCCGCCTAAAACCCAGTCGGCGTTGCTTGAAGCCATGCAGGAGAAGGCTGTCACAGTTGCCGGAACAAGTTACCATCTGACAGAACCGTTTTTTGTGCTTGCCACACAGAATCCAATTGAGCAGGAGGGAACCTATCCGCTTCCTGAAGCTCAACTCGACAGGTTTATGTTTAATATATGGCTTGACTACCCTTCTTTTGAAGAGGAGATACTGATTGTTAAAGCAACTACAACTGAAAAAATGATCACGCCATCAGTTGTGCTGTCTTCAGAAGAGATTCTTTTCTTTCAAAACCTCATCCGAAAAGTTCCGGTTCCTGACAATGTTTTTCATTTTGCGGTCAACCTGGTTGCTTCAACCCGGCCAAAAACAACCAAGGCAAATCAGTGGGCAAATGAGTACCTTACCTGGGGTGCAGGCCCGCGGGCTTCACAGTATCTCATTCTGGGTGCAAAATGTCATGCAGTACTCAACGGAAAGTATTCTCCGGATATTGAGGATGTTCAGGCAGTGGCAACCTCAGTCCTACGCCATCGTATCGTAAGGAATTACAAAGCTGAAGCAGAAGGAATCAGTGTGGAAGATATCATAAACCACTTTTTAAAAAACCTTGTCTAATGATCAGGAAAACCAGTTTTTTTTCAGGGTGCCTCTTTGTCTTTCTGATGGGATCGCTGATCCTCTCTTCCTGTAACCAGTCAGGGAATAATGCGGCTGGCTCAAAAAATGACTCCGTAAGAGGGAAGATTACCTTGTCTGGCGCTTTCGCCTTGTATCCCCTCGCAGTTAAATGGGCAGAAGAATTTCAGAAGTTGCATCCGCAGGTCACCGTAAATGTTTCGGCTGGAGGTGCAGGAAAAGGAATGACCGACGCCTTGTCAAAAATGGTTGACCTTGGCATGTATTCCAAATCTGTCAGTCCCGAGGAGCAAGCCAAAGGAGCCTGGTGGATTGCTGTAGCGAAGGATGCGGTCTTACCGACGATAAATTCAAAGAATCCTGTGTTGGCTGAACTCAGAAAAAAAGGCCTTACCCGGCAAGTGCTTTACGATATATTTATCACCGAAAAAATCAAAACGTGGGGCCAGGCTGTTGGGAATAATTCAAAAGTTGAAATTCATGCATTTACACGTTCTGATGCTTGTGGAGCAGCAGAAATGTGGGCAAAATATCTGAATGGCAAAAAGCAGGAGGATTTGCAGGGACTTGGGGTGAACGGGGATCCTGGTGTGGCAGACGCGGTGAGGCGCTCCCCGGAAGGAATCGGGTTTAATAATCTTGGATTCGTTTACGAAATGTCAACCCGGAAAATATATGACGGGTTGGCTGTTGTTCCGATCGACCTCAATGGAAATGGAATTGTGGATCCGGATGAGGATTTTTATGGAACGATGGACCAGGTTATGAATGCCATTAATGAAGGCAAATATCCTTCACCCCCCGCCCGTGACCTCTACCTTGTGTCGGCCGGGAAACCTGACAACAAACTCGTTCAGACCTTCTTGAAATGGATTTTAAGTGATGGACAGCAGTATGTTAATGAGGCGGGGTATGTGAAAGTGAAGCCGGAACAAATCATCCTGGAATTGAAAAAGTTGAATTAGAATGTATCTTCTCAATCGGGCACAACGACATACAGTAAATTCTACATGGATGATTATCAGCTTGTTGCTGGTTGCATTTCTGCCGTTTCTGCTGTTTATCGGTCTCTACCTGAAATCTGTTTTATTGCTTCATGATTATTCTCTTGGTGACCTGATCTTTTCGAAGGTGTGGCGGCCATCTTCAGGGAAATTCGGGTTTGCTCCTTTCATCATTGGTTCAATCTGGGTAACTGTTGTATCGATGCTTATCACTGCACCGATTTGTCTTCTTACAGCAATTTATGTTACCCAATACACCAAGAAATATTTCCTGCGGATCATGCATCCTGCAATTGACATTCTTGCAGGAATTCCTTCGGTTGTTTATGGTTTGTGGGGAATTTTGGTGATTGTTCCATTTATTTCAAGGTATTTGGGACCATGGCTTGGAATTCAAACCATGGGTTACAGCATTCTGGCAGCTTCCTTTGTACTCTCCATTATGATTATTCCTTTTGTACTGAATATCCTCATTGAAATATTCCGTGCCATACCCACTGAGTTAAAAGAGGCTGCACTTTCATTGGGAGCCACACAATGGCAAACAATAAAGCATGTTCTCCTAAGGAAAGCGCTGCCAGGTATCATTGCAGCTTTCGGGTTCGGACTGGCCAGGGCATTTGGTGAAACCATGGCTGTTTTGATGGTGGTCGGTAATGTAGTAAGGCTTCCAAAAAGCGTATTCGACCCGGGCTATACACTGCCAGCGCTGATCGCCAATAATTATGGTGAGATGTTGTCAATACCCAAATACGATTCTGCCCTGATGTTCGCAGCATTACTGCTTCTGGCAGTTTCGCTCTTCTTTAATCTTGTCATGCATTTTTTTATTGTCAGATATAACAAATATTAAACTTTGACCCGGTCACAAAAAATAGAAGAGAAATTTTTCAAGTTGCTGATGATTATTGCAACCTATTTCATCCTGATCATCCTTGCAATCATCATTTACAGTATTTTTGAAAAAGGTCTTAAGTCCATCTCCTGGGAAATGCTCACACAGATCCCGCAGGGTGGTTATTATTATGGCAAAGGAGGAGGGATTCTTAATGCGATTTTAGGCTCTCTTGCACTTGCATTCGGCGCAACCTTACTGGCATTTGTCATTGGAATGCCGGTAGCCCTATATCTCAATGTATTCCTGATCAGGCACAAAAGGGTCATCAGCATCATCCGTTTTCTGCTCGATCTCGTTTGGGGAATCCCTTCCATTGTTTATGGAGCTTTCGGGTTTTCGCTGATGATTTTCTTCGGATTGCAGACCTCACTTCTTGCAGGGATACTGACAGTCACACTTTTCATCCTTCCGATCATGATTCGTTCCATGGATGAGATATTGTGCACCGTGCCGATCGGTCTTCAGGAGGCTGCCTATTCCCTGGGTTCAAACAAGTCGGAAATTGCCTTTAAAATTTTCACACGACAATCATTTTCAGGGATTATTACAGCCGTGTTACTCTCTTTTGGCCGCGGAATCGGCGATGCTGCTGCAGTTTTGTTTACTGCCGGATATACTGATCACCTGCCAAACGGACTTCTGGAACCGGTGGCAACACTGCCGTTATCGATTTTTTTCCAGCTCTCATCACCGGTGCCGGAAGTGCAAAATCGTGCTTATGCTTCCGCCCTCGTGCTGACCCTAATCATATTAATCGTAAGTTTGTTTTCCCGGGGACTTGGTAAACGGTATCATAAAACTAAAATCAATTTCTAGCTGAACTTGGAATGGATCAGAATACTAAAATAGAGATCAGAGATTTGAATGTATTTGCCGGTAAAACCCAGATTCTTAAAAATATCAACATAGATATTCCTAAGAATAAAATTACCGTTATTCTGGGACCTTCCGGATGTGGCAAAACCACGTTGTTAAAATGCCTCAACAGGCTTACCGATCTCTATCCGGAATTGAAAGTCAGTGGAAAAATTATGATTGATGACAATAATATCCTGGAGGCGAAAGAAGATATCTACAAACTGAGACAACAGATGGGGTTGCTGTCACAGCGTCCTTACCCGCTGCCCATGACCATCTACAATAACATTGCTTATGCATTGAAACTCAGGGGAATAAAAAATCGCAGGGAGACACACAAACTTGTTATGCATTATCTTCAGCAGGCTAACCTGTGGGAGGAGATCAGGACGAGACTTCGGGAACCTGCTTCACGTCTTTCTATAGGTCAGCAGCAACGGCTTTGCCTCGCCAGGGGTTTGGCGGTTAACCCTGAAATAATCCTGGCAGATGAGCCTACATCGGCATTGGATCCGATTTCAAGCCAGTTCATTGAGGAGACATTCGGCAGTCTGAAAAATGATTATACGATCGTATTGGTCACCCATGTCCTGCGTCAGGCAAAACGTATTGCCGACAATGTGGTCTTCATGTATCTCGGTGAAGTAATTGAACAGGGCAGTGTGGAGGAGGTTTTCGGCAACCCGAAAATGGAAAAGACAAAACTCTATCTTGGTGGAACATTTAATTAACGCTGAACTTTCCTTTCTTCAAAAGATCGTGTTGCTTGCCCTGGACGATAAGGGATGGTTTGGGGCGTCTGAACACAAGGTGAAATTCGGGCTGGTTGGTGCAATTCTGTTTGAGTTGTACATGAAAGGCAGGATACGCTTTGAAAATGATGAAATTACCGTGATCAATGCCAAGTCAACAGAGGATGTATTGCTTGACAGGGTCCTTAACCTGATCAAAACAGGGAAAAAGGATCGTAACCTGCGGTCATGGATTCAACGGATCGTCAACACAAAACTGCTGCTCAGAAAAACAGTGCTGAAACAGTTGATTCAGCAAAGGATTCTCGGTAAAGAAGAATACAGGCTGATGGTGGTTCTGTATCAGACCAAGTTCCCGCTCCTCGAACCCGACCTGAAAACCAGGGTACGTGAGCAGATTTGTGCAGGGATTATCTCAGGTAATCAGTTGGAGGATTACGAATTGATGATGCTTGTTGTAATGAATACATCCAGGATGGTCAAAAAGAACTTCGGGGAGTTCAGTCAATACGAAAAAATTCGTGAAAGAGTCAATGCAATTACCGAATTGAAAACTCCCTCGAATGAATCTGAAGCAGTCATTAAGCTATTGCAAACAGCCATATCAAGGGCCATCATCGCTTCAAATGTCGGGATTCATTTGTAAAATTTCCCCTGCCAGGTATCCTGCCTTTCAAGTTCCTTTTCGATCAGCCGTAACACTGCATCATAGCGGATCCCGCCCCAGTCATTGAGGTCACTTTCAGAGGAGCCAGGATTCAAGCCTGCTTTCATAAATCTCGGTGGAACCTCTCCGGAGAACCGTTCAATGACGATGGCTGGGCTGAGTTGTTCAGTAAATCTGACAATGAAATCAATGTATCCATCCAGGGTGAATTGATGAAAATCGGTCGTAAGAAATTCCTGTTCCATTTTCGATCCTTTGACGATCTGCAACTGGTGGAATTTAGCCGAATCAACCGGTAATGCTGATATTACCGGGGCATAAGCCAGCATTTCATTCAATGACTCCCCCGGAAGGCCGAAAATAAAATGGGCACCGGTCTTAATACCCCGCTCATGGGTCATCCGGATAACTTGTTCCCCAAGTGAAAAGTTGTGCTGCCGGTTGATGCGGTTGAGGGTTTTGTCATAACAGGATTCAATGCCATATTCAACCTGGATGTAGTATTTCTGTGATAATTCCATGAGATAGTCCAGCTTAGCCTCATCCACGCAATCAGGCCGGGTTCCGATAACAAGCCCTGTAACATCAGGATAACTGAGTGCCTCTTCATACAGGCTTTTCAACCTTGCCAGGGGTGCGTATGTATTGCTGTATGGCTGGAAATAGACCAGGTATTTTGACGCTTTGCGATATCTTATTGCGTGGAATTCAATACCTTTTGCGATCTGGCTGTGCAAGGGCTCAACCGGATTGCAGTAGGAAGGATTAAAGGCATCGTTGTTGCAGTAGGTACATCCGCCGGTTCCTTTTGTTCCGTCACGGTTGGGGCAGGTAAAACCCGCATCCACCGCTACTTTTTGCATCCGTCCGCCAAAAACCTTCCGGATATGTTCGGTATAGGAGTTATACCGGCGGGCATGGCCCCATGGAAATAGTTCGTTATTCAAAATTCGTTGATCAATATTCAATATTAAAAAAGAGGGTGTCTTAAAACCACACATTTTAAGACACCCTCCAAAGATTGTACTGTAAAATCCAGCCTCCTATTTTGTAGCCGCTTCTAACCGTTTCATGATTGAAAAAATGAAGAGTGCAGAGAGAACACAACAAACAATAAAGATACCCCAGAGCTGCCACAGGGCGAGAACACCCCAGAATTTGCTGCCAATGAAGAGAAATTTATTTCCTACAGCAGTTGCCAGCAGCCAGCCTCCCTGCATGAGTCCCTGGAATCGGGGTGGAGCGACTTTTGAAACAAAAGAGAGACCCATCGGACTGAGAAAAAGCTCTGCAATGGTTAGGATCAGGTAGCTGCTGATTAACCAGTATGGCGCTACCCGTGAGGTGTCGGGTACCGGATTGTATTTCGTAATGCCTGAAGGATCAACAAACTGCAATTCATAAGGTGATACCAGACCCAATGAGGCAACCAGGATGATGAGAAATCCAATAGCCGCGATAATCATTCCGATCCCTATCTTTTTAGGGGCTGAAGGCTCGAGATTCTTTTTACTAAGCCAGGCAAAGAGCCCCATCACCGGAAAGGTAAGCGATACAATAAACAATGGATTGAATGACTGAAATACTTCTGGTGCAATCGGATTGAGTGCATTGTATGTGGTGATGAAATAATAGGTGAGGCCACCGAGGATGATGAACATGGCTCCTCCAATGATTCGCTGGGTCGTGTTTTTTCTGAAGATCATTACCAGGCCGGCAATTGCGCCAATAAAGCAGAGTATTGATTCAAGATTGAAAAATATATTGGTAAACGGGGCAACCTCTTTAACTGTATAGTCACGGGCAAAGAAAGTCAGTGTTAACCCATTTTGATGGAATGACATCCAGAAGAAAATCACGACAATAAAGACCAAAATTAACGAGGTAACCCTGGGGCGTTCATCTTTTGAGGATATCTGGAGCATGATCGCGATAAATCCGATAAACAGACCGACTGCTGCGCCCAGTGCTGCCGCATCTTTTACGACATCTCTCAGCAGGAAGTAGGAAACAAATGACGTAGTGATCATCAATCCGCCACCCAGCAGGAAGCTGATCAGGTTGGTGTTTGCTTTTGGTTTAGCGGCATCTCCAACTTTTTTAACTTTATCAACACTAGGCAGGAATTTATTGAAGATGATATAGACCAGTAAGGAAATTACCATGGCGCCGGCAGCAATTCCGAAGGCATAGTTGTACCCTCTGGCAAATGCATCGATATAGCCTTGTGCAAAAGCGCCAAGATCGGCAACTGTTTTTCCGCTCACTTTGTCGGCCAGCTCCTGGAATTTAGTCGTATCTTCCAATGAACCTTTCAGAAATGCATGACACATGGCGGGTAAACTGCCATCATGCATAAATCCCTGTGTTTTGAGGAACCAGTTACGTATGCCGGTCGCAACAAATGGAGCAAAGAACGCCCCGATATTTATCCCCATGTAAAAGATCATGAAGGCAGAGTCGCGGACCTTGGAATACTTGGGATCGTCGTATAACTGACCGACAACAGCCTGTAAATTCCCTTTAAACAATCCATTGCCAAAAGCGATGGTAAATAATCCTATTAGGGTTATAGTCAGAGGATTCCCTGGCAGAGCCATGATAATATAACCCAAAAACATCACGATGATCCCGGCCAGGATTACCGTTTTATATTTTCTGGTAACATCCGCCAAAATACCCCCTAAAAGGGCAAGTGCATAGATGCCAAAGTAAAACCAGCTATAGTAACTTCCGGCATCTTCTTCTGAAAGTCCATACCTGGCCTGAAGAAACAGGACAAGAATTGCCATCATTGTATAAAAACCGAAGCGTTCGCCCATGTTTGAGAAAAATGCTACAAAGAGCCCTTTAGGATGTCCTTTAAACATATAGAGTAAGTTATTGGTGAATAATCAGTGGGTTATTGTGGATGTATGTTGCAAAAATAGTCAAATTTGCATTTGAAACAAGCCATCGCCATCAAATACAGCATTTATAAGATTCTTATGTAAAAGTGTAATATTTCACTTGATTAATCGTCTCACTGCCCGTATGAATCTTCAGGAATTTCAGAATACAGTTTATCCATTGAAAAACAAACTGTTCCGGTTTGCAAAACGCATGCTTGATCAGACAGAGGAGGCTGAGGATGTTGTTCAGGAGGCATTCATCAGACTCTGGAACCGTCGTGAAAAACTGGATGAATACAGAAGTGTTGAAGCTCTTGCCATGATCACCACAAAGAACCTGTGCCTGGATAAGATTAAATCAAAACGTTATCCGGTCGAAAACATGGACAATCATAGCCGGTTTATTGAGAACATGCCGGATGAAACCAAACCTGATCACTCTGACCTGATTCATGGGATTCACCAGGCCATCAGGCTCCTGCCGGAACAGCAGCAGATAATAATCCATCTGCGCGACATTGAAGGATATGAATTTGAGGAGATCGCAGAGATTGTGGAGATGAATGAAAATGCCATCAGGGTAGCTTTGTCACGCGCCAGAAAGCGAATTCGTGAAATGTTGATAAATTCAAAAAGATATGAATACCAGCGAAATTGAATCCTTACTCGAAAAATTCTATGAAGGAAATACAACCCTTCAGGAAGAAAATGTGTTGAAGCGATTCTTTGCGGGAAATGATGTGCCGTCTTCTCTCAAAGAACATCAGCCATTGTTTTCCTATTATCTTCACGAGCGCAAACGTGGCCTCGATGATCAGAATTTTGAGCATAACCTTGAGACTGAATTATCGGGCCATACCGTTGAACGGCATGTAATTCCGATTCATTCGGGTCGCAACCGGATCATGTTCATTTTCAGTGTAGCCGCGAGTATTTTGCTGTTGATCGGACTCTTTTTTACCTTTAAGCATGAGCTGTTTCAGGAGAAATATTCACAAACAGGCAATCCCGATCCAATAGCCGCTTATGCAGATGCCCGTGAAGCGTTGTTTCTGGTTTCCGGAAATCTGAACATCGGGCTGTGCCAACTGGAAAAATTACAGATGGTGGATAAAGCCATGAAAAATGTGCAATTATTCAATAAATTCTATCAATATCAAACACTTATCATTAACCCGGACGAAATTATAAATCAGTCCATAAAATCAAAATAGCCATGAAAAAAATGATCTTAAATTTTGTACTCATCTCCTTCATGTTGGTCCCGATCTTTGTGAATGCCCAAAGCCCGATCGATAAAGTATTCGATAAATATGCCAGCCAGGAAGGTTTTACCTCCGTGAACATTTCCAAAGAGATGTTCCAGATGCTCATGCAAATGGGGGGGAAGGAAGATGTAAAAGATTCCAGCATGGTGGAGATTAAATCCATGATGGAACAACTTTCAGGACTCAAGGTGCTGACCTTTGCATTCGATTCAACCAAAATCGTGAAGGCAGTAGCAGTGTATAATGAGTTTGCGGGCGTATTTCCTCCAAACACTTACAAGGAGTTGATGACCATCAATGAGGGCCGCCAGAACATTAAGTTCATGACCAAGCAGGATGCAGCGGGAAAAATCAGCGAAATGGTCATGCTGATGAAGGACAAAACGGAAGTGGCGGTGTTGAGCCTGACAGGGCATATCGACCTCTCAACCGTCTCAAAACTATCTAAAGGCATGAATATCAAGGGTATGGAAGGACTTAAAAAAATGGGCAACCCGCATCATAAATAGAAATATAATTGCCTGTTTTCTTTGCGGTTCTCTGCGACTTCTTTGCGGTTCTTTGCGTTAGAAAAAATAGTAACGCAGAGAACCGCAGAGGATAAACGCAAAGAACCGCAGAGCTAAAGACGGTTTGCGAGTCTCTTCATCCCATCAACTATACGTAGCACATTAAAATTCATTAATAATCCCAACCGGCAACCAGATAACTTCAAGTAGGTTAGCAATTGGGCAACATGAATGTCATTTATTGTTTCAACAGATTTTATTTCAATAATGACTTTGTTTTCAACAATAAGATCTAACCTATAACCGGTTTCTAATTTCATATCCTTGTAAATCAAAGGCAAAGGCTTTTGTTTTTGGACATTCAAACCTGACTTTTCCAATTCATACGACAAACATTCCTGGTAGGCACTTTCCAGTAAACCGGGGCCAAGCACTTTGTGCACTTCAATAGCACACCCGATTATTTTTTGTGAAATTTCATTTTCCAACATAAAGGTCGTTTTTAATAAATAATTCAATGGATTGATATTTTGTTTTTTTATAACCGGATCATTAATTGTGCGGTTAGTTCACCACGAACACTGCCCTGTGTTTGGTCGGGCCCGGTGCCGGATTGAGTGCGGTCTGAATAAGAGGTGATTGCACCCCGAAGCCAGATATCAGTTTTTCTTGTAACCCTGTACTTCATCACGAGACAGCCACGAACACCACGTCCCTGATATGCAGGAACTGAATATCCATAAAGCACCTCCGGTTCATACACGTAAATTCTTGACGCATAGTCAGGAATGTCAAAGAGTCCGAAACGCATCGTAATTGCCTCAAACTTTTTCGCCATTTTAATCTGAACCTCCTGAAAGACAAGATATCCCAAAGAGTGTTTGATATTTGTCTCGCCTGCTTCCTTCACCTCAATCCGGGTTTTCAGCATCAAACCGGGAATTGGAAACAATTCCAGGCCTGTCCTGTAAGTTCTGGTAAAGTTTACGGATAATTTATGCACGACCTGGTCAGGCCGGTCAGATTGGTTACCACGCAGATTTTTCTGATAAAACTTCAGTGTGATCTTAATATTCCCGGCACGCTGCCAGTCGGCCATAATTCCAAATTCCTGACCGTTTACCGGTATATCCACACGGTACTTTAGCCATGGGAAACTGAAAAGATCGATATACCCTGCGAGTGTAATCCTCGGGGTGATGGCAGCGGTGACTGTTCCGTATATTCCCCTTTCATTGTTGTTGAGGCTGTTCTGACCGAATGCATTGGCGAACAGGTTTTGATATTCTTCCTGGTAACTTCTGTATATCAAGGTGATCCCCACCCTTGGATCGGGGTTGACCGTTGCGCCTGATAACCAGGCGATCCCCCGGTTCCGGCTCCTGCTAATCTCACCGAAAAGGTAAACCCCATGGAGCCTGACCTGAAAATCAAATCCCGTATTCAGATTTTTATCTCCATGGAAACTAAATTGATTGTAGGAATGATGATTTGGTTCAAGGGTCGCAGAATAGTGACAGTAAATGGTGGTCAACCCGAGTTTGAAACCAAATTGCTGTGTTGGAGCCAGGGTGATGCTGATGTTCCCACCGCAAACAAATTCATTCACTGCATCTTTTCTGGCCAACTCCGGTTGTGTCCTGTGATAGCCGGATGTTGTAAAGGAGCTGATCACTTCATCCTCTGATGTGGCACTGTTGGCAAGGCTAATCGTTGCATCTCTGGGATGGAGGGAGGCAAATCCAATGATTTCGACATGTTTTATTTTTACTGTGGCTGACAGCCCCCGCAGATAAGACCCTTCGTTCATTCCAACGGAAGGTCTTACTCCTCGTGACATGGTGTAACCAGAAGAAAAACCGGGTGTTGATCCCAGTGACAAGCCAGACCCAAATGTCAGCCCCTGCCCGAAAGAGACCCTGAAATTTCCGATGGTCAGGTTTTTAAGAATTCCTAGATTGCTGATACACAAAAAGGCTGCATAAAAGTCCATTCCCTTTGATTGGGCACCCTTGAAAAATTGTTCTCCCGGATCCTTTTCACCCGCTATACCAATTTTCAACTTGTCGAACCAGGAATAAATATATCTGAAGTAGTAACGCTGGGGACCTCCCGGGTATGGTGAATCAGGGCTGGGCGCTTGTGTTGAATCATATGCCAGGTATCCTGCCGATCGGGGAAATGCCTGCTCATAGCGTATGATCAGGTCGTGATGACCAAACCGGAACAGGTTGGCCGGGGTCGGAGGAGGTACATGTGAAGGTGGTGAAATAGAGATAAAGGGTCGTATTTTTTGAATCATTACAGAGTCAAATCCGGAGATTGACTGCAGTTCGTAAATGGACAGTACTTCGCTGTAAGTCACAAGGTAGTCAAGCAAACCTTTGCGTTGTGCGGAAGAAAGAAATGGGATGGTGTTCAGATCCTCCTCCTTCTTTGCTTCATTCAGATTAACCGGTTTAGATGCAAAAATAGCCTGCTCTTCACCAACCTCGGAGTAGTCCTGCTCCGTTTCAAGGAGTTCGGCTGATTTTTCAATCAGGTCGTCAAGTTTTTCAGATTGGCCGGATGCTGTTCCTGTGGTGAGCAGGATGACTGTAAACAAGAATATCCCTGTTAATTTTAAGCTCATAAGGAGGCGCTTTATTTAAATGAATATATGATGGAACCGTATGGACTAAAACCAAGAGCCTGATGATATGCCGATGCGATATCGAAATTTATCTTACCGAATTCCAGCCCGACTCCAAAGGAGAACGAGATTGGATTTGCAGATATCCCGATTCTGGCATAAACAGGAGCGGCAAGATGATACTCGGCCCCGGCGCGCATTACAAGCGGATTTTCCAGGTCCTTTTCGGCCTCAAGAGTGGTGAGAAATTCATTGGAAAAAGCATAAGATATTCCAACACAGATGATTGACGGCAGACGTTCAACAGGCATAGTGACAATCTTGACCGGAACAGGATTGATCAGTTGAACACCGATGCTGAGGTATTTATCAGCATGGTACATGAGGCCTATTTCACAGGATACCAGGTTTTTATTGCCATAGTTGTCTGAAATCTGAATTCTCAGGTAATCCATCTGAATGCCCACTGCAAATTGTTTTCCGAATTTTCGGGCAAAACTCAACCCGGCTTTGGTTTCACAATATTGGTTATTGCCGAACCGGTTTACCAGCAACCCGATTGTGCCTGCTTTGAAAGCTATTGCAACCCCGATTTGTTCATTCATCAGTTCCTTCATCAGGAATTCATTCCCGAAACTAAACCCCGCGCTGATGCCTTTAAACCATGCTGTGCCGGCCTGGTTGTTGTTCAGGGACCAGAAGTCATTTTGCGACACAGATGTGCCTCCCATTGACCTGGATCGTGCTCCGGAGGGGGTACGCTCCCAGGCAGCAAAACCATCCCTGGCCACCAGTAAGGCCAACAGACAAATTGTGATTATCTTTTTCATAATCCCGTTTATCTGCTTAATCGGAAAAAATCAAAAAGGTAATACGGTTGGAAGAAAATAAATTTTCACAAC
Source organism: uncultured Draconibacterium sp. (assembly GCA_964355945.1). Taxonomy (GTDB): domain Bacteria; phylum Bacteroidota; class Bacteroidia; order Bacteroidales; family FEN-979; genus CAIVAT01. Next base: position 25,655 of record CAYHGE010000051.1, read on the forward strand.
ATCATTTTCCTGCTTTCTCCCTGCTTTCTCCCAGCTTTCTCCCAGCTTTCTCCCTGCTTTGTCCAGGCTTTCTCCCATTTAGCGTTCACTTAGCGTTCGCTTAGCATTCACTTAGCATTCAGGTTTGTCCCTGAAAAGTCCCTGCATCGTCCCGAAACCTCTTAGGTATGCTGCTTGTCAAAAACTGTCAAATTGTTTTAAGCGCAATTGTACCAGTAAAGTAAAAAATCATTAAAAGACCAGTAATAATAGAACCAGCGCTGAAAGCGCGCAATATGATCAACCGTGGGTAAAACCCACGGAAACTATGCTACAATACAATCCTGAGCCCTGAAGGGGCGATATATCTTACAGTGTCTTGTCCTGAAATAGGTTTACACAAAAAAGTGTAAAATGGACAATAAAAGTA
>CAYHGE010000052.1:0-2048 GCA_964355945.1 uncultured Draconibacterium sp.
CGGTCGATTTTCGAGGACCATTTCCCCTGATGGAAAATGGTGTCGTTGCGGGTAGCAACATTCATCCAGCCCTGGCCCTTGTCAGTCTCCATATCATTTGTCATCGAAGTTCGGGCTGCAATTCCCTCTTCAGGAATATAAACCCGTGCCTTTTGTGACAGGCTGAAAAACGATCCGCGATAGACTGCTGCGGTTATGTTATAGGGAGGAAATATCCATTTGGCATGCTGGTAGAATTGAAGCAAATTCAAAGAGATCAGCAATACAAGGAGTGCTGAAAACAGGCGCTTTCTGAATCTTGTGTGCAAGTAGTTAAACCCAAAAAGCAGCAACAGTGCAATAACCACATAGATGTCGATGAAAACCCGCTGCCCGCATTTCGATGCATAATACCATACCCACCAGCAGGAGACCAGGTAGATGAAAGCCAGCAGAAATCCTGAAAGCCAGTAAAACCGGAACCGGTTGTTCCGATAAAGCCATGCAAAACCGAACAGGGAAATCAGCGCAATCGGCGTGTAGATGAACCAACCACGGTTGAAACTGAAAAGAATGTTCAGGATGTGTGGATGGAGAAGACTTAACTTTTCATCACCATACGTATAAACAAGAGGTTTGCCGGTTTGCAGGTACCACAGGGTAATGGGAACCGCCAATAAAAGTGTTGCCTGGATCAATCCGCGGATCAGTGCTTTTCGGTCGCTCAGAACCTGTCTGAGGCCACTGACAAGTGTCTCCCGGCTTCCTGCCATAAGCGGAATCAGCAAAATGACCAGCGCGTTTGTGGGCCGGATCAGGAAGATCAGTGTGAGCAAAAGCAGGGATTTAACAAACCATTTGGACTTATATTCGTGGAATAACCTGTATGTTGTGAGTGCAAAGCCTGTGATGAGGGCAAAGGAATAGACATGGGTCATGGAGGGCTCCACCACCGTAAAAAAAATCAGGTTGGTGCCGAGGGTTATGGCCAGGGTAATAAAAGAAGCTGTCCGGTCATTTGATCCCATCTTCTTCAGCAGCCTCTGGAGCCAGCAGGCACCAAGCCATAGAAACAGGAGGGCTGAAAGAGCGATCGAATATTGGTAGGGGAGGGAGTATCCGTCCATCGGGAACATTTCCAGCCAGGCCATAAGATGCCCGAAAAGGAAAAATGGCAGCCAAACGATCGCCATGCCAGGGAAATACTTATTCACCTTCCTGTTTCCTGCATCATTTCTGAATTCCTTGAATACCGAACGGTTTGCAGGATAATATTGTGCTTCGTACTGCTCAACGAAGCTGAACTGAAGGTCGTGGTAGATAAAAATTGCAGGCAGATATGCGTAATAACCTTTTCCGTCACTGTTGATGACCCGGTCCCAGTTTCTCTCGGGAGACTTAAACCCCAGGAAAATCAATACATAAACGACCAAAATGATCGCGGGAGTGAATTTGTAAAGGTATTTCATCAGGAAAACCTATTTAAGGTTGCGCTGGCGCAGCACTTCAAAGAGGATGACGCCCGTGGCAACAGATACATTAAGAGATTCGATATCACCAACAAGTGGAATCCTGATTACCTCATCCGTGAGTTTCAGATATTCCTCTGAAATGCCTTCTCCCTCTGAGCCCATGATGACAGCCAGCGGCCTGTTCATGTCGCAGGAAGTATAATCTTTGTCGGACTTCTCTGTGGCCGCTACGATCGTCAACCCGCTGTTGCGGAGGAACTGAATGGTCTCCTTCACATTTTGTGCCCGTACCACGGGGAGCTTATACAAGGCGCCGGCAGAAGTCTTGATGGCATCGGAGTTGATCTGGGCTGAACCGCGGGCCGGGATGATCAGTCCGTCGGCACCGGCGCATTCAGCCGTTCTGGCAATGGAACCCACATTCCTGACATCCGTGACCCGGTCGAGGATGATGAACAGTGGCATCTTTCCATGCTCAAATGCGAATGGCACCAGGTCCTCCACAAGCTGGTAGGTTATTTCCGATACATAAGATATAACACCCTGGTGGTTCTGGCGCGAAAGCCTGTTGAGTTTTTCTATCGGAACAAACTGGTA
>CAYHGE010000052.1:2148-20205 GCA_964355945.1 uncultured Draconibacterium sp.
CCTCCGCCTTCTCCAGCATCGACTTCGGAATCTCCTTCCCCGCCTTCGCTCCCAGTGATTTGATCAGCTCTACCCGCCTTATCAGGTTTCCCTTTCCTGTTGCAAGTTTGTTCATGGAAGCATCATAAGCCTTGTGCGTTGCATCGATTTTGGTGCCAACATCCTGCAGATCTTCAAGGAACCCTGTGAATTTGTCATACAATTCACCACTCTGTCGGGCAATTTCCATGGCATTCTTGTTCTGGTATTCCACGCGCCACAGGTTGGCGATCATGCGCAGGGCGGCGATGAGGTTGGTCGGACTGATAAGCAGGATCCGCCGGTCGTAAGCCCAGTTCCATAGATTGGAGTCGCTTTGCATGGCGAGCATGTAGGCAGGTTCGATGGGCATGAAGAGCATCACAAAATCCAGGCTTTTCAGGGTGTAAATATCCTGGTAATTCTTGCTGCTGAGGTCGGTAATGTGATTTTTTACTGACAGAAGGTGGTCCCGGGCTGCCAGATCCTGTTCCTCCTTTGTTTCTGCGGAGGCATATCGTTCATACGCCAGGAGTGATACTTTTGAGTCAATCACCACATTGCGTTCGCCGGGATAGGCCACGATCACATCGGGTTGAAGCCGCTTCCCATGTTCGTTGGTGAACGATGCCTGGATGAAAAACTCGCGGTCAAGGGTCAGTCCCGATTTTTCGAGGATGCTCTCCAAAATAATTTCGCCCCAGTTTCCCCTTGTCTTTGCCTGGCCTTTCAGCGCATTGGTGAGGTTGCTGGCCTCTTTGCTGATCTGCTGGTTCAGGTCGGTGAGGTTTTTAATCTCCCGTTCCAGGGAAAAACGTTGCTTCGACTCTTTGTCGTAAACATCATCGACCTTTTTCTCAAATTCACGGATCTTTTCTCCCAGCGGCTTCAGGATTTCATCGAGCCTGGTTGAATTCTGTTCTGTGAATTTCTGTGTTTTTTCCTCCAGGATTTCGTTGGCGAGGTTTTTGAATTCTGTCCGGAATTTCTCCTGCAGTTTTTCGAGATCAGACTGTTGGTTATCCAGCTTGTTCTGCAAACTCCCATATTCTGAAATTTTTGTCGAAAGATCCTTGTTTAAATTAAGGATGGAAGCGTCTTTTTCTGAGATTTGTACATTCAAAAGTTCAACCTGTTTTTGAAACATACCGGCCCGCTCTTCCATGGCAACATCCGTTGACCCGGATTTGCCAAGTTTGAGAAAAAGTATCACAAAACCTGTGATTAACGTAAGTCCGATGATGATGAGAAGGATCTCCGACATGAGGCTATGCTGCAATAAAATACAAAAATAGGTTAATTAACCCAAATCTCATTCATCCCGTGCAAATCCAGTGTTTAAAACTGCCGGTAGCTGGTGGGATTTTCCTTTGCGGTACTCTGCGAAAAACTCCGCGGTACTCTGCGTTTATTTAACCGCAGAGTGCCGCAAAGAAATCGCAAAGAACCGCAGAGTAAAAATAAAACATTTCCCCTGGTGTTAAATGAAGGTAGAACGTGTTCTGTAAGCTATTGATTCTTAAAGATTATCGTTGCGATGACCGGGAAATGATCAGATGCAAACCGGTTTTCTTTTAATTCACGAAGTACAGCATAATATGTCACCCCGATATCCTCTTTACTGGTGAAAATAAAATCAATCCGCTCTGTTACAGGTTTGGATGAATCGAAGCCGTTGAAAGTCCCGTCCGGCCCCATCGACATGCTTTTATCTGCAATTTTTGAATCCTGCAGCGTTGCGTTGAGGATTTTAATCGGCTCACTTTCCGGATCTGAATTGAAATCCCCCATCAAAACGACCGGGTATCCCTGTTTGTTCAGGGATTTAATTTTCTTCAGGATCAGCATTGCACTGTTTTTTCGCGCCTTGATCCCGATATGGTCAAAATGGGTGTTAAATACCCAGAATTTCCTTCCTGATCCATTATCCTGGAACAGCCCGTATGTGCAAATCCTTTCCAATGCCGCGTCCCAGCCAACAGAGACTCTTCCCGGCGTGCGGGAGAGCCAGAAGGTTGCTTGTTGCAGTACGCTGAACTTTTTGTTGTTGTAATAAATCGCACTGAATTCTCCCTTTTGCTTTCCATCGTCTCTCCCAACACCAATATGGCTGTATTCAGTAAAAGTACTGTCCAGGTATTTAATCTGGGAAATCAACCCCTCCTGGATCCCGAAAATACCCGGGTCAGCCTGTTTTACCTGCTCACAAAGCCATATCCGGCGGTTCTTCCAGGAGTTGATTCCATCACCGGGGTTGTCGTAGCGGATGTTGTATGTGAGGATTCTCAGAGGCTGCGCAATACCAGTGCCGGCAAACAACAAAAATATATTGAGCAGGAAAAACTTATGCATCGACATATCGTACTATAGTTTAGTCAAAGGTACTTCAATATTCTTTATTCGTTATTCAATATTCAATATTCCATTTTCCCTACCTTTGCCCCATGCTCCACATAGGCATCCTCTCCGACACCCACGGCTTTGTCCACCCCAGCGTCCTGAACTTTTTCCTGGGGGCCGATGAAATCTGGCATGCCGGTGACCAGGGGCATATTGCAATTTGTGCTGCCAATGCATTTATTCCATAGAAACAATGCGTTGTCAACCATTCAGACATTCATTAAAATTTAGTAAATTTGCTTAAACTTTTTCTGAGGATCAACAGAATTATCCTTTTGATAAAATTTTATTTTTGCATACTTACCATTAGCAAGTAAATGTTGAAGTCATGAGAATAATACAATTGCAGATTCCCGATGAGGTCGATTTAAAGGAATGCGATTTTTCGATGATTATCGCATCCAAATTATATGAAGATGGCAGATTGTCGGCTGGTCAAGCCGCAAACCTTGCCGGTTTATCAAAACGGACCTTTATCGAACTATTGGGAAGGTATGGCGTTTCTGTGTTTAGCAATTCTTTGTCTGACTTAGAATCAGATATTTCAAATGCCTAGGATCATCATTTCGGATACAAGTTGTTTGATTATCTTACACAAGATAGGCGAATTAGATTTGCTCAGGAAGGTATACGAGACAGTCACTACAACTCCTGAGGTAGAAATGGAATTTATGGCAGTTTTGCCAGATTGGATAAAAATTGTAAATGTCAAGGATAAGAAATATCAGGAAATCCTTGAAACACAAGTTGACTCAGGAGAAGCAAGTGCAATTGCATTAGCAAAGGAAACAGAATCTCCACTTTTACTTCTGGATGATTTAAAAGCAAGGAAATTGGCCTTAAAGTTGAATTTAAAGTTTACCGGCACACTTGGAGTTATCAATAAAGCAAAACAAATTGGAGTTTTGGATAAGATTAAACCCATTATCGATAAACTGCTGACAACAGATTTCAGGATTTCAGATCATATTATCAATGAGATTTTGAAACGCAATGGTGAGTTTATTAACAAGTAATACAGGATGTTAAATCGTAACAAATTAGTTGCCAAATGCTCCAAATCGGCATCCTCTCCGACACCCACGGCTTTGTCCACCCCAGCGTCCTGAACTTTTTCCTGGGGGCCGATGAAATCTGGCATGCCGGTGACCAGGGAAACGTTGCAATCGCACATCAATTGGCTGAATTAAAAACATTAAGAGCCGTTTACGGCAACATCGACGGGCAGGATGTGCGCATTGAATACCCGGAGGTGCAGATTTTTCAGGTTGAGCAAATAAAAATTCTGATGACCCATATCGGAGGGTATCCGGGTCGCTACGATTTTAAAGCCAGACTGTTAATTGAACAGGAAAGACCCAAACTCTTCATTTGCGGCCATTCCCATATTCTGAAGGTGATGTATGATAAGAAATACGATCTGCTTCATATTAATCCCGGCGCCGCAGGAAAATATGGCATCCATAAATCAATCACGGCAATCAGGCTGATAATTGATGGCGATAATATGCGTGACCTCGAAGTCCTTGACATCCCCCGCTAGCCCTGCTATTACCAAAATCGAAAATCGTAAATCAGAGAATCGTCAATCAACGTAGTCTGTCCGCCGACTTCACCAACGTCTCATCCTTCTTAATCGCCTGGTTGGTCAGGATCAAAAACAACACGGAAACCAATGGAAGTCCGATCCCGGTGTAGTTATACTCAGGCTCTATCATGGTCATGGTTTGAATTTTTGTGGCGTAGAAGAAAAAGATCACCATGACCAGCACAATGTTGGTCAGCATGTTGAATGCACTCAGTCTCAATTGAAGCGGGCGGTTTTTATAAAGGAAAATAGAGGAAACCGAGAAGATAAAGGAGGCGACTGTCATGAAAATTAAAGGAATCGTGAAGTATGGGCCAAATAATACCCGTGGTTCAGGATCCATGCTCTTAATTCCATAGATGAACAGTTTGTAATTACCATTAAGTTCATGGTAATAGGTTGCCAGTGGAAAAAAGAAAAGCAGGATGCAGGCTATGGCCACAATGGCAAGATATATCGTTTGAATTCTCTGTAACATATTATATTCATTAATTCACTGCGAAATTAGGAAAGATTTCGTTTGACCCGAAAAGCGATTGAGAAAAAACTTGATTATCCGTTTTTTTTTTATATATTTGCAAAGATTTTAATCCCCACGATCCGTTTCTAGTTCTGTTTTCAACCCATTTCACCTCATATCCCCTAAACCATAGTTCATTTTTACTTTGACTATTCAATTAATTAAATTACGTATATCATGTATGACATTATTTCCCTCGACAGCAAAGAGCTGTCAGAGATCAGAGTAATTGCTAAGCAATTCAACATCCCCAAAGTTGAAAAACTCGAAAAACAGGATCTCATTTATAAAATTCTCGACCATCAGGCGCTCAATCCTACACCCGAAATTTTAGATCAGGAAAAACAAGAGCAGGCCAAACCATTCCGTGGTCGCCCCAGGAAAGATCTGGATGCTAAAACTTCTGAACCCAGGGAACCTGTTGCACCGAGGGTACCGCATGAGTCAAGAAAAGATACTCCTGCCGGCGAACAACCGGAAAAACTGCCAATCGAGGCAAGGTTGCCCCGTGAACAGCGCACGCCAAGAGATCAACGTCCCCCAAGGGATCCACAGGCCGTTAGAGAACCACTGCCACCAAGGGAGCCCAGGCCTCCACGAGAACCACTGGCTCCGCGAGATCCACTGGCACCAAGAGAACCTTTGCCTCCCCGGGAGCACAGAAATCCCCGCGAACACAAAAATCCCAGAGACAACAAACCATTCCGGCCGTATCAGGAGAAATCACCTGCAGAGCCATTGGTGAAGATGACAATGCCGGAGTTGGTTGACACAACCGCCGAACGCTTCGATTTTGATGAAACCGCAGATAAACCTTATGTTGCCATAGACCCTGTTGATGTGATCCAGAAGCCGGATGGCGTGATCGAACCGGCAGAAGTTGAAACCAATGGGACCAATGTTGCTGCAGATACTCAGACAGCCCCAGTTCCTGAGGAGCGCAAGCAACGCGAATTTCCTCGCAAATTTCCCGAGCGCCACCGTGAAGAATTCAATTTTGAATTCGAAGGGATCATCGTCAGCGAAGGCGTTCTTGAAATCATGACCGACGGTTACGGATTTCTCCGCTCTTCCGACTACAACTACCTGAACTCTCCCGACGATATATATGTATCACAGTCACAGATTAAATTATTTGGTCTGAAAACCGGGGATACGGTTCGTGGAACGATCCGCCCGCCAAAAGAAGGCGAAAAGTATTTCCCCCTGATCAAAGTTGACCTGATCAATGGCCGCAAACCGGAAGAAGTGCGTGACCGTATTCCATTCGATTACCTCACCCCACTCTTCCCGATGAAGAAGTTTAAGCTGACCGGTCATAAAAATGAGAGCAACTCCACCCGTGTGATCGATATGTTCGCCCCAATTGGTTTTGGTCAGCGCGGATTGATCGTTGCACAGCCCAAAACAGGGAAAACAGTGCTGCTAAAGGAGATCGCCAATGCCATCGCGGCCAATCACCCTGATGTTTACATGATCATCCTGCTAATCGATGAACGTCCCGAGGAGGTAACTGATATGCAGCGCAGTGTAAAAGCGGAAGTTATTTCATCCACCTTCGATGAACCGGCTGAACGCCATACACGCATCTCAAACATCATTCTTGAAAAGGCTAAACGCCTGGTTGAATGTGGCCATGACGTCGTAATTCTGCTCGACTCCATTACCCGTCTTGCCCGTGCTTACAATACCGTTGCCCCTGCTTCGGGAAAGGTTTTGTCAGGTGGTGTGGAGGCAAACGCATTGCAGAAACCTAAACGTTTTTTCGGGGCAGCCCGTCAGATCGAAAACGGTGGTTCCCTCACAATCATCGCTACCGCTTTAATTGAAACAGGATCCAAAATGGATGAAGTGATCTTCGAAGAATTCAAGGGTACCGGCAACATGGAATTGCAGCTTGACCGCAAACTTTCCAACAAACGGATTTACCCGGCCATTGACATTGTCTCTTCGAGCACGCGCCGCGATGACCTGCTCCTCGACAAAGATGCATTGCAACGTATCTGGATTTTGAGAAACCACCTTGCCGACATGAACCCGCTGGAAGCCATGGAGTTTCTGAGAGAACGGATGAAATTCACCAATTCGAATGAAGAGTTCCTCATTTCGATGAACGGTTAATTCAGGTTACAGGTTCGTCCACCTTGCTCCGAGATCTTTAAGGTCAACACCATCATAATTTCCTGAACTCATCATCAGGAGCACTGTTGCAGGATTGTTTTCCTGAAGCAGTCGCTCTGTAAGAAGCATGGAATCTGTAAAGACCTCCATGCCTGACTTTCCAAAGCCTTCTTTTACCTGTGAAGGAGTAATCTCCGGCAACCGTTTCAACTGCAGGGCATGCGGACTGAAATAGACAATGGCCAGATCGGCAGGATCAAGTGTGCCAAGGTAATTTCCCAGGAACTCCTTGTTGAGGCTGCTATATGTGTGTAATTCAAGACAGGCGACGACTTTGCTCTCCGGAAATTGCTCTTTTACTGCCTGAAGTGTAGCACTTACCTTGGATGGGGCATGGGCAAAGTCTTTGTAAACAACCCTGTCTTCCCGTTTAGCAACCAGTTCGAGCCGTTTCGACGCCCCTTTAAATGTTTGAATAGCATTATAGAAAATAAAATCACTGATTCCAAGTTCGTTGCAGACCAATCGTGCGCCATTCAGATTCATCAGGTTATGCCTGCCGAATATCTCTAACGGAAAGCTGCGGTTTTCCAACCTGATACGGGTAACCCCATGGTCGATTTTATGGGGTATTGTGCCATAAGGGGTTATGCGGATGTCGCTCCTTGAGTCCGGACAGATTCGGCTCAACTCCTCATCTTCACTGCAATAGATCAATGAACCTCCCCTTGAAATCTGGTTGATAAAGATGACAAACTGATCTATGTAGTTTTCGAAGGTTGGAAAAACATTGATGTGATCCCATGCAATGCCACTCAGGAGGGCAATATCAGGTTTGTAGAGGTGGAATTTCGGACGCAGGTCTATTGGTGAGGTAAGATATTCATCTCCTTCAATCACCATCGCCCCGGCATCGTCCGTAAGCCTCACCATCACCTCAAAGCCGTCGAGTTGGGCGCCTACCATGTAGTCACAGTCGATGCCCGCTTTTTGCAACACGTGCAGGATCATGGCCGTAATGGTGGTTTTCCCATGGCTTCCGCCAATTACAATTCGTTTCTTATTCTTTGATTGTTCATAAAGGTATTCGGGGTAGGAGAAAATTTTAATGCCCAGCTCCCTGGCTCTCTGTAATTCAGGATTGTCAGGTTTAGCATGCATCCCAAGGATCACGGCATCCAAATTATTGGTTATCCGCGTTGCATCCCATCCCTGGGTTTCAGGCAGGATGTTGTATTTGGCCAGCCGTGTTCTGGAAGGTTCGAAAATTTCGTCGTCAGAACCTGTGATTAAGTACCCTTTGAGATGCATGGCGATGGCAAGATTATGCATTGCGCTGCCGCCGATGGCGATAAAATGTACATGCATGCTGTAATATTTTGGTCAAAAATACATTAAACCTTTTGTAAAAACTTGCATTTTCTGTTCTGATTGTTGTAATTTCACGAAAATTTTAAATGTCCGTCACCATGCAACAGAAGGTTGAAAAGTTGAGCCTGAAATTCATGGATACTCCGCCACAGGAAGTTCTATCCTGGTTTGCAAACGAATTCTCCGGCAAGATTGCTTTTTCAACCAGTCTGGGAGCAGAAGATCAGGTTATTACCCACCTCCTCGCCGGAATGAATTCTGCCGTTAAAATATTCACGCTCGACACCGGCCGCCTGTTCCAGGAAACGTATGATCTCCTTGATATCACACAAAAAAAATATTCGCTTCCCATTGAAGTTTATTTTCCCGGAACAGCCCGGGTCGAAGAGATGGTGAAAACAAAAGGGATCAACCTCTTTTATGAAAGCATTGAAAACCGTCAACTTTGTTGTCACATCCGAAAGATTGAACCCCTGAAACGGGCCCTCGAAGGAATGGAGGTCTGGATTACCGGAATGAGAAAGGAACAATCGGTTACCCGATCACAGGCAGCGCTTGTTGAATGGGATCCTGTTTATCAAATCATTAAACTCAATCCTTTGATCCATTGGACCGATCATCATTTATGGCAATTTGTGGAAAACTGGAAAATCCCGGTAAATGAGTTACATTTGAAAGGATATCCAAGCATCGGCTGTTTACCCTGTACCCGCGCAATCCAACCGGGTGAAGATGTTCGTTCGGGTCGCTGGTGGTGGGAATTACCCGAGTTTAAAGAATGTGGCTTACACAAAAAACACTAAATTTACGAAATATGAACACAATTGATTTGGTTGAACTCGGTCGCATGTTCATGGAGCGATATGACAAGCCTACGCCGCTTTATCAGGATGATCAGCATGCTGTTTATTGGCTGGGAATCCCGGAAGACTCTGCCTTCAGGTGCAATACCTACCTGATTGTTGATGGACAGGAGGCCATCATCGTTGACCCTGGTGGTTATGGCTCATTTGATTTTGTAAAAAACCGTGTTGCCCAGATCGTGTCGCCTGATAAAGTAGCCGCACTCATTGTTTGCCATCAGGATCCTGATGTTGCGGCATCAATGACCAACTGGTTAAAGTTGGACCCGAAAATTAAGATTGTCACTTCAGTCCGAACCAACATCCTGCTTCCATACTACGGCATCGCTGATTATGACTTTGTCAACATCAATGAAAATCCGGTATGGTATTTTAATTCCGGCCGGCAATTAAAATTCATCGAATCTCCTTTTCTGCATTTTCCTGGCGCTTTTACCACATATGATGAACTGTCAGGATTTCTCTTTTCAGGAGATATTTGGGCCTCCATCGACATGGATTGGCGGCTTGTTGTTGATGATTTTAACAGACATGAATTAAAACTGAACCTGTTTCATATTGATTATATGGCCAGTAACATCGCTGCACGCGGATTTGTTGCCCGACTGAGAAATATTGAGATCAATGCACTGTTGCCTCAGCATGGATCAATAATTCCCAAAAAACATGTTGCAAAAGCATTATCATACCTTCATGATCTTAGATGCGGGGTTGACCTGATCTATCCTGATCTGAAGTAACAATAGTTGTTTATTTGATCGTTTTAATACCAGGATGTTATGTCAGAAGAACTACTGAAGAAAATAGAGGTACTGGAACTCGAAAGTAAATCCGTGAGATTGGCTTCGCAGCAATGGGAGCACCTCCAGAAGGTTTATCAGGAATCCGTTGATTGTTTGCAGAAAAAAGTAGCCGAATTGTCAGATTCTCATGCACAATCCAGTCGCGCATTGTTTGGTGGTGATCTGGCATGGTGGGATTGGGATTATAAAACCGGCAACATGAGCTTCAATGAAAACAGGGCTCGCATGCTGGGTTATGGGGTTGACGAACTGCCTCAGAAGTATGATAAAATTGTCAGGATGATCCACCCGGATGATTATCAGAATACAATTGACAGGCTTCAGCGACATCTTTCAGGAGTTCATCCGAATTACGAAGCAGAGTTTCGGTTAAAAACAAAATCGGGAGAATGGCGGTGGTTTTTTGATAAAGGAAAAATTGTCGAGACCGATATCCTTGGCAATCCAACCAGGCTGGCGGGCGTGCTGATCGACATTCATGAGAGGAAAAATATTGAAAATGAGCTTGTTGAAATCCGCGATAAAACAATAGCCGAAAGTCGGGCCAAAAGCAGCTTCCTGGTAAGTATGTCTCACGATATTTACACACCCATGGCGGGAGTTATTGGCATGGCTGAAATCCTTAAGCAATCCAAACTCAGCCAGGAACAGGTGGAATATCTCAATACCATCGTGAAATCGGCGACCAACCTCATGTCAATCCTCAACGACATTATTGAAATATCGAAACTGGAAGCCGGAAAGGTGGAGTTTCACGAAAAGCCTTTCAGCATCCATCAGGTAATTGAGGAAATAACCGGCTCTTATGTAGAGAAAGTTCATGAACAAGGACTGGAAATCCTCTCTTTCCAGGATCCGAATATTCCGGTTGAAGTTGTTGGCGATCCTGTCAGACTGAGGCAGATAATGAGAATATTTACTGATAATGCCGTGAAATTCACTGAAAAAGGTGAGATTAGAATTGAGGCTCATTTTCTTGAGTGGGACGATGAAACTGTCAAAGTGAAATTCAATGTTTGTGATACAGGCATCGGCATTTCTGATGCTGGAATGAAAATGTTGTTTACCTCTTTTGGCAAGCTTGACACGCCGGAGTCAAAGAAATACAGTGGCGGAGGACTGGGGCTCGCGATTGCAAGAAAGCTGATCGACCGCATGAATGGCCATATTTCTGTTGAGTCAAGCCCGGGTTCCGGAACTACGTTCTCCTTTATTGTTGTTTTTGAACGGTACAAGGAGTCGGAAGTAGCCGATCCGATGAAGGATTTACTGGAAGGGAGGAAAGTTTTGATTCTGGATTCTAATCCGGGCAGACGGTCAATTCTTGCCAGCTATTTTGTCCGCTGGGATGCTGAAGTTATAGAATGTGGTGGAACTTCTGATGCCTTAAAATTAATTCAGCACAGGGCAGAAATTAATAAACCTTTTGACTTGATTGCGGTTGAATATAACATGCCGGAAATGGATGGATTAAAATTCGCATCCTCCATTAAACATGATCCGTCAATTAAAAAATCAAAAATACTTCTCACCAATTCCCGCCTGACTCCTGTCTCTTCAAGCGAATTATCCGCTGCCGGGATCCTGGTTGCGTTGGTTCGTCCATATACCCTGAGCCGCCTGAGGAGCAGAATCAGGGAGGTGCTCTCCCAGGTTCGCAAAGAACATGCCGGCGATCTCGATGAGGTTGGCCTTCACCTTCAGGATGATCAGAAAAGAGTGCTCAACATCCTGCTTGCCGAGGATAACCTCATCAACCAGAAAGTTGCACTGATAACGCTGGAAAAGATTGGCCACAAAGCCGATCTGGCAGAAAACGGGAAAATTGCTGTCGAACTGTTTGGTCGTAATAATTATGACCTTGTTCTGATGGATATGTCTATGCCTGATATGGATGGACTGGAAGCCACCAGGCAAATCCGCCTGATCGAGGCAGCAAACCCCGGCAAGTCCCCTGTACATATTTGTGCAATCACTGCCAATACATCTGCTGAGGACGAAGAGCGGTGTTATCAGGCAGGGATGAACAGCTATATTTCAAAACCTTTCAAGTTGGAGGAACTTGTCAGGATTTTAAACCATGTTTAGCTGAATCTGATGGCTTTAACGGGCGATACCCGGGAGATGATCAAGGATGGAATGATGAAAATCAGGTAACAGATCAGCAAGGTGCCAGCATTGATCATCAGAATGTTCCATAGATCAAGGTTTACAGGAATTACCGAAACGTAATAGGTCTCCTGCGACAGGGTAACCAGCGAATACTGTTTTTGCAGAAAACATAGCGTGACTGCAAGCAGATTTCCCCAGAACATCCCCCAGCCAACAATGTAAAAGGCATTGTAAAAGAAAACGTTCCTGATGCCCCTGTTTCGCATCCCAAGCGCTTTAAGAATGCCAATCATGGCAGTACGTTCGAGTATCAGAATGAGCAGGGTGGATATAATGGTTGTGGAGGAGACCAGCACAATCAGGATGAGGATGATCAGAACATTGATGTCCTGCAGATCAAGCCAGTCGAAAATTTGCTGATTGAGCATTTTCACGGTCGATGCATCGAGGTTGAACCCGATCTGATGATACACATATACCCCCATCCGGTCAATGTCCTCGAACTTCTTAAGAAACACCTCAAATCCCCCGATCTGGTTATCTGTCCAGTTGTTTAACTTCTGAATATGATGGATGTCGCCAATCACATAAAGTTTGTCAAACTCTTCCAACCCGGTATCATAGATGCCGGCGATCTTGAATTTTCGCCCCGGAGTGGAATTTCCGACAATGAAATACATCCGGAGATCATCATTCAGACGGAGATTCATTAGGTTGGCAACCTTGCGGGAAATGATGACTTCATCAGTCCTGATCGTATCAGACACATTGAAAATCCTGCCTTCCACGATCTTGTCCCTGAAAAAATCCCAGTTAAAATCAGCGCCAATTCCCTTGAGAATGATGCCCTGGATATGTTCTTTGGTTTTGATGATCCCGGCCTTGGTTGCAAAAACCTGAATGTGGCTGATCTCCGGGGTATGCTTGATCTTTAGATAAAATGGTTGATTTTTCTCGATGGGCTGAGGCTCATAAGTTGCATTTTCAGCAAACCGGGTAATTAAAATATGTCCGCTGAAGCCAACAACCTTCTCCCTGATCTCCTTTTTAAACCCTGTTAGAATGGCTACTGCAATAAACATAATCGCAACGCCCAGTGCAATGGATGTAATGGCAATGACAACAAAGGTCCAGGAAAAACTTCCTTTACTCTTCGAAACAAGCCGGTTTGCGAGAAAAAATTCTGTATCCAAAAGAAAGAAATCTTTACTTTGCAAAAGTATGCGTTTTATCGATATCATTGTTTATATCATCCTTGCAATGCTTCCGGCCGGATTGCCTGCACAGATCAAACCCGGAGCCGACCAGCCCGATTTGTACTACCCCCTGCTGAAAGACAAACAGGTTGGCGTAGTGGCCAATCAGGCTTCTGTGGTTGGTGGCGTCAGCATCGTGGATGTTCTTGTTCAACATGAGATTCAGGTAATCAGGATCTTTTCACCCGAACACGGGTTCAGGTTGTCGGCAGAGGCCGGACAAATTATTGGCAATGCCGTTGATTCGTTAACCGGGATTGAGGTCGTATCACTCTATGGTGCAAGAAAAAAGCCAACGCCCGGCGATATGGAGCATCTGGACTTGATACTTTTTGATATTCAGGATGTTGGCGTCCGTTTTTATACATATATTTCTACTTTGACCTATGTGATGGAAGCCTGTGCAGAGGCCGGTGTGCCTTTGGTCGTGCTTGACCGGCCGAATCCGAACGGTTTCTATATCGATGGCCCGGTACTTGAAAAGAAATTCAGCTCATTTGTCGGGTTGCACCCGGTTCCTGTGGTATATGGCATGACCATCGGGGAATATGCAATGATGGTAAATGGTGAGGGCTGGCTGAAAAACGGGGTGAAATGTAACTTGCGTGTGATTCCGGTAAAAAACTACTCCCATCAGGACCGATGCGGGTTGCCGGCAAAGCCATCGCCAAATTTACCGAATGCCGATGCCATCCTGCTCTATCCATCCCTGTGCTTTTTTGAAGGAACACCTGTGAGTGTCGGTCGGGGCACCCCGTTCCCATTCCAGGTGTATGGGCACCCGGAATTGAAATACTGCAAATTTATTTTTACTCCGGTGGGTATTCCCGGCAAAAGTGCCCATCCTCCCCTGGAGGGAGAACGATGTTTTGGAGAGGATCTGAGGGAATATTACATGAAAAATCCCGGTGAATCAGGCAAAGTTAAACTAACATGGCTTCTGGAATCCTACAAGGCATGGAAGGACAAAAACACCTTTTTTACTGATTATTTCAATAAACTGGCCGGCAATAATATCCTTCAGCAGCAAATAACCCAGGGGAAATCTGAAAAAGTGATCCGCCAGACCTGGCAACCGGGAGTCGAAAAATTCAAAAAAATCCGCAAAAAATATCTACTATACAAGTAGCACCGTCCGCCTGTCCACCTACTTTCTGCCCGGATAGACCTTCAGCCCCTCCTCCATGCATTTCATGGCGTTTTTTAAATCCGTGAGGTTAAGCACATAGCTGATGCGTACTTCATCTTTCCCCCGGCCGGGTGTCGAATAAAAACCCGTGGCAGGTGCAAGCATCACCGTTTGACCTTCATAGTTGAAATCTTCGAGCAGCCATTGACAAAATGTGTCAGAATCATCAATGGGCAGGCGGGCAACGGCATAAAAAGCACCGCCCGGGTTCGGACAAAAACATCCTTCCATCTTATTGATCGATTCAACCACAAGATCTCTTCGCTTGACATACTCTGCCAGAACATTTGTCAGGTAACTTTTAGGCGTGTTAACTGCCTCTTCGCCTGCGATTTGACCAAATGTGGGTGGACTTAACCGGGCCTGGGCAAATTTCATTGCAGTGGCAATAATCTCTTTGTTTCTTGAAATCATCACCCCGATGCGCACACCACACGCGCTGTATCTTTTTGAGATGGAGTCCAGCAATACCACATTCTGGTCGATACCTTCCAGGTTCATCACCGAATGATGCATATACCCGTCGTAACAAAATTCGCGATAAACCTCATCTGCAAAAAGATAGAGATCATGCTTCAGGACAATGTCACGCAACAGCCCGAGCTCGTCCTTTGAATAGAGATAGCCCGTCGGATTATTTGGATTGCAAACCATGATAGCCTTTGTGCGTTGCGTAATCGCTTCCTCAAATGCCTGCATCGGGGGAAGGCCGAAACCGTTGTCGATATAGGAGGCAATTGGTTTCACAATGACTCCGGCAGCAGTGGCAAACCCATTGTAATTGGCGTAAAATGGTTCCGGGATGATGATCTCATCTCCGGGGTTCAGACAGGTCAGGAGGGCAAATAAAATGCCCTCTGAACCTCCCGTAGTTACAATCATCTGATCAGGATTTACGTCAATTCCTTCCTCCAGGTAATATTCTGCCAGCTTTTTCCTGTACGAGAGCATACCGGCAGAGTGGCTATATTCAATAACCTTCAAATCGGTGGTCCTTATTTTTTCCAGGACATTGGCAGGCGTTTCGATATCCGGCTGGCCGATATTCAGGTGATATACTTTGATCCCTTTTTTCTTCGCTTCATCGGAAAAGGGTACAAGCTTGCGGATTGGGGAGGGAGGACAAGCTACTCCGCGTTGAGAAATAGTAGGCATAACGAGTGTTTTATAAAGCACCAAAGCCAGCTTTTAGCTGGCCCGATGCTGATTGTATGAATGAGTGAATTAATTATTTCGTGATTGGAGCTGCACCCTGATCGCCGGTTTTTTCGGGCAACGTTGTTGCAGGTTTGGCGGTTACAGTACCTTTGATTTGCAATACAACTCTCGTTGTCTTCGCGTTTGATGTTACCGTAACTGTTTTGTTGATACTGCCAACATTATTGGTGTTATAGGTAACTTTAATCACATCGCTTTTCCCTGGAAGAATAGGTTCCTGTGGCCATGTTGGAACAGTACATCCGCAGGATGACTGGGGTTTGGATAAGATTAAAGGCTCTTTGCCAACATTGGTGAATTTGAATTCACAGGTGCCATCAGCCCCTTGAACGATCGTACCATAATCGTGAACTGTTTTATCGAAAGTGATTTCCGGAGCATTCGGATTAACGGGTTGTTGTTGGGCAGCATCCTGACCATTTACCATAAAAGCTGAGAACATCAAGGCTACAAATGAAAAAACTAACTTTTTCATATTAAATTAATTATTTAGGTTAAAACTATAAAAAGAATTTGCGGCAAAATTATGAAATTTAAAACTTGCAGGAAAAAGTAAAATACTTTATCATTGCATTTAAACCGGTGCGCAAAGGTTCAAATGAATTCTGTATTAAATTTGTAGTTCAGGATTTCCATTAACCCATCATCCGGATGTCAGATGCGGGTTCCGGACATTTACATTGCGCCAGTATCAGGCTGTCAAAATGCCATTTGAAAAATAGTCGTAAATTTGCACTTTCTAAAACTTAACTTTTGACAGAAACAGTTCAAAAAATCAGGGAACTCGACGGAAAACAACTATACTACTCCTTCCTCGCCGGCGCTCAGCGGATATTCGAACATCAGAAGTTGCTAAATAAAATCAACGTTTTCCCGGTTGCAGATGCTGATACAGGCACCAACCTGGCTTCCACCATGCGTTCGATGATGGACGCGATCATTCCTACCGAAAATCTCAAGCAAACTGCTGTTGCACTGGCTGATGCGGCACTTATTGGCGCAAGAGGCAACTCCGGAATTATTTTTGCCCAATTCCTCTACGGGTTTAGCAACGAAATAAATCCGAATGAAGCACTCACTGTGCAATCATTTGCTGAAAGTGTGAAAAAGGCCGTGGCTTATGCGTATGATGCAATTGCCAACCCTGTGGAAGGTACCATCCTTACAGTTATAAAGGACTGGGCTGAATATATTTACCTGCTAAAAGATACTTTTGATGATTTCACCAGATTGCTGGTGGAGGCATACAGCCGGGCACTTGAATCATTAGCGGCCACTACCGGTAAACTGGAGGTACTTGCCAGGGCGCATGTTGTTGATGCCGGCGCCAAAGGATTTGTCTATTGGCTGGAAGGTTTTATGGATTTTTTTACACTGGGAGCTGAAAAAGCGATGCGGAAACCTGAACAGGTCGCCGAAGTCGCCGACGAAGTTGTGGAGATGCCGCATGACGTGATTAACTTCAGGTTTTGCACAGAAGCGTTGCTGTCCGGCGATCAGCTTGATAAACATCGTATCCGGAATTTTATTCAGCATTGTGGCGACTCACTGGTTGTTGCAGGAAGCCAGACCAAAGTGAGGGTTCATATTCACACTGATTTTCCTGCAGAAGTATTCTCTCAGCTGCAACAATTTGGGAACATCACCTATCAGAAGGTCGATGACATGGTGATGCAGAATGAGATTCAGTTTAACCGAAAATATCCGGTGGCACTCGTTACCGATTCTTCCTGCGACCTGCCAAAGGAACTTGTTGATCAATACCAGATTCATGTGGTTCCCTTATCAGTCCATTTTGGCGAGACCTATTTTTTAGACAGGCTGACCATTAATCCTCCCCAGTTCTATGCGATGCAGGAGAAGTCGCAGGTGAATGCATCATCGGCCCAGCCCGGATCGAAAGAGTTTCAGAATAAATTTGAGTATCTTGCCACCCACTATGATTCTGTCATCGGAATTCATCTCAGCCAGGCACTTAGCGGTACGTGGTCAAGCAGTGAAAAAGGATCAAAAGATGTGATCAGCCGGACCGGCAAGAAAATTGACATTCTCAACTCTAAAACGCTCACAGCCGGCCTTGGCCTGATCGTGCTTCGTGCTGCCATGGCACTGGAGAACGGAACTTCACACAGTGATTTGGTCGGTAAGATTGAAGCATGGAAATTAAAATCAATGGTCCGCGTGAGTGTGACCACGTTAAAGTATATTGTTCGCAGCGGCAGGGTTAGCCCGTTTAAGAGTTTTGTTGCAAAATTGCTTGATCTCAAGCCGGTTATTGCTATTGACGATGAGGGAAAAGCCTCCCTCTTCTCAAAATCATTTTCAGCAAAAGGCAGCATGAGAAAAGTGATGAAGAGTATTTCTAAACTAACCGAGGGCAAGAAGGTTTGGGGATATGCCATCACACATGCCAATAACAATACCGCAGCTCAATGGTATGCCATGGAAATGGAAAAACTTACCGGAAAAAAACCGATATTCATTGATCATGCCTCCCCGGCGCTTGCAGCCAACACCGGGCCCGGGATTGCATGTGTCTCGCTGATGCTGGAATAGTAATTGGTAGATAGGCGAACAGGTAAACAGGTAAACAGGTAA
>CAYHGE010000052.1:20305-25562 GCA_964355945.1 uncultured Draconibacterium sp.
GGTAAGCGGGTAAGCGGGTAAACAGGTAAGCGGGTAAACAGGTAAGCGGGTAAACAGGTAAACAGGTAAGAGGGTAAACAGGTAAGCGGGTATAACAATCATGATGGAGTTAAAGAGTATTGTTTTTGAGACAGGGCTGGTCATTTGTCTGTATATGACCCTTGTTTTTATCCTTGCTTTAATAAAGAAGGACAACTCCATCGTGGATGTTGCCTGGGGGCTTGGGTTTATCATCATTGCCGTTTATTCCATCATTCAGTCAGGGGAGGTTGACCTCAGGAAAATGATCCTGAGTCTGCTTGTCCTGCTTTGGGCCATGCGGCTTTCGTTCCACATCTTTGTACGCAATTCTGGAATGGGCGAAGATTTCAGGTATAAAGCCTGGCGAAACAGCTGGAAATATTTCACAATCCGCAGTTTCTTTCAGATTTTCATGTTGCAGGGTCTCTTCATGCTGGTTATTTCTTTTCCAATATGGTATATCAATTCAACTGAAGGCGGTGCACTTGGACCCTGGGATTCTCTCGGGTTGCTTGTTTTTGGCTTTGGTTTTATGTTTGAAGTAATTGCAGATTACCAGTTGGCAGAGTTTAAAAGGAATCCGGAGAACAAAGGAAAAATAATCACCACCGGCTTGTGGTCGGTTTCCCGACATCCCAATTATTTCGGAGAAGCAGTGGTTTGGTGGGGGATATCCTGTTACGCATTATCTTTTCCGCAGGGATGGTATGCCTTCATCAGCCCTGTCGTGATAACCCTGCTTCTGAGGTTTGTTTCAGGGGTTCCGATGCTTGAAAAAAAGTATGAGGGACGACCTGACTGGGAAGAATATAAATCAAAAACCGCTCCATTTATTCCTTACCTGAAGTTTCTATAACCAGGATGAGCAGCTTTGTTCAATTTGGAACAGGCTCCGGAATACTGCTTATTTCCTTGAGATAATCATGTTGTAAATCTTCATGGAGCGTGATTATCGCCTTGTTGATTTTCAACATCTGCCCGTCCAGAATTTTTGTGAGCGCGGTGTTTGATTGTAAGGGAACTCCACATTGTTTGAGCTTAAGGCAAAAGTATATCCGAAGTTCTACTTCAGTTTGTTTCTGACCTGAATACCTTATAAACTTGTTGGTATATCGTAAGATCTTACGAATGTGTTTTTTAAAAAAATAGAGGTTCCCGGTTTTTGTCTCAGTGAACATCTGGTCTATTTCTGATTTTATATTGGCAATATAATCAGGCTCATAATTGGATTCAAACAGAAGATAGCTGAGCAACTCCTTGTTTTCCTTTTTGTATTTTGAAAGTTTGATGCATATTTTCACCAACTCCGACGAGGGCATCGACGACAATTCAATTTTAAGTTCATTTAATGATGGTGCTTTCATTTTTGCAAGTTGCAACCCAGTCAGGCTTTTATCATGATATCAGTCTGATTACCACATTACCGGTCTTTTGTCCGGATTCAACATACCTGTAAGCCTCAACAATTTCTTCGAGGTTGTAATACCGGTCAATGACGGGCTTAAACCTGCCGGTTTCCACCAACTCTTTCAGGAAATTAACATCTTCCCTGCTGATTGTCGGAATAGGGAACAGTACTTTTCTGCCACCAAAAACAGGGGTTGTCAGGGCAAGAAAAATATTCTCAGCGTTTTTACCAAGTTCAGTTGAGATATAAATTCCATTGTTATTGAGTAATGGTTTGCATTGTCCGAAGGAACTTTTGCCCACTGCATCAAAGATAAAATCAAATTTCTGATCTGTATTGGTGAAGTCTTGTGTGGTGTAATCAATTACGATGTCAGCCCCCAGTGATTTGATGAGATCAATGTTCTTCGTGTTGCAAACAGCGGTGACCCTTGCCCCGAAATATTTCAACAGCTGCACTGCAGCAGAACCAATGGCCCCTGTGGCGCCATAAACCATAACATGCTGTCCGGCTGTCACTTTTGCCGCCCTGATATCGCATAAGGCATAATGTCCGCCCTCAGTGATGGGGGCTGCCTCCGTGTATGAAAGGTTATGAGGCATCGCTGCAATGGGGTCATCCTGTCTCATTGTCATATATTCGGCATGTGCTCCGAATTTTTTATCGTTGTAGCCAAAAACGTTGTCTCCGATATTAAATGACGTCACATCTTTCCCGATAACTTCAATGACCCCGGCAAATTCGTTCCCGAGTGTTTTAAATTTTGGTTTGAATAGCCCGCTGAAAAACCTGGAAATGAAATATTCAGCACTCCGGAATCCGCAGTCGGTGCGATTTACAGTCGTGGCATGAACTTTTATTAAAACTTCGTTTTTGGCAGGCACGGGTTTTGCAACCTCCATCATTGAAGCTACCTCAGGAGGTCCGTATTCAGTGTGAATTATTGCTCTCAAATTTTTCCGGGTTGAAACGTTGGTAAATTTACAAGATAATTTGGTAACTGCCCTGGATCTGTGGTGATGGAATGACTTCTGTTTTTTACCGGCGGTTGGTTTCAACATTATTTTGTTACTTTCAGGATTTGCTCAAAGGCAGATTTTGTCGAAACAAACTCATCGATTTTGCCATAATTTCCGTTTGACGCATAAACGACAGTCGTGCCATCATCCGGGAAATAGATCATGTTGCAGTAATACCCAATTGCATCCCCGCTGTGAAAGTAGGCAATTCCCTGGGGGGTTTCCATCTTGAAAATACCAAGACCGTACCACATATTGAAGAATTCAGGATCCGGCTCTTTGGGAGCCGTCCAGCTCAGCATTTCTGCCATGGAGGTGACATTCAGCACCTGGCCATTATTGCAAATGTTCTTCAAATGAGGGTGAATTGGTTGCATTATCCCTGGTTATTTCTTTGTTAATGAGCCAGCTTAAGTCCAACGATGCCTGTTACAATCAAAAGTGCTGATAACATTCTCCAGATACTCGCAGAGTCGCCAAAATATACTATGCCAACCAGTAAAGTACCAACAGCCCCAATTCCTGTCCAGACAGCGTACGCTGTCCCAATGGGAATGGTTTTCTGAGCGAACCATAAAAATAATCCGCTCAAACTCATAGAAATTACTGCAATAGAAATTCCTAAAATTTTAGAAGGCATGGTCTGGGATAATTTCAGGCCCAGGGGCCATCCGATTTCGAAAAAACCTGCCAAAATTAAATAAATCCAAGGCATACGATTTGCTTATTAATTGTTAATCCTTCCTGATAATTGGAAGTTGGCATCAGAGTATTGAACTTTGTTTTTTGCACCTGGTTCAAAAAGCGGCTTCATTGCCTTGGTCCTTTCAATCGCAAGTTCAAAAGTCCAATAGATGTTCCAAATATTTTTTTACAGTCAACAGTCTTGTCTACAATGGGCTGCATTAATCTCTCTATTCCAATTGTTTCGTCCTTTTTCATGACTGTTTTGATAGTCTGTAAAGTTCACTCCAGGTTAACTCTTTTCCGGTGATCAGGATGGATACCCTGAAAATCTTTGCTGCAAGTTTGCGAAATAAATAGAATGTGAGTACAAGCAGCAGAAAGGAACCTGCCAATTGCCATAATCCAACCTCGGTTATTGCCCAACGCATTGGCATTGATGTAGCGGAAGTTAACGGGAACCATGAAAGGAATACTGACAATCCGCTATCAGGGTCGCGCGTTACCAGGAATGATGCTGTCACAAAAACCAGGGGCAACATCATTAGCGCACTTTTACCCGAATTATTGGGGTCGGTAATTATCGATGCAATGGCTGCGAGTAAAGCATTCCAGATTAAAATTCCGGCAAGGGCAAAGGGCAAATACAACAATATTGATGGCAGGTATAAATAATCAAGAATACCGGATATGGGCATCCCTGTGAATTGTAAAAAGAGCATCCCGCCAATAATACTCAACATTGAATAGGTGAACATGGAGGACATACCTGTCAGGGTAATTCCAAATATTTTCCCATCCATCCATACCTGCGGACTGATGGCAGAAACAATTTGTTCTGTTATTTTTAACTGCTTCTCGCCTGTTATTGCGGTAAATTGGTAAGCAAAACTAAGAAATACAGCCATAATCATGAGTCCTGCAAAAAAAAAGACAAGCACTACCCTGTTCCTGGAATTATCGGCATAAAGAAACGATTCAGCCACAGGAGCCGGTGACAAGATCGTGGCCAGTTGCCCGGGACTTATTCCGATTTTTTGCATTTCTCTTTGTTTATGATATTCGGTTAAATGTGCTTTAAGTTTCTTGATGGCACGTGTGTTTTTGTATGCGAGTAAGGTAAATGTTCCTCCTTCTTGTTCCAGTAAAATACCATCTTTTTCTTTTTTTAATCTCTCTGTAACCTTTGTCTTTTGATCTGCCGGTATCCTGTGTATTTTGTAGTCATCTTTAAGGATTTCAGTTAAAGCGTAATCCATGTCATTTACAACAGATATTTCCAATTTCTTATCACTGTCGGAAAATGCATATTTACCACCAAAGTAAGATACAGCTGACACGACAAGCATAATTACTATCCCAATAGCCTCATTCCTGGGTTTAAAAAAACGGCTATACTCCCAGCGGGTTACGATTATTACTTTTTTCAAATATTTCATAAGCTGTGTGCATTAACCAGGTGAAGAAAAATCTCATGAAGGTCGGGCTTGTGACTGGTGATATCGCAAATGCCTTCAACCCGGGACAATTCAACCAATACACTTTTCAAGTCGGTTTTATGACCGAATGTAAGTTTTGCATGCAACTCGTCAATAATGACTACACGTTCAACTCCGGTCAGATTTTGAAACGTGGATTCATTAACAGGTGATTCAAATTGGAGTTCCATGATTTGTTTTTTTCCAAACGTTTGGTATATCTCAGATAAGGATCCGTTATACAACTCCTCGCCATTGTTAATCAGGAAAACTTTATTGGCAATTTTTTCAACCAATGGCATTTGATGTGCACTTAACATAATTGTAGTTCCCTGGTTATTGATTTCCTTTATAAAATCAATGAATTTTTCCTGATTCAGCGGATCCAAACCGGAAAATGGTTCGTCAAGAATAATGAATGCAGGTTTATGAAGTATGGAAGCTACAAACTGGATTTTCTGTTGATTTCCTTTTGAAAGTACTTGTAATTTTTCTTTTGATCTGTCAGCCAGCCCAAGCCTTTCCAGCCACTGTAATGCTGTTTTTTTAGCATCCGCCTTATCCATGCCCCTGATGGATGCAAGATAAGTCAACGATTTCAGTATGGGAATATCGAGGTAGAGTCCCCTCTCTTCGGGCAAATAACC
>CAYHGE010000053.1:0-21004 GCA_964355945.1 uncultured Draconibacterium sp.
ACGGACAGAAGAACTGCACTTAGAATCCATATTAAACCACTGAAAATAATAGGTAGGAGCGGCAGAAAAAACTGAAAAATGGCTATGACCATGAATGTGGCAGATGCAAACGGGTATTTCAGAACATGCTGACGGGTGTTAAGCTGTTCAAGAGAGCCGTCTACCCTGCATTTCTTTCTGAGCATGATCAGATAAAAGTATCCCCCCACAATAAACAGCAACATGAGGACTAGTTTATCATAATGGTTAAAAATGTAAAAAACCAGGACTAGCGCTGCCTTATCCCAGGAATAACCGATAATTTGTCCGGCACTGTTGTTTTTGGACGCAGGTTGTTTAAATCTTCCTGACAAATTGAATTCGAATTCTTCATATGTTTTCCGGCGTAATGATTCAATGTCGGAGATGTCTGATTCAAGAATGGCTTTTAACGTATAAATGCGGGTCTCAAGGCGTTGGATGCTGTCGAGGGCCAATCGCAGACCATGGTTTACCGGTTCCAGCTTATTGTCTAAAGCATTGGTTTTCCCGGTATAATCCTTTAATGCCTCAGGGTCGGCAGGAACCTTGTACAGGATGCTGTTCATGGCCAGGGAATCAAGCCTTGACTGAATTTGTCCGAGGGATTTATGGTAGGCAAGAATCTGTGTCACCCGGTGCCTGGTTCTGTTTAAAAGCTCATTGACCAGGATTGCCGTGGTTGTCAGGTTACGGGCAGTAAGTATGCTGTCCGGATGAACGATGACATCTTTAACAGCCATTCCCCTCCAGGTGTACATCATTTTGATCTCTTCCCTGACTTCATCATAATCAAAGCCCTGACCGATAAAATTCCATGCTGTCTCGATTTCACTTTTCAGAAGAATGAAATTCCTGCCTTGTTTCAAAATTGCCTGGTGTTCATAATAATCGGCTGTGCGTTTCTTCAGCAGGTTTGCCGCAGACTTACCGGCCAGCCAACGGGCAGGATTGTTTATCGAATCCTGTCTCTGCATGGAGTCGGTTACCACCACCCCGGATGGTATTGCAAATAAGGACTGACAGTAAAGGATCAGGAGTAAAGCAAGTACCAACCTGGCAGGAAAGCTTTTTGCCTTTGAACTGAAGAAATTGGCAGGTGACATAGCTATTTTTCTTCAATATTACTAAAATATGGTCACAAAACAATAAAGAAGGTTGTCCCTTCAACTTCGGATGTGGTAAAATCAACACGCCCACCAAGGTGCTGTTCACCCAGTATTTTCATGCTGTAGGTACCAATACCGCGTTGCGTTCCTTTGGTTGAGAAGGAACGCATAAACACCTGCATCTCTATGTCGCGGGGGATGAAAGTCGGGTTATGGACGGAGAATTGTATCTTTTCATCAATCTCTTTCACAGCCAGGGTCACAGTTTGTCCGGTTCGGGATGCTTCAAGCGCATTTTTCACCATGTTGTTAAGAACACGGCGCAGCAATACGGGATCGCTTTCAAATGACATTTTTACCGAGTTTTCATCAACCACGATGTTCTTTCCCTTTGCCACCGTAAGAAACTGGAGATCGCCGGCCAATTGCTGGATGAAATCGATGGTGTCGATTTTCTGAAGATTTACTGCCAGCTCATGGTTTTCAGCCTGGGTGATCAACCTTTGCATCTCGATTTCTTCGATAATCTGCTGACTTAAGGATGCCCCCATTTGAATAAAACTCTCCTTCTCTTCCTCGTCAATCGAACCGAACAATTCAAAAAATCCCTGAAGACCTGCCGCAACATTCATGATATCGTGGAAGAAGATCCTTTCAATGACCGCTTTTCGCTTACGGTCGGAGATATCGATCAGTGAAAATATGGTGTAATTGACATGGTCATGAACAAAAGGAGTTGCCGTAACTTCAACATCCAGGAAATTTTCAGTGCCTTCCACAATTCTTCGCACCCGGCATTCCGAGGTGGTTTTAAGCCTGGTTTTCTGACATTGAAGAATCGCATTTACTGCCCCGCAATAACGACAATTTTCCGAGGTTCCGCAGCCCCCCTCCTCCTGAAAGGCAAACCGGCAATTGATGGCCTCACCAAATCGTTTACCCAGGATCTGCCCGACATTTTCAACCTGCAGCGTCTTCATCAGTACATCGTTTGTATAAACGATTTGCCGATTTTCATCCAGAATGCAGAAAATGAATGAAAGTGAGCAGAAAATATCATTCAGATAGGTGATCTTGTCCAGACTGAGATTGCTGGTTAAAATACTGTCAATCGGACTTCTGGTGGCTGAGGCAAATTTTGTTTCCATCAGTTAAGATCAAAGGTAAATGTTCTTTTTTTTGATTGATGCTGCGAACAACAAGCGTTAACCTGCTCAGCATTGGCGACACAAGGGGGTTAAAAGGCTCCTGCACTTCATCAAAGGTATGATATTTCTTTTGCGGTAGAAACAAATCTTCTGCCTTGATCAGAAAAAAACATGTAATTGACAAGTTATCGCTAATTTAGTGCACTTTTTTAAAAGTGGATGTTTGATGGACATTACCGATTACATATCTGAAATTAAAATCCTCCGCCAAAAGTTGGCAGACCTTGAGATTCAGAATGAAGAGCTCCGTCATTTATGGGCTAAGACGGAAGTTCTCAATGATAAATACACAGGATTATATGATTTTACGCCAACAGGGTATTTTATGCTATCCCTGGAAGGAAAAATCATTGAACTCAACCTCAGCGGGGCAAACATGCTGGGGAAGGAACGCGGGTACCTGAAAAACCAGAGGTTCAGTTTTTTTGTCTCCACAGAAACGGTAGCTGCCTTCAACATCTTCCTGAACTCGGTATTTCAGAGCAAAGTCAAAGAATCGTGTGAAGTGACTCTCACCTGCAGCGGGAAATCGTCCATCTTTGTACATCTCACCGGAATTGCAGCTGAAAACGGGAAACAATGCTTCATAACGGTGATTGACATCACCGGACGTAAACTGGCAGAATCCCATCGTGACCAGCAATTAATATACACCACTGCCTTAAATGAAATTGCAGAGGTGATTATCTCCAATGATAATTCTGATATCATTCTCGAAAGTGCGAACCGGATTCTCGGTGAAACAATGAAACTGGACCGTGCACTCATCTACGATATTTCATTCAGTAATGGAGTCATCATCGGATTGTGCGAATGGCTTAAAAATGAGCATCCCGACATTGCTACAACAAAAGACAGGTACCCTGTCGATATGTTTTTAGTGCCTTTTACCGAAATAAAAAACACCAGAAAATATCTTGAAAGCCAATACGATGCAGTTGGTGAATTCTTTTCAAAAGATGATTCAGGGAGGATACTCCATGAGCAATTTAAAATAAAGAGTTTAATCTGGTATCCCTTTGCCTTCTACGATGGTGGATACTATCTGTTTACAATAAATCAGGTTCTGACTTCAAGACTATGGAAGCCGGAAGAATTTGATTTCATTGAATCGGTCGCCAAGTTGATAAGCCTGGCTTTGATGAAAATAAAGTTGCTGGACGATCGGGAAAAAACGGAGGAGGACCTTCAGGAGATGCTTGCGGAATTGCAGACAAGTCAGAAAATTGCGCATCTCGGCAACTGGAAATTAGACCTTGCTTCAAACATTTTCACGGCATCACAGGAGGGTTTAAGAATTTTCGGGTTCCCTCCCGACAGCCATCCCACTTTCCAGGAGGTATCAGGTTGTATCCACAGCGACGACATCGCAAGGGTTTCTGAAGTACTCAAATCTGCCTTGATTACGGGAGAACCATACACTGTTGAATTCCGGATCAACAGAAAAAATGACGGGGCCCTCAGGCATGTGCTTTCAATGGGCAACATTCAGTTTAATTCCGACAGCACCCCAATGGCTGTTTTTGGTATTAACCAGGACATTACTGACCGGAAAATTGCAGAGGAGTTGTTGCATCAGACCAAGCTCAATTATAAAACCTTTTTTAACAGAATTGATGATTTACTTTTCGTTCTGGATGAAACCGGGAAAATCATTCATACCAACCTGGCTGTAACTGAACGCCTCGGGTACAGGGATGACGAACTTTCAGGCCAGTCGGTTCTCATGATCCACCCTCCGGCTTACCGGGAGGAAGCCGCCAGGACCGTCCTTGAGATGCTGAACGGTATAACGAACTTCTGCCCATGTCCGGTCATGACAAAAACAGGAACAGAAATTCCGGTTGAAACAAGAATTTCGAAAGGATTCTGGGATGGGAAACCTGTGTTTTTTGGCATTACCAGGGATATTACCGAGCTCAGAATTGCGGAAAATAAAATAAGGAAGCTGAACGAAACCCTTATGCTTTCTTCACGTCAATAGCGCTCATGCCTTTAAAGCCGCGCTCGAGTTCAAAGGTGACGAGATCACCCTCTTTAATGTCAAACGTAACGTTATTCACGTGTACGAAAAATTTCTCCTGGCTGTCGAGTTCCTTGATAAAACCAAAACCTTTTGAATTGTTGAAAAACTCAACCCTGCCTTTACGTATGGCAGGAACCTCGATCGCTTCCCTCTTTGGAACACCGATTTCGATGCTGTCAACATCGATCTTTTTCCGGTCAGCCGGATTGGGCGGAGTGTCGGTGATGCGCCCGTTTTCATCAACATAAGCAATCATGTTCTCGAGACCGCCGCCAGGAGAATTCGCCTTCCGGTCGGCGAGCTTTTGTTGCTTATCCAGTCTCTTTTTTAATCGCTTTTTTTCCTGGTCTCTTTTGTTATAAGTTTCTTGTGAACTCGCCATCTATTTATACATGTTTAAATGAAGCCAAAACCGTTCAGGGTGAGCTGTTATGGTTTTGCAAAGATACAATAATATATCACTGCGTCCGTTTATGCCTGTTTTTTTGAAAGAAACAGCTTGCCGGCAATACCGGTTATGCAAAATATCTATTTACCGGGTCTTCTCAAAATATTGATTAATTTTACACATCGATCCTGATTCGGGCTACAGTATAGCACATCTTGTATTTACGATTGGTTTTGCCAGGAAATCCTAAACATTCAAACCATGCATAAAAGTGATCTTAAATTTGACTTTGACGACATCCTGATCTGTCCGGCAGTGAACAGCAGCATCGACTCCAGGAAAACTGTCAAAGTACTGGATGAAAATGGCATGCTTCCTTTATTCACTGCTCCGATGGACACCGTTATCGACCTGGAACACCGGAATATTTTCAAAGAGAACCAAATCTATCCCATGATACCCAGGACTCAGACAAAATCCTTCACTGCAGCCGACTGCAGAGGTGTCGGAGACTGGATTGCCCTGAGCCTGGATCAGTTTGAGAAGCTGTTTCTTGCTGATAATGCTGAAAACAATCCTGAAGTGGTGCGTATCTGTATTGATATCGCCAACGGACACATGCAACGGCTTAAGAATGCGGTCATCAGGGCCCGGGAGAAATACAATGACCAGCTGGTCATCATGGTGGGAAATGTTGCGAACCCGCAAACCTTTATTGAGCTGTCCATTGCCGGAGCTGATTATGTAAGGGTAGGCATTGGCAATGGTTCTGGCTGCAGCACGTCCGTGCACACAGGGATCGGTTATCCGCTGGCTTCCCTGATCCATGACATCCACCGGGAAACGCAAAATCATTCCATCCCGTTTGCTAAAATTGTTGCCGACGGAGGTATCAAGAAGTACAGTGACATCATCAAGGTTCTTGCACTTGGTGCTGATTTCGTGATGTGTGGAGGTATTTTCAACAAAGCGCTCGAATCGGCTGGCAATACCTTCGCGGCGAATAAGAAGTTTGATGGATATACAGTTCCGGGCGACCAGGTTGATCAATACAGCGATGAAGTAAAAACCGCCTTTAAAATGGGATCGCTGTTCTACAAGAAATTCCGCGGCATGAGCACCAAGGAGGTTCAGGCCCACCTAGGCAATGAACTGCGCTCCTCGGAGGGAGTTACCAGGATGATCCAGGTTGAATATACCATCTCCGGCTGGGTTGAAAATTTCAAAGACTATCTCTCTTCCGCCATGTCGTACACCGACAGTAAAGATCTTGAAGGGTTCATTGGCAAGCCTGAATGGAATTTAATTACACAAAACAGTCTGAACAGGTTTAACAAATGAAATCGAACATCGTCGTATTCGGAGCCAGCGGGAAAACCGGCATCCTGATTGTTTACCAGGCACTCAACCAGGGTTATCAGGTCACAGCTTTTGCACGCCAACCGTCAAAAGTAACCATTGAGCACAAAAATCTGCGGATCATTCAGGGGGATGTGCTGGATTATAACAAAGTCATAACAGCTGTCCAGGGTCAGGATGTTGTGCTTTGCGCTCTGGGAAATGATAAAAACAAACCAAATACAATCCTTTCAGAAGGAACACGAAACATTTTAAAAGCAATGGAATCAACGGGAGTGAAACGGTTTATCTGCATGTCCTCAGCCGGAATTCTCGGAAATGACGGGGGATTCTGGTTCGGGAAAATTATCATGCCACTCTTTCTGAACCATGTATTTGACGATAAGAAACGACAGGTTAAGGTAATTGGGGAGAGCAATGCAGACTGGGTCATCATCCGGCCTGTTGGACTTACCGATGCTCCGAAAACCAACACCTACAAGGTAAACCCGGGAATTCCGACATCCAAATCCATTCCCCGGGCCGATGTGGCCGATTTCATGCTGAAACTGCTGACGGATAAGAGATACGACGGGCAGATGCCGGCAATATCCAGCTATTAAATTCAGGACTACCAAAGTCAGGTGAATTGCTGATTTTATTTGTTTACAAAAAGCTTTCGCGGGTTGTGCTGCTTGACAACCCAATGATAATATTGTATCTTGCACCGCAAATTCATCGTTCCATGAAAACAAGCATCAGTATTCTCCACTGGCTCCCCCGGATCATCTGCGTTCTGGCCATTTTATTTGTAAGTATGTTTGCCCTTGATTCTTTTGAACCGGGGATGCCGCTCTGGCAGCAAATTGGTGGTTTTTTCATGCATCTGATCCCTTCCTTTATCCTGATCCTTTTTCTGATCATCGCCTGGAAATGGGAATTAATCGGAGGGATCATGTTCGTGATCATCGGCCTTGGATTATTGCCATTCATTTACATGATGAACTACCAGATGAATCATTCTGTCTGGATGAGCATCAGCGTTGTACTCCTCATCAATTTACCTTTTGTGGTGGTGGGAATCCTTTTTATTCTCAGTCATTTTATTAAAAACAAAAATTCAAAAAAAACATAAGATATGAAATACAAACCATACCTCCATTCCCTGCTGGTGGTTTTCATGTTCATCAGCCTGACTGGTTACAGCATGAATCCGGCAGAAAATAAAGACACCCTGAACCCGAAGACCATGCTAAAGCAACTGGATTCTATCCGGGAAAAAATCCAGATGGCAGCCAATGCAAGCGAGCCCCAATCAAAATTTCTCATGCTTCCCAAAGTCATCGGTGTTGAATCCACCAAAAGGCCCGGAAATCTGGCCGTATTTGGCGATTATATGACAATTACGGTTGACAGTATTGCCGCCATGGATGCCATTACCGACTCCATTTCGGGAATGAAGAAAGACACCATGGCTGATGTAATCCTTTATATCAACGGCAATCCAATGCGCGACATCGGGGTGATGAATATTGACCATCAGAAGCATGAGTTGACTTTTCATCTCAACCGTCATTCAGAATACCTGCTGAAATTCTACCCTAAATTCCCATACCTGTGGTCCTCGATCCCGGTATCTTTCAGCGCCGGTTATAAAAACGGCATGATTCTGCCGGTTGACAGCGGACTCAAGCAAACAAACCTCAAATACGTCAGCAGATGGTCGATGGTGTTTTCACTTCTTTTCATCGCCACCATCATCGCTACGTTTATTGTTCTGGCTGCAAAAACCAACCTGATCAGGATTGGCGATTACCGGAGCCCGTTCAGCCTTGCACTTACCCAGCTTTCGTTCTGGTCCATCGTAGTTGCTTCTTCCTTTGTCTATATCTGGATCGTGACCGAAGAACTTCCGCCGATAACCGGTTCAACCCTGATACTGATCTCGGTCAGCGCCCTTACAACAGCAGGATCCCGGTTGGTAGATCTTCGTGCCAAAACCCAGGGCTATGTTTCAAAACTCTCCGACTCCTTTCTCGAGGATATTCTTCAGGATGAACTGGGATATAGTGTTCACCGCGCCCAGATGTTCATGTGGACGGTAATCATGGGAATTATCTTTGTTACCAGCGTAATCCGTCTGCAGCAGATTCCCCAGCTCGACGAAAGTTTGCTTGGCCTGATGGGTATCAGTTCCGGTGCTTATGTCGGATTGAAAACGATGGAGAATAAAAAAGAACCGGATCCGAAACAAAAGGAGGAAGATACCTCCCGGAGTACCACCGTTGCTTAACCTTTGTCACTTAAGATCTCTGTTGTGGCGTGTATGATTCCCTCGGTATCAAATCCACATTCGTGATGGAGTTGAGTTACCGAACCTTGTTCAATAAAAAGATCTGGTACACCAAGCCGGTGGATCCGGGCTGAATAACCATGGAAAGCCATGAATTCGAGCACGGCCGACCCCATTCCTCCTATCACAGAGCCATCTTCGACCGTGATAATTTTATTGAATTTTCGCAACAGCTCATGCAGCAGCGATTCATCCAGTGGTTTCAGAAAACGAAGGTCGTAATGGGCCACTGAAAAACCTGTCAGTTCAAGGGCCTTACAGGCTTCAACTGCATAATTTCCCACAGGTCCCAGGGTGATGATGGCTGCGTCTATGCCGTCACGGATCATGCGTCCTTTCCCTACGTCAAGCGGCTTCATGGGTGTTTTCCAATCCGCCCTGATCCCGCGGCCTTTCGGATACCGGATGGCAAACGGACCCATATCAGGCAATTGAGCGGTAAACATCATGTTACGCAGCTCCGCTTCATTCATCGGAGAAGCTACAATGATATTCGGGATACACCGAAGATATGCCAGGTCATATACCCCGTGATGTGTCGCTCCATCTTCACCAACAAGACCGCCCCGGTCAAGGCAAAATACCACATTCAGTTTCTGAAGGGCAACATCGTGAATCACCTGGTCATATCCCCGTTGCATAA
This sequence comes from uncultured Draconibacterium sp., assembly GCA_964355945.1. Classification (GTDB taxonomy): domain Bacteria; phylum Bacteroidota; class Bacteroidia; order Bacteroidales; family FEN-979; genus CAIVAT01. The sequence continues at coordinate 9,084 of CAYHGE010000053.1, forward strand.
ACGTGGAATAAATGTTGCAAAAAGGAACATATCCCGAGGCTGCCATCCCTGCACTGAAGGTAACAGCATGTTGTTCGGCAATACCTACATCGAACGTACGGTCTGGCATTTTAGCCATCATCAGGTTGAGTGAACAACCCGTTGACATGGCCGGGGTAATCCCGACGATTTTCGGGTTTGCATCAGCCAGTTCAATAATAGTGCGACCAAACACAGTCTGGTATTTCGGAGCAAGCCCGTGACATTTATCCTCCTTGATCGTACCGGTTGTTTTATCGAAAACCCCCGGGGCATGATACACAGTCTGATCCTTCTCCGCCTTCTCGAATCCTTTGCCTTTTATGGTATGGATATGAAGCAGTTTAGGACCTTTGATGCCCTTCATGTCTTTGAGTAACTTCACCATCCTGATCACATCATTGCCATCCACAGGACCAAAATACCTGCAATTAAACGCTTCGAAAAGATTGCCACTTCTAAGCAGGGTGGTTTTTACCGCATTCCCCAGCTGCTTCACGATGGCCCTTGAGTTCTTCCCATATTTGGTGCCACCACCCATCAGCAACCAAACCTTATCACGAACCTTGTTATAGGTTCGCGAGGTAACAATATCTGCAAGATAATCCTTGATGGCTCCCACATTCTTGTCAATGGCGATCTGGTTATCGTTGAGGATCACCATGAGGTTGGCATTTGAAACCCCGGCATTGTTGAGGGCTTCCATCGCCATTCCGCCGGTCATGGCCCCATCGCCGATGATGGCCACATGGTGTCGGTTTGTCTGACCGCTCAATTTTGCGGCAACCGCCATTCCAAGGGCAGCAGAAATAGAAGTGGAGGAGTGTCCGACGCCAAAGGCATCATACTCACTTTCCGCCATTTTCGGGAAGCCACTGATGCCTTTGAATGTACGTATGGTATGAAACCGGTCTTTTCTCCCTGTCAGAATCTTGTGGGCATAAGCCTGATGTCCAACATCCCAGATGATCTTGTCGAAGGGTGCATCATACACATAATGCAGTGCCACGGCAAGTTCAACGGTACCAAGACTGGCTCCCAGGTGACCTGGATTTACTGCCATTACCTCTATGATGAACTGCCTGATCTCTTCACACAACTTTGGGAGATCGTCAAGTTTGAGTTTTTTGAGATCAGGGGGCAGGTTAATGTTGGTTAACAATGGTCCTGTAAGCGCAGTCATTTTGCTTGATTTAAAGTAAGCCGAGATCGAGCAGGGCAGATTCTGAAAGCATCTCTTTGTCCCAGGGTGGTTCAAACGTGAGTTCAACTTTTACACTTCCCACACCTTCTACTATTTTCACCGTCTCCTGAACCTCCAAAGGCATATCTTCAGCAACCGGGCAGTTGGGTGAGGTCAGCGTCATGAGGATGTAAACATCATTGGTTTGCTCGTTGATCTGCAGATTGTAGATCAACCCAAGGTCATAGATATTGACTGGGATCTCAGGATCAAAGACAGACCTGAGTGCAGCGATAATTTTTGCCTCGAATGGGCTATGGTGTACTTGATTGGCGGATTCCACGAATTTTTTTTACAAAGGTAAGGTTATTCTCATTGTGTGGAAGGATATAAGCACTTAAAAAGCACTCCAATCTAACCTGATGGAAAAAAGGAATCTCTATGAAAAAAATGTCCCGCAGATTACCGCCGAAAAGGGCGCAGATTACCGCAGAATCAAGACAAGCAGCATTTATCCGCGGAAATCTGCGATCTTAATCTGCGAAAATCTGCGTGAAATTTTTATTTATCCAGGATGATCGGGCTGCTTACATCACAAATTGGCGGACACGGACTTAAACTCCGGGATTCTGTACTGAATATCGTGTTCTTAATGGCATCCTTGCCAGTATCATCAACACCAACCACGATTCCAACGGTTTTTGCGCTGTTATCCTTTCCCAGGTATACCCTGAACCCTGTGAGGGCAGCATTCTCTCTGGAAATGGCATTCATGGCATCCAGTTGCGATTTGTCGATCGTAAACCCTTTGATGACCTGGTTAAACGGCACTGCCGACGCCAGGTAGGAAGTCACAAACACGCGGGCATCCGCTGAGGTAACCGGCGTTATCGGGTTTCCCGGGGCGATTGCTCCGGGGCCATGGGTAAAGGCCATCATGCTGATTATTGAAATACCGGATACCAGGCCGGTTATAAACACCAGGGCCACAAAGAAATAATTTTTTGTTTTCATAATATTTTATTTAGAATGATGTTAAATTAAAGTGTAATTTCGCTCAAAGATAAATGTTTATAACAATTCAACATAATTTTTTTTTTGAAAAATCAGTAAAATCTGCCCATTTATTGTAAGCACTGGCACATGAAGAATCCCTTTAAAACAACCACACTGCTTTTCATTCTCCTTTGCATACATTCAGTTGGTGGGTTTAGCCAATTTAATCCGCGAACTTATATTGATAAAACTTTTCGTGAATCTGCCGCTGCTGCGAATGACAGCCTGAAGATCGAAAAGCTATGTGGTCTTGCATTGTTCTGCACTGACTATCTCGGCGACCAGCAACGCGCTGACAGCATTGCTGAAATGGCCATCCGGATTGCAGAAAAAAGTCGTCGCCCTGAATTATTGTCCATAGCATATAGCGGATATGTTGAATCGGCCGACCTTCATAAATATTACCAGAAAGCACTTGATTATGCATTAAAGGCGGAACAGATTTCCTTGCCTGATAAAAACCAGGAAATTGCATTTCGAAATTATAAAAACCTGGCGTCCGTCTACCTGTCGGGATATGAATTCGACAAGGCGTTGAAATACAGCTACAAGCTTCTGTCAATTGCAGGCACTACCGAAAATACGGGATTGAAAGCTGAAAGCTATTTGTATATCGGACAATGCCTTGAAGGGAAAAATCAGAAAATTGAAGCATTCCGGAATTATCTGAATGCGGTGAGCCTGGTGGAGCGAATAAAGAATCAGAAACTGCAGATGAAATGTTATTCCCTGCTGTCGAACTTCTACAATTTCAGTAAATTATACGATAAAGCAACACAGTACAAATTGTTGCAGCAGAATCTGGTTAAATCAATAACCCCAATTGATTCGATCGCCCTGATGTGGACGGAATATGATTTACAGGTGATCGACGTCAATTCCAACAACAACCAGTTGTATGAAAGCAGCATGCAGGGAATCCTCGATTTTGCCAACCGCCACGGGCATAAGCGCATGCTAAATTACGAAATTGCGCTAATCCGCACACACCTTATCGAAGCCAATAAAATCAGCCAGCTGCGTGACCTGTATTACAAAAAATTTCCCCGGGAATTGAATGCCCTGGCTTCAGAAAACCCGGCGTTATATTTCAGGCTTAAGGCGTTCTTTTGTGAGGAAGAACAAAAGACCGATTCGGCGCTATTCTATTTCAACAAGGCAGAAAACCTGTTGCAATCCGACCCCAATGTGATTTTACAATCCAATTTTTACCACCGGTTCGGACAGTTTCTGCTGCGCCACGGAATGAAGGGAAAGGCCGTTGAAAAGTTTTCCAAATCGCTGGAACTGGCACAATCGGCCTTTTATATTGACTACATGCAGGGTGCAGCAAAACATCTGGAAGATATTTATGCCGAAGAGGGGGATTTTAAAAATGCATATCGGTTCTCGGTAATGAACAAGGTTTTAAGCGACAGTTTGAACAACATGTCGAAGAAGGACCAATTGCTGATCATGGAGATTGATTATGAAACAAAGCAGCAGGAATTGCTGGCTGACCAGGATAAGCAAATCAGGAGTAGGAGACATTATTTGCAATATACCGCGATAACCATTGGAATCCTGTCGGTATTTGTCATCCTGATTATGCTGGGAAGCATGAAGGTTCCTGAATGGATCATCAGGATGCTGGGCTTCTTCTCCTTTATTTTTCTCTTTGAGTTCATCATTTTACTTGCTGATCGCAAGATCGAAGTAATCACACATGGGGAGCCCTGGAAAGTGCTGCTGATAAAAATATTCCTCATCGCCATCCTCCTCCCCCTTCATCATGAGATTGAAAAAAGGGTGATCACCTACCTGTTGAACCATAAATTGCTTGATATTTCCAGGTTTTCACTCCTTAGAAAGGTGAAGGAACAGGCGAGGAAGATGACTGGAAAAGGGTAAACGGGTGAGCGGGTGAGCGGGTGAGCGGGTAAGCAAGTAAACAGGTGAACAGATCAGGTATTTCTGCTCACCCGTTTACCAGTTTACCCGCTCACCAGCTGACAATCAATAAATATGGAAACACAAAAAACAACATAATCAATGAAAAAAAAAATTGGGATTTTAGGATCAGGCGTAGTTGCCCAGGTATTGGGTAGCGGATTCCTGAAACACGGGTATGAGGTAATGCTTGGTACCCGCGACCTTACGAAACTTACTGAATGGCAGACCGCGAATAACGCAAAGATTGGAAGTTTCAGTGAAGCCGCTGCCTTTGGTGATATTGTGGTGCTGGCATCTAAAGGGACTGCTGCAGAAGCAGTTCTTCAATTAGCCGGTTCAGCTAATCTTAAAGGGAAAGTATTGATCGATACCACCAATCCGATTGCAGATGCGGCCCCGGTTAACGGGGTTCTTCAGTATTTTACCGGCCTGGGCGACTCCCAGATGGAACGGCTGCAGGCTGCATTTCCTGATGCCCGCTTTGTGAAAGCCTTTAACAGCGTGGGCAACAACTTTATGATCAATCCCGATTTCGGCGGAATCAAGCCAAGCATGTTCATCTGTGGCAACGATCCAGATGCAAAAAAGAAGGTAACAACCATTCTTGAACTGTTTGGATGGGAAACCGAAGACATGGGCGCCGTGGAAGCAGCCAGGGCCATTGAGCCGCTTTGCATCCTGTGGTGTATCCCGGGATTTATCCGGAATGAATGGATGCATGCCTTCAAGTTGCTGAAAAAGTAAGTCCGTAACCGTACGTATGGGCATCCTGTCACTTGGCAGGGGATTTATTTGTACTTTTATGAAATAGTTTTGCAACTGTCAACTTATCAATTTCATCAGATTGACCGGAAACCCAAAATGATTCAAAAAGTACTTGAGAATTTCAAATTCGCCTCATTGAATAAGATGCAGCTGGCAACCATCGATGCGGCCAAAAAGACAAAAGATATCATTCTTTTGTCTCCGACAGGATCTGGTAAAACGCTGGCATTTCTGTTGCCGGTTGTGAGCAGGTTGGATGCTGAAAATGCTAATGTACAAGCGTTGATTCTGGTTCCCTCACGTGAACTGGCAATACAGATTGAGCAGGTTTTTAAACAGATGAATACAGGGTTTAAAGTAAATTGCTTTTATGGCGGGCATTTAACCAAAACCGAGAGAAATAATTTGTCAAATCCGCCTGCTGTGATGGTCGGTACCCCTGGCAGGATCGCCCAGCATCTCCGTAATGACAACTTTGACACCGGTTCCATTCATACACTGGTGCTGGATGAGTTTGACAAATCCCTGGAGTTTGGATTCAAGGAGGATATGTCGTTCATCATCAGCCAGTTGAAAAAACTTAAAAACCGCATCCTGACTTCTGCCACAACGATGGCTGAGATTCCGGTATTTACCGGCATAAAGAACCCTGTGGAGCTGAACTTTCTGAACAGCCCGTCGCCAACTACCGCAGGATTAACCCTCAAATACCTGAAAGGAGATGATGCCGACAAACTCCAACTATTATTTGGACTGATATGCAAACTGCAGAATAAGTCAACCCTTGTATTTTGCAATCACCGGGAGGCGGTTGGGCGAATCGGGTTGCTGCTGTCTGAGAAAGGTTTGTCTCATGGCATTTTTCATGGAGGGATGGAACAGGAAGATCGTGAGCGTGCGCTGATAAAATTCAGAAACGGAAGTCACCGTTTGCTGATTACCACCGACCTTGCTTCCCGCGGCCTTGATATTCCTGAAATTGAGGCCATTGTACATTATCAATTACCAACCACGCTGGATATTTTTACCCATCGGAATGGACGAACGGCAAGAATGAATGCTGCAGGCATCTCCTACCTGCTGCTGGCCGTGGCCGATCATCTTCCGCCCTTCATCAAAGAAAATATTGAACCTGAAGTATTGCCTGAAAAAAACACCCTGCCCGGAAAATCTCCCTGGGGTACATTATTCATTTCTGCCGGTAAAAAGGAGAAAATCAACAAAATGGATATCGTTGGCACACTGCTCCAAAAAGGCAAACTGGCAAAAGAGGAGTTGGGGCTGATTGAAGTATTGGACCATTCGTCGTACGTGGCCGTGCGCAGCAATAAAATTGAACAGGTTCTCGGCCTGATCAGAAATGAAAAGATAAAGAATAAAAAGATAAGAGTTGAGATATCCCGGTGAATATCTCAACATCTATTAACAAATGATCGTGTTTCTGACTAATTTGTTTTAACCAGTTTTGATGTAAAGATATTTTCACCGGCGATCACTTTGATAAAATAGATCCCTGCCGGTCTGTCTGACAGCGAAAATTCTCCGGCTGCTTCGCCCGGCAAGGTTGTTGACAATACACGTTCTCCCCTGATGCTATAAATCTCGACCCGGACCGACCCGGTTGGGAGTTTGCCCGTAAGTTCCACCCGGAATTTTCCATTGGTGGGATTCGGATAGACCCTGACACCTGATTTTTCATCGTTAAACGGAGGTGAAGTTTCACCTTCCGCAACTTCAGCAGTCACAAACGAAGCGGGTGGTGCCCCGCAGAATGGGCCGGTTGGCGCTATTTTCCCGAGCATGTATCCGCCCGGTTTGACCCAGGTACCGGGAAGATAATCAATGCTGATACCAGCAATCATGGTGGTAATGCCCCCGTTTTCAACAATAAACGTTGTTCCGCTGCCGGCAACCGTAATGGTTTGGGTTGCATCATAACATGGGATCTGTCCATTTAGAACCGTAACATTCTGAATCGCATTGGTTGTTGGAGGGGCGGCAGGGTCTGTGAGTGTGATGTCGTCTATCTGCCAGGTACCGATTTCCCACGAATTGCCGCCAACAGCGAAGGCAAACTGGAAAGTTGGGGAGCCAACATCCGGGGTGGCAAAAAGCATTGTTGTGGATTCCGGTCCAACAATACCGGTCTGGGCATTTGCCCATACCGGGTTCCATGTAGTTCCACCATTGCTGGTCGTCCATATCTCACAGGATGAGGTTGAAGTATAGGCATTGATGTAATGCTTAAACGAGAGATCCAGAGATGCTACTCCCGTGGTATTGATGACCGGCGACATTAAATAGGATCTTCCGTTAAAATAGGGGTTATATGGTTTATACTCAAGTTGAGGAAAGGCTCCGCCTGCATAATTATTCATTTCTACAATCCAGTTTGTAGGGGCACCGCTATTGCGCACTTGCCAGCATTGGGGGGTGATGCCTGTGGTCATGATGAAATCCTCGGTATATGGCAGGGTTATCGCCGGGCAGGGTAAATAAAAAGTATAAGGTCCTGACCAGTTACTTATGGAACCGCCTCCGCAATCGCTCTTTACATAATAACTGTAGTAATTCCCCATCGTTAATCCGGTCAGTATATAAGGATTAGAAGGTATTCCGGTTATCATGGTCCCGCTACCCTGGGTAAATCCGTAAGTGCCCCATTCGATATTCCATAAGGAGCCGCCCGAGGTCCATCCAAGCGTAGCCGACGTTGAGGTGATGTTTGTGGCAGTGAGCGCGGTCGGCGACAGGCAGGGATTGCAGGTGAGCTTAATCCAGTACCGGCTCAGTGAATCACATTCCACCTGTTCGGCAAACTCAGGGGCGATTTTTACAAAATAGGGACCTGCAGCACCAAGTTGAGCTGTAATTGAACTGGTATAACCGGCACCGTTGGTCATACTTGAATAATACAAAGTGGAGGGGCACATGGCGGTGCCAATTCCTATGAAATTGTAGAATTCAGCCTGTGCAGTCAGGGTAACATCGTTGGGCTCTGTGAGGACCAGGCTATACCAGTCGGAATCGCGGTATGATCTTTCCAGCCAGGCAGTTCCGCAAATAGTATCGCCACAGGCAATCGTCCCGAATGCAGGAGGAACAAGGTCACAACCATTGGTGTTGGTTCCACACACCTCTGCTTCAGGCACAGCCCCTGCAGGGCAGTCAAAGTAATGGGTGCGGAAAGTCTTCTTTACCCATGCACTCGCATCTGTTTCACTGCAGTAGGTACTTACATAAAGATCATACTCATACCCCGGCAAAAGGTTGGTTAAAGAATATGCCGGTGTGGAAGTAACATGGGCAGTAGTTCCGGTTCCCTGTGGAAAATCCTTCTGTACCCATTCGATGGTCCATTCGGGATTGACAGAGTAAGCAGAGGGAGTCCAGGAAACATCCGCGGTTGTTGTAGTCAGTGTTGAATTGGAAACCGCAACATTGGTCGGGGGAAAACAGGTGTAAATATCCACATGCAATGGACCGATCCTGTCAGATTCCCCTAAATCATACTGTGCAGAGACCTGGTAATCATACCCTCCCGGGGCAAGTGCAAGGTCATCATAAAAAAGATCAGGAATATTATTACCGATTTTGAAATTATCCCGGTAAACATTGTAGCCGGTAAAGACACCCAAAGATAAACCCGGCTGTTGTTTTGTCGCACCTGGTTGAGCCTGGTCGGTTGCAACCTGACCGGATTGACGGCTTGCCGATGGGATTGGATTATTAAGGACGATCAGTGGTTTTCCCAATACAGGCGCAGGAGTGCCAACAGCTGGCCCTGGCATTGTATTTTCAGCCGATTGCATAAGTTTTTGCGGAGCCAGCAAGGCGCTTTCTGAGACAAATCCCTGCAAAGTCCAGTTAAAGTCATAATTCCACGAATTTTTCATTGAAAACCAGCCGTAACCGGCATTGATCATATCTCCTTTGCCTGCGATTGCCGGGCCCGAACTTAAACCTGCAGGATACCCCGTGGATTGAACCACTTCATACCCGAACCATAATTCTTCAGTTCCGTCAATGAGGATCGGAGTATTCAGTGTCACCTCATTCCAGGAACCGATATAAGGATTGACAATAGCCTGTGATAGAAGTAATGTCCCGGCATCAGCTCCTTTCCATACTTTCAAGGTGTAGGTGGCCGTTACTTCCGCGACAGAAAAACGTATCTTTTTCAGATAGGCACCATCATACTGGGCGATATCAGCAACAGGCCACCTGGAGGCAACAGAGAAAATGGCAGGTCCGCCGTATCCAAGAGCGCCGATGATGGAGCCATCGCCCCAGTAAATCCATTGATCAGCAACCGATCCCGGCGGCATCCAGCTTAAATGAACATTGTTGAGCATCGGTCCGGAAAGGCTGGCCTGCAAACCTGCCGGTGGTGCAAAAGGATTGCTGGTCATGTCTATTTGAAATTGAATCTGTGCAATGATGTTGTCCAGAGTCGTAAAGCCTAACGGCGGGATTGCCGGATCCGGATTGAGGTCATCATCGAAATATATCAATCCCCTGTTTGCACCAGTAGAAAATGAGCGAAATTGCGCCGGTGGCGAGTCCCAGCCGGGAGAATTTTCATCCACGGCTACGACAATATTGTTACCATTATAGTAAAAAGGAGCAGGCAAGGTTATTTCAAACCAGTTTTCAGCAACAGGGTCGGGAATAATTCCCGAGAAAACCTGGGTCATGGAGGCTAACGGAATCCAATCGAAATCACTGGCAAATTCTGCCTTCGAGGTATTTCCCAGGTAAACGGTCCAGTTATTCCATTTTGAGAAGTCGGGTGATCCGGAAGAGTAGTAAAACCGGATCTTTGTAATGATTCCGGAGCCTCCTCCGCCTGAGGTAATTTCACTTCCCAGGTAGATCTGCTGGCTGTAATTATAACCATAGTAGCTGTGGACAGGAAAAAGTACTGACGTCTCAGTACCCGATCCAACCTGCACGGTCACACCCGCTCCTGCGCCTTTTTCAAAGGCTCCCATGTCGATGATGGAGTTAAAGACCCTTATGTTCCCATCGAGATCGGTTGGCTGATCGTTAAACGCATTGTTCCCGGTGTTGATACATGGGCTGCCGGCTAACAGCCTGAAGTTGCCCGTAATCGAATCTGTAAAATTCGGATTTGACGAGATATTCCCGGCTCCAACCGGCAATGGGGTCGTACAGCAGTTCTCAAACAGGTTGCCATCGTAGTTGGAGACATTTCCATACTGGTCGGTATTGCCCCAGATGATGCAATTCCGGAACTCCCCGCCTTCAACCACATAACTGACACCTCCCCGGTCTGCTGCAGTGTTATTGGCAATGGTACATCCGATCACAAGGATGGCGTGACTCACCGGATCACCCCAGTCACAATGTACACCACCTCCGCCGATCAATGCGTTTGGCGCACTGTTGTTACTGATAAGACAATTTATCAATTTTCCGGTGTGGTAGAGATTCACGCCTCCTCCGCCGCCATTCCATTCGCAATTGCAGGTAATCGAATTTCCTGAAATGGTCGAATTGACGATCGCTGCATCTCCACTGCAATCACCCATGAAAACACCTCCTCCAAAACTGTTCGCAGTGTTATTTTTAATGGTACAATTGATCACTTTTGCGCTTGCAGCTGATCCAACCAGGCATATTCCTCCTCCGAAATCCGGTGAATAATTATTTTGAATAATACAATTGAGTATCCGAGGTGATGACTCTAAAATAAAAATCCCTCCTCCTCCGTAGATTTGATTCAACACCGATGGCGCATACCCATGCTGTAAAGTAAATCCGACAATACGGCAGGTTGAGTCCTCACCCTGGCTGATGGTCATTACGCGCCCCGTGCTGCTACCATCGATGATCGTTGAGGAAATAAACGATGTATCCCCGGTGGTAATAAACCAGGAACCCAGCACGATATTCATGCCATTCAGGTCTATGTGCTCGAAGTAGGTTCCCGGATCAACGATCAGGGTATCCCCATTGGCAGAGGCATTGATCCCTGCCTGAATGGTACTGTAACTTGTCGGAATATAAATGATGTTGCCTTGTCCCTGCCGGGTGATCACAAGGAACACCAGAATAACGGAGAGTATAAAGATTTTTTTCATGAAAAACTTATTTAGATTGATTAAACAAAGATAAGGCAATAAAAACAAAAACAGCCTGTGTTAACATTATTTAACACAGGCTGTAATGAATTGAAAATGGAAAATAATTTGCAAATTATTTTTTAGCCTTTTTTTCCTTTTTTTCCAACCTTTTTTCTTTCAGCGATTTTGTTGGCTCTTTTTTGGCCTCCTTTTTTTGATCTTGTCCTTTTGACATGGCTTAGGGTTTTAAGGTTTATTTAATTGGTTGATTGTTTATCAGAAGGGCATCCCGTCGTCAGATGGCATTTCGTAGTCGCCCGGCAGTGGCTCTGCTTCTGGCGGGATGGATTGCCCGGCACTTTTTTTCGCAATTTTCCATGCTTTGGCTTCGGTGTACCACCGGCTGTTGAACTCACGGCTTTCGAGGTCGAAAGAGATTTCTGCCTCGTCGCCTTCGGCCACTTTAAACTGGTCGATTTTATCACCCCAGAGTGAAAAACAGATTTTCCGGGGGATCTGGGCAACGGTTTCGAGGATAAATTCCTGTTTTTTCCAGATTCCGTTTTTCCCTTCGCCCGACTGAAGTTGCAATATCTTGATGATCTTTCCTGTTATTTCCATGGTGACCAGTTACTTAATAAATTAGATCGAAATTGAATTTGAACAAACGAAATTAAAACAATTTGCTTCACGATTTTCAATTGTTGATAATTTTGGTTTGAATATACCCTGAATGGCAGGACTTGTTGTATAAAAAAAGAAGAACAGTCTGAAGTATTTTCTCTATAGCAGCCCGATAAACAGGAACGGCAGGAGACCGGTGAGGATGATCAGCATGGTCATGAAGAAAAGGGGCACTTTATAGGAAGTTTCCACAT
>CAYHGE010000053.1:21104-22484 GCA_964355945.1 uncultured Draconibacterium sp.
AGGATGATCAGCATGGTCATGAAGAAAAGGGGCACTTTATAGGAAGTTTCCACATTGAGTTTCACCCCAGCTGAATCTTTAAGGTACATTGCGATGATGGGCCTGAAGTAATACGCCACGCTGATGGCCGATCCGGCTACCGCCACGATGACCAGCCATACGAGCCCTTTGTCCAGGGCAGTGATAAAGAGGTAATATTTTGCCATAAACCCTGCCAATGGAGGGATTCCGGCAAGCGAAAGCATGGAGACTGTGAGACAAAATGCCTCCAGCGGATTTGTTTTAGCCATCCCGTTCAAAGAGGTAAAATAGTCGTTGCCATGAGCCTCCCGGATAAGGATCAGGATGCCGAATGCCGAAATAGTGGCGATGGAATAGGACAAAGTATAGAGTAATAATGCATTATTTGACATCGCGCTGAAGGCCACCACGGCCAGCAGCATATAGCCCGAATGGCTGATGCTCGAATAGGCCAGCATGCGTTTGAGGTTGGGCTGATACACCCCGGTGAGATTTCCCAACAAAATAGTGAAGGCAGCCATGATCCAGATGGTGGTTTCCCAAACGCCATGGATACCATGAAAAGTATGGCTGAAAAAACGGAACATGGCCACAATGGAGGCTGTCTTTACCACGGTCGCCATAAAAGCCGTAAGCAAAGTCGGGGTCCCTTCATAAACATCAGGTGCCCAGAAATGGAATGGGACGATGGCAATTTTAAATGCAAGGCCGATGATAAGCAGAAACAGCCCTGCCAGGAACATCGGCGGGTAGGTACCGGCACAGGAAGCTACATAAACCGAAATTTTTTCAAGATCGAACGATCCGCTGGATCCGTAAATTAATGCGATGCCAAACAATAAAAACCCTGAAAGGAAAGACCCGAGAAGGAAATATTTCAAGGTGGCCTCATTTGACGTGATCGCCTCTTTGTGGCTCCCGGCAAGCACATAGAGTGCGATGGAAAGTGTTTCAATTCCAAGGAAAAGCATGATCAGGTTACCATACGAAGTCATCATCACGGCACCTGTGAGTGCAAAGATCATGACACCGTAAATGTCATCGAGGGGACGCAAAACACCGCGGTAATAGTGAAAGGCAAGCGAAAAGATCAGGAATGTCGAGAAAATCAGCACAGTGCTATATGCAACTGATGCGTTGTCGACGATGATCATCGCCTGATAGTAAGTTCTGAATGTATTCCAGTCCCTGATCGTGAGCACCATGGAGACCACCAGTCCAAGGAGGATCACCGGCAGAAGCCATGATTGCTTTTTCATGATCCCCAGAAAAAGGACTAAAACACCAAGGATTGTTAACGAAATTATTGTTGTCATTGGGTAACGTACAAATTACGAACTTTTGATATTTGACTTTGAT
>CAYHGE010000053.1:22584-25078 GCA_964355945.1 uncultured Draconibacterium sp.
AGCAGAAGCAGGAATTCACCGATGAATCCGTTGGTAAGCGGGAGGGCAATGCTGCCCAGCAGGATGATCAGGAAGACGATGGCCAGCCGGGGCGCTTTCAATGCGATTCCACCGAGATCGCTGATATTGCGCGTTCCTGTGCGTTTTTCGATCAGATCGATCACGATGAACAGCCCGACAATGTTTACGCCATGTGAAACCATTTGAATCAATGCACCTTGAAGCGCATAAGAATTAAGGGCGAAGATACCGGCGGCAATCAATCCCACATGTGCAATGGATGAGTACGCCACCAGCCTCTTCATATCCCGCTGCCTTATTGCAATAATGGATGCATAAACAATTCCGGTTACGGAGAGAGCCACGATGAACGGGGCATGCTGTTGCATTGCGTCGTGGCAAACGGGGATCAACCAGCGGATCATGCCATAGAGACCCATCTTTAGCATGATCCCTGCAAGCAGCATGCTTCCTGCGGCAGGAGCCGTGGAATATGTATCGGGTTGCCAAGTGTGAAACGGGAAAATGGGAATTTTAATGGCAAACGCAATGAAAAATGCCATAAAGATCCATGACTGCTCACCCGGTGTCAATGTGGCTGAATAGAGCCACTGAAAATCAAATGAATGAGGAAGCGGAGTTTTGAAATAGAGGTATAGCAGTGCCACCAGCATGAAAAGACTCCCCACAAAGGTGTAAATGAAGAACTTAAAGGTAATCCGGATGCGGTCATTCCCTCCCCATACCGCGCAGATAAACCAGGCCGGGATGAGTGCCAGTTCCCAGAAAATATAGAAAACGAGTCCATCGAACGCAACGAAAACTCCCACCAGCGCCATCTCCATCAAAAGGATCAGACTGTAAAAGGCTGCAGGTTTGTTGTATGAATGGTTGAAACTGGCGACAATGATCACAGGAACCAGGAAGGTTGTAAGCATCACCATCAGCAAACTGATGCCATCCATCCCGAATTTAAGACTTACTCCCAGCGTGGAAAGCCAGTCGGCAGTAACCAGCAGATTGCAGTGGCAGGAGGTCTGATAGGTGATGAAGGCAGCAACTGCCAGTCCGAATTCAGCAACAGAGCCAGCCAGTGCGACTTGCCTGACTGCCCTTTCCTGCCTGATGGAGATCAGGATCAGCGAAAGCGCCAGGGGAAATAATATGAGTATAACTGTCAGCATCGGTCAGATCAGGATGTTAAGGAAAAGGATCAGAATGATTCCCAAAATCATAATGAACATGTAAAAACCAACATTTCCGGTTTGGATGAAACGAACGGTATTGCCGGTCCACACAACCATGTTGCCTAATCCGTTCACCACCCGGTCGATGAACCGAAGTTCAATGACTTCATGAAAAAACCCCGACAACCACAGCACCGGTTTTGAAATGGTAAGATCATACAGTTCGTCAATGTAGTATTTTTTGGTAATAAACTGCACCACAGAATTTCGCTTTGCACCATCAGCCGGCAGTTCCGGCTGGTTTTTCACATAAACGAAAAATGCACGGAAGACCATGCCAAGCACCACAGCCAGGGTCAAACCCATCAGCAGCAATTCGGTACTGTGCGATATGGACGTTTTCTGTGTGGTCAGGGCTGCAGAATCGGCGAAAACCGGAGCCAGAAATCCTGAAAGCCAGCTTTCTCCGCTGAAAATTTCCGGGAGGTTGAGCAATCCGCCAAAGGCTGCCATTGTGGCAAGGATGATCAGGGGAACAGTCATTACCGGGGGTGATTCATGGAGATGATGCAGTTGTTCATCAGTTCCCCTGAAACTTCTGAAAAATGTCAGATAGAGCAGACGAAACATGTAAAAAGCGGTCATCAGCGAACCGATTACGGCAATGATCCAGAGATAGACGGAGTGTTCGAACAGGTGCAAAAGGATTTCATCTTTGGAGAAGAACCCCGATAACGGTGGAATTCCGGCAATGGCAATGGTGGCGATCAGAAAGGTCCAGTAAGTTTTGGGAATCTTGTTTCGAAGTCCGCCCATGTTGCGAATATCCTGTTCTCCGCCAAGTGCATGGATCACACTCCCGGCACCCAGGAAAAGCAATGCTTTGAAAAAGGCGTGTGTGGTGAGGTGGAACATGGCCCCGGTGAAAGCACCAACACTCAGTCCCACAAACATATATCCCAGCTGGCTGATGGTGGAATAGGCCAGCACCTTCTTGATGTCATTCTGAAAGATCGCAATGCTGGCCGCAAACAAGGCGGTTGCCAGTCCTGTGATTCCGATAATGGACATGGTTGTCGGAGCCAGCACATAGAGGATATTCGACCGGGCGATCATGTAAACCCCGGCCGTGACCATCGTTGCAGCATGAATGAGTGCTGAAACAGGCGTGGGGCCTGCCATGGCATCGGGCAACCAGGTATAAAGCGGAATCTGTGCACTCTTGCCAACCGCCCCGATGAAAAGGAGCAGGGTGATGGCGATGATTGTCGGATCTCCCATCGGCATGGCCTTTGCCTGTTGAAAAA
>CAYHGE010000054.1:0-3194 GCA_964355945.1 uncultured Draconibacterium sp.
GGAACATAGATCACCTGAAAAATCTGTGCAATAAAATAGTATCCCGAAATTCTCTCCATTCTAAAAAACCGGCCCATGATCATGACCATCGGGTATTCCAGAACTATTTTCGCCAACCAAAGGAGCAGTGAAACTGCAAGAACTTCCGGGAAGAAAAACCCGGATATGATGCCAGCAAGCAATAAAAAATGAGTTAACCAGGTAATCACCCCCACCGTAATCACAACCGGATCGCGATAGCCGCGGCTTTTGGAGACCCACCTCATTCGCTGATGAAGGAACCCTGACAGGGTCGCTTCAGCCTCCGTACTCACCGCAGCCAGTGGGTCTGCATTAAAAATAACCGCTCCTTTTCCATGTTGGTTTCTCACTGAACTCATCATAAACTGGTCATCCCCGGAGGCATATTTGAGATTCCTGTCAAAACCTCCGGCCTGAAGAAATGCACTTTTTCTGTACGCCAGGTTGGCCCCGTTGCACATCACCGGGTAACCCAGCGCTGCACTGCCTGCCGTAACGCCCATCAATCCCAGGAATTCAAACGACTGGATTTTTTGAAGCAGGTTTTTCTCTCCGCAGAAATAAACAGGACCCAGGATCATCTGAACTTTTGGAGACTCAAAACCTGAAACCATGGAAGTGATCCAACTGCTGCTCCGGCCTGTATCCGCATCCGTAAAGAGCAGAATATCTCCTTTTGCAACGGCGATCGCTTTTGCGAGGGCGCTCTTTTTTCCCGTTTCACAATTTTCTGTAAGCTCAGACGATAACAGCACCAGTGAAAAACCGGGGTTTCCAGATGCAAAACTGCGGGCAACGGACATGGTATCGTCTTCGGAATAATCATCTGTGATGATCACCTCTATGCGATCGCGAGGGAAATCCTGGTTACGCAGCTCCTCCAGTATCCGGAAGATGTTTTTCGACTCATTGCGCACTGCAACAATGACCGAGATAAACCCGCTTTGCTGAGGCGACTGCAACTGCGTTACCAAATGGATTTTGATCAGCCCGATGGTAAACGCAAGAATGAGAAACCCATATACTGTGGTATTTGCCAGAAGGAGGAGCACAAATATCTCAGGAATTTCCATCAGCGTCTGTTTTTCTGAAAAAGCGGAGGCGGAAGACAAATATAGTCCCGATGAGTGTCGGGATTCCAAGATTGATCATCCATAGGAGTGTTGATGCGGCAAATACCCCGAGACTGTTCTTCCCGGTCATGGGTACAAGTTGCCCGAAATAGAGTCCAAAAATGTACAATGCCACCGAACCCCTGATGCCCAGTTCGGTGAGCGCAATGGTGGGGATGACCGCCATGACAAGATAGATGATGGCGATCAGGACCAACGCATTAAAGTAGGGAATCCTGACATCAAACAACAACAATAGCAGGTAAAACTGAGTGGAAAAAACAAGATAACGACTAAAACTCAGCAACAGTACTACTCCCATCTCGCGGTTATGATAAAACGCAAATACCCTGAAAAATTTCCGCAACCGTTTGAGACCGTTCTGCAGAATACGTTCCTTCAGGGTCGTCAGAAAGGAGAGCTTGAAAAACAGGCCCACCAGCAAAAAATCAAGGGAAAGCACGAGGACGATCAGGCTGTGGTAAAGATATCCATGACCAAACCCGGATGTTGAGAGATATTGCGGGATGAAGACCAGCAGTGCAACAGTACCCATGATGACTGTTATCAGGAGCTGACTTATGCTTCCAACCAGGGTGATGAGGATCCCTTCAATGCGGCTGGCTGTTTTAAGTATGAAAATCCTCCCGAAGAACTCCCCCACCCTGTTCGGAATAAACGAGCTGACGCTGATGCCAGTCAATACTGCCTGAAATGCTTTAAAAAAACTCACGTCCTCAACTTTCCCGATCAGGTATCTCCATTTAACAGCTTCCAGGCTCCAGTTGACAAGCATCAGGGCTACCACAAGTAAAAGCCCGGTCTGGAATTCGGGTTTTCCGAGGTCTGCCATGAACACCAGCCGGAGGCTTGAAAGATCAGCTTTTTGGAGCACCTGCTGATAGATATACAAATAGGTCAATACAAAAATCACCAGCTGGATCAGCAGGTTCATTAATTTCTGTAATTTTGACAGGTTTTTCATCTCTCTTATGGCAATCGAACGCATTATTCTTGGTATTGACCCTGGCACAACCATCATGGGCTATGGTGTAATCAGCATAACCGGTACCAAAATGAGCGTACTTGCTTTGGGCGTGCTAAAATTAAGCAAATACGACGACCATGCAGTGCGGCTGAAAATTATTTTTGAACGCATGATCTCTTTGATTGAGCAGTATCATCCGGATGAACTTTCCATCGAGGCGCCATTTTTCGGGAAGAATGTTCAGTCGATGCTGAAACTCGGGCGTGCGCAGGGTGTTGCCATCGCGGCAGCGCTGTCGCGCTCACTTCCCATTTTTGAATACTCTCCGCGAAAAATCAAACAATCCATCACAGGAAAAGGAGCAGCTTCCAAGGAGCAGGTTGCGGCCATGCTGATGCACCTGCTGCAAATCACCGAAAATCCTGAAACCCTGGATGCCACCGACGGCCTGGCTGCCGCAGTGTGCCACTACTTTCAAAACGGGAAGCCTGAAGCAGACAAGAAGTTTACAGGGTGGAAAAGCTTTCTGGCGGCCAATCCGGAGAGGATGGGATGACGCCACCCTACATCAACTTCTGATAGACCATCCACCACCTGTCGGGGATGTCGTTTTCACAGGCAATCTGGTAATCTTTGTAGGAACAGGGTACGAGATAGTGCCGTTCGTACCTGATGCGCTGTTCGGCAGGTAATGGGATCTCCATCCACCAGCGGTCGGTCTTTTTACTTTTATAAAATACGATCTCCTCCTTATGGTCGCGGATGCTGACCCTGTATTTCATGTAATCTTCCTCGTTTTTAAACGGGAAATCGTGTGCCCGGTTATAATATCCATCGATAAAATACCAGATCATCTGTGCCACAAGATGTGCAGTCTGACCGGTTTTGTCATGCCTCGGATTCACCTCATAGAAACCAATGGAGGTAAGTTTATCACTCAATCCGGCATACCGTACGATCTGGCAGGCCTCCTCTCCGTAAAAGCCGTTGGGGGTTGCATTTGCATTACCGGGAGCATCTGAGTTACGGATCGAAGAGACATCGAAGGTAAGCATGTCGGCATTCCGGACAAT
>CAYHGE010000054.1:3294-11497 GCA_964355945.1 uncultured Draconibacterium sp.
GCTAAGGGGCTCGAAAAAAGCTGAAATATCCATGGGACATTACTTTTTTTTCTTGGATTTTGATTTAGAGGGCTGTGTTTCTGCGATGATCGTCTTGCAATCATCCAGGGTCAGGGTTTTGGGATCTTTCCCTTTCGGGATCTTGTAGTTTTCCTTGTTGCAGGCAATGTAGGCCCCGTAGCGACCGTTCAAAACCTGGATAAGCGTCTTGTTGTCATTGAATTCGGCGACAACCTTCTGACTGTCCGATTCACGTTTGGCCAGGATGATCTCCCCTGCCCGGTCAAGTTCTATCGTAAGCGGATCCACATCCTTGGGCAGTGAAAAGAAGAGTGAGTTATGGCGGATATACGGGCCAAACCGTCCTGTCGACACAACCACTTCCTTTGACTCGAACTCGCCGAGTGTACGCGGTAATTTGAATAACTCGAGGGCCTCTTCAAGGGTGATGGTGTCGATGCTCTGCCCCTTTTTCAGGGAGGCAAATTTCGGTTTGACCTCAGCATCCGCATCTCCCATCTGCACCATGGCACCATACCGGCCGATTTTCACAAAAATATTTTCGCCGTTTTTCGGGTCCTTTCCAAGGAGTTTCTCGCCGCTTACCTTCCCGGTATTTTCGAGAGTTCCCTCAATCTGTTTGTGAAACGGAAAATAGAACTCTTTGATCATCTGGTTCCAGACCATCCTGCCTTCGGCAATTTCATCAAACTCCTCTTCAACATTGGCAGTAAAGTTGTAATCGAGGATGTTGTTAAAATGTTGAACAAGGAAACTGTTCACCAGGGTCCCGATGTCTGTCGGGAAGAGTTTTGACTTCTCCGTTCCTGCCGTTTCCACTTTAACCTCTTCGGTAATTTTCGATTTTTTCAGTGTTACCACTGTAAACGACCGCTGAACCCCGATCCGGTCTTCCTTTACCACATATTCCCGTTTCTGGATCGTGGAAATGGTGGGGGCATAAGTTGATGGACGACCGATGCCCAGCTCTTCCAGTTTTTTAACCAGCATGGCTTCCGTATAGCGGAATGGCTGCTGGGTGTACTTCTCCTGGGCCGTCATTTCATGGAGGTCGAGGTTCTCTCCCGCATTCATGGGGGGCAGCATCCCTTCTTCTCCGCCTTGCTCTTCATCGTCGGTCGACTCCATGTAAACTTTCAGAAAACCGTCGAATTTGATGACCTCTCCCCTGGCAATAAATTTTTCGGTGGCCTTTGAAACGCCGATGGTAACTGTTGTTTTTTCAAGTTCGGCATCCGCCATCTGTGAAGCGATGGTGCGTTTCCAGATCAACTCATACAATCGCTTGTGCGATTTATCACCCTCAATGGTTCTGTTAGTCATGTAGGTCGGGCGGATGGCTTCATGGGCCTCCTGCGCCCCTTTCGTTTTGGTCGCGAATTTGCGCATTTTTACATATTCGGGACCAAAGGATGCAGTAATCTCAGTACTGGACATGGCCAGAGCCATGTCAGAAAGATTGACAGAGTCGGTACGCATATAGGTGATCATCCCCGATTCATAGAGTTCCTGCGCCACACGCATGGTATTGGCTACAGAGAATCCCAGTTTTCGTGATGCCTCCTGCTGAAGGGTGGATGTGGTAAACGGCGGGGCGGGCGATTTTTTCGATGGTTTTGTCTCTACCTCTTCGATGGTATACCGGGCATCGATGCATTTCTGCAGAAAAGCCACAGCTTCCTCTTTTGCCGCAAAACGTTTGTTCAATTCCGCCTTGACGGTATTGATCTTATTCCCGGTCTTCAGGATAAAGTCGCCGGTAATCCGAAAAGCTGAAGATGTCTGGAAATTTTTTATCTCCTCCTCTCGCTCTACGATCAACCGCACTGCTACAGACTGAACACGGCCGGCAGATAAAGAAGGTTTGATCTTTTTCCACAGCAGGGGAGAGAGTTCAAATCCGACAAGACGGTCAAGCACGCGACGTGCCTGTTGTGCATCAACCAGATTTTTATCAATGCTTCTGGGATGCTCAATCGCTTCCTGAATGGCTGATTTTGTTATTTCATGGAAGGCGATGCGTTTGGTTTTACTTTCATCCAGGCCAAGGGCCTCGATGAGGTGCCACGAGATGGCTTCCCCTTCACGGTCCTCGTCAGATGCAAGCCACACCCACTCAGAATCTTTGGCAAGTTTCGTGAGTTCGGCAACTACCTTTTTCTTCTCAGGAGAGATGATATACTTTGGAATAAACCCATTTTCAATATCAACGCCCAGATCTTTTTTCGACAGATCAACGACATGCCCCATGCATGACCGCACGATATAATCCTTCCCCAGAAACCCGCCAATGGTTTTGGCCTTGGCCGGAGACTCAACAATCACTAAGTTCTTTGTCATTCGGATACCTTATTTTGTGCTCTAAATCCGGTGCAAAAGTAAGACAATTAATTAAACCTTACCTTTGCACCTCATTTTATGCTTAATCGGTTATCATGCCAAAAGGTAATACATGATTGTGAAAAATATAAAAAAAATACACATTGAAACGTATGGCTGCCAGATGAACATATCTGACAGTGAGATTGTTGCATCCATTCTGACCAGTAACGGTTATACCTATACCGAAGATGTGTTATCGGCAGATATTATTTTTGTAAATACCTGTTCCATCCGCGAAAATGCAGAGGACAGGGTCAGAAAAAGGCTGCATTATTTCAAATCTTTGCGAAAAAAGAGGCCGGAATTGCTGATAGGTCTGCTGGGATGTATGGCCGACCGCACAAAAACAGCCCTCATGGAAGAGGAACAACTGCTTGACCTGGTTGCAGGCCCCGATTCATACCGGCATCTGCCACAGTTACTTGAACAGGTCGGAACGGGCAGAAAAGCGATTGACACCATACTCTCTGTTGATGAAACGTATGCCGACATCACGCCTGTCAGGCTTGATTCGAATGGTGTTTCCGCCTTCATCTCCATCATGCGCGGTTGCGAAAACTATTGCTCTTACTGCGTTGTTCCATCCACACGCGGGCAGGAACGCAGCAGGGATGCCGCTTCCATTGTCCGCGAAACCCGCGACCTTTTTGACAAAGGGTACAGGGAGGTAACGCTGCTCGGGCAAAACGTAAACTCCTACACCTGGAAAACCGGCGACCAGTTGATCACCTTTGCAACGCTGCTCGGGCAGGTTGCTGCTGTAAACCCATTGATGCGCATCCGATTTGCCACATCTCATCCAAAAGACATATCCGACGAACTCCTTCATACCATTGCAGGTACACCGAATTTATGCAAGGCCATTCACCTTCCGGTTCAGTCGGGGAGCAATCATATGCTCGACAGGATGAACCGAAAATACACCCGGGAGGATTACATGGAACGAATCAATGCCATCAGGGAAATCATTCCTGGTTGCGGGATATCTACGGATATTATCGCAGGGTTCTGTAACGAAACCGAGGATGATCACCTGGATACACTATCCCTGATGAAGTGGGTTGGCTATGACACTGCATTCATGTTCAAATATTCTGAACGTCCGCAAACACTGGCAGCCGATACCATGCCCGATAATGTTCCGGAAGATGTCAAAGATCGCAGACTCAGGGAAATCATTGACCTTCAGCAACAATTATCGCTGGCAAATAACCAAACCGAGGTCGGCAGGAGCTATGAGATATTAGTTGAAGGGAAGTCTAAACGATCAGACAACCAGTATTTTGGACGAAACTCACAAAACAAGGTCGCAGTATTCACGAAAACTCAAACCGGGCCAGGCGAATATGTCACCGTAAAAATCACCAGTGCCACTTCTGCGACATTACTCGGAGAAGTTGTTTGAAAAATTAGTACTTTTGCCCTTTCAACTCCATGCCACTATGAAACAAATATTTACGCTGGTCTCAAAATTCGCACTCGTTTCTCTTGTATGTGCAATTTTGCTGGCTTCCTGCGTACCTCAGAAAAAAATAAAATATCTTCAAAAACAACAGGAAAAGGATACGACCAGTTTTGTTGCCAACAAGCGCAATGCCGACTACAAATTGCAGGTTAAAGACAACCTCTATGTCAGGGTGTTCGCTTTCGATGAAAAGGCATACCTGTTCTTCAACAAGCAATCCGGTTCAAGTTCGTACAACGATTTTGCCAACGACGCTTCGATCTATCTCAACAGCTACAGTGTCAATGCCGATGGCAACATCGATTTTCCGATCATCGGGAAAGTTTATGTGCAGGGTTTAACTGTAGGCCAGGTCAAGACGCTTCTTCAGCAGATGATCGGTGAATACCTGAAAGAGACCACAGTGGTTGTAAAAACTGTCAACTTCAGGATCACGATGGTTGGTGAAGTGATGCGCCCCGGCGAATTTACCGTTTATAAGGATGACCTTAATCTTTTTGAAGCTATCGCCACAGCGGGGGATATGACAGAATTTGCAAACCGCAACCGGGTTGCCCTGATCCGCCAGGTAAATGGCGGCTCTCAGGTACATTACCTGGATCTCACCAGCCAGGATATCCTGAGTTCGCCATATTATTACCTGCAGCCGAACGACATTATTTATATTTCACCCCTTGGCTACAAGCGATGGGGACTGGGATCTACCTTCCCCTGGGCAATCGTGCTTGCCTCGCTTACCACAACCCTTTTGTTGATCAATTACGTTAAAACATTTTAATTCCCGTGAACGAGAATATACAGGATTTAACACAGCAGCAACAGCAACAATCTGTTGACTACAAAATCATCCTTTTCAAATTTTATCGCTTCTGGTATTTCTTTGCCATCACCATCTTCCTTGCCCTCATCATCGCCTTTATTTTCAACAAATACACCAAGGAGGTTTTTGAAGTAACCACAACAGTGCTGGTTAAAGATAAATCCGAGAACAAAATAAATCCACAGGATCTCCTCGGCATGGGACTTTTCAACAACATGCAGAACCTTCAGAATGAAATCGGGATTTTGTCTTCCTACACGCTTACCTATCGTGCAGTGACCAAAATCGGATTCGAAGTTTCATGTTTTACCGAAGAGAATTTTGTCACAAAAGAACTTTACCTCGACAGTCCTTTCAAAGTGATCATGGATACCACTGTTCCCCAGCCGGTAAACATGTTCTTCAAACTCAAGATTCTTTCAAAGGAGAAGTTCAAACTGGAAACGAATGATGAAGCGATAAAGTTTTTCGACTTTTCATCCCGGAAAATGGTTGAAGATCGCAAGGATAACATTGTGGTCGATCAGACCTTTTCATTCGGCCAGCTGATTCAGTCTAAGCATTTCAAATTCAGGGTCCTGTTGAATGAGAAATTCGATCCGGCCCAGGATATCAGTAAATCGTTTTCATTCATTTTCAAGAATTATGATGCCCTTGTAACCGAGTTTAAGTCATTCAACATCGAACCGATCAACAAGGAAGCATCTATTGTTGAAATAAAACTCAAAGGCGGTAACGTTGATAAACTGGTCGTTTTTTTAAATACCCTCACCAAAGAGTATCTTGCCAAAGGGCTGGAAAAGAAAAACATTGTCGCATCACGCACTATTACATTTATTGATAATGAGTTAAGAGGAATAACTGACTCCCTGAATGCCTCTGAAAAAGCGCTCATGCTTTTCAGAACCAACAAGGAGATCATGAACCTCAACGATGAAGCCAAGCAGGTTTTTGAAAAAATGATGCAGCTGCAGGATGAGAAAGCAATTCTGATGGTAAAATCGAAATACCTTCAGAACATGAAGGAGTATATCGAAAAAAATCAAAAATTCGATGAACTGATTGTTCCTGCATCCATGGGAATTGAAAACACCGTACTGAACGACCTCACCATGCAGCTCACCAACCTGTATATGAAGCGGACGGAGACTTCCCAATACTCCAAATCGAAGAATCCCAGCCTCATGGCAATTGATTTGCAAATTGCAACGACGAAGAACGCATTGTATGAAAATGTAAAAAGTGCCATTAATTCCAATGACATTGCGCTGAAAGAGGTCAACGACAGGGTTTCTGTGATCAACGCCCGCATCGGCAACTTACCCGAAACACAGCGTGTTCTGTTTGGCATCGAACGTAAATTTAAACTTACGGATGCCATTTACACTTATCTTTTACAAAAACGTTCGGAGGCACAAATATCCCAGGCATCGAACCTTTCCGACAATGAGGTTTTGGATGAGGCTTCTTCCATCGGGCTGAAACCTGTTTTTCCAAAGAAAACACTCAATTATGTGATCGCCCTGATACTCGGGATCCTGGTTCCAATCCTCTATATCTTTGGCAGAGACTATTTCAATGACAAGGTAATGGAGCGCGAAGACGTTGAAAAACTCACAAAACTTCCGATTGTCGGGCACATCATACACAGCGACAAGCCAAGCACGGTGGTCGTTCTCGACTCTCCCAAATCGTCCATTGCAGAGTCGTTCCGATCGGTCAGAACCAACATCAACTATCTGCTTCAGGGGAAGGAGAAACAAACGGTTTTGATTACAGCCGACATGGTCAGTGCCGGTAAAACGTATGTTTCCATCAACCTGGCCCTCATTTTTGCCATGTATGGTAAAAAGACATTGCTCATGGGTTTTGACTTACGCAAACCTAAAATTTTCGAAGATTTCGGTTTGACAAATAAAGAGGGAATCAGCTCATATATCATTGGTAAAAGCAAGCTGGAAGACATCATTCAGTTTTCGACCATCGAAAATCTTGACATCATCATGTCGGGCCCGGTTCCTCCGAACCCTGCCGAATTAATTGCGTCGGCAAAATGTTCTGAGATGTTTGCCCTCCTGAAAGAAAAATACGACTACATCATTATTGATACACCGCCTGTTGGCCTGGTCACTGATGCTTTTCTTCTGATGAAACACGCCGATGCCAACCTGTTTCTGGTGCGCCAGGGCTACACCCACAAAAAAATATTCGGTTCAATTATCCACGACATGGCGCAACGCAACATCTCCAACCTCGCCATTCTGATCAACGATGTTAAACTTAACCGCAGCTCCTACGGATACGGGTATGGCTATGGTTATGGATACGGGTATGGCTATGGATACGGATCGGGTTATGGTTATGGTTACGGTTATGGTTATTATTCAGATGACAAAGAGGCATCAAATAAAAGCAAAACATTTCTTCAGCGTGTATTTGGAAAATCTTAGGAGGTATACAGGCAATGTGTAACTATCATTTGACTCACCTGAAAGAGCTGGAGTCGGAAGCAATTTATGTTTTAAGAGAGGTCGCTGCTCAATTCGAACGCCCGGTTTTACTCTTCTCCGGCGGTAAAGACTCCATCGTGCTTGTTCACCTCTCCCGCAAGGCCTTTTTCCCGGCAAAGATCCCATTTCCTTTACTGCATATCGATACCGGTCACAATTTCATTGAAACCCTGGAATTCAGGGATCGGATGGCAAAGTCGGTGAATGCAAGGCTGCTCGTGGGTTCTGTGCAGGAGTCCATTGACAAAGGAAGGGCTGTTGAAGAACAAGGCATCAATGCCAGCCGGAACGTACTGCAAACCGTTACCCTGCTTGATGCCATCGAAGCACACAAATTCGATGCAGCCATCGGGGGTGCAAGGCGCGATGAAGAAAAAGCCAGGGCAAAAGAGCGGTTCTTTTCCCATCGCGACGAATTCGGACAATGGGACCCTAAAAACCAACGGCCAGAGCTCTGGTACATGTTCAACGGAAAGAAAAGAATGGGGGAACATTTCAGGGTCTTCCCGATCAGCAACTGGACTGAAATGGATGTGTGGCAATATATCCTGGCGGAAAATATCGATCTTCCCAGCATCTATTTTACCCACGAACGCGACGTTTTTTACCGTGATGGCGTATGGCTTGCAGCCGCACCATTCATGGAGATGAAACCCAATGAAAAGATTGAATACCGCAGGGTACGGTGCCGCACTGTAGGCGACATCTCGTGTACCGGATTGACGTTATCTTCTGCAGATACTGTTGAGGATATTATTCAGGAGATCGCTGCAACCCGTGTTACCGAGCGAGGTGGCCGTTACGACGACAAACGGTCTGAAGCCGCCATGGAGGACCGAAAAAAAGAGGGCTATTTTTAATGGAACGAACATTTTCTTCAAACGCATATCTCGGCATGGAACTACTGCGTTTTACCACCGCAGGAAGTGTTGATGATGGAAAGAGCACCCTGATAGGACGGCTGTTATACGACAGCAAATCGATTTTCGAGGATCAGCTCGATGC
>CAYHGE010000054.1:11597-24874 GCA_964355945.1 uncultured Draconibacterium sp.
TTTCCTGTACAATACGTCATCAGGCCTGAATCAGAAGAGTTCCACGACTACCGCGGTTACGCCGGAAGGGTTGCCGGGGGCTTTTTTCATCCGGGAGATAAAATTGTGGTTCTCCCTTCCGGAATTGAAAGTGAGATTACTGCCATCGATACCCTGTCGGGTCCCCTTGCTGAAGCTCACCCGCCAATGTCGGTAACGATTACCCTGAAGGATGACGTTGACTTAAGCCGGGGCGGAATGATCGCCGGGGTCGGAAATATCCCGCAGGAGAGTTGTGACATAACCAGTATGATTTGCTGGATGAACCCGAAACCCCTGCAAATCCAGGGGAAATACGCCCTCAAACACACCACTAAAGACGTTCGCTGCATTATCCAGGATGTCGATTATGTTTTAAATATCAGCACGTTGGAAAAAGTGCTTGAAAACAAAACAATCCGCATGAATGACATTGCCCTCATCCGGTTGCGCACCACCAAACCCTTGTTTTTTGATCCGTACACCACAAACCGCATCACCGGAAGTTTAATCCTTATCGATGAAACGACCAACGAAACCGTTGCTGCCGGCATGATCGTATGAAAACCACATGGTTTTCTACAATAAATCCTGAAAAAAACAGTTATCTTTCTTCAAGATAAATCCCATGAAATTTATACGTTACATCCTTTCCGGCCTGTTTATCTTCTCAGGTTTAATACAGGCATTTTCACAACAGGTTCCCATTGGCCAGTGGCGTGATGAACTTCCCTATACCCTCGTCAACTCCCTCACGGATGCGGGCAACAGGATCTATGCATCCACGCCTTATGCCATTTTTTATTATGACAAGGATGATAACAGCGTGGTACGTATCACCAAAATTACAGGACTGTCAGACATCGGGATCAGCTGCATCAATTACAACAAAGAATACAAGACGCTTGTCATTGCCTATTCCAATGCCAACATCGATCTGATCAAGGACAATGTCATCATTAATATCTCAGATATCAAACGCAAGCAAATCCTTGGCAATAAAACCATTAACAGTATTTACTTTATTGGAAAAGATGCTTATCTGTCGTGTGGATTTGGTATTGTGGTACTCGACATCAATAAGGAAGAGATCCGCGACACTTATTATATTGGCACAGATGGCAGCCAGGTAAATGTACTTGCCCTGACCAAAGATTCGCAGGATACTTTATTTGCCGCGACTGAAAAAGGGATCTACAAAGGCTGGGCAAATGATCCCAACCTGGCGAATTTCTCCTCCTGGAAAAAAGATCCACGCATTGATCCGGCTGCGACCTATAATACCATTACGAATTTTACCGGGAAAATTTTTGTCAACAAAAAGGTCAGCTCAGTAACCACTGATACCATCTGTGTCTATGCAAACGGCGCATGGAGCCGCCTGGTGCAGGAACCTTATTATCCGGTCATGCACCTCGAATCAAATGATCAATACCTGGTAATTGCCTACAATTATTTTGTAAAAGCCTTAAATACCGGCCTTGACGTGACCACCAACGTGCTCGGATCTGACTATCCCCAGGTGGCTATTGCCGATAAAGACGGGCAGATGTGGGTGGGTGACACGTATAATGGACTTGCTAATTACATTCCCTCAACAAATGCCATCAACCATATTAAACTCAGCGGCCCTTCAACCGCGCTGGCTTTCAGTATGACCAGCAGGGGCAATGAACTCTTTGTTGCTCCCGGCGGAAGAAACGGCTCTTACGGCCCCATCTACAGCAGGCCTCAGGTTTACCATTTCAACAATACCGACTGGTATAACCTCGAAGGCTACAACAATCCTATCCTGAATGTGACGCATGATGTAGTCACCATTGCAGTTGATCCGAACGATAGCAAACATGTTTTTGCAGGAACTTATGGAAAAGGGCTGGTTGAAATTTACAACGATTCGGCGATCAGGCGTTTTACTTATGGAAACAGCACACTCCGCAACTATTCCGGCTCAGACACCTCCGATGTACGTGTAGGCGGGGTCGCGTATGACAACGCCGGCAACCTGTGGGTGGTCACCTCCTTTAACAACAGATGCCTCTCCATGAGAAAAGGGAATACCTGGACAGGTTTTAACATCCCTGTTGAGAGCGACCTGGGTCAGCTCCTCATCGACAGGCACAATCAGAAATGGATCCAGATGCGCTACGGCACCATGAATGCGAATGCGCTGTTGGTCTTTACCGATAACAACACCCCTGAAAATCCAGGAGATGATGACTACAAGCTCCTGAATTCAATGGTGGGCAGTGGTAATATCCCCGGAACAACAGTCCTGGCCATGGCCGAAGATAAGAAAGGGGAGATATGGGTCGGCACCGAAAAAGGGATTGCTGTCTTTTATTCTCCCGAGAATGTGTTTGGCGGAGGCAACTTCGACGCCCAACGAATCCTGGTCACCCAGGGAAGCAATGTTCAATACCTGCTTGAAAATGAATCAGTTACAGCCATAGCCGTGGATGGTGGAAACCAGAAATGGGTCGGTACTGATCGGGGCGGAGTGTTCCTTTTTTCAGAAGACGGCACCAGGGAGATCTTTCATTTTACTGCTGAAAACAGTCCGTTGCTGTCGAACAGGATTATATGCATAGCAGTGAATGCAGATGGAAATGTGTTTTTCGGCACCGACAATGGCATAATCTCATACAGGGGTTCAGCAACACCGGGTGGTGAAACAAACGGGGAAGTGTATGCGTTTCCCAATCCGGTCAGGGAAGATTACGACGGCGTGATCGCTGTTAAAGGCCTTGTCAGCAATGCAGAAGTAAGAATCACGGATGTGAATGGCACACTGGTTTTTTCAGGTCATGCAGGCAGCGTGAATTCGGGCGGAAGCACGACAGGAGCGAACGGCCAGACAGGCGTGTATGGCGGCCAGGTTGTATGGGATGGTAAAAATTTCGACGGGAAAAAAGCCCATACCGGGGTTTACCTGGTGTTTGCGGCCGACGAAACCGGCGCCGAACGGGTGGTAACCAAAATCCTCATCGTGAACTGATGCTTCATTCAACCAAAGGCATTGTTTTTCATTCCCTTAAGTACTCAGAAACCAGTATCATCGTTAAAATTTACACCGAGCTTTTCGGGATTCAATCATACCTGATCAAAGGAATCCGAAATGCAAAGTCGAAAATTAAACCCGGCCTCTTCCAGTCGATGACCCTGCTTGACCTCGTTGTTTACCACAAGGAAAAACAGTCACTTCAATCGGTTAAAGAAGTTCAGCTCTCCTGCCCTTTTAAAACCATTCCATTCGACATCCGTAAGAGCTCGGTTACACTGTTTATCAATGAACTGGTTTACAAATCGATTCGGGAAGAGGAGGCTAACCCCGAACTCTTCAATTTTCTCTGGCATTCCTGCCTGGAACTTGATGAAACTGAAGAGAGTGTCTCATTTTTCCATATCCGTTTTTCGCTGCAGCTGATGCAATTCCTTGGAATCTTTCCCCAGAACAACCGTACAGACGGCTTCCCGGTATTTAACATGCGGGAAGGGCTTTTTCAGGCTTCTGTTCCGAATCATCCCCACTACCTTGATCCGGAGCAGAGCAGGGTGTTTTCGGAAATGTTGAATATCGAATATCGAATATTGAATATTGAATTGCGAAGTAAGATGCTTGAAACCATTCTCCTTTATTACCAGTTGCACCTGCCCGGGTTCAAAGGAGTTCAATCGCACCATATCCTCCATGATGTGTTGGCCTAAATCCGTATCTTTGCCAAAAATCTGGCATTATGATAACAGGATTAACCGAACAGGAAACAATACGCAGAAATTCTTTAAACGAACTCACCAGGCTTGGCATCAATGCCTACCCTCCGGAAACATTTGAGGTCAATGTAAAAGCCACTGAAATAAAGCAAAATTTCCCCAACGATAACACCCTTTACCAGCAGGCCAGTATTGCCGGACGCATCATGAGCAGACGCATCATGGGTGCCGCATCTTTCGTGGAACTTCAGGATGAAAGCGGACGTATCCAGCTCTATGTCAAACGGGATGACATCTGCCCCACCGAGGATAAAACCCTCTACAATACCGTCTTCAAAAAACTGCTCGACATCGGCGACATCATCGGCATCACCGGTTTTGTCTTCATCACCCAGATGGGCGAGATCACCATCCATGTTCAATCCCTGAAGCTGCTGAGCAAATCACTGAGACCGCTTCCCATCGTGAAAGAGAAGGAAAATGAGGTATTCGACGCCTACACCGACCCCGAACAGCGGTATCGCCAGCGCTATGTCGACATGATCGTGAACCCGGAAGTACGTGAGGTATTTATTAAACGGAACATCCTGCAGAACTCCATGCGTAATTACCTGAACGCCAAATCTTATCTGGAGGTGGAGACTCCGATACTCCAGCCACTTTACGGAGGTGCGGCAGCCAGACCGTTTAAAACCTTTCACAACACCCTCGACATGACCCTGTATCTCAGGATTGCGAATGAGCTATACCTGAAAAGGCTGATCGTTGGCGGGTATGACGGGGTATATGAATTCTCCAAAGATTTTCGCAACGAAGGAATGGACCGGTTTCACAACCCAGAATTCACCCAGATGGAGCTCTATGTCGCTTACAAGGATTACGAATGGATGATGAACCTCGTGGAGGAGATGGTGGAGAAGATCGCCATGGACCTGCACGGAACCACGCAGGTTCAGGTGGGTGAAAACCTCATCGATTTCAAACGGCCGTGGACAAGGTTTACCATGTTTGAAGCCATTCAGCATTTCACCGGAATTGATATCAGCAATAAATCAGAAGAAGAACTGGGCAGCATCGCCAAAGACCTTGATGTGCCCATCGACCGCACCATGGCAAAGGGAAAGATCATCGACCAGATCTTCGGAGAGAAATGCGAACCTTTCCTGATCCAGCCAACCTTCATCACTGATTACCCTGTGGAGATGTCGCCGCTTGCAAAAAAACACCGCAGCAAGGAAGGACTGGTTGAGCGTTTTGAGGCGATCTGCAACGGCAAGGAGCTTTGCAACTCATTCTCCGAATTAAACGATCCCATCGACCAGCGTGAACGGTTTGAATCGCAGCTTGAACTTGGTAAACGCGGCGATGATGAGTCGATGGTGCTTGATGAAGATTTCCTGCGTGCACTCGAATTCGGAATGCCTCCCACCGCCGGACTTGGAATCGGAATTGACCGGCTGACCATGATCATGACCAACTCACAGTCCATTCAGGATGTGCTCTTCTTTCCCCAGATGAGGCCGGAAAAACGGAGCAAGGAATAGATTGACGATTACACGTTTACAGATATTGAAAATCCCTCAGCCTGTTCATCCATCCTTTGCGGAACCGCTCCTGTGTGGGATCATGCCTGATCAGATCGGCAATAAATGTTGTCCTTGCATCAGCAATTTTACCATGAAGTTCCTGCTGATTTGCTGAGTTTAATGCGGTGATCGTTTTTGGACCGACGGACCCGTCATCGGCAACACCAAGTAACCGTTGCGGAATGACAATCCCCCACTTGCCGGAACCCCATACCCAGTCAACCAGGATATCCGCCACCGACTGATTCACAATTTGGTCTGCCTTCCAGCGGTCCCAGTAGAATTTCTTCAGCACCACCGTGGCATCTGCCCGGTTAAGGAGCCGAATATCGGCGGCATCTATGTCTCCATCGCCATCCTTATCGTACCCGACCTGTCTCCAGGTTGCAAGGGTAACACCCATGTTTGTTGCACCACCCCTGTCGAGCGGGTCATTCACAAAACCACCTTCCCATTTGAATATTTTTGGGGCTAAAATATTTATATCGGCCATGTTTTTAGTTTTTAACTTGTTTGACAATAAGAAACAAAGATAAATGAATAAAATTTCAGGTTGGACAATTTACGATTGACGATTAGCGCTGATTAATCGTCAATCGTCAATCAGACAGGTCAAATATAGGATTTAAATTTACATTTGTTGTTTAGCGACTGGGGCCAATTTTAACAACAATCCAGGATGAAATCATTTTTCATTTCAGTTCTGTTGAGTTTCACCGGAATTTTTGCCTTTGCCCAATGGCAAACTGGAGGAACACTCCAGGTGTTTGTCAAAGGCGACTTGGCAATCCTCATTAACGACATAATGAAATCACACTATAATATCATTTAATCAGAAGAAAAGAGTTGAGTTTAACTCAGCCGCACCTGGCTGAATTGGCAAATATCAGCACCAATACTTTGTACAAACTGGAACGTGGTCAGGGCAATCCGTCATTGGAGGTGCTGAACAAAATAGCTGAAGTCATGGGCATGGAACTGACTCTTCATGTAAAACGAATCACTGAATAAATGCGAAAAGCCGAGGTTTATAACAATGGGGATCTAGCGGGCATTCTCATCGAAGAAAACCGGAATCATTATATATTCCGGTATGAGGATGCTTATTTTAACGATCCGGTTAAACCGTCAATAAGCTTAACACTCCCAAAATATCAACAGGAATACCGCAGTGAGTTTTTGTTTCCATACTTCAGCAACATGGTAGCAGAAGGAACCAATTTGGCAATACAAAGCAGGTACCTGAAAATAGATGAGAGAGATTTATTAAGCTTGCTGGGAGCAACAGCAGGAAACGATACAATAGGCGCTGTAACGGTAAAATTGATTGTACGAAAATGAATCTGGACGACATTAAATATTGCCCGCGCACATTGGCTGAAGGTTTTAAGACATACAGCCCTGCTGCATTACGCATCCTGTTTGGCCGGAAAAAGGTAAGTCATATTTTAGACTTTAATGCGCCGGATGCAGATGAAGAAGTAGCTGAAAGACTCAGATTGAACAGCAGCGCAATTTCCATCAGCGGAGCACAGTTTAAACAATCGCTGGTGGTTGAAAACAACAAACTCCGCCTGACAAAACAGGGAGAACCCGGGCAATATATCCTTAAGCCAATCCCTTCCAGGCCACCTTTTGGGAAGAGAGAAGAACTGCCGGCCAATGAGCACCTGACCATGCAAATTGCCAAACAAGCATTTGGAATCGTTGTTGCAGAATGTGCTTTGGTGTTCTTTAATAACGGAGAGCCGGCATATATTGCGAAGCGATTTGACTACGCAAAAGACGGAAGAAAAATAGCACAGGAAGATTTTGCCTCAATTTCCGGCAGGTCAAAAGAAAAAGACGGAGAAAGTTACAGAAACAGCGGAAGCTATGAAGATACCGCCATACATATTCCTGCAGATTCGTTTTTTGCACTGAGCGATGGACTATTTTCAAATGAATTTAATACAGAAAGCTTTAAAGTTTTAGGCTTTTACGCTTACGATGATTTTTTTGAATTTGGTTTACAAATTGGCATGATGGAGAGCCGCATCAGGAAGATATTGGATAAATACCGAAATAAAAATCAAAAAGTATTGACTCTTATAAAATCATCTTTTTTAAGCGACCCTATAAAGCAATTGTATACAGACCACTACATTGACCGGTTGAAAATGCTTAACACCTCATTCTCGCATAAAATATAAGTTGCGAATATCCACGATTGTTTCCATTTTTACCTGATCAGCACCATCCTCCCCGTTTCCGTGTTGTTTCCGCTGGTCACCCTGAAAAAATAGACTCCATTTGGAAGTTTGTTTCCTCCGGCATCCGTTCCATCCCATTGAATTGTCAGGCTTCCCGGTTCGAAGATTTCCGATACCAGGGTTTTGACTTTTGATCCCATGACATCTATAATATCCAGGGTCAGGAGGCCGCGTTTTGCTATTTCCAACGGAATTGAGGTGGTTGAACTGAACGGGTTTGGGAAACTGGCACCAATCATCGGGCGAGCCTGTTTTTCATTTATAGATTCCAGCAGATCATGGTTGACCATGATGATCACATGGAAACTACCTGCTGCGGTCGTTACCCTCATGCTGTCAACATCAAACACGATAACCGGATTCAATATCAGCGGAATGTTGAATTTCACACGAACTGCAACACTGTCGGCAGGGCTCAGTTGATGGGGCAACACCACTGACACAGAGTCGACATACCAGCCAATTGTACCTTGTTGCTGAACATCAGCGAGCATGAGTGATGAGGTTGTGTAGTTATGTAATTGGGTGATTTTTCCATTCCACAAATCATCGTGGGTGATAAACCATAAGGTGTCGGCAACCGGTGTCAGATTGGTATAAATTGTTTGAAAGGTAAACGGATCGGCTGCACCAATAAACGGGGCAGAAGCATGGCGCCCCGACTGATCAGCGGCGGTCAGGTAGTAGCTGATCTCACTTCCGGCAGCTTGTTTTGGGATTGTTCCTGTGTAATGGCCGAGGGATGTATTCACCATCAGCGACGTGTGATATGTCCCGCCATTGACCTGGTAATGAATGAGTACCGAATCGGATTTCACCGGCTGATGGCTGCTGGCAATGATGTCGGCATTGACCGAGTAATCTTGTTCACAGGGTTGGTTGCCCGAGATGGGTATGTGTTTGATGTGCAGCAGGCCGATGTCGGCGATACCCATCACGCGGCAATGCAGGGCATCTGTTGAGACCCATGGTGTGGAAGGGTTTCCGATAAAGCCAATCACTTCGTATCCCGGCATGGCTGCCTCGTACACGGCTTTTGCACTGTCGTCCCAGGGAGAATTCATAAATGGGACAAGTACCTTGTTGTTCAGGATCACCGAGTTGGAGTAGGGTTGATCCTGCGGGGTCATCACCCGGAAAATTTTATAATTGTAGCCATAAGAGGAGATTTGTGATGCCCAGTAAGTGGCCGCTGCCTCCAGGGGTGCATATTCGGGATCAGACGTCAGCACTTTTCTGATCAGCATCTTATCCGGGGCAAGAAATTTCCCCCAGCAATCGATGTGGTCAATGGAGGAGGATATATTCGGATCGGGAACGACCTGGAAGTTTGTGATACCAAGATAGTCGTTCATCTTCTGGGCAATCTGCTCATGGGTCTGGGTTGGATTCTCAACCCAAACCAGGTCAGTCGAAGCACTTATCCCCAATCCATCGGTCATATAATCCCCCCCGGTGGATATCACATTCATGCCGTACCATTGAATTCCAAGCATCTCGGCAACTTTTTTCGGAATCTCATCGTCATTTGGGCGGGGACGGTTGTATGGGAAGTCAACAATGCCGATCTGGCT
Source organism: uncultured Draconibacterium sp. (assembly GCA_964355945.1). Taxonomy (GTDB): domain Bacteria; phylum Bacteroidota; class Bacteroidia; order Bacteroidales; family FEN-979; genus CAIVAT01. Next base: position 20,742 of record CAYHGE010000054.1, read on the forward strand.
GGCACTATCCGATTCAAACCAGGGACCGTAGTCGCGGGTCCAATAGCTGTCGGTCAGGGCAATCAGAAAATTGCAATGGCTGGTATCAACGCCGTTGTTGACATACTGACTGATCACGGTATTTTTCTGCGCGACAGAAGCCACCACGGTGGTAACGGTAACATCGGTAGCCATCTCCCTGATCAGGGAGATCGGAATGCCGAAAGGATAACGTACCAGGGCGCCCTGCATCCGGTCAAACTCTTCCACGTTGCGAACGGGTGCAACCGGGGGATTGGTTTCGACAAAACCTCTGCCGATTTCACTCTTTCGAAGCAACTCATCAGGCGTCATTTCATGCTGAAGCGCCGGGCGTGCAGGTTGCGAACCATCCTGGGCCATTGCTGCAGCGGCCATCAGAAATACAAGGATAAAGGTGATGAAAATCTGTCTCATTTTGAATAGAATAGGATTACAAAAGTAACAAATTCAATGATCAAAAAAATCCCTGACCTTGCCGAAGTCATCTTCCTTGTGGGAAATTTTAAAATAAAACCCTATTTTTGCAGTTATCATTAATAACCAGCATCATTCATGAAACTTTTCCCAGTGGTATTGAAAAAAAAAATCCGCCTTAGTCTTTCCCTGTTATTATTGCCATTTTGTCTTTCTGCTCAAGTTCCCATACGCCCTGACTCAGCAATCAGAAATGCGCGCTTTATCGAAGATGACCAGGTCGTAGTCATGCTCGACAGCCTGGCAAATCTGAAAATTTTCGAAGACACCCGGTTTCCCAATGCCAACCAGTATCAGAACTGGAGCACCTATTCAGAAACTGATATCCCAACATTCCCCGACTCAGTTTATCTTGAAAGGATCGCCCTGATGAACGACCAGTCGCCATTCGAATTTGTTTATAACACAGAGGTCAAAACGTTCATCGAATTATACGGTGTGCGAAAGAGAAAGCTGACAGCCCGCATCCTTGGACTGGCCCAAATCTATTTTCCACTTTTTGAAGAGCAGCTTGACAAGTTCAACATGCCTCTGGAACTGAAATATCTGGCTGTGATTGAATCAGCCCTCAACCCGATCGCCAATTCACCGGCAGGCGCAAAGGGGCTATGGCAGTTCATGTATGGCACCGGGAAAGTTTACGGGCTGAAGGTGAGTACGTATGTCGACGACCGGTTTGATCCCTACAAGTCAACAATTGCAGCTTGTGAGCATCTCACCGATCTTTATGACATCTATGGAAGCTGGTCGCTGGCCCTTGCTGCATACAATTCAGGTGCCGGCAATGTGAATAAAGCGATCCGCCGCTCAGGAGGCATCAAGAACTTCTGGGCCATAAAGAAATACCTGCCAAAAGAAACTGCTTCCTACGTACCTGCTTTTATTGCAGCAAGTTACGTAATTACTTACGCAAACGAGCATAAAATTCATCCGGTGGATCCGGGAATACTTTATTACGAGGTGGATACGGTGACTGTGCGTAACCCCCTGTCTTTCGATCAGATCTCGGAAATGCTGAACATTCCGATGGATGAAATCATGTTCCTGAATCCTTCCTATAAGCGAAAAATAATCCCTGCCACGGCTGAGAATCCATATAAATTGCGCTTGCGGAAAAAGTACATCGGAAATTTTATCAACAACGAATCTGCACTTTACGCATACCGCACGAAAGAAGGTCTGGCCAGCGATGCCATGACGCAAATGGTGTACAGCACCTATCGCGAATCTGAACTTTATACCGTTAAAAGTGGCGAAACCGTTACCTCCGTTGCCAAGAAATTCCACATGACACCCGCAGAGCTTAAATCACTCAACGGATTAAAGAAAAACTCCATCAAACCCAATAAAAAAATTCTTGTTTATACTAATTCAGGAAAAGGTAAACCCCAGGAAACCGGAGTCACTTCAACATACATTCCCCAGGAAGTTCCCAAAGACACCGCTGCAAAAGGAACTGCAACCAATCCGGGTTCCGAACCGGGAACCCCTAAATCCACGGCATCGTCAAACCAGTCAGACGATACTCCAAAGACAATCCACATCGTTAAAAGTGGTGAGAACCTGGGAACCATCGCAAAAAAATATCATTGCACCACTGCTGAGTTAATGAAATGGAACAACCTTACCAGCCAGACCATCCTTGTTGGTCAGAAAATCAAAGTAGTGTCTAATGGTACTACTTCTGCAACTACAGCCAAAACTGAACCGAATTCCAAATCAAAAACCACCTCCTCAGGATCTAAGTTTACCTATTACACAATCCAATCAGGAGACAATCTTTGGGACATCGCCAACAAGTTTGATGTAACTGTTGCACAGCTAAAGGCTATCAATAATTTTAAAAACAACAGCAGATTGTCACCGGGGCAAAAGATCAAAATCCCCAAATAATTTTTTCGTTTGTTACCCGGATGCATCTCCAAACTATCTTTGGTTATTCAAATGAAAAAAATACTCCATTTTACACTTTTCCTCCTCCTGCCTTCATTGATGCCGGCACAGGACTCAATCACCCTGGACTATTGCTACCGCCAGGCTGAGTTGAACTATCCTTTGCATCAGCAACTGGAGATGTTTGGAAACACCAACACCCTGAAGGTTCAGAACCTGAATAAAAATTACCTGCCTCAATTCAATGTTAACGGGAGCGCTTCGTTGCAATCAGATGTAACCAAGGTGTCCATCGATTTTCCATCGGGGATGTCGGTTCCAATCATGCCCACCCTCAGCAAAGACTGGTATAAACTCACCGTGGATGTCAACCAGGTTATCTACGACGGCCGGGTAACAAGTTACCAGAAAAAAGCGGAGGGGTTCAATCTGCTGGCAGATCAGAAAGGGGTTGAGATCGAATTATACAAACTCAAAGAGAGGATTAACCAGGTTTTTTTCAGCATCATCCTGCTGAGGCAAAATGAACTTTTGCTGATCAGCAACAAGGAACGGCTTGCAGTCAAACTGGCTGAAGTCAGGTCTGGAATCACACATGGTGCAGTTCTTGAAATGAATGCCGATATCCTTCAGGCCGAGCTGGTAAGGGTGGACCAGCAGCTCAGCGAAACCCGGATGGATCGCGGTGTTTCGTATCGGATGCTTTCAGAGCTGATCTCAAAACCTGTTCCGGAAACCGCTTCACTGGCCATTCCCGATGTAACAATGCCAGGCACCCAATTCGAAAACAGCCGTCTGGAAAACGAACTATTCATCATTCAACGGTCAAAACTCGACCTGATGAAGAACATGGTAACCACGAAGTGGAATCCTAAAATTTTTGCGTATGGCCAGGCAGGTTATGGCAGGCCGGGGCTCAACATGCTGGATGACAGTTTTAAACCATGGTGGCTTTTCGGGGCCAAACTCACCTGGACCCCATGGAACTGGAATCAAAATAAAAATGAAAAACAGATCCTCCACATTCAAAACGATATATTAAAGAGCCAACAGGAAACCTTCGATAAAAATCTGAAAATCAGTTCACAAAAAGAGTTGGGAGAGGTGATGAAATATGCAGAACTTCTGCGGCAGGATGATCAGCTTGTTGCATTGCGGGTTAAAATTACCAAAACAGCCTCCTCCCAAATGGATAACGGAATGATCTCGCCTAGTGATTATATTTCGAGGCTGAACGAAGAAACCCAGTCGAGGCTGAACCTTGAAATACATAAAATTCAATTAATTAAAGCCAAGCTATCATACCTTTATACTCTTGGAAAACTTTAAGGACGGTTAATGAAAAAACGCCAACGCTTTGCACCAACCGCACCAAGCCCAACCACCACCAGACTGATAGCCGCTTGACAACCTGACGGCATTTTTAGCAATAAACGAGGTTGAAAAACTTAACTTTACGACCTATATAAACGAACGGAATTAAACTAAATAATGGCTAAGAAAGAAGTAAAAGAAAAAGCAATTGAAGTTACCCTATGGGAAGCTGCGAATAAATTGAGAGGTAGTGTTGAGCCGGCCGAATATAAGCACGTTGTATTAGGACTTATTTTCTTGAAGTTTGCCAGCGACAAGTTTGAAGAACACAGAGCAAAACTTATTACCGAAGGCAAAGACAAATACATTGAAATGGCTGAGTTCTACAATATGAACAATGTGTTCTTTTTGGAAGAAACCAGCCGTTGGAG
>CAYHGE010000055.1:0-24821 GCA_964355945.1 uncultured Draconibacterium sp.
AAAAGCACACCATCATCGGAAAACCATATACCTGTTGCAGATGATTCCTGGGAGCCGGTATCCTGGTGCGAAACAATTTATTCCTATCTGATCCGTGATGTCAAAATCCACGATTCCTATGATATGGCAATTGACGGATCGAAAATTGTTTTGACTGCAAAGGTCGCTTCTTCAGATTATGACTGGAGTACAGCAAACAATACCATCGTTGGAATCACAGTTCATACCACGATGAATGGCATGTCAGGAGTACCTGGCAGTGTTGAAGGAGTCCGCATGAGTTTGTTTAAGGATGGCAATATCTTGTTGGGGCAGGATTACAAACCGGTTGATTCTTCCGGGAATGTCAGGTTTGATATTCAGGAATATATCTTCTCTTCGCTCCTGCAGGCAGCGCCTCCAAGGTTCAATCTTGTCCTGGCGAACCTCTATCTGATTTTCGCCGATTATCTGCTGAAATATCAAGTCAGCTTTTGCGACCGTGTTGCCGGTGTATATCAGGCCAGGACTTATGGCGCTCCCAATTATAATTTTTGTTATGCAATGGCCGGTGGCCTGAACCGTGAGGATCTGGTCGCGAATAATCTTTCTTCGGTAGATTATTTCAACCTCACTGCAACCAAAAAGAAATTTTTAACATGGTCACCACCTTCCCGGATAACAGACGAATTTGAAACACACAGCCTGTTTTTTGCTTTCCAGAATCCATCAAATCCCGCCTTCAGGCTAAAACTTGAAATTGTAACATCAACTCTATCTTACCCGGCAGTCACTGTTTGCCAGTCAGCCGTAACACCCTGGTCTGTTGTTGAGTTCACCGTTGGATATGCTCAGCTTGGCCTTGCGGCCCGTGCCCATGACATTGTAAAATGGCATGTTTACCTTGTCGATGGAGCAGGGGCGATAATTTCCGACATCAGGGAATTCGTTTTAGACAGAGTGTACCATGAGAATACGAGGTATTTTAGGTTCCGGAATTCCTGGGGTACCTATGATTCCCTCCGATGCACCGGCGTTTTTGAATCTTCGATTCAGCATGAACGCGAGAAGGTGATCTTTATGAGCGATGAGGTTGAAACTTCGTTCAACGCTCCCGGGACTTATACCATGATCAAGGAATCACAAAGCTATAAAGCAAATTCAGGCTGGCTCACAAAGGACTATTTGAATTTCCTCCGGGATTTCATGCTCTCCAGAGATATTTTTGAAGTTGACGGTTCAAGACTTTTAAAATGCCTGCTTACTTCCAAAAAAACAGCCATGTTCAAGGACCTGGAATATAATTACAGCCTCGCCTTTGAGTATGAAAGCGCTTATGATGATTTTTTTTTTCAAGGGTTAGAATGATCTCGACGAGCAACAAGGTTAAAAATTACTCGAAAGCCTATTCAAATGCTTACAGTTAACGCCGCTTTTCATGATAACTTACGCTGAAGTACTTGCCAAAATAGTTGCAACGCTCACCGGCCGGCCACCGGGTACTGAAATAGAGCCCGAAGATCATGAAGATACCGAAATCATGATCCTGGATTACATTGAGCAGTTGAAAACTGCGGTGCAAGGAGCAATAGTTGACAATCTAATCCTAACCGGTTCACCCGCTTCAAACCATTCTGCAACAGGAGTTAAGATCATTCTTACTGCCGGTGCCAATTTCGCCTTTGGTGACATCGGCTATATTAAGAGTGATGGAACGCTCGGGTTGCCAAAAGCAGATGCCATCGCTACCGCAAGTGCTTTGTTCATGTGCGCCGATGCCACAATTGTCTCAGCAGCTTCCGGAAATTGGCTGGTTCTGGGAATAGCCCGCAATGATGCCTGGAACTGGACGACAGGGCAAACGATATTCCTTTCAACAGGTGGAACGACTGCAAATACCTTAGTACAGGTTGCCCCTTCGGGTACTGATCATGTTATTCAAAAAATAGGCATAGCAACTCATGCCGACAGGATGTTTTTCAAACCAGAACTGGCTCAGGTAGAGCATACATAATATGGCATATTCAAATGGGATATTTTATATTGATTATCTGCTTGGTTCAGATACAGCAAGGGCGGCACTTGCTTCCTGTATTGCATCCAATCCATCTGGCACCATCACCAGGATAACGAAAGTTGGGCATGGTTTGATTACCGGAGCCGTGGTTGATCTTACCCTGTACACGGCATGGTTAAATTCGGCATGGAAGATTACCAAAGTTGACAATGATAATTTCGACCTTGACGGAGCAGTATGGGTGGCAACGGCCGATGCAGATGGTACAGTAACGCCCAGGGGTGGAAGCTCATGGTCCGATGCCTGGAGAACAATGACTACCGGAGCGACAGCCGCCAGACATCAGGCAGGAGATATTGTCAGGGTGGCAAAATCACCTGATCCGACGGATGTTGGTCAAACCGCACAATGGTTTGATAATGTAAGATCCGGGGGTGGGTTTAGCTTAACAGCCGGATATGGAACAATAACATCGAGTACAAATGCTACTCCCGTAAAGATTACAAAAAACTCACATGGTTTATCAAATGGCGATGTTGTACTGATTACCGGACACACTATAAATACCAATGCAAATGGCTGGTTCATTGTTTCAAATGTTGCCGCAAATACATTCGACCTTGAGGGTTCAGTTGGCAATGGAATAGGAGGGGCAACCGGTTATTACTGGAGAAGGAACTCAATGTCAGTAGTTTTAACCACTTCTGTTACAACTGAAATTGAGAAAACCTATACCAATTGGACCCCGGGAACAAATGTTACGTCAGCAAGCACATGGTCCGGCATTAAATCCAGGGATAACTGTATTCGTATTGTTACCGGAGCATCTTGCGGGGCAAACCAAATAATTGCCAGGAAAGCAACCGCATCTGCATTGGATCTTAGTGGGTACAGGCAAATATCTTTTTGGATAAGGCCGGGCACTTCTGCCCTTGCTGCAGGCGATCTGCTCATAAAATTATACTCAGACGCGGCTTGTACAGCAGAGGTTGAATCCTTTTCTGTACCAGCTATCCCACTGGCACAATATACTGTTGGCTTGACAATCGACAAGGGAGCTGCTTTGTACAACGGAGTTATGGGAATAGCAGTATTTGCCACTGTTTCGCTGGCTTCCAAAACAATTGACATTGAACATTTCATTGCCTGTAAGGATTCTGCGGCGCTTGACAGCATTTCATTGACAAGCCTGATATCAAAGAGTTCAAATGCGAATGGGGGAACAGAACCCTGGTATGCTATTTCGTCAATACAGGGAAGAGTAATAGTAATTGATCAGCCTTGCCAATATGCAAATCATGCCACTCTGAATATAAATGCAGGTGGATATACCGGTAAAAGCGAAACGGTTGAGCTGTATAAAAGGGAATGTTTAAAAACAACGATTGCATCTGGCTCAACCTCTGATATTCATGTTTGCAATTCACCAGGAACGGCTTCTGCGAGAATTACATTCTCCGGAGGATGGGATCCTGTTGGTAATACACAAAACGGACACACGTATTTCTCAGGTCAAGGTTATTGTGGAAACGGGTTGTACGGATCAAGCAAACCATTTATCACGGTAGAAAGATTTTCTTTTGTACGGTTTTATAATGGGGTGAGAAATCCAGGAACAGATTTTGTTTTTTCAGGAGATATCGTATCCTTTAACGCACAAACAGGCGTACTAATCAATTCCCGGGATGCTACAATAACCATACTGGCAGCTTCAAACAATGGAAGAGATAACTTTAATTCCGGTTCCACTGCCACAACCTTAACTGCAATTGAGCTTTCGAATTCCGTGGCGACAGGGTTAGTAATGTCAGGAGGGAACCATCATTTAGTTTCAGTGACAAATATCCGTAATAACGGCGGCAAAGGCGCTGATTTAGCACAGTTAATATATTGTTCAGTAAGAATTATAAATTACTCAAATAATTATAGCTCTCTATACCAGGGAGCAATGGGTTTAAGTGGCTTAATGAAAATTCATGTTTACCTTACTACAGTTAAGGATAATGGATATTATGCTATCGGGTTAATGGGTCTTTGCGTTGATACATACGTTATAGGAGCAACATTTACAGGACATACCGCATCAGTTGCATCAGGGGGTGGACTTCAAGGATCTTGTCTGAACATGATCGATTGCATTTCATCAGACTATTTTCCATACACGATGTGGTCTTCAGGTGGTGGTGACTACGAAACCATTTTTTGGAAAAATGGTATTGCCGGAGTTCCCGGATCCTATAGAATAGATGGTCAAAATTGGGTGATTCAAACAGATTCATTAAACCGTCATACAGCATCAGGATATGCATTGGCATTTTTAATGAATGCAGTAAAAGTGCCATCAAATCCATACAGGTTCAGGTTTGCGAAGATTTTATGCTCAGCGGGTACTATGGTTACTGCATCTGTCTGGATTAAAAAATCCCATGCTACAAATCCAAGTGCAAGACTTGTTGCAATAGGTGGATTACTTGCAGGTGTACAGCAAAATGTTTATTCATCATTCAAATCCAATGACACAAGTTGGGAACAAATAACCGTAACATTTACTCCGTTAGAAATTGGAACCATTGAATTTGAGATAATATCCAATACCGTCGGATCAGGTTCAACAATATACATCGATGACTTTTCAATAATTCAGGTATAATGGCACTACCAGCACCATCGGATTTACCGGGAATGGATTACCAGGATATGGGCCGCCCATTCATTGACTACTCTGTAAAAGGACTTGATCTTGGAAGCATGGATTATCAGGACATGGGAAGACCTTTTATCAGGAATTTCACATTACCAGTTACGAGTGGAATCAAAGTTGTAAACACCCTGGAAAGGGCAAGTATCAAGATATTCAATGGAGCCACCCTTGCTTCGATCAGGAAATTAAACAATGTTTCAAATGTGTGAAATTTCACTTATCAATAAAATGACCGAAACCCTTGAAGCCTGGTCATATCTTCCGGATTTTCAGAGTTTGGTTATTGAAGCTGCAATGGGTAACACTTTGCTGCAATGGAACCACCTTGAAGACTTTGAAGAACTAATAACGGTTGTAAATGATCTTTTGAATAATTAAGTACATACAATGCTATCCTTGAACATTGATGACCGGCCGGTCGATCTGCCAAACGACTTCTCTTTTACCATGAACCTGAAATCACCCGTCTTTTCTGAGATCGGGAGCTATTCGTATCCTTTCCGGATCCCGTCCACTCCCAAAAATGTGATTACCATGGGATATCGTCACCGAGTGGAGAACATTGGTGATCCCTACATGACCCAGGAAGGAGCTTTTTTTTGGAATGGCCTGCAGTTGTTCAAGGGAACGGTAAAAGTCAAAACATCCAATTCAAAGTATTATGAGGGAACAATTTTTGAATCTGAAGGTGATTTTTTCTATTCCCGGCAAAGTCTCACCCTGCAGCAATTTGACTTCGGCACTATGGAATTTGCAAATCCGGCAGCCAGGCTGGCCTATATTAATTCTTGCGCGAATGTCAGGTACCCTGATGCTGTACTGGCTTTCCCACAGATTAAAAATCTTACTTATTGGGAAGAGGTGCCCGAAAACTGGATTCTTCAAAGTTGTAATTTTTATACTTCGGCTGGCATTTCGCGGTATATTCCAAGTTCAACAACCAGGACGATCATCGTTCCGATGTTGTATCTCCGGTATATCTTAAAGACTATTTTCACAAAACTGAATTACGTTTTTGATGATTCATTCTTTGCATCCGATTCCGATTATAATTCCCTGGCGTTGTTTAACCTGGTTGACTGCAACACGGCATCAACCGGATATTTCAAATATGATGAAAACAAATTGTTCCTCAATTACCATGTTCCCATCATCTCCCTGAACAACTTCCTTTCAGGCCTTGAATCATTTTTCAATATCCGGTTTTTCATCAACAATTCAACCCGGACAATCAGATTGCTTTCCCTTGATGCTATTGTAAAATCCACAGCATGTACCGATCTCACCAAATCTATCATCTCATTCAGCACCGAATTGGAGGATAAAATCAAGGGATGGGACGTAAAAATGACCATTGATTCTGATGATTTGGTGGCTGAACAAACAGCAATTGTTGAAAAAGATGCGATTGACCATATTAAGGATTCTGTTCAATCGGTCGCATTATTGCCTCCCTGGCCTTCGTCAGAGGTCGTTGATATGCGTTTTGTCCATGATGAAGGGATCTATTACAGGATGTGGCAGGATTTCACCTGGCATCCGGCGCCTTCTGATATCGGCCTGGTTTCCCTGTTCACGGAGGTACTTTATAAGGATAAAGACCAGTCCATCTCGACACCGTTTTCGACCCTGTTTTCAGATCTTACCACAGGTGAAGGCATTATCGGCAATGCAATGATCAACTGGAAGGCTGTTACTCCAAAGCTTTTCTTTATGAAATATCAACTCACCGGTGGCTCATTGGGGCAGCCAAGAGATACCGCCAACAGTTCCACCGCCACAAAAAATCTTTTTTACAACGGAGATAACAGTCTGTTCAAACAGAACTTTCTTAGTTTCCTTGATTTCCGATTATCAACAAAGCTTGTGATCAATGTCGCTCAGCTCGGTTTCAACGACCTTCGCGATTTTGATTTTTCCAGAAAGTATATGTTCAGGGGTGTGAAATATCTGGTAAAGTCTATTCAGGTTACCTTGAAAAAAGACAAGATTATGCCGGCTACGCTGGAGTGTTACGCATGTGAGTAAAGAAATAGATTCATGTCCTTCATTAAAATCCTCGGTTTATTAACGATTACTATTACCTGTCTTACGAATTGAAGAAGGGATGGTCCTTAAGTTTTACAGCATTCTCCAATTTCGTCACCCGTATATATTTGAGAAAAGATTCCGTGGTACGGTGCCCGGTAATCTGCATCACGGATAACATTGGAACGCCACTCATATAGGCATTTGTCGCAAATGACCGTCTTACAGTGTGAGTGCGGATCTGATTCCATTTATCAAGGTTCTCTTTGGTAATCTTTTTCAGGACAGCATATTCACCAATCCATCGCAGCACCCGGTTCGCTTCCTGGTTGGTTGGAATGTGCAGTTCCGGTCCATACCGGTGCAAGATCTCCAGAATGATCGGATGAACAGGGATGATCACTGCTTCTTTTGTTTTTTGGGTTCGCACATAGAGTTTTCCATCTTCGATATTATTCAGTGTCACTTTGGGCCAATCCGAATGCCTCAGGCCGGTATGACAATGCAGGACAAACAAATCCCGGATTCTTCTCAACCTCGGATCCTCAAGGTTCAGTTTGTACAACTTCTGAATATCATCACTGGAAAGGTAAATCTTATCGGTTTCTTCGTTGAGTACCTTGAATGATTTGGCCCGGTGTTCTTCGTTTTGAGTAAGTTTATCATCCAGCGCTTCATTCATGAGCCTTTTTAACCTCCGAATATGCGAGCCGATGGTGTTTGTTTTGCGTCCAAGTTCTTTAAGATAGTCTGTGAACCCAAGGTAAAACTCCTTGTTGATGGTTTCAAATTCAATCGTTTTTCCAATTTTCTTCTGGTAATTCTCCAGATGGTTTTTTATGCCATCAAAATGTTTGATATGATTCGGGGTCATTTTACTTTTATACCTGGCCTGGAATATCGGAATGAACTCGATCAAGGTGGGTCGGCGTTGTTCCTCTTCTGATTTTCTTGTTCCGGCAAAAACCTGATAGGCTTCCTTGATCAATCGACTTTTTTCCAAGGACTCCTCTTTTGTCGGTTTTAGCCCCTTGGAGAAATGTTTGTCATAGGTATCAAGGAGGAAGCTGTTTATTTCCCGAAGTCTCTTGTTTGTTTCGGCATGATCCTTAAGCGGATAGGCGCGCTGCTCTTCGTCATTCCAGGCCTTCTTAATAACATTCAATCCGGTAGAAAGCCTCAGCCTCTGATGGTTAAAGGTAAATGTAGTCAGGATTAAACATCCGTTTTTCCTCTCTTTGTCTAAGTAAAATATAACCGTTGCCATAATTTTGATTTTTGCCTAAAATGGTTTGAAAACTTGCCTAAACAAAGGTACGAACTGGCAAGAATTTAGGCAAAGTTGCCTGTAAAAGTTATGAACAGGGGTTATTTTGGTGTAACAGGCTGTAACAAAAAAGCCGCTGTAATCAGCGGCTGTTCTTGGTTTTCAGTGTTTTGAGGGGGATTTTCTGTGGGAGCAACAGGATTCGAACCTGTGACCCTCTGCTTGTAAGGCAGATGCTCTGAACCGGCTGAGCTATGCTCCCTCAATTGAGGGTGCAAATGTAATAACTTTTTTTATACATCCAAGCGTCCGGGCAAGGATTCTTTGATTTGTTTTAAATTTCGGCTCAAATAAATGTGAATCAGCGCAAAGTTTCATCGGGGATATAGCCCGAAAAGCTTTTTAACCGTGCGATGAAATTTGTGAATGCCGGTTACAGGGTCAAGATGCATCAGGATGCACTCCCCCGTGACCAGGTTGACGGGGTGCGAACTGGCCAGTTCTATGGCTTCGGGTGTGTCTGACATCTGCTGGATCCAGATGTTGTCGATCCCTTTTGCAACAGCTTCAGCCACAACGCTCTTTGTCTGTTTTTTTTGCGTGATGATCAGCAGACTGTGCACATTGAGTGGCAATGCGCTTACACTGTGGAAGCATGGAACCCCTGCAATCTGATCGATTTCCGGGTTGATCGGGTAAACTTCGAACCCCTTCTCTTTGAGCAGCTTGAAAACAAGATGCCCGAATTTCTTTGGATCCCTTGACACACCTGCAACTGCGACCCTGCGGATCGCAAGAAAAGAGTCAATAGCGGCTTTTGTTGCTTTCATTAATTATTTTTTAAACATTGAATAAACGGCTAAAAGTAAAAAGAAAAACCCGATAAAATGGTGTAAATTCCACGGGTTATGGTGATTTTATGATGAGGGTAGCTGCAAAGTCATGGGAAACATAGTTGTCCATGCTTTGGCATACATTTGACGAAAAAAGGATCCCGTATTCGATAAGTTGATCCAAGTCCGACCCCGTCAGGGTGCTTGACCCTGTCAGGGTGCTAGACCCCGTCAGGGTGCTAAACCCCGTCAGGGTGGTCAGCCCGCAGATGATCCCGGCATTGAATGCATCACCCGCCCCGATGGTACTCAGCACATGGATGTGAGGGGTGACGAAAAATTGTGTATATCCATCTGAAACCACTTCAACCCCTTCACTGTTTTTCGTGTAAACCAGCAACGGACACCCGGCTTTTTTAACATGCTGAAAAGCCTGTTTCGAATCTGATGCTCCAAAGATGTTCCTGAAGTCTTCATCCGACCCCCTTACAAGGTCTGCCATGCAGATGTTTTCGAGAATCCAGGGTTTATGGGTCTCCAATTCACTGAGATGTGCAGACCGGAAGTTAGGATCATAGATGATGAATGCCCCGTTGGATTTTGCACCGGCAACAAAATCAATGAGTTTTGAGCGAACAGGACCGGTAAGTGCATAAAAGGACCCAAAAAGCACAATATCCCCTGATTGTGGTATAGGTAGCGGGGCTGTGAGCCGCTCCTCAGGGAAAATTTTGTAAAATGAGTACTCAGCATCCTTGTGAGAATCTAAAAAGGCAAGAGCCAAAGCAGTTTTGCCATTGTTGTACCGGCTGATATATTCTGTGGATACGCCGTTTTGCAGCAAGAAATCCTGAATGATATCCCCGGCATGATCGTTTCCAAAATCACTGATGAATTGAACAGGAATTGCAACCCGCCCAAGTGAAACTGCCGTATTCAACATAGAGCCGCCCGGTATCGCTGCCAGTGGCTGGTCTCCCCGGAAAATAATGTCAAGAACAGTCTCCCCGATGCAAAATATCATGCTGGTCCTGTTTTAAGTGTCAGAAGATCCAGGTTAACTCCTGTTTAGGGTGTATATATGTTGCACCTTACTGCTGACGGGTCACGTGTCACGCGTCACGTGTCACCACAGTTAATATTCAATCTCTAAATCCAGCTCCTCCCTGAGGGTCCGCAGCATCGGATTCTTTCCTGCCATCAGGTCAAACTTTTCCTTGTCTGTATAGGGTTTCAGGGTTTTATGGATTTCTGCAATGGTCGTCTGAAGCTGGATTCTGAAGTTGTTCAGATTGTTGCGTAAAAACTCCATCATTTCGGTTTTTCTGAGCGAGAGCTCATCGTCGAGCACTTTGTTTTCAAGGGTGAAGTTAATAACCCATCCCTCGGTTAACACCGGTCGCGAATTCTTTAAAGTCGAATAGAGGTGCGGTGAATCATGTTTCAGTTTTTCAGCATAATCATCCCAATGGATGATTAATTCTGTTTGTGTAAATGGAGTCGCAATTTCATTCCTTGCCACTTCACCCTCAGCGGTTAACTCTTCAATGCCATCTTTTGGTACTGGTTTTTTTATGGATGTAATACTGGTGAAATCATTTTTAATATCTCTCATTTTAACAGTTTCCTGCGGCTTCTTTGCCGCCGGTGGCTCTGGCGGTTCTTGTTGAACAGGGGCCTTTGCCTCTGCAGGTGGCGGCTGGATCACCGCAGGAGCCGGAACACCTGCAGCAACCGGGGCTTGTGGCGTTGTTTCCCTGACAGGAAGTTTGCCGGGACCAGCTATCGGTATTGTCGCAGCGGGTGGCGAAGACGGGTTGAATGTCGTCAGGGCACACATCTGCATCAGCGAAATTTCCAGATGTAAACGCTTGTTGTTGCTGGTTTTGTAATTCAGATCACAACGGTTGTTGTTGTCAAGCAATGATATCAGGAGGCTGACAGTACACCGTCCTGATTGCTCCACGTATTGATTCCGGATTGATGGTGCGGTTTCAAGTAACTTCGAAGTGGCAACATCTTTGCAAACCAGGAGATTACGGAGGTGTTCCCCGAAGCCGATCAGAAAATGCTGCCCTTCAAATCCTTTGTCAATGATGTCATTGATTGTGAGCAGTGTGCCTGATATATCTCCCTGCAGAATCTGGTCAGTAATCTTGAAAAAGTACTCATAGTCAAGCACATTCAGGTTTTCCAGAACCGTGTTGTATGTTAACTGATCCCCGGCAAAACTGACAAGCTGATCAAAGATGGAGAGTGCATCCCGCATGGCACCATCAGCCTTTTGCGCAATAATATGGAGCGCATTATCGTCGGCGCTGATGTGTTCCTTGTCTGCCACATGATGCAGATGCCCTGCAATATCATCAACAGTAATACGCTTGAAATCAAATATCTGGCATCTTGAAAGTATGGTTGGAAGAATTTTATGCTTCTCTGTAGTTGCCAGGATGAACTTTGCATAGGCAGGCGGTTCCTCCAGCGTTTTCAGAAAGGCATTGAATGCAGAAGCCGAAAGCATGTGGACTTCATCAATGATATAGACCTTGTACCTGCCCATCTGGGGCGGAATGCGTACCTGGTCAACCAGGGTGCGGATGTCGTCTACAGAGTTGTTTGAGGCTCCGTCAAGCTCGTAAATATTGAAGGATGCGTTTTCATTGAAAGAAACACACGAGTCACATTCATCACATGCTTCAAGGGCGGGGGACAAATGCCCGCAGTTGATCGTCTTGGCAAGTATCCTGGCACAGGTTGTTTTACCAACCCCACGTGGCCCGCAAAAGAGAAATGCCTGGGCAAGCTGGTTGTTTTTTATGGCATTTTTCAATGTGTTGGTGATGGACTTTTGTCCAACTACCGTGTCAAAAGTCTGCGGACGGTATTTCCTTGCCGATACAATAAAGTTCTCCATGACCGTGTTTCCTTCTATTCTTAATTATTAGTCAAAAGTACGAAAGTTTTTGTTTTTTGTGTAATTTGGCTGCAACTAACCATCCTGTTATTATGCTGCTTATTCTTACCTCATTGATTTCAACCCGCCTGAAGTATATATCCAATCTCATGGTTACAGGAATGCTTGGAATCGATGTAAGATTAACTACCTCACGGGAAGAATTCATCAGCTGTTCCGGCCCGAAAATAGTTTATTCCACCGAACCTCTGGTTGATGGTCTCTTTATTCAGGCATCCGAACTTCTGTTCCAGACATCTTTCATTCATCATGATGTAAAATGTACCAGTTTCAATGGGGTGCCGGTCCTGTTCGGAATGACTCATCCCATGTCTGCGTTGCCATTTGATCCTTTTGCAGCTGCATTTTACATGGTCAGCCGTTTTGAAGAGTATCATTCTCATAAAAAGGATAATTTTGGTCGGTACCCTGCATCGGAAAGCATTGCCTGGAAGGGCAGATTCCTTGAGATTCCCATCGTCCATCTCTGGACCGGGAAGCTGGAAAACCTGCTGCTCCATCACTACCCGGGAATGAAAATCCATCATCCGGAATACCGCTATGTCCCTACCATTGATATTGACCATGCATGGTGCTATCTTGGACGGTCGTTTGCCCGGACCTTGGGAGGCATCGGCAGGTCTGTTATGCGTTTACAACTCCCGGAAATTGAAACAAGGTTCAAAGTCCTGGCAGGAGTGGCCCCCGATCCGTATGATAATTACGATTTTATTGAAAGTGTCCATGAACCTTTTGCAAACTTTCCGTTATACTTTGTTCTTTTTGCTGATTATGGCATGAATGATAATAATGTTACGGTCACATCCGCAAAATTCACCAGGTTGCTGCTCAACCTTGACAAACACGGGAGTGTGGGGATCCACCCCTCCTTGTCCTCCAACAAGCACCTCTTGAAATTTGAAGATGAGTACGAAGGTTTATGTGCAGCGCTCAACCGCGATGTGAGCATCAGCAGGCAGCATTTTCTTAAATTGTCCATGCCGAAAACGTATCGGACACTTGTACAATTTGGAATCACGGATGATTACTCCATGGGATATGCATCTCATCCGGGATTCAGGGCAGGCATTGCCATCCCATTCTCCTTTTATGACATAGAAAGGGATGAAGTTTCCAGCCTGGTCATCCATCCCGTTTCACTCATGGATGTAACGATGAAGGATTATCTGCGTCTTAGCCAGGTTGAGAGCCTGGAGAAAATTGCTGACATGATCAAAACAATCAAATCCGTGAATGGCGAATTCGTGAGTCTCTGGCACAATGAAAGCCTTGGAGACACCGGCCGCTGGAAAGGTTGGAGAGCAGTGTATGCAGAAATGGTAAAACAGGCTTCCTCCTGATTTTGAAATGATAAAATACCTCGAACATACTCAGATCGATCTGATTCAATGGGATAACTGTATCAGTAATTCACTGAACAGACGGGTTTACGCATATTCCTGGTATCTCAACCTGGTCAGTCCGGGATGGGATGCACTGGTAGATGGGGATTATGAGCGTGTTTTTCCGCTAACCCACAAACGGAAATTGGTCTTTAATTACCTGGCGCAGCCCTATTTCTCTCAGCAGCTCGGTGTTTTTTCACCTGACTTGATTACAGAACTGCAGGTTGATGAATTTATGAAGGCCATTCCTCAAAAGTTCAGGTTCACAGAGATTCATCTGAACTCAATGAACCGGCCCGGCAAGGGTGAAGGGGTGATTACATGGCGTGTTAACCATGAAATGGATTTGTCACCTGCCTATTCCGGGCTTATAGGATATTACGCTCAAAATACCAGGAGGAACATACGCAAAGCTCATGAAGCCCAGCTTGCCATAACCAACACCATTGGCATAGAACAGCTCATTGGTTTGTTCAGGGAGAACTTTGGGAATAGTGAAGGAAAGCTTAAGGTAAATCATTATGCTACGTTGCAGCAATTGATAACCAGGTGCCTTCAACATAACATGGGTTACATGCTGGGGGTCAAAACCAGGGAGGGGACTCTTGCTGCCGGCGCCTTTTTTCTTGTGGATCAGAACCGCGTTTACTTTCTTTTTGCAGCCTCCTCCCGCGAAGCCCGTGAAAACGGGGCGATGTTTTTTCTGATCGACCGGTTTATGGCTGAAAATGCAGGAGGCAACATGGTACTTGATTTTGAAGGGGGGAACGACCCGAATCTTGGTCGGTTCTACAAGAGTTTTGGTGCAAAGGAGGTTTCATATCCTGCAATACGAATAAGCAGGCTGTCAAAGGTGGAGCAGAAAGTAGTTTATTTTATTCATAAACTGCGGAGGTAGCTAAAAAGTGCTATTTTTGTGATAGTGTAACATAAAATTATAAAATCATGATCAATGTGCTATCGTCGGGTAATTCCATCCTGAATCAATACATTTCTGAGTTACGCGATGCCGAAATTCAGAAGGACAGTTTAAGGTTTCGCAGCAACCTCGAACGGTTGGGAGGGATTTTTGCGTATGAAATAAGCAGAAAATTGGTGTACGAAACCAGGGAAGTGATAACACCGCTTGGCATTGCCAATGTACCAATGTTGGTAGAATACCCTGTATTGGCAACTATTTTACGCGCCGGCCTTCCTTTTCACACAGGCTTTTTGAACTTTTTTGACAAGTCGGAAAATGCATTTATATCGGCCTTCCGGCGTCACCATAAAGATGGTTCCTTCTCCATTAGCATTGAATACGCTTCAGTTACAGAAATAGAAAACAAGGTAGTTATCCTGTGTGATACCATGCTTGCATCCGGGTCGTCGATGGTATTGGCTTATAAGGAACTTATTTCACATGGGAAACCACAACATACGCACATTGTAGCTGCAATTGCCAATGTGGAAGGGATTGAGTATGTCAGAAAGAATATTTCGAAGCAGGATATGACCATCTGGGTCGGTGCAATTGATGATGAAATGACTGCACAGTCATATATCGTTCCGGGATTGGGAGATGCCGGCGATCTGGCTTTTGGGAAAAAACATTAATATCTTTTATGAAAAACACGCTGGTTCTTGAAAACATCAACATCTCACTGGTTTCCATCAGGAGCCATTTGCTGCGTACGATTCTTACAATTTTAATTATCTCCTTTGGAATCATGGCGCTGGTAGGCATCCTCACAGCCACGGATTCCATAAAATATTACCTCACACAGAACTTCTCCATGATGGGGTCAAACACACTGACGATCCGCAACCGGTCAATGAATATCCACATGGGGGGAAGTAACCAGAAAGAAAAGAGATATGAACCCATCACGTTCAACCAGGCCCGGGAGTTCAAGGAACGATTTGATTTTCCCGCTTTTACTTCTGTGTTTACCCGTGCTACCGGAGTCGCAACGCTGAAATATGAAGACAGAAAAACCAACCCCAATGTTGGGGTAATCGGCGCCGACGAAAATTATCTGATCACCTCGGGGGATGAAGTCGAATTTGGCCGCAACTTTACGGCCAATGAGGTCGATTATGGTTTCAGTTCTGCCATACTTGGGGCCTCCCTGGTTACTGACCTTTTCAAAAACAAGGAGGATCCTATCGGGAAAATAATTTCCATCGGCCCGGGAAAATTTAAAGTTATCGGAGTGTTGAAATCCAAAGGATCCAGCATGGGTTTCAGTGGAGACCGCACCTGTTTTATCCCGGTTACCAATGTCAGAGTAAATTTTCCGAGGCCAAACATGTCGTTCAATATCAATGTAATGGCAAAACGCCCGGAATTGGTTGACGCAGCCACCGGCGAAGCCACGGCAATCTTGCGGAATATCAGGAAAGTGCCGGTTGGAACTGAAGATACATTTGAAATATCTAAAAGCGATACCATTGCAAAGATGTTGATTGAGAATATTAAATATGTAACCATGGCAGCCACCATAATTGGATTCATCACCTTGCTCGGGGCAGCCATCGGGTTGATGAACATCATGCTGGTATCCGTTACAGAAAGAACACGCGAAATCGGAATCCGAAAAGCAATAGGGGCCACCAAACGTGTGATTCGCAATCAATTCCTGGTCGAATCAATCGTTATAGGCCAGCTGGGCGGATTGCTTGGAATCGTGCTTGGAATCCTGGTTGGGAATGTAATCTCCCTGCTCATTGGCAGTGCTTTCATCGTGCCGTGGATATGGATTTTAACAGGGGTTGTCCTCTGTTTTGCAGTTGCTTTGATCAGCGGGATCATACCGGCAAGGAAGGCTGCAAATCTTGACCCGATCGAGTCACTCCGTTACGAATAACTTGAATGGATCTTACGCAGGTCATCACCATGCTGCGTGAGGAGTTTCCTTACGATCCTACGGAAGGGCAGGACAAGTTGCTGGGAGAATTGGCTGTTTTTTTAACCATCTCCTGGCGACAGCAAAATGCGTTGTTTGTCCTCCGCGGATTTGCAGGAACAGGAAAGACCACAGTCGTAAAAGCGCTTGTCGATGTCCTTCCCAAAATAGGCAAAAGAACCGCATTACTGGCTCCAACCGGACGTGCGGCAAAAGTGCTTACGAGTTATACCAGGAAAGAGGCAAATACCATCCACCGTAAAATTTATTTTGCACGCACCAACAAGGACGGGCTCATTGAATTGAAACTCCAGACGAATTATCACAAGCATACTTTGTTCATTGTTGATGAAGCTTCGATGATCCAGCATGCAATGTCAGCCGAAGGAGCATTATTCTCTGCCCGGAATCTCCTGGATGACCTGTTCCAGTTCGTATATGGCGGAGAGAATTGCCGTATGCTCTTTATCGGCGATACAGCCCAGTTGCCTCCCGTCGGCCTGGATCATAGTCCGGCCCTCGACCACGAATTTCTGAAACGGGCTTTCCACCTGAACCTTGATACTTTTGAATTAACAGAAGTCGTTCGGCAGGCCAAAGAATCAGGAATATTGGTCAATGCAACACTGGTTAGACAGCAGATACAAAATCAAAAAGTTGAATTCCCGGTATTTTCAATTTCCGGGTACAAAGATGTTTGCCGGCTTAATGGCCAGGATCTTGAAGATTCGTTGAATGATGCATGGTCAGGATCTCAAAAGCAGAACAGTGTGGTGATCTGCCGTTCAAATAAGCGTGCAAATATCTATAACAGGGAGATTCGCCGCAGGATCCTCTTTTTTGAAGAGGAGATTTCATCCGGCGATTTTCTGATGGTGGTAAAGAACAACTATTTCTGGTTACCCCTGGAATCCACTGCCGGCTTCGTCGCCAATGGCGATATTGTTGAATTGCTCAGAATCCGTAATGTTGAGGAACTTTATGGGTTCCGGTTTGCCGATGTTACCATCCGCTTTCTTGATTACCCGGAGGAAAAGGAAATTGATGTGAAAATCATCCTCGACACCCTGATGTCTGAATCTGCGGCCTTGACACAGGCAGATAACAACAGGCTTTTTCAAGCCGTTATGGCTGATTTTCAGGATATCCCTTCACGTCGTGAACGAATGGAAAAGGTTAAGGCAAGTCCATATTTCAACGCACTTCAAGTCAAGTTTGCCTATGCCCTCACCTGTCATAAAACCCAGGGGGGGCAATGGGATACCGTCTTTATCGACCAGGGGTACCTTACCGATCAGATGCTGAACCTGGAATTTCTCCGCTGGCTCTATACCGCAGTGACCCGGGCAACAAAAAAACTCTTTCTGATAAATTTTGAAGATAGATTTTTCTCCGGTTCCTGACCAGAGGTTGTCTCAAAAGTCTGAATATTTATTTTTACCGCAAAGACGCCAGGACGCCAAGACGCAAATGGTTGAATACCAAGAATTTTATTTTTTGCGCCTTTGCGCCTTCGCGGTGAAAAATTACTTTTGTGACACCCTGCTGACGATTGTTACCAGCCAAGCAACGTAATCCCCACAGTAAACGGATACAACTCCGGCCCCTGGTCTTTCTGGAACATCTGTGTTAAGGAGTAAGTGCTGAACAGGTTGAGATGTGACCAACCAACGCGAAATGCAGCATCCAGTTTGAAAGGGCTCAGATGGAAGGCACCACGATCCTGAACAGAATGATGTTCCACCTCATAATCGGCCACTTTGTTTCCTTGTTCATCAACGAGGGAATATGCTTCACCTTCGTTTTCATAAACCTGTTTGGTGTATGACCCGATACGCACACCTGCAATTACCCCAAGCGTTACATGAAAACTGCTTAACCTCCGGTATGGATTGGTCTGATATTCAAAGAAGATTGGCAGGTTCAGGTATGAGGTAACCAGTTTGTTGACCTTCAGTTTCACCGGATTCCCTTGTGAATCCTCAACTTTAAACGCAACAAGCGTGGATGAATCCTGAAGCATGACATAGTTGTCAGTAAAGTAGTAGTTGCTGATCTGAAATCCTAGTCCAGTTGTAAATCCGATCTTGTTTTTGTATAAGTTGAGATTAAGTTCAAATGGATTAATGTTCACTGTTATTGACCGTGCAGTGTTCATATTCATGTATGGATAATCAGGATTGAAATTCATGTCAAAGTCCGGCGTGACATAACCACTTACCCCAAGTTCAAAGCCTGCCCAATGGCCGTTATATTTGTTCTTATTCTTGCAAAATGGAAAATCCTCCATGCTGAAGTCGTCCATGGCACAGGAAAATTTATTCATCCGGGCTGTGTCATACATCGGCCATCCATGTTTATGACGGGAGTGTTTCTTTTCATCCTGTGCGTTGATATTCAATGAGATAGAGAATAGTATTGCAAATGCAAGGGTGGTTTTTAATATGGTTTTCATAAATGCATCATATTTAAGTTAGACATTATTGGACACATGACGCAAATAAACAGGAAATGTTACAAGGGGCCAAAATAAATCAGGAGTCAAGTTTAAGCACCGCAAGGAATGCTTTCTGGGGCACTTCTACATTGCCTATCTGGCGCATGCGTTTCTTTCCTTTTTTCTGTTTTTCAAGTAACTTACGTTTACGGGTGATGTCTCCACCGTAGCATTTAGCAGTAACATCTTTCCTGAGAGCTTTCACTGTTTCCCTGGAGATTACCTTGGCGCCAATGGCAGCCTGAATGGCAACATCGTATTGCTGTCTGGGGATAAATTCCTTTAATTTTTCACAAAAACGACGGCCGAAATCATACGCATTATTTCTTGTTATCAGCGCCGACAGAGCATCGACGATCTCTCCATTGAGGAGAATGTCTAATTTAATGAGGTCAGCGGTTTGCCAACCTGAGGGATGGTAATCAAAGGAAGCGTAACCTTTTGAGATGCTTTTTAATTTATCATAAAAATCAAACACGATTTCACCAAGTGGCAGTTCAACAGTCAACTCAATTCGATCGGTTGTCAGATAGACCTGGTTTTTCAGAATACCGCGTTTGCCAACGCACAGTGTCATGATCGAACCGATATATTCTGATTTTGTAATAATATTGGCCGTAATGGTGGGCTCTTCGATTTTGGTAATATGGTTAGGCTCAGGCAATCCGGATGGATTATATACATCCAGCATCTCTCCTTTGGTGGTGTAAACTTTATATGACACGTTGGGTACCGTGGTGATCACATCCATGTCGAATTCACGGTCAAGCCGTTCCTGAACAATCTCCATGTGAAGGAGTCCAAGGAAACCGCATCGGAAACCAAAGCCAAGTGCAGCAGAGGCCTCGGGTTCGAAAGAAAGTGCTGCATCGTTCAGCCTCAGCTTCTCAAGGGAATCGCGCAAAACTTCATAATCATCCGCATCAGTCGGATAGATTCCGGCGAAAACCATCGGTTTCACCCCAAGGAATCCTTCTATAATCTCAGTACACGGTCTGCTTACATGGGTAATGGTATCGCCAACCTGAACCTCCTTGCTATTTTTTATTCCTGAAATGATATAGCCGACATCCCCTGCATAAACAGTGTTGCGAACCTCCTGCTTCATGCGCAGGATTCCAACCTCATCCGCCCGGTAGTCCATTCCTGTTGCCACAAATTTCACATGGTCTCCTTTTTTTATGGAGCCGTTAAAAATCCGGAAATAGGCCACGACACCCCTGAAAGGGTTGAACAATGAGTCAAAGATCAGCGCTTGCAACGGTGCTTCAGGATCCCCTTTCGGGCAGGGGATCCGGCTGATAATGGCTTCCAGTACCTGGTCGATCCCAATTCCTGCTTTCGCACTAACAGCCAGTATCTCATCATGATCGCATCCCAGTAGGTCCACAATCTGGTCTTTTACTTCTTCAATCATGGCAGCATCCATGTCGATTTTATTCAAAACAGGGATGATGGTCAGATTATGGTCAATGGCCAGATAAAGATTTGAAATGGTCTGGGCCTGAATCCCCTGGGTTGCATCAACCACAAGAAGTGCACCTTCACATGCGGCAATGGCCCGCGAAACTTCATAAGAAAAGTCAACGTGCCCGGGAGTGTCAATCAGGTTCAGAACGTAATCTTCGCCATTATGCAGAAAATTCATCTGTATCGCATGGCTCTTGATCGTTATTCCCCGCTCACGCTCGAGGTCCATGTCATCGAGCACCTGTTCCCTGGAATCACGTTCAGAAACAGTATCAGTCCACTGCAGCAGACGATCTGCCAGGGTCGATTTGCCATGATCTATGTGGGCAATTATACAGAAGTTGCGGAGATTTTTCACGGGTGCAAAGATAAGAAATCTACCTCAGAATTGTAACAGTGCCATGAAGATTTCGCTTTGTCGCTCCGCCAAGGGTTATTTCGAACACATCGCAGGTGTAAAAATAGGTGCCATCACTGCAAGGCTGCTTTGTGGTTTTATCAGTGCCATCCCATTGAATGGCTGGATCCTGGGTTTCGAAAACCATCCTGCCCCAACGATCAAAAATCTTCATTTCAACATTGTTTACAGAGGTATAGCCCGGAAAAGGAATGAAATAATCATTGGTGCCATCCCCGTTTGGTGTGAAAATGTTCGGCAGCGAAAAGCGACATCCGAGGAATTCAGAGAGATCTATACAAATAATGCTACTCATGTCGCTTTGGTTACCAACTGAATCGACGGCAATAATGCCATAACAGCCCACAATTGTATTGGATTGTTTGTGGTTGTAAACAGTGTCCATGGGGTTGAGAATGGAGTCAATGAGGATTGGTTCTCCTTGAATCTGAGTAAAATAGATGTAATACTTTGCAATGTCTGCCGGGCAACTGTCAGGAGGCCTCGACCATGAAAGCACATTGGTTGATTCCTCACAAATGGATTTTACGGTAAGAAGGGGAGGACAGGGTGGTACATTGTCAACCGGAACTGCGCACAGTTCCTGCGAGAAGTTAATGATCGGGTCAACAAAACCAGGTGCAGAATAGTTTCCCACACTTTTCACCTTGTAACAATAGGTGAGACCATTCACTAGTCCTTTGTCGTTATATAAGGGAATGTTGCTTGTTCCAATCGAATCATACGTGCTGCCATCAGGGCCTTTGCGGTAAATTACAAACTGATGGTTGGCCCATGGAACGTTGTTGTTCCAGGTTAATCTGATCATTTTATCTGTAGGCCCCGCGGATACAAAGATGGTCGAGGCAACCTGTGATGACCCGACAAGAAAGCGATTTCCCGGCGTAACATTATACAGGTCAATTCTGTACAGGTAGGAGTAGAGAGATGTGTTAAGTGCTGATTGAATCAGAATAGTGTCATTCAGATTTGAAAGTGAATCTATCGGCATATACAATCCGGGGGCATCTGACCTGGATCGTAAGACGAGGTATTTATATGGCCCGGGAATTTGTACCGTATCAAGTTCGGTTGGTTTAGACCACGCAACATAGATCGATCCGGTTTGCTCATCCGTTAGGTTAATACTTGCATTGGTAATCACAGCCAGGTCCTTTTTCAGCGTAGCGCATGCTTCATTTGAGGCGTAACTTTCAGCTTTGTCAGGGTAGTAAGCCACCACCAGGTAGCAGTATTTCAGACCACGCAACAGCCCGGCTCCTTTGTTGTCATCAAGATACGAAGTCGTTGAAATGTCGGTTAATACATCAATTCTTGAATATCCCAAATATAAAGGAACCCCGGATTCACAGTATCCGGGAACATAGCCGGTTGAGTCTGCCTTGCAGTAAATGTAATACCCGCTGGCATTTAAACATTGGTAATTGTCCCAGCTTAAGGCAATATTGTTTCCCATGGGAGCTGTCGCAAGATTTTTTGGTGCGGGCCCGATTACCCGGATGTTGACAGTTTTTATGGAAACAAGGCTGACTGGCTTGCCGTCATCCTTGGCTTTGAAAAACACCTGGTATGGGCGGTTTTTTACATGGTTGCAAACTGTATTCCACCGGAACATGGTTCGGGTATGTCCGTAACCTATTGAAGGGTTTGAGTCCATGGAAGCAGGGCTTTCAGCAAGAATAAAGGGTCCTCCCGTTCCGGTAAGGGTAACATAATTGCTGTCTGGGTCAAATGCCCTGACGGGAAACCGAAGGTTTTTACCTGCTTCAATACATGTATCTGTTACAGTTTCGATAACAGGCGGCCTGTTATCACAGGCAACCACTATGATTTGCATATCTCGCAGAACACTCCCGATTTTTATTCCGTTCCGCCACTCTTCAATCAGGATTGCGATGTTGTATTCCCCCTGCTGTTGCGGGCTGTCCCAGATAAGGTCGCCTGTGATGGCATTCAAAGTCAGACTGTTCGATGCCTGTGGGTATGTGTATCCCGGGATGATCTGCCCGAGCGCTCCGCGGCAGGGTACCAGCTTGTATGACAGACTGTCGCCATCCACATCATACGCTCCCGGGTTATGGTAAAATACCTGGTTAACGCATCCATTGTCAACCGGAGGCATGAGAAGTACCGGTGAATTATCATAACCGCCGATGAAAGGACTGATGGTCAGCTCGGAATAAATGAATAAGGGGGTATTGATTGAATTGGGAATGTTGATAATCCCTCCGTTGCGGTTGGGATCTTCAACAGAAATCGTAAAGGTGGCTGAACCACGAAAATCATGTTCTCCAACGTATTTGTTGTACGTTATGTCGTCAGGAAGATTATATAGCTCCACTCTCCGGATCTCGGTGGAAGTGTTATCCCCCCAGTTAACCAGCAAAAAGTCGCGATAGGCATTGGCAGGACTTGGGGTAAATGTGTAAGAGATAATGGTGATTTCATACGTGTAATCCGTTAAATGCCTGAAAGTGATCTCAGCAGCCCGCTGATGCGTGGCAAAAACCAACACAGGGGCTGTAACAAGTGGAAGCATTAAGATCAAAAACAGGTACAGCCTTAATCGTCTGGACATAAAGGTCGGATGGCAATGGAAAATATTGCCAAAAGTAATAATTTTCTTCCCCCTGAAGGAGATAATGAGCCATTATTTCAATTCATTCTAAATTTTAAGTAATTTTGCATCCTATTCAGAAAATAGCCGGAAATGAAGTATCAGCAGGATTCAGAAGTGGAAAAACGGGAAATATTGAAACGTTACCGGAATCTCCTTCGCCTTTGGAAACCCCGCAATCCTGTTGATAAGAAAGTTGTTCGCAAGGCTTTCAAAATGGCACTTGAAGCGCACAAGGATATGCGCAGGAAAACCGGCGAGCCCTATATCTATCATCCGTTGAGTGTTGCAACCATTGCTGCCGGAGAAATCGGCCTCGGGGCAACATCCATTATCTGCGCTTTGCTCCATGATGTGGTAGAGGATACTGAATATACCATCGAGGATATCAGAGGATTGTTCGGTGATAAAGTCGCCACAATTATTGATGGACTAACCAAAATCAAGGGGATTTTCATTCAGCAGACGTCATCCATCCATGCCGAAAATTTCAAGAAAATTCTGCTGACTTTATCCGATGATGTTCGCGTCATCCTGGTCAAACTGGCCGACAGGCTTCATAACATGAGAACCCTTGATGCGTTGACACGTGAAAAGCAACTTAAGATATCCTCAGAAACGATTTACCTTTATGCACCCCTTGCCCATCGCCTTGGATTGCATGCCATTAAAAGCGAACTGGAGGACCTTGCACTGAAATATACGGAGCCGTCGGTTTATGACACTATCTCCAGAAAGCTGAAAGAATCTGCCAAAAGCCGTTCCCGGTTTGTCAATAAATTCATCTACCCGATAAAAAAGGCGCTTGCTGAAAAAGGAATCAGTTTTGAAATCCACGACCGGGAAAAATCAATTGCTGCAATATGGTTGAAAATGCAGAAAAAGGAGGTGCCTTTTGAAGAGATCTATGACATCTTTGCAGTAAGAATAGTCATTGATTCACCTGTCGAGACCGAAAAATCCGATTGCTGGAAGGTCTATTCAGTCATTACTGATTCTTATCGTCCGAATATGGACAGGTTGCGAGACTGGATTTCTATACCGAAAGCCAATGGATACGAAGCCCTGCATACAACAGTGATGAGCCATACCGGGCAATGGGTTGAGATTCAGATCCGTTCCCGCCGCATGGATGAAATTGCCGAAAAGGGCTATGCAGCCCACTGGAAATACAAAGAGGCCCTGAATATAAACAGCCGCCTCGATAATTGGCTCGACCGTATCAAGGAGATGATTGAAAGTCCGGATGCCGACGCATTATCCTTCATTGATGATGTAAAAGGCTTCTTTTTTCTCGACGAAATATCCGTATTTACACCTCAGGGAGAATTGCGTTCTCTGCCCGCAGGTGCCACGGTGCTCGATTTTGCTTATGCGATTCATAGCGAGCTGGGAAATACCTGCATTGGGGCAAAAGTTGATAAAAAGCTGATGCCAATCACACAAACTCTCAAAAACGGACAACAGGTTGAAATTATCACTTCCATGAAGCAGGCTCCCAAAGAAGAGTGGCTGAGTTATGTGGTAACAACCAGGGCTAAAACCAGTATCAAATGGGCGGTGAGAGCAGAAAAAAAGAAATTTGCCCGAGCAGGAAGAGAGACCTTGGGGAAATGGTTTGCCGAAGTTGGCCTGGATTTTTCAACAGGGAATGTCAAGAAATTCCTTGCAGCGAATAACTTCAGCAGCATCGTCGATCTCTATTTTTCGGTTTCGCAGGGAACCATTGGTGTAAAGGATGTTAAGC
>CAYHGE010000056.1:0-24352 GCA_964355945.1 uncultured Draconibacterium sp.
ACAAAGGCTCCTGAT
Source organism: uncultured Draconibacterium sp. (assembly GCA_964355945.1). Taxonomy (GTDB): domain Bacteria; phylum Bacteroidota; class Bacteroidia; order Bacteroidales; family FEN-979; genus CAIVAT01. The sequence continues at coordinate 16 of CAYHGE010000056.1, forward strand.
TTTGGTGATTTCACCATGCGGATGACTTTTGTAAAATCTTTTCCGGAGGTAGCTTTAAACGAAGCAACTACTTTCTTTGCCATATCCTATGTTATTTAATTTCTTTATGAACTGTAACTTTCTTTAAATAGGAATTGTACTTTTTCAGTTCAATTCTTTCAGGTGTGTTTTTTTTATTCTTTTTGGTAATGTATCTTGAAATGCCGGGGATACCTGCAGCTCTTTGTTCAGTACATTCTAGAATTACCTGAATCCGTTGGTCTTTGCTCTTTTTTGCCATCTTCTGAATTCTTTATTTTTCGGGACTGCAAAATTAAACTTTTTCCCGGAAAAACAAAAATTATTTCTACTTTTATTTGCTGGATGCTAATTTTCAGTATTTGATGTGTCGTGGAAAATAAAAATAAACCACCAAGACACTTATGACACTAAGGGGCACCAAGTTGCTTTTAATCTTAGAGCCTGTTTATATTTCTTAATTTGTTGTATTTCTAATTTTAAACCTGTGCCGTAGGCACAAAATATGGGTAGAAGTCGAATGTTTACACAGCCATTTCGTCCCGTACGGGACGAAATAATGCATTTATGCACGATTTTCTACCCATATAAAATCCCTAAAGGGATTAAAAAGCATTTTTAAACAGTCTCTTAGTGTTTCTCAGTGATCTTAGTGCCTCAGTGGTTCGATAACCTGTTACAAAAAATCAATATTTGAATCTCTGGAATTCATACATACAAGGGTTTAAGGCTTATCTGCAGTTAGAGAAATCACTGTCAGCGAACTCAGTGGAAGCATATCTTCACGATGTTGCAAAGATAACACAGTTTATCGAAATGCAGGGTTTGACCATCGGACCGGAGCAGTTGGATTTACATCATCTCCAGGCATTTCTGCAATGGATTACTGAGTTGGGAATGACTGCACGAAGCCAGGCAAGAGTTATTTCAGGTTTGCGGGCTTTTTACCACTATCTGTTGCTTGAGAATATTGTACTAAAAAACCCGACAGAATTGATTGACTCTCCAAAACTGGGGTTGAAATTGCCAGTGACACTGAATGTAATTGAGATTGACCAGATGATCGGGAAACTGGATCTCAGCAAACCGGAGGAGAAACGTAACAAAGCCATGCTGGAAACCCTTTATGGATGCGGGTTAAGGGTTTCAGAGCTGATCAACCTGAAGATTTCCAACCTCTTTTTCAAAGAGGGTTTTATCAAAGTTACAGGTAAGGGCAACAAAGAACGGCTTATTCCTGTGGGTAGTATCGCACAGAATGAAATCACCTTTTATCTATCTGACCTCAGGCCAAAGATACAGGTCAGAAAAGGCAATGATGATATTCTTTTTCTAAACCGGCGTGGTACAGGCCTCTCCCGGGTGATGATCTTTACCATAATCAAAAGACTTGCGATGCAGGCCGGAATAAATAAAAACATCAGTCCGCATACTTTTCGCCATTCGTTCGCAACGCATCTTGTTGAAGGCGGTGCCGACCTCCGTGCCGTACAGGAGATGCTGGGGCATGAATCGATTACCACGACTGAGATATACACCCACCTGGACCGGGAATATCTGAGGAGTACGATTATTCAGTATCATCCACGGTCATAAAACTTCATTACATTACTGAATAATAACGAAGTTATGGTGCTACTTAAATGGTGAATTCGGCTCTTTTGCCATGTGATTATAGACCATTTGATCCATGAACTTCGGGAAGAATTTATTCAGGAGAACGGTCAGTTTCCCCATGGTTGTAAGGGTCAGGCGTTCCTGCTTCCGATTTATGGCGGTGATGATGTGGCGGGCGACTTCTTCAGCCGGCATGAGTTTACCCTCATCAAGCGGGGTTTCACCCTGGGGTGTTCCATCCTTTGAGAGTGCGACATTGCGGATGTTTGAGGCGGTAAATCCCGGGCATGCAATGAGCACATGAAGCCCTTTTTTCATGTTCTCGATACGCACAACTTCAAGGAAGCCCTGCATGGCGAATTTTGAGGCGGAGTAGCCTGTGCGGCCGGGAAGTCCTTTGTAACCTGCGATGGACGAGACCCCTACGAGGGACCCCTTTGATTCGAGCAGATAAGGCAATGCGAATTTGGTGCAGTATACCGTGCCCCAGAAGTTGGTGTCCATAACCTGACGTAGTACATCCAGGCCGACTTCGCTGAACAGTGCACGCATGGAGATCCCGGCATTGTTGATCAGGATGTCGATACGGCCGAATTTCTCCACAGCTTTCTTCACCAGGGATTCACAATCCTGTTCTTTTGTAACATCGGTGCGCACATCAAGTATATCATTGGTAAGTTTATATAATTCAGGGTCAATAGTTCCCGATCTTGATGCAAGCACCAGTTTTGCTCCCTGCCTGGCAAATTCGAATGCCAGTGCTTTTCCGATCCCGGAGGAGGCCCCCGTGATGATCACTACTTTGTTTTTCATGGTTCTGCAAAAGTAAATATTTCATCCCGATTATATATCTTTGGTGAGGATTAGAAAGAAAGCTGATAATGACAGAACGTGAATTATTTTACCGGCATCTTGGTTTACCGTCGTTTTACCCGATGGGACTGGAGATTGAACGAGCTGAAGGCATCTATTTATATTCACCAACAGGAGAGCAGTACATCGATTTGGTTGCAGGAATTACGGTGAGCAATACCGGTCACCGCCACCCGAAGGTACTTGAAGCAATCAGGGATCAGCTTGATAAATATCTCCATCTGAATGTATATGGGGAGTTTATACAATCACCACAGGTTCGGTTTGCAGCAAAACTGGCTGGCCTTTTACCCCAGAAACTTGATTCCGTTTACTTCGTCAATTCAGGAAGTGAAGCCATCGAAGGAGCGTTGAAGCTGGCCAAACGGCACACCGGCCGCACTGAGATCATATCGTTTATCGATGCCTATCATGGGAGTACCCATGGGAGCCTGAGCATCCTCGGAAATGAAACTCTGAAAAATGCTTTCAGGCCTTTACTACCTGATGTGAGGCTAATTGAATTTAATAACTATTGCCACCTTGAGAAGATCTCAACACGCACAGCCTGTATCGTCATTGAACTGGTGCAGGCTGAAGCAGGGATTATCCCCATAGAACCATATTTTCTCAATCAGCTGAAAAAACGCTGTGCACGTGATGGTGTCATGATCATTGTTGACGATGTACAGATGGGAATGGGGCGGACCGGAAAACTTTTCAGTTTTGAGCACTACGATTTCGTTCCTGACATCCTTGTGCTGGCGAAGGCACTTGGTGCCGGGATGCCACTGGGAGCTTTTATTGCGGCAAAAAAGGTGATGGATACCCTTGCCTATAACCCTGAGCTGGGCCATATCACTACTTTTGGCGGCCATCCGGTAAGTTGTGCAGCCGGGCTTGCAGGGCTTGATGTACTGCTGGAAGATGACCTCATTCCACTTGCAGAAGAGAAAGGAAAACACTTTGCTGAGCGGCTCTCAGGGCACCCTCGAATTTCGGATATCCGACGTGCCGGGCTTGCACTTGGTGTTGATCTGGCTCATCCGGAAAAACGTGGACTTTTCATGGAATCAGCACTGAATCTCGGCCTGGTCATTGACTGGTACCTGTTTAAACCTGCAACCTTTCGCATCGCCCCTCCCATCACGATAACGTTTGATGAAATAGACCTGGCATGTGAAAAGTTATTGACCGCACTTGATTCAATATGACCGTATATCTTTTACCACAAGAACCTTTTTTTCCACCGGTGGATGAGGCAGAACCTGACGGTCTTGTGGCTATTGGAGGCGACCTTTCTGTAGAGCGATTGCTGCAGGCTTATTCGCATGGCATATTTCCCTGGTTCAGGGATGACGAAGATGTTTTTTGGTACTCTCCCGATCCTCGCCTGGTCATGTTACCCGCTCAGTTTGTCATTTCGGATTCAATGAAGCGAGTTCTTCGAAGCAGCAGGTTCAGTGTAAAGTTCGATACTTCTTTCAGGGAGGTAATCCGCGCCTGTGCCGAAGCTCCGAGGCCTGGCCAGGATGGTACCTGGCTCAGTGATGATTTCATTGAAGCCTACTGTGAACTAAATAAACAGGGATTTGCACATTCAGTTGAGGTTTATGCCGGTGATGAACTTGCAGGCGGATTATATGGTGTATCCCTGGGGGCAGCTTTTTTTGGTGAGAGTATGTTTTTCAGGAGCAGCAATGCATCCAAAGTAGCATTCAATGCGCTGGTTGTACGTTGTCGTCAATATGGGTTCAGGTTCATCGACTGCCAGGTGGAAACATCACACCTGGTCGGGCTAGGCGCAACAACCTTAAGAAGGAGTGATTATCTAAAACTCCTGGAAGAAGCATTGTGTGAAACCACCATAAAAGGATCGTGGTAACAAAAGGTTTTAATTGATTCCCAGTTTTTTCCTGAGTTCTTTTGGAATCGCATTTTTATGTACCATAATATCCATGGTTTTCAGCCTCATATAAGATTCTGAAGCGTAGAAATACCCTTTATAAGGACTTCCATCGAGACCCCATGAGTTTTTGATCAGGTAGTATTTGACTCCATTCTGGTCTTTGGCGATACCGGTAATGTGTATGCCATGATCATCCGTTGTTTGATAATTGTCAAATTCCACCTGGCGCATCTCCTGGGTGATTTTTTTTTCCGGATTGGGCTTGTCAAATTTAAAAAGCAGCTTATCTTTCTCAGCATCCGTCATTTTCGACCATTTGCCACTCTCCATTCCGGCAATGTCAGCTACACTTTTGTCAGGCACCACTGCAACACCACTTTTCCAGGCAAAACCCTTTTCACTTACATCTGCGCCCCATACAATAGAATAGCCCTGGCTGATTGAATTATCAATCACCTGGATCATTTCATCTACAGGTACATTGTAAACTTCTCCCATTTCCCAGTTGTCCGGCACCTCCAGGATAAAGCTGGAGTAAAATGGATGGTGTGTATATGAACTCAGTTCAACGTAATCATCGGGATTGAGACCCATCATGTCAGCAAAGGACTTAGGAGAGTATTCCTTGCCCTTGTAGGTGAATTTTTCAGGAACCTTTCCAAGGTATGCATCGAGCAGTCCGTTAAACCCTTGGTGCCACACGGGTGAAAGTTTTTTGTTGGAATTCTTCAAAACAGCCTCTACATTGGCTTCCAGCACTGCATCCATTTCACCATGAACCGGGTTGGGCTCTCCGATTGTCATTCCTGAATATGCCTCTTCAGGTATCATGCCATAATTTTTGAGCACACTTGTAACATCGTGTGCAGCACCGCCACCACCAAAATTGTGCTTCCCGTTGAACCTGATATAAAGCAATGCTTTATCTGAGTATGCTTTCCGCACGCAAAACATTTCCGACAGATCAAACGTATCCTTGCCTGTGCGCAGAAGTTCCGACTCAAGAAATGAGATGGCCGCATAGCTCCAGCATGTTCCCGAACGATATTGATTTTTAATTGAGGTTGCCGGTAGTTGTTTGACCATGGTGAAAACGTAACCGGAATCTGATTTCTTCTCTTTTTCCTGGGCAAACCCTGCTACAGTATAGGCAAAAAGCAGGATGACAATCATGAACAGATGAGATTTTCGCATGATAAAGATGTTAAAAATGAGCATTTATGAAAACTGGCAAGGGTGTGATTTCTGACTCTAAAAATATTTTGTGGTAAATGTAAGGATATCACCATTACATGGCAAAGAATTTAGTTGAACAGGGAGAAATTGACGATAAGAAAGGCGGACAGGCGGACGGGAGGTTATTCAAATGGGTGTGGGTTGTTGAAGTTGGGGCGATAGAATTCGCTGCTTTCGAATTCCTGTATCCATCCATTGTACATTCCGAGTTTTTCCATTTCCTCTATAACTTGCAGATATTCAGACTGTGAAACCGTTCGACTGAGGTAGGGATGATTGTTCACCATTTCGGTTGGGTAGTATTGGGCCATCAGAGAAACATGGATCCGGGGAGAAATTTCTTCTGCAAGAAACCGCAAAACACCCAGGCTGTTTGCAACATGTCCGGGCAATACCAGGTGCCTCACGATGATACCGGATTCTGCAACATTGTTTTCGTCGGTAATCAGCGAATTTCCTTTCTGGCGGTACATCTCCTTTAACGCTTTTGCGGCATATTCAGGATAATCACGGGCACCTGAATATTGCCCGGAAAGTTCCGTGTCAATATACTTAAAATCAGGAAGGTAAATATCGATCATGCCTTCGAGTGTCCGGAGGGTCTCAGCCTTATCATACCCATTGGTGTTATATACCCACACTGGTTTGTAGCCCAGGGAATGAATGATGTTGATGATGACCTTCATTTGAGGGATGAAATGTGATGGTGAGACAAATCCCACGCGGTTGATGCCCTGGTTGAGTATGGTAGTGATTTGTGTGATAACCTCAGAGATATCTATGCGAAATGGATGGACAGACCTGTGATTTTGGGGTTGCGGGGTAGCCGCACGATGAATCACCGCACGATGAATCGTGCGGCTTATCTGGTGATTCTGACAATAGATGCATTGCAGGTTACAACCGGCAAAGAAAATATTGCAAATGCCAGAGGAACCAGTGATTGCAGGTTCCTCTCCATGATGGATGCATATTGAAGCGATGTTGAATGAAGCGTCAGAATTACAAACCCCTTTCGATCCGGAGAACCTGTCGGCATGGCAGTTCCTTGGGCACAATGCACAATTTTTCAATTCCTCCAGGAGGTCGGTAAAGGCAGCAAATTTCACGTCACTGGTTGGTATTTTCAGTATTTTTGACAAATATAATCCGGTAGGTTTCTTTTTAAATGAGGTTCACCGTGACTCAATAACCAGTGCAAAAATAGCGATAAATGGCAATCGAACTGAAGAACTATACACACATCATCTGGGATTGGAACGGAACACTGCTCGACGACGCCTGGCTCTGTGTGGATGTGATGAACGGGATGCTCAGGGAGCGGGACCTGCGCATGAAGACATTGGAAGAGTACAAGGAACTGTTCGATTTTCCGGTGAAGAATTATTATGCAAAACTGGGCTTCGACTTTGATATAGAGCCTTTTGATGAAGTCGGGATGGAGTTTATCACGCGTTACAACCGGCGCCAGCAGGAAACCATTCTGTATCCCCAGGTGAAAGAGGTTCTTTCGAGAATTTCCGAAATGGGATTCTCTCAGAATATCCTTTCTGCACGGGAGCAAAACGAATTGATCACTGAGACCAGGAGCCTGGGCGTTTTCAATTATTTTGAACGGATCCGTGGCCTTGATGACCATTATGCCCATGGAAAAACCGATGTCGGATTCCACCTTATAAATGAAATAGGCATTGAAAAAGCAAAAATGCTCTTCATCGGAGACACCCGTCATGATGCTGAAGTGGCAGCAGAAATCGGCATTGACTGCGTACTTATTCCAAACGGACATCATAGTAAAGAACGTTTACTGGAAATTGGAGTGCCGCTGATCCCATCGTTGACTTACTTAATTCAATAGCTATGGTGACGTATCGTATGCTACTGTTATATTGCACTTTAGTATTAACGTTATTTCCGGTTCAGCAGGTCATTTCACAGGCGGCAAAAGGTCAGAGCATGCGCATGCATTCGATTCCTTTGAAGAAGAAAAACAAAACGTTGACATCTCCCGATAAGCCGCTCATCGGGTTTGTAAGTTTACGACCATATACTGAAGCAGTTCCTGAGGTTAAGCTGGCATTTAACAGACTTAAAAATTTCGGTGAATATACTGCAGAATTCCTGACATTTAAGGAGTTTGTAACCCAGATGAAAAAGAACTCCCGGTTTTCAGCAATCTGGATACACCGGGCTGATACAGCGGCATTTGCTCCGGCAGAAAGCGATTCCAACCTTATTAACGCACTAAAAACTTATGTTGATAAAGGTGGCAGCCTGTGGCTCACACTCCAGGCGGCACACTATATTAATTTACTTGGTTTTGAAACGGTAGAATTGCAGGACAGTACAAAAATCTGTATTGATGAGGGATACGGAAGGCGCCTGGGATTTCATGCTTTCCGGGAACACCCTCTGTTTGACGGATTGAACGGCGGAGCATACATTTGCAGGCCAACAGCTGATATTTCGTCGCGTATCACAGGCTTCTTTGGTGTTCGGTTACCCCGGCAGGGCAAAGTCATTGCAGTTGACTGGGATTATATTTTTTTGCGGGAAGATTCCAGACTCGTGCTGGAATATAACCCGGGAAAAGGAAAAGTTCTCGCTGTTGGCGGATATATGAAATTCAGCATCCCCAGCAGCAATGCTGAACATCTCAGCCTGTTCTCCCAAAATTGCCTCAATTACCTGACGGGTCGTTATAAAGGACAAAAGGAATTCTATTGGGACTACTCCCCTGTTTCGGTGTTGGATTGCCTGCCGCGCCCTGAAACAGATCAGCTTCTCCGTCAGGTTCCACAAGCGGCAAAATGGGAAATGAATCCGTTTGACATTGCCCTAAAGCGTCTGTTTGCCTCTGACAATTTCTGGGATGTTGCAGGTGAGCGCATGTTGACAATGGGCAGTGAACAAGGTGGCATTGAAGAAGTTTGGGCACATCCTTTTATGGCCTTCCGTGATTATGAGGTGGGTATCTCGTTTGATTATAACGACACAGTTTACTGGCTCAACGATGAGCGCCCGCAGATAGAGGTCGACCCGGCCTATTTTGCGCGGCAGTATAAATTTCCAAGGGCCTATCTCAGGGAGGTGGTTGTCAACGATCCCGACGAACCCAACGGGGTTATTCATTATGAGTACAGGGGTGTTTATGGAGCCAGGCTAACCATCCGTTTCAAGTCAAACCTGCGGTGGATGTGGCCTTATTCGGAGCGGGTTACCGGGTCCATCTGCCATTCATGGGATAGTGACCTCCGGGCGATCTCGATTCAGGATAAGTCGGGAGACCTGAACGTGATGATTGGAGGAAATAAAGAACCATTTTACCACCTTACCGGGCAATTCGATGGATTTACTTATGTGAAAAAAGATAGTACTTTTAACGGAGTTGAATCCGGAAAGCTGCAGATAGCAGGGTTATTAACCTACGAACTTGAGATGAACGACAACCTGGATATCGTTTACAGCGCTTCAATTGAAGGTTACGGCAGTACTAAAGCACAATTCGAAAAAACACTTCGTGATCCGGGCCAGGTTTACCACAAAGCCCGGCAGCATTGTCAGGCAATCCTTGATAATGGCTTGATGATCACAACCCCTGATAAAAACTTCAATGCCGGTTATCAGTGGTCATTAATTGCTACCGACCGGTTTTTCGTCAACACACCTGGGATGGGCAAAGCACTGGTTGCCGGATATTCAACCACCCGTCACGGCTGGGATGGCGGCCACAAGGTGAACGGAAGGCCGGGCTACGGATGGTATTTTGGACGTGATGCTGAGTGGAGCAGTTTTGCCCTGCTCGACTATGGGGATTTTGACAAAGTGAAATCCCAGCTTGAATTTTTCAACAAATACCAGGACCTGAACGGAAAAATTTTTCATGAGGCAAGTACCTCAGGGCTCATCCATTACGATGCTGCAGATGCCACCCCGCTTTATATTGTACTGGCAGGAAAATATTTCCGCCATACCAACGATACTGCCTTTTTGCGGAAAACCTGGCCCAATGTGAAACGTGCTATCAACTTCTGCTTTTCTACAGATACCGATCGCGACCATTTGATCGAGAATACCAATGTCGGTCATGGATGGGTTGAAGGAGGCGAACTTTATGGCTCCCATGCAACGGTATACATGGCCGGGGCCTGGGGCGCAGCAATGAATGAGGCTTTCAATATGGCGTTGTTCATGCAGGATGGAGATGCTGAAAAATATCACCAGGAGGCTGAAATGCAGAAAAAGTCCGTTATCAGTGATTTCTGGAACGATAAGCAACAATTCTTTGCTTATGGAAAGAATAAAGATGGCTCCTTCAGGACAGAGCAAACCATTCTGCCTGCAGTTCCAATCTACTTCGGAATGGCTGACCATAAACGGGCAACCATTGCATTAAAAAGCATTGCCGGGAACAATTTTTCAACCAACTGGGGTGTGCGGATCCTGCGGGAGGACAGTCCCTGGTTCAAACCAACCGGCTATCACTATGGCAGTGTATGGCCGTTGTTTACCGGATGGGCTTCCCTTGCAGAGTATTCCACCGGCAATTCCATCCAGGGGTTTTCACATCTCATGAACAACCTGAATATTCACAGGAACTGGGGACTTGGTTTCATTGAGGAGGTGATGAACGGTGCATTTTATCAACCCTCAGGGGTTTGTGCTCACCAGTGCTGGTCAGAGACCATGGTACTGCAGCCTGCTATCGAGGGCCTGCTTGGATTGGAAGTAAGGGCCCAGGAGCGGAAAATCATCCTGGCTCCGCAGATGCCACCACAATGGGATTCGCTGGATATTCGTCATGTACTGATGGGAGACCAGGCTATTGACCTTCATTTTACCCGTAAAAATGGTAAATATGAATTCTCATTCTCACTGGATAAGGGTAAACCAGTGAATATTGAATTCATGCCTTCGTTACCTGCCGGCAGCCGGATCGGAGGTGTAACCCTTAACGGGACAGAGGTTCCCTTAACATCCTTCAAATCCTCCCGGTCGATTACCCAGAGTGCCTCATTTGAACTGGCATCTGCATGCAGACTGATAATCGAAGCTGAAGGCGGGATATCAGTATTACCGGCTGTAACAGATCCAAACCCGGGTGATCCTTCAGAAGGGATGCGGATACTGGCAGACAATTTATCGGGAAGTCTATACGAGGTTGAAGTTGAAGGTAAATCCGGAAGTACAGGGATTCTTGAATTCTGGTGTGGAGGGAGGGGTGATTACACGGCTGAAAATGCCAGATTTCTTGATCGGTCAGGGCAGATTTTCAGATTTACTGTAGATTTTGAACGGTCTGAATCCAGGTATTTGACAAAAACTGTTATTGTTAACCTTGAATAGTCAGGTGATTCAATTATCACACGAAGTAACGGGAAGGAGACACGAAGTGACACGAAGTTTGCAGCAAAGTACCCGAAACATTAAATACTTATTAATCATAGTCATTGTACACATAGCACTGGGTGGATCCGGGCAATTCCTGTCAAACCTGCAGGCTGTGAAATCGGATGCACTTTATACGACCTATGCTGCGCCATTGGCACGGTCACAGTATAAAAATGACCAGGGATACCGGCTTCAATGGGCCGACGATGCATCGGGCGTGGAGTTTGTTACCAAAGACGGCCCAAATATGGGGATTGCATTTAATTATAACAATTGTTTGATTTTCAAACTTCAGGAACTTTATCAGGAGCCAATAGTTACAACATCCTACAGTGATCTGGTTAAGTATTATTACTATCCTGTAAAGGATTTGAGGGTAGAAGTCTTTTTTGTTGTTTACAGCTCTTCCAGGGCTATCCTTCAATACAGGATGGTGAATGAAGGTCTTTTCCCTTTGACTTTTTCGATTCTGCCATACATCTGTTTTTCTTCAAATGACAGTCTCTTAACCATTGAACACCAGTCAAATTCTGAGAGTTATACATTTTCGTTGATTAAAAAGCCAGACGGCTGGATGGTCGATCATGACATTCCGGTTGCAGACACCCTGACGGGGTTGTGGACCCTGACGGGGTGCGGCACCCTGACAGGGTGGACCTTCGTGAGGCCTACTGACTGCGATAAAAACAGCATTGGAAAAGAGCCATATGGAAAGATACTGGCATCAATGATCCTTCAGAAACGAAATGCGCACTATGTGCAAGGTGGTATTCAGCGCAGAGACTTTACCATGGCTCCCGGGGATGTAACATCATTCAGGGTTGACGTCAATACGACTGAAACGAAATTCTTAAATCAGAAAACCTCTCGTCCGCTGCATATTAACGGTGCATCCGGCATTACTGCGGCTGATGAAAACAGGATGTTGAAAAACCCCGATCCCGGGAGCCTGGTAAAAGAGGATGAGAAGGCATATTCGAATATTCCGAAATTGGCATTTACAGATAAGGACAAAGAGTTGTTATACTGGAGCACCTATTCGCTTATGCGGCAATGCATGTTGCCTCCAGAAGGTGAGTGCAAACATAATTATTACGTTTTTTCCCGTGAACCAAAATGGGGATGGGGATATGGCGGACAGGTATTTCATGAAAGCCTTGTGATGATGGCATATGCCTTTATGGATCCTGCCGGAGCAATTAATTCGCAGCGGGTTTATATGGATCGTCAGAGACCGGATGGTTATATCAATTACAGAACTGGGCCCTACCTGAACGAAACGATTGAAACCAATGGAAAATACACCAGCTCGGCGCCATGGTTTAATTATGTAAACCTCGAAATCTACAAAATTACCGGTGACAGGGTGTTTTTAAAGGAGGCTTATGCCTCCGGGAAAAGATTCTACCAGTATTATGTTGCAAACAGGGACTCCAACAACAATGGATTGTGCGAATGGGGCGCCCACGCAGAATTGGAATCAGTCAGGGATGCACGGGTGGCTGTATGGGACAAGGTTGGCTGGGCAGCCAATTTTGAAGGCCCCGATGTTAATTCGATGTTGGTCATGGAGGCAAAATCGTTGGGAGCAATGGCTGATCAACTGGGTTTGAAAAAAGAATCGGCAAAATGGCAGGATGATGCCAATTCCAGAGGGTTGCTGATCAACAAACATATGTGGGATTCTGTGACAAGTTTCTATTATAATGTCAACAGGAGGAATCAGACATTTGGATTTCATTCTCCCGATGACCTGAAAATAAAAGAGATAATCGGGTTTCTCCCTTTATGGGCCGGGATAGCCGATTCCATTACAGCACATCGGTTGGTTGAGAAAATGCAGGACACCCTGGAGTTTTGGCGAAATTATGGCATTCCCTCTTTATCTGCAGCAGATGATTATTATTGCCCGATCGGGTATTGGAACGGACCAGTATGGGTTCAATGGAACTATCTGTTATACAGGGGGCTTCAGGACTATGGCTATTCGTCAGTTGCAGATCAGCTTGCCAACAGGGTACTTGACAATATGATCTTTCACTTGAAAAAAGATCACATTTTTTATGAATTTTACAGTGCTGACGACCACCAGGCGGGATGGAATCAGACGTATATTTGGGCGGGGATTGCAGCACGGTTCCTGATTGATTCAATGAAAATGCCCCCTATCAGTGTAAAAGGAAAACATCACCGCTAAGGCGCTAAGGCGCAAAAAACCATTTTAACAGGAAGAAAATAATGTCGGAAAACCAAAATAGTAAAACCGCAATCGTTGCAGGAGCAACAGGACTCGTCGGAGAGCAATTGATCAACTTGCTATTATCGTCTCCGGAATATGGGAAAGTAATTGCCGTGGTAAGAAAACCTCTGGCAATAACCCATCAGAAACTTGAGCAAAAAGTAATTGAATTCAGTCAATTGCTGTCAGAACTTTCTGATATTAAAGCTGATCACGGATTCTGTTGCCTTGGAACAACGATTAAAACAGCCGGCAGCAAAGAGAACCAGCATGTAATCGACCACGACTATGTAGTTAATTTTGCAAGAGCCGCGTATCAGGCCGGGGCAAGCAGGTTCGCCGTTGTTTCTTCCATCGGGGCAAGCTCATCATCCGGTAATTTTTATCTGAGGACAAAAGGTAAAATGGAAGTTGATCTTCAGCAGATTCCTTTTGAAGGGCTGTACATCCTCCAGCCTTCTTTCTTACTTGGTGACAGAAAGGAATTCAGATCCGGAGAGAAATTTGGAATTGTGCTCATGAAATTATTAAGCCCGCTAATGGTCGGCAGTTTGCGAAAGTACAGGGGTGTTTTGGCCTCAGTAGTTGCAAGTAGTATGATCCGTGTAATAAATTCCGATGAAAAAAATGTGCAAATTATCAGATCGGACAAACTGTTTTCCTGAAACGCGATAACTTACTGATGTTATTATGTGGTTTATGCTAATCCTTCACATTCAATGAAAAAATCAATCCTTTTACTGACATTTTACTTTTTTACGTTGCTTCTGACTGCACAACAATTCAAACCCATCGAAGATTACCTGCGCATCAGTGCAATGGCAAATGACCCACTCTATACAACGTATGCTGCTGCCATGGCCCGCTCTCAACTATACGGCGATAAGGCCTATAAGATGGATTATTATTCCGATTGCCGCCCGGTGACCTATTCATCCGACGAGGCAGGAACGATGTTTTGCATCTGGAAAGTTGATGATGTTGTAATCCCGGCAACGGGAGAATATCTCACTAAGCCTGTGGTTAAGTTCTCATTTCCTGATATGGCCATTCTGGAATACCAACCATTCAGGGGAATCTTGGTCAGGGAGACATTTTTCGTTTATAGTTCGTCCATTGCCATGGTCGATATGGAGATTAAAAACACCGACAAAATTGCCCATGAGGTTGCAGCATATCCGATACTTGCGACCGGGAACGACTCCCTTGGGATTGCCGGGTATGATAGAAATTCAGATGGTTATTTAACACAGCGCTATGAAAGCCCATACAGGTTGATAAGCAGTCTGAAAAAGGAATATGGCTATCCGACCAGGGTCAGGGATTTTTTCACGAGCAACCGGGAAACCGCATCTCATGGAGCCTATACCGGGAACATGGATGATTTTTACAACGTGATTAAAACCGATTTTTATTCTGAAAGACGCACGGATACACTGAATATGAAATCTCAGGGATCCGTTGATTTTATTGCCTTACATCTTAAAAAGCGGTTGAAGCCGGGAGAATCTGTCAATTTCAGGTACCTTCGCGGATACCAGGCACAAGAGGAAGATACTGCAAGACTTATCAGATCTGTTGATTCGGTTAAGAATTTCATCCTTAAAACCTATTTTGAAGACAACCTCATACTGTATGCGAAAGTCCCCAGGATTGCCTTTAAAAATCAGTCGGAGAAATTAGCCTATATCAGCGCGTTCAACCTGGCAAGAGGTTGTATGTATCCTCCGTCGGGACAGACGAAGTACAATTTCTATGTTTTTTCCCGCAATCCATTGTGGGGCTGGGGACATGGGCACCAGGTTCTGCATGAATCATTAAGCATGCTGGCCTATGCTTACATGGATCCAAAATCTGCAGAAGGCTCTCAGCGTGTTTACATGGAGCAGCAGCGTGAAGATGGGTTGATTGCTTATCGGCATGGCCCACGGGGCTTGCAGGACTATCCGCATCAAAATATGCCAACCACCTCTGCCCCGTTTTACAGTTGGATCAACCTGGAAGTGTATAAGGCCGGAAAGGACAGACAATTCCTTCAGGATGCTTATGTTTCCGGGACAAAGTATATTGAATGGCTGATAAAAAACCGTGACAGCGACCAGGATGGAACGTTTGAATGGGGGCCGAATGGCATCATTGAAAATGTCCGTGACTGGTACAATGCAGTTTTCCAGGTTTCTGCCGAGCGCTACCTTGATGTAGACAAGGAGGATATTTCCGATGAGCTTGAATGTCTGGATCTTACGTTAATGGTGATCAGGGAGGAAAGAAGTCTTGCCACCATGGCTGGCCTGTTGGGAAAAACCAATGAAATGAAAAAGTGGGTTGCATTGGCAGACACAACATCCAGACTGGTGAATGAGCGGATGTGGGATGAAACGACCGGGTTTTATTATTCTGTGGATAAGAAAGACCACACCTTCAAATTCATGACCCGCGACCTTAAACGTCAGGAGATTATCGGATTTCTTGCCCTTTGGGCGGAGGCAGCCCCAAAGGATCGTGCCGCACGATTAATACAGACTCTCACAGACACGACAAAATTCTGGAGAAAATACGGCGTTCCAACACTTTCAGCCCAGGATCCATGGTATAGTCCAAATGTTGACTACTGCTGCAAATGGAACGGACCTGTCTGGATGCTATGGGATTACATGGTGTATGACGGTTTAAGGCGGTACGGATACCAGGAATTAGCCCATGAGCTGGCTGGAAAAATGGTTAGTTCGGTCACATTGCAGCTGTCAAAAAACCACAATTACTGGGAATCATACAGTGCCGACAACGAAGTTCTCAATTGCCCGCCCAACTACATCTGGGATGCAATCATAGCAAAATTGCTTATAGATGAAAATCAGAAATAGACTACCTTTGCAGGTTGAAAGACAGTTTTATGAAAAAGTTTTTTCTCCTCCCGGCATTTTCGGGGCTGATCCTTTTGTTTAGTGTAACATCCTGCAATACAGGCTATCGTACAGATATTCAACACCTGGTGTCGCCGGCTGCACTGCCTTACCTCAAAAACTGCAAGCTTATACAGGTCTCAAGTTCTGATACTTCGGGTGGTAACAAAGACGGGATCAGTATTGCCCCTGGGAAAAAAGTGACGATTTTTGATGCTGAAGGGCCCGGTATGGTTGTGCGGATGTGGTTTGCAATTGATTCGCGGGATCCATATTTTTTGAGACGTATCGTCCTGCGGATATACTGGGATAATGAAGCAAAACCATCTGTTGAAGTTCCGATAGGCGATTTCTTCGGATGTGGCTTTAAGCATAAGCAATACACCTCACAATATATGGCAATGACCAGCGGCGGATACGTCTGCTATTTTCCCATGCCTTTTGAGCGTGCTGCCCGTATTGAAATTGCCAATGATACCAGACAGGAAGTTTTTGGTTTTTTATATCAAATTGAATATCAAAAATTCGAAGGTGCGCTGGAATCAGATGTAGCTTATTTTCATGCCCAGTGGAACAGGAGTATCAGAACAAACTACGATTCAAATTATGTTATGCTGAAGGCTGAGGGAAAGGGACATCTTGTTGGTGTTAACCTCAACCTGCAATCCTATAACGGTGGACTTGGGTTTCTTGAAGGGGACGAAATGATCTATGTTGATGGCGAAAAACGGCCTGCAGTGCGTGGTACAGGAACTGAAGACTATTTTTCGGGGGGATGGTATTTTAACTCTGGAGAATTTACAGGGCCATACAGTGGATTGGTTTATAAAAATGATACGCTTGGTCAGATTGCGGCCTACCGTTTTTATATCATGGATCCGATTCCATTTAAGAAAAACATCAAGGTCACCATTGAACATGGTCATGGCAACCAGGATATCGCGGATTACAGTTCAACAGTTTTCTGGTACCAGATGGAGCCACATAAGCCATTCCCAACCTTTCCGATTGCAGGCCAGCGTATCCCTTTACGGATTGTAAAACCAGCACGAATGTTTGAGGCGGAGAAGCTTCAATTCCGTCTTGAAGGATTGAAGTCGAAAGTCATGAATATGGCAGATGAGGGACCTGAATGGGGTGAAAATAAGCAGATTCTGATTGAATCCAGGGATAAATCCTCTTTTCGATTAGACATCAATGGGTTAAAGGAACCCGTATATGACATGAACCTCTATTATTCCAAGGGTCCGGATTATGGTAATGCAGATATTTTTGTGAATAATATCAGGGCAGGGACGATCAGTGGTTATTCACCGCACATCCTGCCCAGCGGTAAAGTCACCCTGACGGGGTTAAGGACCCTGACAGGGTCGGTGGACATTCGTTTTGTGGTTACCGGCAAGAACGCCTTATCCAAGGGGTATTTTGTCGGACTCGACGGGGTAAGCATGGAGCCCCAGCGTAATTATATTGGCGAATGGTACATCCTTGGACCTTTTCCCAACCCGCATAAAATAGGTTCGAACCGACGTGGCCTCGACTCAGTTTATCTTCCCGAATCAAAGATCGATCTCATCCTGGATTATCATGGTGCACCTGCGAAACCTATTCGATGGTCCTACGTAGAAACACCTGAAAATGGATGTCTGTCGCTTACTGATAAAATTATTCCACATGAATTGGTTGTAACTTATGCACTTACTTACATTTATTCACCTGATACCAGAAAAACAACACTATTCATTGGAAGCGACGACGGATCAAAAGTGTTTTTCAACGGGGATGAGGTGTATCGTTTCCTTGGAGAGCGGATTGCAGAGCCCGACCAGGCGGAAATTGAATTAATCATGAAACCCGGATGGAATAAGCTCCTGCTGAAAATTGAGAATAATCTTGGTGCTTATTCATTTTATGCCAGGCTGATTAATACTGGCAACAAACTGGTTGTGAGCGCCAATCAAAACCTGGAACCTGAAAATATAAAATGAAAAGCACCAGCATCAGCAATCTATTTATATCAGCCTGTCTGTTGATTCTTTCCTCATTTGGCATTTGCCAGGTTTCTGGTCAAACCGGAATTAAACAAGGCCCCTCAGTTCCCGTAAATTTCTGTCTCAACGCTTATGAAATGGACCTTTACCTGATGATTAACGAATACAGGCAAACATACAACCTCGCTCCCATTCCGCTCTCGAAGTCTCTTTCCTACATTGCCACTCTCCATGCCAAAGATCTGTATTTCAATCATCCTGATCAGGGCTCCTGCAATTTTCATTCATGGTCGGGAAAAGGTAAATGGGCTCCTTTTTGTTATCCCAGGGATGAAAACAAGAAAAACTCTGTGTGGGATAAAGCCCGTGAGTTAACAAAATACCCATCCAAAGCTTATGAAATCGTATATTGGGAAAACAACCCGCTTGTAAAGGACACCATCATCATGGTCTGGAAGGTGGAGGAGTATTTCAGCAACTTCCTGCTGAATTCCGGAAAATGGTCAGGTAAGACATGGAATGCAATCGGGATCGCAGTGTATGAGAACTATGCATGTGCCTGGTTTGGCGAAGTTTCTGATCCTGAGGGTGAAGCGTACATTTGTGGCAGCAAGCCTCCCAGACACACTTCAGACACGTTAAAACCGACGGTTAAACCGAATGTGCCAGTGCCTGTCCTTCCTTTGCCTAAACCGCCAATTGACTCAATTTCAGGAACATATTACATCATCATAAAAACAAATTTGTCGGCTGACGCAGCCAATAAATTAGTCAGTACGCTCAAAGGCACCGAATACCCATTAGCCAGGATGCTTGAAAAGGATGGCAAAGTCAGGGTTTCTGCCTTCGAGTCAACAGATAAACCGGCTGTGATGACGAAACTGAAAGAGGTGAAAAAGGTATATAAGGACGCCTGGCTTCTGAAGCGGTAATTCGAGTGAGTCCAATTGATTGCCCCATGGATATTTCCGCATGCCATCTCGCTGCGCGGCATATTGCCACTCCTGCTCTGTTGGCAGCCTCTTCCCGGCCCATTTTGCATAAGCCTTTGCATCATCCAGGTTCATATACACCACCTGGAGATCTTCGGTTCCCGGTAACACCCTGAAGATGGCAAAATCGGGTTTGATAAACTTATTCAGATTCAACGGAGGTGGCAAAACAAGTATCGGCAATGATCCGGGGGCTTTTGCCTGATCTGTGGTTAATGCTGTCAATGATTACCGAAAAAAGAGGCAGTCGCTCCAGAAGATCCAGACTGCCCATCTTTTTTGTTACAACTGATCTGATCATGAACTGGTTGAGATGATCAGATTCGAGCCGCAGCAGGCTGTTCTGGGCAAACAGGGTTGTCGTCAGGCAAGCCCATACAAACAACTGGAAGTTTCTTTTCAAAGTTTAGAATTTGGGTTAACCACATTAGGCACATTAGAACACACTAGAAAAGCACAATAGAATTTCTACTGTATTTTTCTATTGTACCTATTGTATCTAATGTGGTTATTTTTATAATATTAACACGAACAAATGCTACAATTTGCCATAGAACAAATCCCGTTGCGAAAAAGCATGTTCATGTTCGAGCAGCCATTTCTTTCGTTTTAATCCGCCGCGATAACCTATGAGCTTGCCATTCGAACCTAGCACCCGGTGACAAGGCACCAGGATGGAGACAGGGTTATGACCATTGGCTCCACCAACGGCACGAACAGCTTTGACATTGCCTGCGCGTCGCGCCAGTTCCAGGTATGAGATGGTTGATCCGTATTGAATGTTCAAAAGTTCATTCCAGACTTTTAACTGAAACGCGGTTCCTTCGAGGTCGTACTTAAGATCAAATTTCCGGCGTGAGCCGTGGAAATACTCTTCCAATTGAAGGATACAACTCTTCAAACAGGACGGAATATGTTGCGGTTTTACCCTGAAATCAAGGAAATACAAGGAACGTATTCCATTTGTTGAGCCTGTTACTTCGAGATATCCGATTGGTGTCTTAAGAAAAGCCCGTTGGATCGTATTCATATCAGGTGGTTTTACTTTTGCCGCTTCTCCAGGATAAAAAGAGCATGATGAGTCCGAAAATCAGCATGCCACATCCCGACCAGAGATTGATGTTGATGCCTAGTGACCGGCTGTACAGAGCATTATCTCCACTTGTGAATAAGCCGAAAACGGACAGCAATAGCCCAAGAATTGTAAACATCAGCCCGATCGGAAATTTGATATCAATACCCATATTGTAAATGAATTAATGAATGTAAACAATGAAAACAATGCATTGTTGTTACCAGAACAGGACTGTTAATATTACCGCTATCGTCAGAACAAGGATTGCAAGTGCAGATGAGCGCATATACCAGGGCACGTTATTCTCAACAATCTTTGGTGTGAGCGAATAAACAAGCCCTTTCAAATCTTCATCTGATTTTTTCTGAAGCGTAACCAGTGATAAACCAATGGTAACGACAGCACTTGTTGAAAAGGCAAAAATGGCTGTCCAGAAGTTCTGGGCCATTTCAACCGGATAGGTATGAATGTTGGTGATCCATCCGCCTTTGACAAGGGTTGCCGCGCCTTCCGGAACAGTTAGCCCATGGTGAAGCAATGCGATGAAGAAACCTGCCAGTAACCCGGTGAAGGCAGCATTTCCGGTAGTTCTTTTCCAGAACATACCCAGGAAGATCACCGCAAACAATGGAGCATTGACCATGGAAAAGATGGTTTGCAGGAAGTCCATGATATTCCCGAAAAGACTCGCCAGGTAAGCAGCAGCAATGCTGACGATCACTCCAAAGATTGTTGCCATCCGGCCGACGAAGAGATAATGTTTATCATCAGCAATTTTATCAGAAGTTACCGGCCGGATATAGCTTTGATAAATATCATAAGTCCATACGGTATTGAATGCAGATACATTTCCGGCCATACCCGACATGAAAGAGGCAAGCAGCGCGGTAATCCCCAATCCCAGCACCCCGGCTGGCAAATATTGTTTCAGCAGGGCAATGATGGTATAGTCATAATTATAATGTCCCGGGGAAATTTCCGGTAACATAAAACCTGATCCCGGTTTATTTAACAGAACGAGGGCAGCAATTCCCGGGACGATGATGAGGAAAGGGATGAACATTTTTGGCAGAGCACCAATGAGCGGCGTGTTTCGCGCTGCAGTAGGTGATTCTGCTGACATAGCCCGCTGAACGATCAGAAAATTGGTACACCAGTATCCGAAGGAGAGTACAAATCCAAGTCCTGCGGCAATGCCATACCATTCCACGCCCAGGGGATTCGCCGTTGCGGAACCGGTGTATTTCCATGTCGTTGTCCAGGTATCCGGAGCAAATCCTTTGGCGGTAACAATCGGGGCCAGTTGTTCTTTCATGCCCGTCCATCCGCCCAAATCCTGAAGACTCAGAAAAACAATTGGCAGCAACCCGATTACTATTATGAAGAATTGCAGAACTTCGTTGTAGATTGCTGAAGAAAGACCGCCCAGATAAGTGTAGCCAAGAACGATTGCAGCAGATAAAACCAAGCTCAGATGGAAATTCCAGCCAAGAACTTTCTCCATGAGGATGGCAAGCGCATACATTGAGATTCCGGATGCAAGGATCGTCATGACTGCAAACAAGATGGCGTTCAATCCGCGGGTTTTTTCATCGAAGCGCAGTTTGAGGTACTCGGGAACCGAACGGGCTTTGGATCCATAGTAAAAAGGCATCATGAACAGTGCAAGGAAAACCATGGCAGGAATTGCCCCGATCCAGTAGAAATGCGTGGTAAGCATTCCGTATTTTGCACCAGAGCCGGTCATTCCCATGACTTCAAGCGCACCCAGGTTTGTGGAAATAAATGCCAGTCCGGCAACCCATGCAGGCATAGACCGGCCGGCTTCCAGAAAGGCACTGGCATCTTTCATGTAACGTTTCAATGCCCATCCAATTCCCAGGACGAAGACGAAATAGACTATCATGATGGCATAGTCAATCCAGCTGAGTACAAATCCGGTATCTGTCATGGCAAACAAAATTATAAGTATATTTTTATAAACGGTAACTTTGCCGCAAGAAAATCACAAAAAGTATAAAAACATTGAAACCAAGCGCATTTTTAATATTTTTCACGATTGTCCTGGTCATATATGGCCTGGTCAACAGCTATATTTTTATCAGGGGATTGCAGGCCATTCCTGCGGGATGGTCATGGCGACCATGGTATATTGCAGGATTCTGGATTATTTCTTCAACGTTTGTCCTGTCAAGAATTATGGAGAGGGCCTACCCCAGTGATATTACCGGAATCATCACATGGATCGGCTCTTTCTGGCTGGCATTCATGCTCTATTTTATCCTGATCGCAGTATGCATAGATATTGCAAGGGTTCTAAACCATTTCTTTCACATTTTCCCGCAATCCTTTTACGAAAACTACCAGCAGACAAAACTTATGGTATTGTATGCCTCCATCTTACTGGTTACCTTGATTGTTGCCGGAGGCTATATTAATGCGCGAAACCCGGGGATTACAAAGCTGGAACTGAAAATCGGAAAGGTGGTACCTGGGGCTAAATCACTCAACATTGTGATGGCCTCAGACATCCACCTTGGCACCATCATCGCCAAGCGAAAAGCCCACAGGCTTGTTGCCGCTATCAACGACCTTCATCCAGACATCGTGCTGTTTGCCGGGGACGTGGTTGATGAAGATCTGGCGCCTGTGATCAAGAATAACCTGGGAGCAGATTTGCTTGAGATCAAATCGAAACTCGGGGTTTATGCCATCACCGGAAACCATGAGTATATTGGCGGAGCTGAAAAGGCCGTAAAATACCTGGAAGAGCACGGTGTTAATGTACTTCGCGACACAGCACTGTTTATTGATGGGCGATTTTACCTGGTGGGACGGGAAGACCGGGACAAGCCCCGGTTTACAGGAAAAACACGCAAAGAACTTTCTGAACTTCTCCAACAAGTGGATCGCACTTTCCCGGTTATCCTTATGGATCATCAACCATTCAACCTGGAACGCACTGTAAAACAAGGGGTTGATCTGCAGCTATCGGGACACACCCATCATGGACAGCTATGGCCATTTAACTACATTACTACTGCCATATATGAAATCAGTTGTGGCTATAAACAGATTGGAAAGACCCATTTTTATGTTTCCACCGGTTTCGGCACCTGGGGCCCGCCTGTGAGACTGGGCAACAGACCGGAAATTGTGCAGATTATTTTGCACTTTGAATAACAAATTGGCCATTTTATGACAAGGATGAACAGAAATTGCTCAAATAAAGTGCATTCATGAAAAAATTATCGTTCAGAATCTATTCAGTAATAACACTTTTTGTTGTTCTTGCCATTGTGATGATCATTGGTTTTTTTATTTACTACCAGCGGGAAGTACCTGTAAAATCTTCAATCCCGGCTACTCCACCCCCACTGGCTTATGGCATCTGGCTCGATAGTATGGAACTGGTGCACGGAGTAGTGGCAAATAACCAGAACCTTTCAGTGTTGCTATCTCCATTTGTCCCTGACGGAATGATCGAAAAAATTGCCAGGGAAACGAAAGATGTCTTCGATGTGAGGAAAATCAAGGCGGGTAATCGTTATGCAAGGGTATTTTCAAAAGACAGCTCAAAACGCACATTATTTTTCATTTATGAGTTGAACCCTATTGACTTTGTTGTTTACGATTTCCGGGATTCACTAAAGGTTTATAAGGAGAAAAAGAAAGTAACCCGGCTGGTTAAAACGGCATCCGGAACAATAAAGAGCTCCTTATGGAACTGTTTTTTAGAAAACAAGCTGGATGTGAACCTTGGGCTGGCTCTTTCAGATGTTTACGCCTGGACTGTTGATTTTTACGGTTTGCAGAAAGGAGATAATTTCACCGTAATTTATGAAGAGCTTTTTGTTGACAGCAAGATGGTTGGAATTGATCGCATTCTGGCTTCCAGATTCCAGACCAGCGGTAAGGATTTTTACGCATATAGTTTTGTGCAGCAGGGCAAAGGTGTATATTTTGACGAGAAAGGACAAAGTCTGCAGCGCTCATTTTTAAAAGCTCCCTTAAAGTTTTCACGCATCAGTTCCCGGTTCACCCGTTCGCGGATGCACCCGATCCTGCGCATTGCAAGGCCGCATTTCGGAGTTGATTATTCAGCCCCCCGGGG
>CAYHGE010000057.1:0-1137 GCA_964355945.1 uncultured Draconibacterium sp.
CTGCTGTCATACAAGAGTAATGGTCCCGCGGTTATTACTGAAATTTACGGGTATAAAAAGCTGGAATTGCTTACAGGAAAGATTTTCCGGAAGAATTATCTGAAAAAAGGTGAATCATCCACCCTGGATGTGTTCACAGAGGCATCGAAAATACTTCCGCATGTCAGGATCTGCACCCTGGAACGAATGCATGGTATTACCCACCTCGACGAAACCGTTGCAATGATTGAACAGGACCTTATGCATTCCGGGGTCATGAATCCCGTTCGATGAAAAACCTGGTTTGGCTGGCATCCTATCCCAGATCGGGCAACACCTGGTTCCGCCTGTTTTTATCCTCTCTTTTATCCGGGAACCAGCGGGCTGACCTGAACAACCTTGAGGTTGACCTTTATGCGAATTCCAGGATCATTTTCGATGAATTGTCAGGTATCTCTTCATCAGAGTTGACCATTCATGAGATCAGGGACCTGAAACCAGTTGTTTTTCAGCTTCTCTCTGCTGAAACCTCCGGGCCTCTTTACCTGAAAACCCACGACCGGTTTTTTCTGACTCCCGACGAAAATCCTGCATTCCCGCCTGCATCATCCTTTGGATGCATCTACATCATTCGAAACCCGCTGGATGTTGCCGTTTCCAATGCGTTCTATTTCAGTAAATCCGTGGATGAGGTGATAGCGTCAATGAACAATCCCGAACATGCGCTTCACCCTTCGGTCAATTGTTTGCATCCATTGCTGGAAGAGTGGCTGGGCGACTGGAGCGGACATGCCACAAGCTGGATTAATTCGAAAATACGGGTACATGTTATCCGGTATGAGGATATGATCAGTTTTCCTGTTGAAACATTTTCAAAAGCCCTCAGGTTCCTGGAGCTTACATTTACAGAAGAACAGGTAAAGCATGCCATCTCAGAAACATCGTTTGAAACCCTGAAAAAATCGGAGAAGCAGTTTGGATTTAAAGAGAAACTGCCGAGTTGCGATGCCTTCTTCAGAAACGGACAAGCAGGTGGCTGGAGATCATTTTTAACTGAATCGCAAATCAGGAAAATAGTATCTGATCACCGTGAGGTGATGGAAAGGTTCGGATACATCGAACTTTGAAACAATGACAAACCGCAGGACGCAGAGACGC
>CAYHGE010000057.1:1237-23422 GCA_964355945.1 uncultured Draconibacterium sp.
GAGAAATGCCATTTGCACGGAATGACAAAAATGAATACTTTTACCCGTGTAAATTTTTCAGTTCAGAACTACGGCAACCCGCTGAAATAAGACTAAACAAAACATATAAAATATCCACCCATGGCAATAAACATTAACTCGGTTATTTCAAAAAATCCAGCCATCATCTCCAGCAAAATGGACGATGAAGTGGTGATGATGAGCATTGAAAAAGGAAATTATTATGGATTGAACCCGGTTGCGGCAGAAATCTGGGAAATGCTCACCGCACCCATGACTGTTCAGGCAATTTGTAACTGGTTGATGGAGGAATTCGACGTTGAAGAGGAGAAGTGTTACAACGAAGTGCTTGTTTATATTACTAAGCTTGAAAATGAAGGTTTAATCGTCGTTAACGATCAGTCCTGAAATCACCCTCCTGCATGACCCGCAAAACAATCGGATTATCAGACATCTGGTATTTTATTGCAGCTTATGCTTTACTCTGTGCATGCCAATTCCTGGTTCTATTTATTCCATTTCGCTGGTACATCCGGCTATTTAAAGATCACGGGAAAAACAACGATGAAAAAATTACGGCAGCTAAAACGCTCATTGTCCGTAAAGCATTGCTGCGGGGGCTTCACTATCTTCCGTGGAAGGGGAAATGCCTGGTCCAGGCACTGACAGCGAAAACATTGCTGAAGATGGTTCATCTGCCCGGCACCATCTATCTCGGAATAGCCAAAGAGGACAACCTCCTGAAAGCGCATGCATGGCTTAAATCGGGTAATCAGTTTATTTGTGGCCAGGATGGTTATAGGAAATACACCATCGTGCAGGAGATTTCATAACAACAATTCAGATGAGTACAATCTTTGGAATCATTGATAAAACCGGAGAGGGATTCGACCCGCATTGGCTTGAAATAATGAAGGCTGACCTTTCTCATGGAACTCCTGATGAATCGGGCATCTGGCTGAACGAGAAAGCCGGCTTGGGAAATTTATTGGTTTTCAACACTCCCGAATCCCTGACTGAAAAACTGCCGTTTGAGAACCAGCAGACAGGTCATGTCATTTGCAGCGATTCGAGAATCGATAACCGGAGCCAAATGGCCGGGTTGTTATCGGTCAGTGATAGTGACCTGAAAAGGATTTCCGACAGCGACCTGGTCATGCAGGCATACCTGAAGCGTTCAGAAGAGTGCTGTAACTTGTTGCGTGGTGATTTTTGCTTTGCCATTTACGATCCCCGGCAGCATTTTTTATTCATCGCAAGGGATCATTTTGGAATGCGGCCACTCTTTTATTTTGATCATCCCCGCTACTTTGTCTTCTCCTCTGAATTAAGAGGAATCCTGGCCTTGCCATTTTTCGATAAAGAACTGAACAAGTCATGGTTGCTTGATTTCCTGATCAATGTTGAACGGGAAGAACATGACACTTTCTACCAGGGAATACACTCCCTCCCACCCGGCCATCGCCTGGTTGTGAGCTCCGGACGCGTGGAAATCCGCAGGTATTGGGAATTGACGGTTCCCGACAGGCTGGTTATGAAAACAGATGAGGAATATATTGCGGGGTATAAGGCACTGTTTGAAAGCGCTGTGAAAAACCGGGTCAGGTCCGCTTTCCCGGTGGGCGCAGAGTTAAGCGGCGGACTCGACTCATCCTCCATTGCAGCGGTTGCTCAAAAGAATCTGACGGCCAGGGGCGAACAATTGCATGCTTTTGCCCGGGTGCTTCCTGAGAAGGTCATTCCCGAACTTGATGAGAACTGGCAGGATGAAACTGCTGAAATTGAAATGGTTTGCAACTTTTGCAGGATAGAAAACATCCAGCATGTAACTCTTGAAGATCAAAGGATCATCGATAACATACGACAGAACATCGATGTGATCCGTTCACCCTTTTACAGCAATTATGCCGTGTATAACCTTAATGCAAATCAGACGGCAAGATCTGCAGGGGTGCGCACCATTTTATCCGGTCATGGCGGGGATCAGATGCTGACAAATCCCGCTCATTTTGTATATACCGATTACAAAAGAAAATTAAGGTATTTTAAACTTTTTTGTGATATCAGGGCGCAAAACACCATGCATGAACTTGGGTTTGCACAATCCCTGAGATATTTTTTTAATTTGCCTTCAGGTAAAACAGATTTCAGCAATAAGAGACAAGAGGTTAAAAAACTCTACAGGTTTGGAATCGATCCCGGTTTCCTGAAACAGCATGACCTTGAGAAACAGTATCTGAAACACCGGCAGCAGGTGATGCTGCTCCCGGACAGTGCCCCTGACCTCTTGTTGAAGATTACCCAGCGTCATTTAACCAACCGGATTGAAGTTACCTCCATCCTGGCAGGACACGACCAGATTGAATTCAGGTATCCCATGTTCGATGTTGATTTGATCAGGTATTATCTTGCCGTTCCGGATGAAATAAAGCGCAAGTTCAGGGTCGGCCGCTATATTCACAGGATGGCCATGCAGGATGAACTGCCGGCATCAATTCAATGGAGAAAGGACAAGAACGGCACGATAAACCCGGGACTTCCAAGGATTTTCACCAATGAGGCCGGTAAAATCAAAACCGACATGCAAAAATTTATCACGAATCGTAACAGTTCATACCCGAATGTTTTTGACCTGAAAATGATTGAAAAGCTTATTGCCGGTAATGACAGCGAACTCTTCAAATTCAAATCCCTGATCAATAAATTTTTTCAATTGCAAACTTTTGAAAAAATAATTGAAAATAAATTAGGAAATCCGGTCTAAGATGTTTATTATTGTCCCCTTGATTGCACACAGAACGCTAACTTATAAATATTTACTACTATGGAAAATGTTACAAAAACCAAAAGGACATGGCAATCTCCTGAAATTGAAGTTATTAATTCTAAAATGACCAACAGCGGAGGCCATCCCTGGTACAAAGAAGATGCCCATTATACCGACCCCTACCTTTCCTAATGTATATTGTTTTTATAAACAGTTTTAAATTCTAAACGGTTTTGTAACTGTTGTGCATCAGTATGATATTCAAACAGCAGGTTTTACCTGCTGTTTTTGATTTTCAGCATGTCAGAGTCCAGTTAAATACATGAAGCAAAAGGAGATACATCGCCAATTTTTAATCCGGCTTTCCAAAGACCTTTTCAATTTTTCCGGCAGACGTGTGATTGTCTCCTTTGTCCTGCAGATTCTTACAGGTTTTACACAAGGAATCGGCATCCTGCTTTTGATCCCGCTCCTCAGCCTGATCGGAATTTTCGACAACCAGGGCAAGGGATCAGATTTTGTTGCAAAGGTTGTTGCCTTTCTCCATAAAACGGGCATTCCCGGCGGAATCGTCACAATCCTGTTATTTTATATTGTTATTGTTGCATTGAGTTCCGCGCTCAACAGCTACCAGAGTCTTGTCAATGCAAGGATTCAGCAAAGGTTTGTAAGGTTTCTCAAAGACAGGTTATACATCTCCTTAGGACACAGCCAGTGGCTTTTTGCCTCACGGTTACGGATGTCCGATGTAGCTCATATCGTTACCTCCGAGGTTCAGCGGGCCGGTCAGGCCATCTTCCAGGTTTTAAGATCCACCAGCACCCTGATCACCATGTTGATGTACCTTGGAGTAGCGTTCCTGTTGTCACCATCCATGGCTTCGATATCCCTGGCCGGGGCACTCGTTCTGCTGGTCCTGGGGCAAAAGAAAAACAAATCGGCTTCTCAGCTTGGGAAATCCAGCCAGCACGCTGCAAAGAAGGTTTACCAGGTGGTTCTGGAACATCTATCGGGAATGAAGGTAGCCAAAAGTTTTGCTGAAGAAGACCGGTATATCGGAGAGTTTATTCAACATACCGAAGATGTTGAAAACCGAAAAATAGATTATGTTAAATTGAGCTCACGCACCTCGTTCATGTTCTCCCTTGGAACGGTTGTCCTGCTAAGCGCCTATGTTTATTTTGCCATCGAGGTACTTGCCATGCCTGCCTCCACCCTGCTGGTTCTTATCTACATTTTTTCACGGCTGTTGCCCAAGGTCTCTTCGCTGCAGACGTCCTACCAGGCCATTCTGCTTTCGATACCGGCCTTTACCGCCGTAATGGAGCTGCAAAAGGAATGTGACCTTCATGGTGAAAATTTAACCAGGGACGGCAATCGGGTTGACATAGAAGGCTCTGTTGTTTTCAGAGATGTTTCCTTCAATTACGGCGCCAATATGGTACTTGATCATCTGTCGCTTCAAATCCCGTTAAACAGAATAACCTGCATCACCGGCAAATCCGGTTCGGGAAAAACAACACTGGCCGATTTGATTCTGGGGTTACTGAAACCGGTTTCCGGAGAAATCCTGGCGGACAACCGCCCGCTCGACGAGGCCCTCATATACCAGTGGCGTAAAAGCCTCGGATATGTCACCCAGGAGTCCTTCCTCTTCAACGATACAATCCGCAACAACCTGGTGTGGACCAAACCCGGTGCCACCGATGATGAACTCTGGGATGCGCTCCAGAAAGCATCAGCGGATGAAATGGTGAGAAACTTAAAATCCGGGCTCGAAACTGTTGTTGGCGACCGGGGCGCCCAGCTCTCAGGCGGAGAACGCCAGCGGCTTGCACTGGCAAGGGCGCTGGTTCGCAAACCTGCCATGCTCATCCTCGATGAGGCAACAAATGCCCTGGACCAGGAAAATGAACAAAAAATCATTGAAGCCCTCGGGCGAATCAAAGGCACTACCACCATGGTGATCATCTCTCACAGCAAGGAAATTCACCGGATTGCCGACCAGGTCATCCACCTCGATGCAGGGAGGATCAGCCATGGCTGAGAAGCCGGTCGCTGATATATCCATTGTTGCTCCCAATTACAACAACGGACGCTTTCTCACTGCATTTATTGAAAGCATAGTCAACTCAACCTTCCTCCCCCGTGAGTTGATCCTGGTTGATGACGGTTCAAATGATGAATCAATGGTTGTTTTAGAAAAATTCTCTTACCTGGAATATCTCAGGGTGATAAGGCTCCCTGAAAACCGCGGGATGCCGGCAGCCCTGAACGCCGGGGTGGAATGTGCTGCAGCAAAATATATCATGCGTGCCGATCCTGACGACACTTTCTATCCTGAACGCATTGAATGTCAGTATCAATATATGGAAATGCATCCTGAAATCGATATTTCGGGATGCCAGGTACAGTACTTTCAATCCAAAACCGGGCATAACCTGAACACTTCCAACTTCCCAACCCGGCATACCGATATTGTCCGGTCCTTTCAAAATGGAGTCAACGGCATACAACATCCAACCGTTATTGCCCGGCGGACCGTTTTTCAGGCCTACAGGTATGCGAATCAAACCCCGGGCGAGGATTATGACATCTTCTCCCGAATGGCACGTGACGGCCATCATTTTGCCAACCTTCACGAGCCATTGTACAGGATGAGGATTCATCCGGCAAGTTCAACAAGCAACATCACCTTAAAATCGGTACAGTATATATTCTCCACCCGTGACAGAATATGGGGCACTCAATCAACCAAAGCAAGAATATATTGCTACTATTTTTATATCTATTTTTACCGGCAGTATCAGCTTAAAACGAATATTTTGTCAAGACATCTCTTTTTGTTGTTAGCGGGCATCGTATTCCCGGCCAGAATAATTAAACGATTTACCGTCAGATGAAAGTTGGAATCCTTGGAACCCGCGGAATCCCGAACAATTATGGAGGTTTTGAACAGTTTGCAGAGTATTTTTCATGCAGGCTGGCAGCAGCCGGGGTTGAAGTCTGGGTGTACAATTCGCACAACCATCCTTACCGGCAGGATGAGTGGAACGGTGTTCATATCGTGCATTGTTTTGATCCGGAGTATATTATTGGACCGGCCGGACCTTTTATATACGACCTGAATTGCATCCTTGACAGCCGGAAACGTCATTTTGACATCATCTTGCAACTTGGATATGCAAGTGCCTCTGTGTGGCACAGGTTTCTTCCCACAGGGGTTAAAATTGTAACCAATGTGGATGGGCTCGAATGGTCACGATCCAAATATGGCA
The DNA here is from genome assembly GCA_964355945.1 of uncultured Draconibacterium sp. Lineage (GTDB taxonomy): Bacteria > Bacteroidota > Bacteroidia > Bacteroidales > FEN-979 > CAIVAT01. The sequence goes on from CAYHGE010000057.1 coordinate 7,283, forward strand.
GGATGCTCAAATTCTTTATCCGAAAGGCGGAACACCTGGCTGTTTTCAGCAGTGATTTAATTGTAGCCGACTCACCGCAGATCGACGAATATTTTCATCGTACCCATGGAATAAACTCCTGTTATATTCCTTATGGGGCAGAAATCCTTGATAAGCCGGACGAAACAGCGCTGCATGCTTTTAATGTGTTACCGGGATCATATTATCTGGCCATTTCCAGGATTCAGCCCGACAACAACACCGAGGCCATTATGAAAGGGTTTCTTGAGTCAGGTTCTCACCGGCACCTGCTGTTGGTGGGCAGTATGAACAATCAATATGGGAAAGAGCTGATAAGAAGATACCCTTCTGAAAAGATCAGGTTCCTGGGCACCATTTTCGACATCAACCTGCTCAATCAGCTGCGGTATTATTCGCGGCTCTATTTCCATGGACATTCTTCAGGCGGCACCAATCCTTCACTACTGGAGGCCATGGCTTCCCGGGCATTGATCTGTTCACATGACAATCGCTTTAACAGGATGATCCTTGGCCCGGATGCCTTTTATTTCAGCAATGAACACGATATTGCAGGCCATATCCTTACTGACCCATCCAAAGGGGAGCATGCACATTTTCTTTCAAATAATGTAAAGAAAATCGTGGATACATATCAGTGGGATAAAATAACAGATTCCTACATCGAAGCGTTTAAAACTGTTCTGAAATAATAAGGATATTCCGTAAAACAAAAAATCCCGCTTTCGCGGGATTTTTTGTTTTCGAATCGTTATCTCTAGTTTATTTTTATCAATTTAAATGTTTCTGCCTGATCGCCCGAAACCACTTTTACAAAGTAGAGTCCGGTCGGGAATCCCGATATTGTGAATTCACGCTTCTTCTCGCCGGTGAGTTGTCCTGAAAGAACTTTATCACCACGCATCCCGAATATTTCCACCTTCACAACTTCAGCTGTTGAACCACTTGTTTGCTCGATGGTAAAGTTTCCGGTAGTCGGGTTTGGATAGATGTTGAATTTGACATTCTGCGAAATAGCAGGCAGTGTCTCTTCACCAGTTGCTGTGTTAACAATTGAAGGAGCCTTCGCGCCGCAATGATCAGTTAACGAAATATATCCGCGCATATAACCACCAGCCAGAACCTTTGTTCCCGGCAGATAGAGGATATTCTGACCTGCAATCATCGTGACGTTTCCACCACTGTTAACAATAAACGAAGTACCTCCACCGGCAACGGTAATGGTAAGCAGGGAGTTATAACACCTGGTTTCAGCACCAACAGTTCCTGTAACAGTAATACTGCCGGTATGGTAACCGGTAACTGTCATAACCACTGAATTGGATGTGGCAGGACCGGAAACACAACTTTCACTGGATGTCAGTACACAAGTCACGACATCACCATTAACAGGTTTATAGGTATAGGTTGAACCGCCGCCTGCAACATTAAATCCATTGACTTTCCACTGGTAGGATGGCGTTACTCCACCGTTAACAGGAGTGGCAGTGAACGTCACATTTGCGTCAGCTACAGCCGGATTGGCAGACGGTACAATGGTAACACTGACCGGCAATGCAGGAATAAGGGTGATATTAACACAATTGTACATCCTGTTTTGACAGTGGGTGGTATTGTTTTCAGCAAGCGTCCAGTAGTGACCTGCAACTGCAGGGATCAAACCGAATGAGATCGGGCCACCTGTGCCGGCAACCGTTGTCGGGCTGATCTGAGTAATACCAAGCCAGAGCGTATAACTAACTCCCAATTGTGAACCTGTAAGTCCGACAGTTATACCAGGAACACTTGAACAATATGCTCCGCTCCCGGTCCCGGCATAAATGACAGGCAGTGGGTTAATTGTTACAACAACAGGTTTAACATCAAACCAGCCTCCCGGAGGTATGGTGGCCTTGATGTAGTATGTGCCATTGCCGACAGCCGTGGGGGTTGGTACCGGAAGTGTGCAGGCAGCATCACGCCAGTAGGTTAATACCGTGGTTGGCGGATAGACGCTTCCAGCTGTAACAGCAGGTGCGGTCAGGTCAATCCTGTATGGTGAACAGATTGACTGATTATGTGTAACCAGGATGGGTTTTGGATTCACCGTGATGGTGAATGTCTTGGCTGGTCCTGTACAACTAACTGATCCATTACTATAGGAAGGTGTAACTACGATGGTGGCCACAACAGTAAACACACCGAGATTTACAGCAGTAAAGGCAGCAATATTCCCCGTTCCCGCAGCAGCAAGGCCGATGCTTGTTGTGTTGTTTGTCCATGTGAACGTAGTAGTTCCGCCTGTGTTGACAGTGCCGTACAGAATGGCTGCTGTCAGATCACCATTATTCAACACCTGATTTGCCGGCTGATTCACCTGGCCTGTCGGGTTGACTGTAATCGTGAAGGTCTTGGAAGGTCCTTCGCAACCAGTCTGAATGCCCTTGACAGGGCCAGGGTTATAGAAGGTTGGTGTTACAATAATCGTAGCAGTGACAGGGGTAGTACCAATATTTATTGCTGTAAATGATATGTCGCCTGACCCGGTTGCAGCCAATCCGATACCCGGAGTATTGTTTGTCCACTGATATGTGGTGGTTCCGCCAGTATTAGCGGTTCCGAACACCACGCTCGCATTTGCGGTGTTGCATACAAACAGGTTGTCAGGCTGATTTACCTGTCCGGTCGGATTAACCGTGATGGTGAAAATCTCCTGATTGCCATCGCAGGTTACTGATCCATAAGTGAAATGTGAAGTTACTGTAACAGTGGCAACAACAGGTGCTGTACCATTATTGACCGCAGTAAATGAAGATATGTTCCCTGTGCCGCTTGCAGCAAGACCGATGGAGGGTGCTGTGTTGACCCATGTATAGGTGGTAACTCCAACCAGGTTGGTGGTGGTAAAGTTTATTGCGCTTGTCGATACACCATTGCATAACCTCTGATTGGCCACGCTGTTCACCTGGCCGGTCGGGTTCACCGTGATGGTAAAGCTTTGCTCAGGCCCATCACAGGTCAAAAGATCGTAGGTAAAGTGAGGTGTTACAGTAATGGTTGCCACAACCGGGGAATTGCCGGCATTTATTGCATTAAATGCTGCAATATCGCCTGTACCGGAGGCGCCGATACCGATGCTGGTCTCTGTATTTGTCCATGTATAGGTAGTGACACCAACTGTATTGACGGTTCCAAATGTAACCGAAGTTAACGTTCCGTTACACTCTACAATGTCTGCCGGGTCATTGACCTGTCCTGTTGGATTTACCGTAATGGTGAAAATGTCGGCTGGTCCGTCACAGGTTAGCGCTCCATAAGTAAAATGCGGGGTCACCGTAACCGTAGCGATAACAGGTGCTGTGCCGGTGTTGATCCCGGTAAAACCAAGGATGTTACCGGTTCCGCTTGCGTCAAGTCCGATACTGGCCGCACTGTTTGTCCAGGTAAATACCGTGGATCCAACAGTGTTATTGGTTGTAAAGCTGACACCAGACACGGGCGAACCGTTACAAACAACCTGGTCGCTGGTGGCATTAACCTGTCCGGTCGGATTCACAGTGATGGTAAAGGAAATCTCCGAACCAGTGCAACTCACACCTTCGTTTTCAAATATGGGTACGACATTGATCGTGGCAACTACCGGCGCTGTACCGGTATTGACTACGTTAAAGGAGGAAATATCGCCAGAGCCCGCAGCAGCCAATCCAATACCCGGCAGATCATTCGTCCAGGCAAACGTCGTATTCCCACCAGAATTGATGGTTGAGAAGATGATATCTGCAGTCGGAGAGCCATTGCAAAGCAACTGGTTCGATACAGCATCCACCTGGCCGGTCGGGTTGACGGTAATTGAGAATAGCTTTGTAGGTCCGGTGCAACTCACTCCATCATTGGTAAAGGTAGGAGTAACATTTAAATCAGCTACCAACGGTGAGGTACCCGTATTGGTGGCATTAAAAGCATCTATGTTGCCGATGCCAAAAGTGCCCAGGCTGATACCCGGCTCGCTGTTGGTCCAGTAATAGCTGGTATAGCCACCCGTGTTGTAGGTATCGAATGTTACCGAGGTACTTGTCCCGATGCAAACGACCTGGTTGTCCGGCTGATGAACCTCTGCCGTAGGATTGACTGTGATGGTGAAAGTCTCTGCTGGTCCTGTGCAGGTTTCAAATTGTGGTGTTACAATAATTGTCGCAATAACTGGTGAAGTTCCTGTGTTGATGGCAGCAAAAGCCAGGATATCGCCGGAACCATCTGCAACCAGTCCGATGGTTGGATCGTTGTTGGTCCAGGTGTAAGTGGTTGCTCCGCCAGTATTGTTTGTACCAAAGATTATATCGGTGGTATTTGCACCATTGCAAACAACCTGATTTGAAGGTTTAATCACCTGTCCGGTTGGATAAACTGTAATGGTGAAGGTCTCCGTAGGTCCGACACAGTCAGCAGCAGGTTCCTTTCCACCAAATAGTGGGAAAGCAGGTGTCACAACAATCGTGGCTACCAATGGTGAAGTCCCTGTGTTTACAACATTAAAGGGGTCAATGTTGCCAGTACCCGTACCCGGAAGTCCAATTTCAGGAGTATCGTTTGTCCATGAATAAGTGGTGGTTCCACCGGTATTGTTGGTGGTGAATGCAACCGAAGCACTTTCTCCATTGCATTTTACCAGGTCGGCAGGATCATTAACCTGGCCGGTCGGGTTCACTGTGATGTAGAAGGTCTCCGATGCCCCGGAGCAGGTTACATAACCATAATTAGTAGGTGTGACAACGATTTCAGCAGTAACGGGGGCAGTACCGGTGTTCACGGCTGCAAAAGACGCAATATCACCTGTTCCGGTTGCGGCTATGCCGATGCCCGGCTCACTGTTGGTCCATTCATAGGTAACGCCGCTTACGTAGTTGATCGAGAAAAATGATACACCTGTTGTAAGAGATCCGTTGCATAATAACTGGTCACCGGGATTGTTCACCGTTACCAGAGGATAAACAGTAACATCTCCGTTAACGTAGAAATCGGGGGTTGGGGTGTCACAGAATGTAGTATAATCAGGAGCAACTCCGGCATATTCACATGCAGTTCCCTGTGCGTTTTCATTTAAAGTGATTGCAGAAATCGCTGTTCCCGGAACGACATTAAACCTCAGCGTAAACATTGTTTCATCAGTTCCAAGAGATACTCCGTTACCTGGTAAGGCACCATAACCGGAAACTTTGAAAATACCGGCAGGCAAAGTTGTAACTTCAAACGGATCCCATTGTCCTTCAAATGCGGCATTTCTGCTGATGATCGTGGGATTTGTCAATTCCGAATCGGTGTATCCAAAGGTAAGGGAAAGACTTCCTACATTGCTAAATGCACTTACTGTAACAGGAACATCGACTGTTGTCGTTCCTTCGCATATATAAGCATCGGAAACGGTGGTCACAGGACCTCCAACGGTAACTGTAATTTTACCAGCTAATTGCGCAGAACAACCTGTTGCGACAATTGTAGCTAATACATTGAAAGTGGTACTGGAGGCCAGGTTTCCGGTTGGCAAACTGATGGTTCCGCCATCACCTGCAACTGGTTGGCCAATGGGGCTGTTGTCGGCATCATTCCGTAATTGATAGTCTGTGCCAATGATGGATGATTCAACCGTGATATTCACACCTGAACCGGAGCAGATTGAATTTGTACCAAAAACCGGCAGGCTGATTTCCGGTAATGGAAGCACTGTGGTTGATGCCGATGCTGAAGCATTACAACCAAATCCATCAGTAACGGTTACTCCCCAGGTTGATGCTGAGGATACAGTTATTGTCCGGGTAGTTTCTCCTGTTGACCATAAATATCCTGAAAACACACCGGCATCTAAAACGGTTGAACTGCCATTACAGATTGCTAAATTACCAGATATGCTGACAACGATTGGGTTGGCTGCAACCGTTACAGTAAAACTGCATGTAACCGGAGGGTTCACTCCATCGTTTGCTGTGTAGGTAACAGTTGTGGCACCAAGCGGAAAATTGGCTCCCGGTGCGAAATTACTTGTAAAGGATAATGGCGTCAGACAATTATCCGGGTCTGAGGCGGTAGGTGCTGTCCAGCTAACGTTGGCAGTACAGCCGGCAGCATTGACCGGAACAGAGATATTTGAAGGACATCCTGAAATAACCGGAGCGGCATTTCCTTCGTCTTTCAGCCTGATGCCCCAGAATGAATTTGTTCCTGTACCATATCCATCAACCTGTAAATAATATGTGGCGCCAGGTGTTAAACAGACTGGAGCAATCCATGCTTTATATGGAGAGGTACCTGTTGTAGAGTCGTCATTTGCAGCGATAAGATAATTACCCATAAAACCGGCACAATCTTCCATACTATAAAGTGCAAATTGATTGTCCCACTGGTTAAAGTTGCTGTTATTCCCTATTGATACTCTGCCGGAGGCTGGTGCAACAAAAGAGAACCATACGGTATTGTTGGCGACCTGACCGGTCCCCCATCCGGTTTGAGTTGTAAATCCTGTGCCTGGAGGTGTTGGTTCACCAGCTTCGACAGTTGAACCAACGTTTGTAAATGGTCCGCTAAGTCCGATCGAAATCGGGATTGCAGAACACACATTGTCACCATTTACAGAAACGACTGTTGTTACGCAGTTTGTCGTTGATACACAGCCGTTGCTGCCTGTAACGATGCAGTTAATATAAAAAGTGCCGGCTGTGCTTGCAGTAAGTAAAACCACATCACTTGTTGCACCACCTATACCTGAGAAACCTGTACTGCAATTTGTTGTGGAAACCTGCCATTGAAAGGTAGAACCTGCCTCATGCCCGGTAACTGCAAAGGTCATGCCTACATAAGTCAGACCAGTGGAAGGCCCGGAGGCTGTACCACCCGGTCCTGTACCTACCGTCACTTCCTTGTTCATTGAACAAGTAGTGCCACAGCCATCGGTTATATCAACACTGAATGTATATATCCCAACAGGAAGATTTGCAGTAATCGTTTGTGCATCAGGATAAACACCCCCGATACCGTCATTCCATGTGTAACTAAAGGTACCTCCACCTCCTGTTGTATGGGCAGTGAGGTTGAAATTGAGATTATCACACGAAGGAGTGTTGGTAATATTCGTGCAGGCAATTGGGTCGCCGAGAGATACGGTTACGGTACCTGTTGAAGAGCAACCGCCAATCGTTCCGGTTACGGAATATACAGTGGTAGCATTAATTCCCGAAGCCAGCGGATTAGGCAAAGTCGGATCATTTAAGAAGGTCGTTGGTGTCCATGCATATGTTGCCGTTCCTCCTGACGGTGAAAATGTATATGAGGAAACAGTAGTGGAGGACCATGAAACATTATTTCTTCCGGGAGAGGCTAAACCCGCAGCACCTGAAATGTTTTCGAGGCCCTGCACACTCGTGTTCACCCCAATATTCGTTGCAATAACATCAATCACGTTGGAACCTTCATGAAGGATTATCTGTCCGACATAATTCCCTGCATCATTAAAATCAACAATGCAAATTCTGTTTGGCGAATTACCTGATGTGTAATAGTTGATCTCCCCTGCACTGACAGTGGTCCAGTCCTTCCATGCCAGGGCAATATAGTTATTGGGAACCGCTGCTGCCGGTATTGCTGCCGGTGTCCAGGCGTTGGAAGCGCTGCCCCCAAACTGAATGTTCCCATTTGTACTCACCTGGAATGTTGTATAGTAGTTTCCATAAAAACCAAAATTAAAACCTATTGGCACTGAATTGGAAACAGCATCATCGCCAACAGGAGCGATTGTATATGTACCGGGTGTGAGTCCGACCGTACTAACCGGAGACAAAGTATTTGCCGCCACAGTGTATGCAGTTGTATTCACTGCATTGACAAGCAATTGCGAACTCCCGTCCATACAAACTGACGTTGGTGTTGCATTGGGTCCGATAAGGGATGGTTTCTCAGCAACTGTAATTACAGAAGTTGCAGTGTTTTTACAGCCATTGGCATCAGTACCCGTAACTGTGTATGTGGTTGTTGATCCGGGACTGGCATTTACCACTGCAATATTGGTAAAATCCAATCCGGAGGCAGGACTCCATGCATAAGTGCTGGCCCCGCTTGCAGTCAGTTCAACAGGTGAGCCTCCCGGAGTACAGTAGAATCCGGATATCGGGAGTACTGAAACCGAAGGAAGTGTATTCACAGTCAAGGTCAATTCATTGGATGTACCAGTGGCCCCACCGAATGAACAGGTTACTTTCAAACGATAGTAATAAGTACCTGCGACCAATGCACCCGTGGTATAAGATGTTGTATTTGCTCCTGAGCCTCCGGAAACATTGCCAAAACCCAGACCACCACCAACTGTGGAGACTTCCCATTGATAGGAAACACCGGCCCCGACTTCTGAACCAGTGGTTGACATATTATATGTTAAACCAACACATGAATTAACAATGGCTGGTGAAATAGCACCACCGGCTGCTCCTGTACATACGAGCGGAGTGTATTCATCGGCTCCCATGTCGGGAGTGGAAGCATTACGCGTATTACCATCAAAATCCGTGGTAATTCCTGCAACCGGGGTCCCAACATTGTTCACAGTTGTGGAACCTAAATTGATGTGCAAATTGGTTGCTGATATAAATGAAGGATCAGCACTTATTGAATTTCCATCTTTACTGGTTGCGGTTTGCCAGTCAGCCAAGGTGGCTCTGGCAGCAAGGTTGTAATATCCAACTTTCCCGCTGGGGCAATAGTAGTCGTTATAATTAATTGTACCACCTGATATATTTGTTGTGGCCGCACAGTAGAAGCCATAGGCATATGTGCTCGCGTGCGTGTTTACAATTATATTATCCTGAAATTCAGTGATAGTAACTCCTGACACACTTGCATTTACGGCAAAGGAAGAATAATTCAATCCTGATCCAAGCTGTGTGCCCATTGCTATACTGTTATAATTTATTTTCACCAGGGTAGCACCGGCTGTAAAGAATATACCTGTGGGTATAAATGTGCTGGTAGCACTTGTTTGATAAACTACCATTTTGCAATCCCTGATAAAGTTGTTGTTAATGCTGATCCCTGCATTGGATGTTGCACCTGTAACATAAATTCCATGGGCGCCATATCCACCCGTATTTGGCTGATTAATGTCATGAATATTGTTTTTCGAAACAATACACCCGGCATTGACCGTACCTATTTCGATGCCGGCAATGGTATTGGAGGATCCTGTTGCACCATAGTCCCCGACCCGGATATCATTTCCTGATATCGTGGCAGATCCTGTACCTGCGGTTGAAGCTGAATAGGTAATCAGGATGCCCCTGCTGCCAATATTTAATGCAGATGTTGCACTTCCAATAGTGTTGTTCAAAATCTGAGTCCCTGTATTCAAGTATGTAGCGCTTGCTCCGGAAGCATAAACACCATGAAACGCACGGGTGATCAGGTTGTTTTCAACCCTGGTATTTAAACTGCTGTACGCACCGGTTGAGATGGCAGATGAGTTGGACATCACAAAACCGTAACTCACAGTCGTTGTGGTGGCTGAGTTTCTACCACCAGTAATGATACAGTTTTTGATGGTGCAATTATCCGCTCCATCCAGGCCGGTGGCACTGTTTGATGCAAAACGAACTGCAGCTGTGCCGGTCGAAGAGTTGGTTGCCACTACAATGCTTAGGTGTCTTGTACCAGTGCTTGCAGGGTCACCGTTAATTGTAACGTTATCTGCACCGTATAATTCCAAAACACCTCTGCTCGTTGTCGGAGCAGCTGCAGAATTGATGGTCCAGTCACCTCCGCTGGGAACAATTAACACACTCGAATAACTCGAAGGAGACGCACTTTTTAACAGTGGCACTGAAACAGCGGGCTCTGTAGTATTCCCGGTTACCGAAATTGTTACGCCCCCCTGATGTGTTCCAAGATTAATTGCTGCAAAAGCCGCATTCACAGTTGCGTACGAAGTTGGCCCTACAGTCCCTGCAGTTGCAGTTACACTAACTTGTGCATTGGCATGTTGCAACGAGGATACACCAAGAGCAAGTACGAATAAAAATAGTAATAGTTTTTTCATGGTTATTTGTTTTGTTGAGATTGGTTTCAAGAAAAATATTTTTCGGAGGATATATGATTAGGTTGATTTCTTCTTTGTCAGATCACTTAAGCGCTGTAATAAGTTATGGGCATGTTAATTACAAAAAACCATGCAATCCGGAATAAAAAATTATTGACGGCCTGATACAAGTGGGTAAATATATAAATAAAATTGCACAAATCTGACACAATGTAATTTATATTAGTTATAAATTACTTAACAGAGAATGACTCTCCTTATCCAATGGATGGCCGGTTCGACAAACTATTCCTCAACCATAAATATCCAATCACACCTGCAATGGAAGAAGCAACCAGTACTGCAATTTTCGAACTGTTGATCAACGCAACCTCATCGTAAGCCAATAAGGTGATGAAGATGGACATGGTAAACCCGATACCACCCAGGAAGCCAGCACCAATAACATGCTTCCAGGTCAAATCAGGAGGAAGAGCGCACAACCCCAGCCAGGCGCCGGCCATGGAAAACAAACAAATTCCCAGTGGTTTACCTATAATGAGACCCAGGAAAATTCCGATGCTGCCAGGTTCAGTCAGACCATGTGCCCAATTTCCTGAAAGTATGATGCCGGTGTTGGCGAGGGCAAACAAGGGCAGAATAAAAAAGGCAACCGGTCGGTGCAGGAAGTGTTGCAGCCTGTAAGATGGCGATTTTTCCCCGCCATCTCCGAAAGGCAGTGCAAAAGCAAGCAATACACCAGTAATGGTGGCGTGTATTCCTGAATTCAACATATAATACCACATAAAAATTCCTCCGATAAGATAAGGGAAAATGAGGTATATTTTTAACCGGTTAAATATAAGGAGTAGCCCGAATATTCCCAATGCGATCATTAAATTTGTCCAGACGAGTGATGTGGTATAAAAAAAGGCGATGATCAGGATGGCGCCCAGGTCATCAATAACGGCAAGCGCTGTCAGGAACACTTTAAGTGATGCCGGCACCCTGCTGCCCAGCAATGACAGAATTCCTATGGCAAAAGCAATGTCGGTCGCCATGGGGATCCCTGCCCCTGATTGGGTTACCTCATTTATGTTAAAAGACAAATAGAGAAGAGCGGGAATCACCATCCCGCCAAGGGCCGCAATCAGAGGTAAGGTGGCATTTCTGAATTCTGACAATTCACCGGCATATATTTCCCGTTCAAGTTCCAGTCCGATCATCAGGAAAAACACGGTCATCAAACCGTCGTTGATCCAGTGCTGAACGGAATGGCCCTCCAGACTGAAATCCCAGAATTCAACGTAACCTTTGCCAAATATTGAATTGGCTGCAATCAAAGAAAACAAGGTGCAGGCAAGCAGCACCAAACCACCTGATTTTTCGCTGTTAAAAAAGTCAGTAAATTGTCTTGTCAGTTTCATCTTATGTCATTAAGCAGGTCCCTCCCGGTTGACGGGTCAAAGGTAAAAATTTAATGAATGGTCTGCTCCCTGCTTTCTCCCTGCTCGCTCCCTGCTCGCTCCCTGCTCGCTCCCTGCTCTTTCCCACTTAGCATTCTCTTAGCGTTCATTAAGGATTCGCTTAGCATTCAGGTTTGTCCCTGTGTCCCCCGGGCATGCTCCCATAAGGTCCCTGCCTGACAGGTTTTTTTTTCTGACATCTATGATCAAAATTATTTATCTGATAATCATATTACATATTAAATTTGCATACTGATTTAAGTTGGTTCAATCATTCAGGAATACATAACAGCTCAATGGGATATGGAATATAAATTATCAGTTCTTATTATTGAAGATAATGAACATGACGCAGAACTAAATGCGCACCATCTGCGCAAAATTGGTTATAACATTGATTTTCAGCGGGTCGAGACGCCGGATGAGATGAAGAATGCACTGAAAACGCAGGCATGGGATTTAATTCTCTCCGACTACTCCATGCCAAGGTTTGATGTTTTATCGGCCCTGGCAATTTATCATGCATCTGGTCTGGACATCCCGTTTATCGTGATATCCGGTGCGATCGGCGAGGAAAAGGCAGTGGAACTGATCAAAGCCGGAGCACATGATTTTCTGTTGAAAGATCACATGACCCGATTCCCATCTGTTATTAAAAGAGAGTTCAGGGAGGCACATCTCAGGCAGCAGCTTGCCAATGCCAACAGGTCTCTTTCAATCAGCGAGGAGCGCTACAGGACCATGATCGAAGCATCTCCCGACGGCATTTTCCTGACTGACCTTGGTGGAGTTATTACTGAAGTTTCTGCCGCCGGACTAGCCCTTTACAGTTCTGACACCGGGGAAACGCTTGTCGGAAAACCATTTGCAGATATTATGGCTTCAGAGGAGGAAGGCATTCTGTCTGAAATTTTTGACAAAACGCTAAAACAGGGTCTTGCCCAGAATTTTGAACTTCGGCTTCGCAAAAAAAACAACCATGTGCTGGTTGCTGAAGCAAGTTCCGCGTTGTTGCATGATCCTGTCGGGAAACCTGTCTCTTATATGATCATCATCAGGGATATTTCTCAACGCAAAAGCCTGGAGATGCAACTCATTCATTCTGAACGGATGGCAGGCCTGGGGGAGATGGCGTCAGGCATTGCACATGAGATCAACCAGCCATTAAATACCATTTCAATGGCCATGGATAATATCTTGGGTGAAATCGCATCGAATGAAAAAATTGAAATGGAATATCTTCAGAAAAAGTCTGACAAGATTTTTGAAAATATCACGCGAATCAGAAATATCATTGATCACATCCGGGTATTCTCAAGAGGTCATGATGACTATATTTTGACCGGATTTTGCATCAACACGAGTATTTTGAATGCGATTTCCATGGTTTCAGAACAATTTAAACACCACGCAATCGAACTCAGTCTGAACCTTGGAGAACACCTTCCCCAGATTACCGGAAATACCTATAAATTTGAGCAGGTTATCCTTAATTTGCTTTCCAATGCCAAAGATGCACTGCTGGAGAAGGAAGTAAATCTGAAAGAATATTTTGAGAAGACCATTGAAATAAAAACGTCTTGGCAGAATAATTTGCTGATAGTCGAGGTTTCAGATAACGGAATGGGCATTGCTGCTGAAAACATCCCCCAGCTTACATTACCTTTTTACACTTCCAAAGATCCGGGAAAAGGCACAGGTCTTGGCCTCTCCGTTTCCTATCAGATAATCAAGGAACTGCATGGGCAGATTGAATTTTCAAGCGAAGTATTATCCGGGACCAGGGTCAGGATATTTTTGCAAACACAAAATGAGAAAGAAGCATGACAAACCAGGAAAAGATTGAAATCCTGATTCTTGATGATGAAAAACAATTCACGGAAGAGTTACATGAATTTTTGCGCAAGTCGGGTTTTGAATCATTTGAAACCAACACTTATGCTGACGCGAAAACAGTGCTTGCAAATCATGAAATCGACCTGCTCATCCTTGATGTTCGATTGCCCGGGATCAGTGGTCTTGACATTTTGCAAGAGGTAAAAGCCCGATACGGAAACCTGGAGGTTGTGATTATTTCCGCACATGGTGACATGGACACGGTCATCAAAGCCATGCGTCTGGGGGCCTTCGATTATTTGCGTAAACCTTTCAGGCATATCGATATTCAGATTGCCATTGAGCGAACAACCAAATACTTGTACCTTCAGCGAAAACTCAAACAGGTACAGGAGCGTAACTCACTCATTTCTAAAACACTGGAGGATAAAATTGACCGTCACTTTATCGGAGTCAGCACCAAAATCCGCAATGTTTTTGATTCAGCAGTAACTGCCTCAAAATACCCTGATGCGAACGTGCTTATTACCGGTGAAAGCGGAACCGGAAAAGAAAACATCGCAAGGATCATTCACTATTCGAGCGACCGGAAAGATCACATTTTCTGTGCAGTGAACAGCAGCGCCATCACAGACTCCTTGCTGGAAAGCGAATTTTTTGGCCATAAAAAAGGATCTTTTACGGGTGCCGTTACCGACAAAATGGGCTTCTTTGAAGTTTGCAACAAAGGGACATTGTTTCTCGACGAGATTGCAGATATGCCTCTGAACCTTCAGGCCAAAATATTGCGTGCAACCGAAGAAAAAGTGATTACCCGTGTGGGCGATACATTACCCATACAGACCGATTTTCGGATCATATCATCAACCAATCTTGATATTGAAAAACGGGTGGAAGAAAATAAATTCAGGCTTGACCTGATGCACAGGTTGAACACACTTCAAATTCACATTCCGGCATTGCGGGAAAGACCTGAGGATATCAGTCCGCTGCTGACTCATTTTACAAATATATTTGCTGTAAAATTTAACAGGCCGGGTGTCACCATTCATAAAGACGTGGTTGCAGCACTGGGAAAATATCCATTTCCCGGAAACATCCGGGAATTAAAGAACATGGTCGAAAGAGCCATTATACTGTGCAAAAACAATTCGCTGACTGTCAACGATTTTCCTTTCAAATCCCAGCGCACGGCATCGCCTGAAAATAACGGCGTAGCCGTTAACCTGAAGAATCAGGAGATCGACCTGATCAGGAAGGCGCTTCAGTCTACAAAATTCAACCAGAAAGCAGCTTCGGATATACTTGGGATCACCCGTGATGCACTGATCCGAAAAATGAAAAAGTATAATCTGACGATTGGGAAGAGTGAAAGCTGACAATGGTTTAAAACCGCACACATGTGCGATTATTTACACTCTTATCCCCTATTCCTTACATAACATACCTGACCCATTGCTGGTCAGAAAAAAACATTTAAAATTATTCATGATTCATTTTAAAGTAGTTACACGTCCTTAACGGATAAATAATTCCCGCGTCCTATTTCTGGCTTCTTATTTGCATTGTATGGTGCACAACGCATCATGCAGATATGAATAAGATTATCACCATACTTCTCCTGATCTCCCTTCCCATATTCAATTATGCGCAAAAATTATCGGTTGTTTTCAATGCCGGTGGTGTTCCTGAAGAGCTGACCCTGGTTGATTCAAATGGTGTTCGGGCTGGCTATTCGAACATCTATAATTCGCGTGGTATTTTAACAATGTCGTTAATGTACAAAAATGGAGTTCCCAACGGTCAGTGGTCGAAGTACAATGAAAACACCGGAAAATTACAAGAGTCGTTTACTTACGTCAACGGGAAACTGAATGGCGAGCACATCTGGTGGGATGAATCCGGTAAAGTCATCAAATGTATTGTGTTTAAGAATGGGGTAAGGATCAATTATCCTAAAGCAGAAAGCCTCTGGGCATTGAATCTTGACCTCCCCAGTTTCCTCAACTCCCTCCAACCAATTGGTTAATATTTTTCGCTGATTACTTTTCTTCAGGTTTTTGGGGTTCAGGAATCAGCACAATTTTCTGACCTTCCACATAGTCACCCTGGGCGGAAGCCTTTATTTCAAATTTCAATAAACCCTGAGGCCAGGTAACACTCAAAAAGCCCAGTTGTGCTTGGTCAATTTCTAGTGTGTACTGGCCGGGGGGGATGTCCATGGCATAAAAGCCTCCATCGGCAAAAGTGCGTATGGTTTGTTCATATTGAACACTTACCCCTTTTATCAGCAGACGTAACCCACCCTGCCCCTGCAAGCCTGTACGGGTGTCGACTGAGACAATGCCATCGATGATGCCCCCGCGATAAAAGGGAATTTCAACGCGTTTGTACTGGTTAGGATCGGTAATAAAAGAGAATTCACTTGTCAAAGGAACAAGTGTAGGATCAGACATCGAGTTGCGGTTGACCTTGAGGTTGTAACGGTAATAACTTTGCAACTGGCTTAATCGTAAAATCCCATCCTTTCCTACTTTGGCAGAGACCGGATTGTCGAGAACCACTGAATTATAGGGCAACACCTCATCCGTTGTATCAAAGGTACCCGAGTTGTTATTGTCAACATACGACAGCACCGACACTGCCGCACGCCCAACCTGTTCCCGGTTTGAAAGTTCGATTCTGCCATTTCGGGCATCCACTCCGATGGATCCGTTCAAACTCTGCCTTAAAGCGAGATCATGCCCAATTGAATTCAGCGTTGTTGTCGATCTGATGATATTGAGGTCGAGG
>CAYHGE010000058.1:0-23367 GCA_964355945.1 uncultured Draconibacterium sp.
CTGAAGGATTCAATTTTATCAAGCACCTCAATCGTGTTCTCCAATGCTTCGGGGATGTCAGCAAAAAGTTTATTCATCTCCTCTTTAGACTTGAACCACTCCTGACCGGTGTAGCGCATCCGCTCAGGATCATCCATGAATTTACCTGTATTCACACAAAGCAGCCGGTCATGTGCATCTGCGTCCATCTCATTCAGGAAATGAACATCATTGGTAGCGAGTAACTTTACATCATGCTTATGGGCAAGTCTTACAAGTTCCTCTCCCACCAGCATTTGTCGTTTATATACATCGCCATCCCTCGTTGGATCGGTAGCAGGATGACGCATCAGTTCAAGGTAAAAATCTTCTCCGAACAGATCCTTATACTCCAGGATTACCTGTTCGGCTTTTGCCGTATTCCCTGCATGAATTGCCCGGGGAATCTCACCCGCCAGACAAGCAGAGGAGGCAATCAACCCCTCATGGTATTGTTTTAACAGCTCCTTGTCAATCCGTGGTTTATAATAATGGCCCTGGGTCCAGGAAAAGGAGATCAGTTTAAGGAGATTCTTGTATCCGGTGGCGTTTTTCGCCAATAAAATAAGGTGATCACCTTTGCGGTCGACCAAATCGCTTTTTTCAAACCGGCTGCGCCTGGAGACATACGTTTCACATCCGAAAATTGGCTTAAAATCTTTCTGCTTCAAGGCTGCTTCAGCAAATTCCATCGTGCCGAAAAGATTCCCATGGTCTGTCACAGCAACGCCTTTCATGCCCAGTGAGACAGCTTTTCCAACCATCTCTTTGATCCGGCAAGCTCCATCAAGAATAGAATATTGTGTATGTAAATGTAAATGAATAAAATCAGCCATGAGTTAAGAAAAATATGCGATGTAGAACGGGAGTGTAAAATTATTTTAAAAACACGACCGAAATAAGGTTGTTGATAAATTACTTTTGGCGTACTTTTGTTAAAAATTAAACAGCTATGATCAATTCGAGCCATTTTCATCCGATGCTGGTGCATTTTCCGATCGCCATCATCACCATTGGTTTTCTGTTCGATTTATTATCTATGGCATTAAAAAATGAAACCTGGTTGGTAAAAGCAGGTTACTGGCTTCAAATAATTGGGATGGTAAGTGCTGTATTTGCATTTGGCTCAGGGTATTTTTTCACAAGTCCGATGGAAGGGGAAGCTGGTATCCTGCGCGAGAAACATGAATTTTTTGCAACTGCAACATTGATATCAATCATCATTGCCACCCTATTCAGAGTCTTTGTTTCATACCTTAAGAAAGACACCACCAACCTGAGATACGTGTCGCTTGCCCTATTATTCATGGCAGTTGTTCTCGTTTCCTTCACCGGCTATCTTGGTGGCACCCTTGTTATTGATTACATGATTGGTTTATAAACAGTCATATCTAAATTCAATTTTCACAATTCACAGGATACTTATATTCACTTACAAAACGATAACCATGAAAAAAATGATGCTGATTTGTCTGGTGCTTACATTCAGTGCCGGACAACTTTTAATCGCCCGGGGAACGGATAAAACAATCGAAAACCTGAAAGCGGCATTCAAGGGAGAGAGTACCGCAAGTGCCAAATATGCTGCCTTTGCCATTCAGGCTAAAAAGGAGGGACTTTCAGCCCTCGGAACCATGTTTGAAGCAACTTCAAAAGCAGAACAGATTCATGCCACCAATCATCAGACTGTTCTGGAAAAAATGGGACAAAAAGCAGACCCCATAAAACCGGCATTCGAAGTGAAGAGCACCAAAGAGAACCTGCAGGATGCCATTTCAGGGGAAACTTACGAATTGACAACGATGTACCCCGGTTTCATTGCCACTGCAAAAGATGAGGATGTCGCAGCCGCATCAAAATCATTTCGGTGGGCCTTGGATACTGAAAAAAAGCATCAGGTGATGTATCAGAATACTCTTGGCGCATTAAATGCCAAAAAAAATACTTTTCCCAAGGTTTACTGGGTATGCCCGAAGTGCGGAAACACGTATGATGTTGCAAAACCGGAAGCCTCCTGTGCTTTCTGCAGCACAAAAAGTGATAAGTTTATCAGGTTTGGCAAATAAACAGGCAGACAGGCTGACCATTTGGATGATAAATAATCATTGTTGAGTATGATGAGCGTGAGTTTTATCATGTTTTGATATTTTAATAGGTTATTTCAAAAAAAATGTCGAATTTTGCACCCCTTTATTAACATAATCAATATTTCATTAAATCAATCATTTAACAAATGCCAACCAAAATCAGATTACAGAGAAGAGGTAAAAAGGGACAAGCTTTTTACCACATTGTTATTGCGGATGGTCGTGCACCACGTGACGGAAAGTTCATAGAACGAATTGGCATCTATAACCCTGTTGCAAAACCCGCTGAAATTGAACTCGAATTCGACAAGGCCCTCGACTGGCTGAAGAAAGGAGCTCAACCTACAGATACCGTGAAAGCCATCCTGGCTTACAAAGGGGTAATGTATAAAAATCACCTGCTGAAAGGCGTTGCCAAAGGAGCCATGACAATGGATCAGGCAGATGCCAAATTCCAGACATGGCTTGACGAAAAGCATGTAAAGATCTCCAGTAAGAAAAATGAGCAGGAGTTAACTCTTAAAGAAGCCCGCAAGAAAAAGCTTGAAAACGAGGTGAAGATCAATGAGGCCAAAGCTGACGCCATCGCTAAAAAATTGAACAAGGTACGTCTGGATGAAGCCGCACAAGCTGCCGAAGCCAGGGAATCTGCTGCTGCCGCACTTGCTGCCAAGGTTGCTGAAATGGCCGAAGCCGCAGAAGCTGCAAAGGCAGGTGAAGTTGCTGAAGTTGTTGAAATAGCCGAAGTTGTTGAAATAGCTGAAGTTGCTGAAGTAGCTGAAGTAGCTGAAGTTGCTGAAGTTGCTGAAGTTGCTGAAGTTGTTGAATCGCCTGTTGCAGAGACTCCCGAAGTACCTGTAGCGGAGGTTGCACCTGAAGCCACCGAAGAAACACCTGAAGCCACCGAAGAGACACCTGAAACCACCCCTGTAGCATAAGCAACAGGCCGGGAACAACAATAAATCTGCCTCCTTATGAATAAGGATGACTTTTATTACCTCGGGAAAGTTCTCAAAACTCATGGAAATAAAGGTCAGGTAATGGTTCATCTCGATGTTGATGATCCTGAAGTGTATCACAATCTGGAATCCGTTTACCTCGACTTGCATGGTGAACGGATTCCTTTTTTTATTGCCGGAATTGAACTGAAACACAACAGGAAGGCGGTGGTTCAATTTCAGGATTTTGACACCATTGAGGATGCAGAAAGCCTCCAGGGCCTTGAGATATATCTTCCGGTTGCTTCGCTCCCCATTCTGAAAGGTAATCAATTCTATTATCATGAAATTAAAGGATACCAGGTTGTCGATCTGAACCATGGCCCGATCGGAGTCATCCATGATATCCTTGAACTGCCTCATCAATCACTTTTCCAGATTCAATTTGGGGAAAAAGAGATCCTCATTCCCATTGTCGATGAGATCATTCATAAAGTTGACAGAAGAAAAAAACTTTTAATGATCGAAGCGCCTGCAGGGTTAATTGAAATTTATCTCTGATCAGCCGCATGTCTTTTCGTTTCCGCCAGTTTACGATTGAGGATGAGCAAAGCACGCTCAGAGTTGGAACAGATTCCATGCTGTTGGGATCGTGGGCAGATCCCGGAAATGCAAAGAGAATTCTTGATATTGGAACAGGTTGCGGAGTACTCGCACTCATGATGGCTCAGAAATCTGATGCAGAAATTGAAGCCATTGATATTGATCAGGCCTCCCAGATGGAAGCACTCATGAATTTCTCAAACAGTCCGTGGTCTGCAAGACTAAAAGCCATTCATGAATCGGTTCAGACATATGCAGAAAGGGCTACTGCAGGATTTGATTTCATCATTACCAATCCCCCCTATTTTTCAAACTCCCTCAAATCACAATCTTTAAGAATGAACCGGGCCCGTCACGATGACAGCCTCTCTTTCACTGAATTGGCAGGTATCTCAAGCCGCCTTTTAACAACTGACGGAATTCTAGCACTTATTCTCCCAACAATACTGGCCGAGAGGTTACAATTTACCTGTAAAGCTCATGGGTTATTTCTGTCACGCACCCTGAAAGTTTCTGCCCACCCGGCAACTTCTCCCAAAAGGACACTCATGGAATTCACAAAAAACAAAATCAATCATCCGGCAACATCTGATCTGACAATCCGGGATTCAGCAGGCAAATTCATGTCTGAATATTTGGCCCTGACTGGTTGCTTTCACAACTTTTAATCTCTGTTTTTGGAAACATGGAAAGGTTCTGACATAAAGAACCACCAAATGCCTGCCAGGGTTAATGCGTTTGACTTATTATTTTTTCGTGTAACTTCGTAACTTCTTCTTGTATCTTCGTGAAATCATCATGATTAGTCTAATTCAACATTAAGCTCATGTATAAGCTGGAGCAAAGCAGAAAAAAAGTCGGTTATCTTGTGTCCATAATTCTGACAGGGTTTATCATGCTGAACCAGGCATTATGCCAGCCTGCCCCGTTGAAAATCGGAATTTCAAAGGCCTCTCCAAATTATGTGAATTGGCTGAAACGCTCTGATCCCGGTGTTCAAACGGTTGATTTATACATGATGCCAATTGCAACGGCAGTGCAAGAGCTTGGCCAATGCAGCGGGCTCCTGCTCACCGGAGGTGAGGATGTATATCCGGGAAGGTATGGCCATGAGTCCGACACATTGAGATGTACAGAGATGAACCCTCACCGCGACAGCCTTGATATGGCTCTGATTGAAAAGGCATTGGGATTAAAAATGCCGGTTATTGGTGTCTGCCGTGGCCATCAGGTCTTAAATGTATTTCTGGGGGGTACACTGATCATCGACATCCCTGAAGATTTTGGCAAACGAATTACTCATCAATGCGATGATTACCTTCATTGTTTTCATGAGGTGAATGTAAAAAAATCATCCATGCTTCAAAGCATTAGCCTGTGTGCTTCGGCCCCGGTAACTACCAACCACCATCAGGCAGTTGACCAGTTGTCGCCAATGCTTGTCTCCAATGCAGCGTCTGATGACAGCCTGATTGAGGGGATCGAATGGCAAAACCCTGAAAACAAATCCTTTTTAATAGGAGTTCAATGGCACCCGGAACGGATGGATTCATCCAATCCACTTTCGAGCCGGATTGCGGAGGAGTTCCTGCTTCATGCAGCAACCTATTCAATAAACCAACTTAAAATCAATAGAGAATGAGGATACACGATCTTTACCTCCATGGCATCACAGTCTTTATGGGTTTTTTTGCCATGCTGAACCCCATCGGAAATATCCCTGTCTTTCTCAGCATGGTTCAGGAGTTTGATAAAAAGACGCAGAACAAAGTTGCACTGAGGGCAACTGTCACAGCGTTTTCAATCATTGCTATTTTTTGTATTTTCGGCCATATTATCTTTCGTGTTTTTGGGATTACCGTACCTGCTTTTCAGATCGCCGGCGGGATTATCGTTTTCATCATCGGTTTTCAGATGCTCAACGCGAAGGAAAACCCAATTCATACTCAGTCTATGGATGAAAAGGAGCAAATGATGAAAATTGCACACGACATGGCAATTACCCCCCTGGGAATCCCCTTGCTGGCAGGTCCGGGTACCATAACTACTGCCATGAACTTTGTGGGTGTGGAAAAATCTGTTACAAATGTGGTGGTGGTGATTGTCATTTTCGGAATAATGTGCCTGATTACCTATCTGTTGTTTATCTCGTCAAGGGTGATAGCCAATAGAATTAACCCAAGTATGCTCAAAGTTGTTTCACGCATCATGGGGTTGATTTTAGCCGTAATTGCAGTGCAGATGATGATAAATGGAATTGAAGGAACCATCGATATTTTTAACCAGTCTCACTGATGACCAGAATGTTCGCACTGATGATTTTTGCAGGCCTGCTGACTTCCTGCTCCCATACCAAAACTGAATACTGGCCAAATGGGAATAAGAAATCGGAAATCAGCCTGACTGGAAATCAACATGATGGACCTGCCAGTTATTGGCATGAAAATGGCAAAATTCAAACCTCATGCACATACAAAAACGGAGTGATTGATGGTTTACTGCGAAGTTATTTTCCAAACGGGGCTATACAGGTTGAACAATATTTTACCAACGGAGAGCTTAACGGGAATGTAAAATCATGGGATGTCTCACGCAACCTTATATCTGAAGCCAATTACCACAATGGCATTTTACATGGCCGGTTCGTTGAATATTACCCCGGCAAAATATTGAGACTTGAAGGGAAATATTTAAATGGCGACCATGACGGATTATGGATCTACTATGATCCCTCCGGAATTATCGTTGGCGAAGGGAACTTTACACTTGGAACCGGAATTCAAAAAGTATATTACCCCAATGGCATTACCAAACAGTCAACCCATTATTCTAAAAATGAGAAAGATGGTGAAGAGATTTTCTATAAACCAGATGGCAAAATTGATGTCATCAACTACTTTGACCATGGAAAACTTGTGGATAAAGTTAAAAAGTGATTGATGAAAATAATTATGTGTTTTTGTTTGGTCAGTCGGCCAGAACTCTGTAATTTTGCAATTGTTATTTCATTCACAACATTAGCGTTTTAACCACCAATTCTAACTTGTCCTTAATCATTAAAACAGAATTAAAATGAACTTAGAAAAAATCATGAACGACCTGGAGAAAAAACATCCGGGCGAAAATGAGTACCTTCAGGCTGTCAGGGAAGTACTGGAATCAATCGAAGAGGTATATAACGAGAACCCTCATTTTGAATCGGCAAATATCATCGACCGACTCGTTGAGCCAGATCGCATTTTAACTTTCAAAGTTTGCTGGGTTGACGATAGTGGCAAAGTCCAGGTGAACCTTGGTTACAGAGTTCAGTTTAACAATGCCATCGGACCATACAAAGGTGGCCTTCGTTTCCACCCAAGCGTTAACCTTAGTATCCTGAAATTCCTGGGCTTTGAACAGATTTTCAAGAACAGCCTTACCACCCTTCCCATGGGAGGTGCCAAGGGAGGTTCTGATTTCGACCCCAAAGGCAAGTCCAATGCAGAAATCATGCGTTTCTGTCAGTCATTCATGCTTGAACTGTGGAAACTTATCGGACCTGAAACAGATGTTCCTGCAGGTGATATCGGCGTAGGCGGAAGAGAAATCGGTTTTATGTATGGAATGTACCGGAAACTTGCCCGTGAAAACTCGGGTGTATTAACAGGAAAAGGGTTGAATTGGGGTGGCAGTCTTATCCGTCCTGAGGCAACTGGCTTTGGGGCTGTTTACTTTGCCAAGGAGATGCTCGCAACCAAGGGTGAAACTTTCAAAGGTAAAGTCGTAGCCATTTCCGGATTTGGTAACGTTGCGTGGGGTGCTGCAATCAAAGCCAGCGAGCTGGGCGCCAAAGTAGTAACCATATCAGGTCCTGATGGATACATTTATGACCCGGATGGAATCTCGGGTGAAAAGATTGAATTCTTACTCGAATTAAGGGCTTCCAACCAGGATATCGTGAAACCGTATTCTTATGAATTCCCGAATGCACAGTTCCACCAGGGAAAACGCCCATGGGAAGTAAAATGCGATATCGCATTGCCTTGCGCTACACAAAACGAACTGGGTAAGGAAGATGCCATGAACCTGATTAAAAATGGGGTGATCTGCGTTGCTGAAGGAGCAAATATGCCAAGTACGCCGGAAGCAATTGAACAATTCCTCGAAAACAAAATTCTTTTTGCCCCCGGGAAAGCTGTCAATGCAGGTGGTGTAGCCACCTCAGGACTTGAAATGTCACAGAATGCCATGAAACTGAGCTGGCCAAGTAAAGAGGTCGATGAACGCCTTCATCATATCATGTGCAGCATTCATGATGCCTGTGTTAAATATGGCAAAGACAGGGAAGGTTATGTGAACTATGTTAAAGGAGCAAATGTAGCCGGGTTCCTTAAAGTAGCAAATGCAATGCTGGACCAGGGAGTAATTTAACACGATACCCTGTCTGATACAATAAAAAAATCCCGGTAACCCTGCCGGGATTTTTTTTATCTTTGTCCATGCAATTTGTCAACCCATTTTTCCTGCTAGCACTTGCTGCGCTGGCAATACCAATCCTGATCCACCTTTTTAATTTCCGGAAATATAAAAAGGTCTATTTTACAAATGTCCATTTCCTTCAGGAGATTCAACAGGAAACAAAAAAACAGTCTCAACTCAGGCAGCTGCTGATTCTTATCGCCCGGCTGCTGGCAGTGGCCTCCCTTGTTGTCGCTTTTGCCCAGCCATTTCTGCCATCTTCAAAGCATCAAAAAAACACCGCAGGGCAAAAGGCGGTGAGTATCTACCTCGACAATTCCTTTTCAATGGATGCTGTTGCCACTGACGGCAAGTTACTGGATGTTGCAAAAACCAAAGCCATTGAAATTTCAAACGCATATCCTCAAACTGATCTTTTTCAATTGGTAACCAACGATTTTGAAGGCCGGCACCAGCAGTTTGTAAACCAGGAAGAATTCCGCAAACTTGTAGAAGATGTTCAGGTCTCTGCATCGTCAAAAACAATTTCCGAAGTGATGAGCCGGCAAAACGACCGGCTCCTTGAATATCTGAAAATGGGAAAAGACGCCTACCTGGTTTCAGATTTTCAAAAAAATACCGCTTCGCTTATCCTGGCTAAACCCGACTCAGCAATCAGCTGGTTTCTTGTGCCACTTGTTTCAGAAAAAAGAGACAATCTTTACATCGACACCCTGTTTTTCCTTTCTCCTGTTCATCAACCCGGGCAACCGGTGAGTCTTCGGGCGAGAATTCACAACGCCTCCAACGAATCGTTGGAAAAAATTCCTGTAAAGTTGATGGTGAATACAGTCCAAAAAGCCCTGACAAGTTTTTCGGTTGCTGCAAATTCCACCACAGACGTCACCCTCCCCTACACAGAAAATGCTACTGGAATTCAGTATGGACAAATTGAAATTGCTGATTATCCAATCGTGTATGATGATAAATTTTATTTTTCGTACCCAATACTGCCCTCAATTCCGGTACTGTGCATCAACGAGAAAGCTGACAACAGTTACCTGAATGCCCTGTTCGGCAATGATTCGAGTATCCGGTTTTCAAATAGCCAGGTAAAACAACTTGACTACAGCAACCTGTCTTCCAATGCGTTACTTATCATTAACGGGCCGGAAGAAATTTCATCAGGCCTTTCGCAGGAGCTAAACCGGTATGTGAGGGCTGGAGGAAATATTGTCATTTTTCCACCACAAAATGGTCAGACAAATTCATACAATGACATGTTGACTCTTTTTAATCTCTCAGGGTATTCTGGTATTGATACGACACGGCAGCGAATTGCCGCTATTAATATTGAAAGTGCTGTATACAATGATGTATTCGAAAAGAATGGAAGCGGGAAAGTTGTCCTGCCTGAGAATATTGACCTCCCGATGGTTCTAAAGCACTTTGTTATAAACCAGGAGATTCGCAGTGGGAAGGAGGTGCTTTTAAAACTTCAGAATAATCATCCGTTTTTAATCTCTGCACCCGTTGACAAAGGAAAAGTTTATCTTTTTGCTGCTCCGGCCAATGAATCGTGGACCATGTTCCCTAAACATACGATATTTGTGCCAACCCTATATAAAATAGCTTTGTTAAGCAGTCCTGCCCACCCCCTGTTTTATCCGACAAGTGAAAATGCAATTATTGAACTTCCTGTTGATTCTGTCTCTGAATCAAATATTTATAAACTTAAAAAGAACGATTCGGGGTATGAAGTCATTCCTGAAGTCAGGAAATTTGGCACCAATATATCTCTTCTTACCCATGACCAGATAAAAGATGCAGGCTATTATTCAGTAACCAGTGGCAAAAAAACTGTCGCCGGTCTTGCCTTTAATTACAACCGTAAGGAATCTGATTTAAGTTGTTTTAGTCTCACAGAGTTGGAACAACAAATTACACGGCTGCCAGTAAAAGATATCAGAATTCTCCGCGAAAAAAAGACATCTCTCACCCGTGAGATTCATCAAATTAAACAAGGCACTCCCCTTTGGAAACTTTTCATCCTGCTTTCCCTTATTTTTATTGCACTTGAAGTTGCACTCATTCGTTTTCTGAAAAAATAATCACTTCAGTTGAATCACCTTTTGGCTTTATCCTGATTAAGCAATAAAATCATGGAAAGTTATTCAAACCACACATCTATCCGGGATTGGGCAGAAGATGACCGTCCCAGGGAAAAATTGCTGCTAAAGGGCCGGTACAGCATGAGTGATGCTGAACTATTGGCAATTCTCATCGGGTCGGGCACCAGACATGACTCGGCCGTGGATCTGGCAAAGACCATTCTGCATCTCGCCCATGAAAACCTTGCCGAATTGTCAAAGCTGACTGTCACAGACCTGATTAATGTGAAGGGTATCGGCCAGGCAAGGGCAGTAACGATTCTGGCAGCCATGGAACTTGGCCGCCGCAGAAATGAATCAGAGGTGCTGGTACGGGATAAAATACAAACAAGCCGTGATGCATTTGAGATCTTCCGCAGTATAATTGGCGACCGGCCTTATGAAGAATTCTGGATCATCCTGCTTAACAGGGCAAACAAAGTAATAAAGAAATGCAATATCAGCGAGGGGGGTATTTCCGGAACAGTGGTTGACCCAAAGAAGGTCTTTAAAATCAGCCTTGACAATCATGCCTCCTCCATTATCCTTGGTCACAATCATCCGTCGGGCGTTGTAACCCCTAGTGAAGCCGATTGTAAAATCACAAAAAAACTACGCGACGCAGGGGCTATGCTCGAGGTCATGGTTCTTGACCACATTATCATCGGAGAAGACAATTATTATAGTTTCGCAGACGAAGGAGCTTTATAATTTTTCAATCGCTACCCCACTTGTCTCATCAATTGGGTTAAATCGGTAGCCCCTTTCCAGAAAGTGTTCGAGAAATAGCGGAAGAGCATATTTCAGGTTATTCAATGCTTTCAGGCTGTCATGAAAAACAACTACAGAGCCACTACCCGAATTCCTGACAGCATTTTGGAGGCATTGAGCAGGCGAGGTTCGGTGGTGATAATCATAGGTAAGAACTGACCAGAGGATAAACCGAAAATCCTTGCGCAGCAGGAAATATTGCGAAGGTGTGAACCGGCCATAAGGCGGTCTGAAAAGCTTTGTTTCGAAATAATCGCGGCAACTGAGAACATCGTTAAGATATAATCCAGGCGGAGTATGCCAGCCATTCAAATGGTGAAAGGTATGATTTCCGATTGCATGTCCACTCTGCTGTACTTTGAGGAAAGTTTCCGGATATTTGCGAACATTGTCTCCAACCATGAAAAAAGTTGCCCGCACGTTATATTTCGCAAGAATGTCCAATACTTCCGGCGTGACCTCAGGAACAGGCCCATCGTCAAACGTCAGGTAGATGATTTTATCCTCGCCTGGAAGATCACACAGGAGATATTCGGGACTAAACCACCTTAAAAAAAAGGGAGGTCTGACAGCTGCCATGAGGCTCAGGGTTGATAAACCTTTGCAACATACAAATCGTAGTATTTCTTCAATTCTTCCTCTTTTTGAGTGGCCAATTTTTCCTGCCCGGCATCCCTGACAACCACACTAAGCCTCTGCAAGGTAAACACCGATTCCTGGATGCTCATATCCATGGACTTGAGGTCCTGGTCAGGAAATGAAAAGTAATAAGCAAGGTCCTTTGACACATTGTTGCCAAGTTTTTCTGCGATAGCTGTTGCTTTTGCTGTTTCCCCTGCCTGATAATAAACATTGATCAGCGGAACAGTAAAGAAATCATAAGGAACAGTAAAGTCAGGCATTACTTCAATACAACGATCCACCACTCTCTTTGCAGAATCGGATTTTCCTTCACGGATAAGTGCTTCAGCAAGCCTTCCGAAAAGGCCCCGCAAATTCATGACCATTCTGGAGTTGGTTTCATCAATATAAACTCCGGGCTTGTTCATATTACCCCACTTAAACCGATTCATGAGGTTGTCGTACATGATGGTCGTATTGACTTCTCCCACCTGCCCTTCAGTCGCCTTTGCCTTTACGGGTAACAACCTGTATGCCAGGCCTTCAAGATGGAAGTAATTCTCAAGTCCGATGTATGTATCAACACCTGTGGTCATTACAAAATAGACCGGCCGTTTCCAGTCATTGGTAGCCAGAAGATCCAGTATCATCAGATTGGCCTTTTCAACTGCCTGGCCTTTGATCTCCCACCGGATGGTATCGAGGCGCGATTCCATGCCTGGTGTGATGTTGTCTGCTTTCAAAAGCGATGCAGAATCAAATGTGACCATGAATTTTTTTGTCGGAAAATAATCGATCATTCCAATTTGTGAAGTATTCATTTTCAACTTGCCATCATCCTGCGCAAGAATTCCAAACAGCGCCTTTACATCAACAAACGTATCCTTAAGACCTTCATCTTCTATTAAATAAGTAACATCATGCGTTCCCTGGCGATATTTATCCTTGGTCAGAGAAAAAGGCACCGGATCCGAATTATATGCTTTTCGTTTCATCTGATCAATGTACCACTCTGTATTGAGCAGACTTAGGTTCACCACCCTGACGTCGGTGCGGATTCCCTCCACTTCCTGAGCATACCACAATGGGAATGTGTCATTATCCCCGTTAGTAAAAAGAATGGCATTGGGGGCGCAGGAATTCAGATAGTTTTCAGCAATGGCCAAGGCAGTATAGCGATTTGATCGATCGTGGTCATCCCAACCCTGATTTGCCATCAGTGTTACGACACTCAATCCAAAAACCACAGCGACAGCCTGAGCTGAGACAATGTGTATTTTCCGTGTTAACCATTCAACAAGTTGCGGAATAGCTAATCCGATCCAGATGGCAAATGCGTAAAACGAACCTGCAAAGGAGTAATCGCGCTCGCGGGGCTGGGGTGAATGAGAATTGAGATATAGTACAATGGCGATACCTGTCATAACAAAGAGGAGGAAAATAACCCATAAGCTCTGCTTATCATTCCTGAAAGTATAATAGAGCCCGATCAATCCAAGTAAAAGCGGCAGGAAATAGAAACTGTTATCTCCCTTACTTTTTCTGTTTTCCGGAATATTCTGTGGACCAAGCCTCATTTCGTCAATGAATTTTATCCCGCTTTTCCAGTTTCCATCGATTTTGTTACCCATTCCCTGTATATCATTCTGCTTCCCTGCAAAATTCCACATGAAATAGCGGTAATACATGTGTACCAGCTGGTAATTCCAGAAAAATGCCAGGTTTTCTGAAAAAGTCGGCACATTCAGGGTCTCACTTTTCTCTCCATATTGAAGTTCAACGGGAACTCCTTTTACATTACCCCATTTGATATACTCTGCTTCAAACCTGTTTTCGGACTGGTCCCACATTCGTGGAAAAATTGTCGTAAACCGGGGATCATAAACCGGAATTACTTTCTCACGTTTATCCGTTACAATATACTTGCCTGATTTGGGATCCTTGGCATATACCGGATTCCCGTCGGTACGGTCAATTACAGGCGCATTATAATATTGTCCTTTAAACAATGGCCAGTCCCCGTATTGTTCACGATTAAGGTAAGCCAGAAGATACATGGCATTTTCCGGATTGTTTTCATCTATCGGCGTATCGGCATTGCTTCGGATTACAAGAAGAAGAAACGAGGAATAACCAACCACGATGAATGTAATGCCGAGAATAATCGCATTCCACACCGGTTTTCCAATCTTTCTGGTATAATACAACCCCCATATAATACAGCCAATCAGCAAGATGAAGTAGATAATAGTCCCTGAATTGAACGGAAGTCCTATGGAATTAATAAAGAAAAGTTCAAACAAGCCGGCCAGCTTGATGATCCATGGTATAATAAGGTACATTACCACAGCAAGGATCAGGATTGACAGCACTGAAGTTACAGCCATTCCCTTCCAGTCCGGTTTTGGAAATTTCTTAAAATAATAGACAAAAGTGATTGCAGGGATTGCAAGCAGATTAAGCAGGTGAACTCCGATGGAGAGTCCCATCAGGTAAGCAATCAGGATAAGCCAACGGTAGGCATGCTTTTCGTCAGCATGCTCCTCCCATTTGAAAATTGCCCATACAACGATTGCCGTAAAAAAGGATGACATGGCATAAACTTCACCTTCAACCGCCGAAAACCAAAATGAATCAGAAAAAGTACAGGCCAGTGAGCCAATCAAACCGGCTCCCATAATTGTCCAGGTTTTCTGAGGGGTAATCTCCCCGCTTCTGAGCATGATCTTTTTCGTGATCATGGTGATGGTCCAAAACAGAAAAAGAATGGTAAACCCACTGGATAATGCCGACATGGTATTGACCATCCTGGCTACATGGGTGAGGTCTCCGAAGGCGAATAACGAAAAGAACCTGCCAATCAATTGGAACAAAGGAGCGCCCGGCGGATGACCCACTTCGAGTTTGAATGCTGTGGCTATATATTCACCACAATCCCAGAAACTCATCGTAGGTTCGGATGTGAGAATATATACCGTGGAGGCAATGAGAAACACAACCCAACCAAGGATATTGTTAATCTTTTTATAACTGTTCATGGAGTGTGGCTTATCGGGCGACAAAGGTAGGAAAAATAGCAACATTTTTGTATTTTTGCCGTGCATAGTTAATCCAACACAAATGAACAAACTTGTATTGTTACGCCATGGTGAAAGCACCTGGAATAAAGAAAATCGTTTCACAGGCTGGACTGATGTTGATTTGTCTGAACGCGGAACTTCTGAAGCCATCGAGGCAGGTAAGTTATTGAAAAAAGAGGGCTTTGAATTTAAAGTGGCTTATACCAGCTACCTCACCCGTGCCATACGCACACTTTGGCTTGTCCTTGAACAAATGGACCTTCAATGGATTCCGGTTGAAAAATCCTGGCGCCTCAATGAAAAACATTACGGGACGCTTCAGGGTTTAAACAAATCGGAAACAGCTGAAAAATATGGTGATGAGCAGGTACTTACCTGGCGGAGGAGCTATGATGTGCGTCCTCCGGCACTAGAGATGGACGACCCTCGCCATCCCAGGTTTGACCATCGTTACCATGACGTCGATCCGAAAGATATTCCGGGTACCGAAGCTCTTAAGGACACTGTTGACCGTATTGTTCCATACTGGAAGGAACAGATGCAACCTGCTCTTGCAAAACATCAGCAAATCATTGTTGCAGCGCATGGAAACAGCCTCCGTGGTATTCTTAAATATTTAAAAAACATTTCCGACCAGGATATAATAGGGATTAACCTTCCAACAGGTATCCCTTATGTATTTGAGTTTGATGACAAGATGCAGTTGCAGAAGGACTATTTCCTCGGCGACCCGGATGTTATCAGGAAACTGATGGATGAAGTGGCAAACCAGGGTAAGAAAAAATAACAACAATTTTAGTGGATTTGCTTAGATTAATGCGCCAAGAAATCATCTCATGCCAAAACGCTGGGTAATCCCCGACATTCACGGTTACGTAAAGACGGTCACCTCACTGGTTAATGAGCTGATCAAGCCAATGCGGTCTGATGAGATTTATTTTTTAGGAGATTATGTTGACCGTGGCCCTGACTCCAAAGGTGTCATAGATTTTATTCGAAGCCTGCAAAACAGCGGTTACAACGTCACTGCCCTGAAGGGAAACCACGAAGACTTCATGGTTGAGTTGTACGATGCCGAAAAAAAATCAAAAAATCCCTGGTGGCATAATTTCGGTAATAAGAAACATAAAGCCTGGCTGGAAATTGGAGGCAAACCGACACTTGGCAGTTTTGATGTTCAACATATCCGGGATGTTCCTGTTGAATATATCGAATGGATGAGAAATCTAACCCATTTTGTCGAACTGGACGACTTTGTGCTTGTACACGCCGGGCTGAATTTTAAAATAGAGAACCCTTTCGATGACCTTCAATCCATGCTATGGCTGCGTGAATATGAGATCAAACCTGATAAAATTGGTGGCAGGCGTATCATTCATGGCCATGTTCCCGTAAACATGGAGTTAATCACACAGTCGATAAGCAACAAATTTTACAAATTTATCGATCTGGACAACGGACCATATTTAACCGGAAAGGATGGATTTGGGAACCTGGTTGCCCTGGAGCTTGGAAGCATGGAAATGACGATCCAATACAACAAAGACCTTTAACAGGCGGACGGGCGGACAGGGTATTTGCATATTATCTGGAAATTTGCTGAAGTTCCTTTTTCAATTTCTCTTCTATCGGCAAATAATTGAATTTTAACCAGAACAGGTCGTCTGTTGTTCCCACAATCTGATCCCAGCGCTGGGTAGCCCCAATGGATTTATCACCCCTGAAATTGTGGATCTTCACAGCATCTCGAGAGGCGTCAGTTACCACGACTTCATTTTTATGGGCGAACTTCAGTTTTCTTCCGTTGGCCGGGTTAATGAAAGTCAACCAGTTCTGTATGCGTATCGTATTCAGGAAGTACTTTCCATTTCTTAATGAATACGTTGTTGTCCACTCCATCATGGGCATTTCCTGATACCATCCGGGTGTATTCAGGATTGTATACGGTCGTTTAAATTTACGCTTCTCGAACTGATCAAATGCCTCATAGCTAGGCCTTTGAGTAATTTTCAACAAGGCAAAATCATATCCATTAATGAACATTTCTCCTTTCCATAGTGTCTTTTTCACACCATGTTTCTGATCAAACCAAATATGGTAGATTTTCCCTCCTCCAGAAGTGAATAACTCTTCCAATTTAAAAGTATAATATTGAAAAAACCTTTCATCCAGTACCGTGTTGTGGTAGAATTCGACGAAATCGTTGACAAAATTACACCCAAGGCATCCAGCGTTCACTCCGATTTCACCCACAGAATTCAACAAGGTGGTATCAGAGGTGACACGTCCTTTAAGCAAAAAAGGAATATTTGATCGGCTTTTCCTGACTTTATGCTCTTTATCCTGGTATAAGTTATATCCCGTTTTTAAATCTTCTATGATGGCCTCCGTAAACTCTGCCATTTTACCATTAACAAATTTCTGCGAACGTATAAATGCGGTTAAAACCAGCGAATCTTTTCCATAATTTGCCGGAATATTTGCCACCACCCGTTTAATGACCTCCTCGGCAGAGATGGATAGAATTTCAACCTCGGCAAGTTTCAACGTACCCGCTTTCAGTACCAGCCTTGCAGGCTTCCCTTCCAGGTCTGAAACCGCTTCCCTCAGTGTTTCATAGCCCATATACATAACCAGAATGGAATCCAGGGCAAATAAAACCGGAATATCCAGTTTGAAGCAGCCATCCTCATTGGTAACCGTACCGATTGTACTGTTTTGAATGGCTATCTGAGCAAAGGGCAACCCTTTCCCGGAAGCAGAGTCTGCAACAATACCATTTATCGTTATCACCTCCTGTGATATTGCTTGATTTAACGATAATATCACCATAGAGACGACCGCCAGAATGAAAAAGATATGAAATAATTTCATTGCATGGATAATTTGCTGAAAGTTATGACTTATTTTCAAACACGTGGTCAAAACCAGGTTTATCCATTTCGAAATTAATCTTCAAGCATCAGGCTATGGATTATCGCTTCGTCCACCTGGGTTAAGAGATTCGCCTGCAAATTCTCATGTGAACCAAAATATTCCTGCACCAATTCCTTGGCCACCATGGTCGGACTGGTAGTCATCGTTGCGCGGAAAGAAGAGAATCGGTATTCAGCAGGATGTTCTGTCACGCCATGCCTCCAGGGATTCTGATTCACATACCGAATCATCTCAAGAAAACAAGCTAAGGACTTGATTTCCTTTTGCTTGAGCTTGAATTTAAATATTTTACCCTCCTTGTTCCAATGCTTGTTATACCCTTTAGTGTAAGCATTGAAAAGCATGGCGAATGGCTTGTATAAACTTCCTCCCGCATCCTCCCGTATTCTTATCAGAAAATGCAAGTGGTCACTCAGCAGGCAATAGGCAAAAGTGTCCGCGATGGGACAAATATGTGCCTGGTAAAGTTTAAGAAAAAAGCGGAAAGAATGGTCGTTTTCGAATAACGGATCGCCATTTTTAGCCCGGTTGTAGACATGATAGAATTTTCCCGGTTCAAACAAGGTTGTTTTCATAAGCAGGTTTTCTGCTTAATCGGGAAGATATATAAAAGATGATCGGATTGTTAATAACTTTAATAAAAGGTCGGGCACTCCATTGCTCCCCCACCCCTGCGGCTGCTGCCACCGGGAACGAATCCTCCGCCGCCGCCACCAAACACTGACAACTTGTCGAATTCAAGGATCAGGCTGATCTCATGCGCACCGCCGGTACCCTGAAGAGCACCGGATATTTGAAGGTCATAGCTGTACATGAATTTAATATTCATATCCTCATAAAAAGCGTACTTGTATCCTGCGACCAATGCAATGGAGCTGTTTACAATGCCAGTCATGGTTGTTTTAAACCAGCCGCCAACGTAGATGTTGTATTTCAGCATGTTAAGCCCTGCCTGCAATGAATTCTGGTTTGCCTGGTTCTGATAGATAGCACCGATGTTGATCTTCAGCGGATCATCACTGCTGCGCGACATCCGCGAGGAACCTCCCGGACCGGTTGCAAAGACCACATCAAACTGACCCACCCATTTGCGCGGGTAGGGAGACGATCCATTGGAAAGGAAACTCACATCCGGTTGGAATATATGGTCAACCGCGAATCCTATATTCCCGTTGATATTTCCTTCCGGATTGATGAATTGCAATACACCGCCAATGCCAAAATCAGGAACAACCCGTTTGTTGGCTTCAGGTGAAGGAACCATCGAAGGGTAGATATTCCCGTATCTCGGATCAAGGTTGTTGGAATAAACCAGATCATCCCAGTTGATCCTGCGCTGCATGATGCCGGCTTTGATCCCGATCTGGCTTGCCATGAAACTGGTGATGGGAATGCGCACACCAACAGTTAAAGCTGCTCCAAGGTTATTGATTAGCCCAACCCCGGGAGTATCCTGATTGATCTGAAGTCCGATGCCGCCTGAACCTGGAAGGCTCCTGTCGCCCAGGTCAGCAGAAAAATAGTAGGATTTGAAGGATATTGGCAGACTCGGCCATTGATTGCGATAAAGGAACCTGGCACGAACCCCCGTATTGATACCTGTAAAGGCCGGATTATAGTATATAGGTGTGCTGAAGTACTGCGAATAGTTCATGTCCTGACTAAACGCATGCTGAACAATCCCAAGTAAACTCAGAACCACTAGAATCGAAGATATATATCGGTTTTTCATTGAGAAAGTAGTTTGAGGTTATCGGATTAAAGTAACGGTTCCCATGGTTTTCGTAGAAGTACCAACTCCAATGTCAGATCCTTCCCACTGCGAATTATCTTCAAACAATGCGCTGATCCTCCACATGTAGTTGCCCTGTGGCATAAGTACCCCTTCAAGTGTACCATCCCACCCTTCGGATGGAAGGCCATTCTCCAGCTTGCTGGATTCCCACATCAAATGCCCCCACATATCAAAAACTGTTACGTGATACTGTTTGAGATTCATCCCAATCGGTTTAAACAACCTCACCCCAAGATCGGTACTCGAGGGCGAAAATGCATTGGGCACATACAAACCCCTGAATAACAATTTATATTCATAGAATGTGGTATCGGTACAGCTGAATTGATTGAGTGAGATGAGTTGTATGGTATACGTTCCATCTTCTGTGAAAAGTGCTACAGGATTCTCTTCTGTAGAGTATTTCCCGTTTCCAAAATCCCAGTAGTAACTCTCGGCTCCGGTGGAAACATTGATAATTTTCACCTGTCCTGGCTTACCATTGTAATCGTTTTCCACTGTAAAGGAACTGACCGGGGTTATGTTGACCTTTACCGTCGAATCAACAGTGTCGATACAACCGTAATGATCCTTGACAATCATCTTAATACTGAAATCTCCGGTGTTTGGATATCGATAGCTGGGTGATTGAAGCTGTGACGAATCTCTGCTGGTTGTCGGATCTCCGAAGAACCAACGCCATTTCCATAATGTGGTATCCGACACCTCCGACTTGTCTGTAAAGAAAGTTGGATCTCCGGTACAGGCAATGGTATTGTCATAATGTGCAACAGGTAATCCATAAACCCTTGTGGCCTTGGTTAATGAGTCTTTACACCCGTATTTGTTCTGCACAATTAGTTTCACATTGTAAATACCCGCAGTATCGTAAACATGAGGAGGATTTTTCATGCTTGAAGTATCCGTTGGCTTCGAACCAAAAGTCCAGGCCCATTTCGAAACTCCTGCACCAAAAGTTTTCGACGTGTCACGGAACAAAGAAGGCTGCTCAAGACAAACCGGAACATTTGAGAAATAGGTGATCGGGGTGGGACGAACGACAACCTTGCTAACCATGTTGTCGATGACCGGAGTTCCGTTGACGGTAGTCTGCACTTCCAGGTTCACATTATAACTACCACTGTCGGCGTAAGTATGCATGATCGGCGAATGATACGTTGTATAGAGAGTATCTGTTCCATCGCCCCATGTCCAATGCCATTGGTTGATCAGCGGAGGCGTTGAGGCCGGCAGTGAATTATCGCTGAAAGCTACCCGGTATCTTGCACAAAGGGTATCGTTGAAGGAAAACCCTGCCATGATACACGGGAAACGCTGAACACTCCTGATAATGCTGTCAACACAGCCAAAGCTGCTGGTCATTTTAAGTGTTACCTGATAGACACCTGGTAACGCGTAGGCGTGAGATGGGTTCTGCAACGTGGATGTGTTGTTTACCAGACTTGCAGGATCCCCAAAATCCCAATCCCAGTTTGTGATGGTCCCACTGCCGGTCACCTGCGTTGAATCGGTAAAGTGAATTGTATCATTGCAAGCGGGTGCAATGTAGCTGAACAACGGTTTGGGGGTCTCATACACAATAATATCCTGATAAATACTATCAACACAATTATCTGAATTATAAGCCTTCATTTTCACTACGAATATGCCCGGCTTAGAAAAGACATGCGTTGGGTTCATAAGTACAGAAGTGTTGTTGGGTATAGATCCTGGGTCACCAAAATTCCATGCCACATTATAAAGCTGGTCGCCCGGAGTTACATTTATGGTATCAAACTGGGTGGGGAAACCTTCACACACGTTGGTATTGGTAAATGAGAAGGTGAAACCAGGTTTCACAAAAATACTTATAACGGAATCATCTTCACATCCATAAGTATCTGTGACACGAAGTGTAACATCGTAATTCATATTGGCCACCGGAAAAACAAATGACGGATTTGGTATGTTGGAGGTACTCCCGGGTATAAAAGTCCATAACCGTTCGGCTATTGATGATCCTACTGCTGTAGAAATATCCTGGAAATCAACTTTCCCTTCCGGGCAGAAATAACTGATCGA
Source organism: uncultured Draconibacterium sp. (assembly GCA_964355945.1). Taxonomy (GTDB): domain Bacteria; phylum Bacteroidota; class Bacteroidia; order Bacteroidales; family FEN-979; genus CAIVAT01. Next base: position 21,499 of record CAYHGE010000058.1, read on the forward strand.
GGTGAATTTTGCTGTTGGGATTGGCCGTGCAATTACCGGTATGGTAATCGAGTCGGTACAACCCAAAAGAGTGATCACCTTGAGTTTCACGTTATAGTTACCTGCTGCTGGAAAAGCAAACAACGGATTCTGATCAGTTGAAGTACATGAGCCTGCCGGGGTGCAACCAAAATCCCAATACCAGGACTCAATCTGACTACCCGGGGCCAACGACTGGTCAGTGAATTGTGTACTGTCACCCACACAGGCAGGAGTGTACACAAAATTCGCCGTTGGTTTCGGGTTAACAGTTACCTGGATTGTCGTATCTTTCACACAGCTTTGGTTACTTGTAACTGAAAGTGTTACAGGATAGGTACCCTGTGTATTGTAGGTATGAACAGGATTTTGCAATGTCGAAGTATTATCGGGCCCGCTTGCCGGATCCCCGAAGTTCCAGGTCCAGGTCGTAATGGTGCCTGATTGTATGGTAGAAGCATCAGTAAACTGCGTGGGGCTCGTCATACAGGATGTATCTGCCGTAAACACCGCAAACGGGGCATCATTGATTGCAATGACTTTAAACGTGGTATCCCTGCAGCCGTTGGCGTTGGTCACGATTAGCCTCACTGTATCGGTTGCATTGCCTGCCGAGAATATATGTACCGGATTGGGCAGAGGTGAAACATTGTTTGCTCCGCTGCCCGGATCGCCAAAATTCCATGCCCAGCCAGTTAGAGCGGATCCACCACCACCTTGTGAAATATCGGTAAACTGGGTCTGCATCAAGGCACACAGAACAGCAGGCACCTCAAAATCAGCCAGTGGCTTTTCCTTGACCGTTACCGGATTGATCTTTTCAGCGGTACAATCATCCGAAGTCTTAATGGTAAGTTTCACATTGTATGTGCCACCATTGACAAACTTATGTTTGATGTTTGGGGTTGTCTTTGTCTGAATGGGTGTACCATCATTGAAATCCCATTTATACTCTGTAATATAACCATGGGCGGCAACAGAACCTGCAGCTGAAAAAGCCACCGAGTCACCGGCACAATTGGTGGCTGAGGTAGTAAAGGCCGCTATCGGCTTCCCAAATACATCAACAGCCATCGTTGTATCCTTAAAGCATAGACTGTCGGTTGTAACAGTCAAAGTAACCTGGAATGTTCCTGATGTGGCATAGGTGTGTTTAACGGGTGGCGTCGGATTGATAAGGGTTGTCAGATCACCAAAATCCCACACTCTGGTAGTTATGTTTCCTGCATTGGGTACAGATGTATCCGTGAAGGTCATCTCCCCGCCCTGACACTGGTCATCATGTGTAAAATTGGCAGTTGGCTTCGGATTGATGGTGATTTGCTTTGAATCAGGGGGCGCAGAAACACAACCACTTTGATTGGTCACAGTCAGTGTTACAGTTTTTGGTCCTGAGGTAACATAAGTATGTATCGGGTTGGGTAAACCTGAGGTTCCTCCGTCGCCAAATACCCATGCATAGGATTGCAGCGGGCTCCCGCCGTTGGGATCAGAGGTGCCAGAATTAAACTGCACCGACTGGTTAACACAAGTTGCAGGAGAAACAGTGATATGAGCTTTTGGTGAAGGAACACTATTTACCTCATGCGTGACAAAATTTGTGCAACCTTCAGATGTAGTAACCGTTAACTTAACGGTATGCACAGGAAGGTCATCACTGAAAGTATGGGTAACCACAGTGGGCACGGTGGCGGGGGTAAATATATCTACCTGAGTATCGCCGTATTCCCATTTCCATTCCTCGATAGTTCCTGCAATACCTCCAGGTATAAATGATGCGTTAAAATATGACACATCCGCTCCGATACAATTGACCTGCGAAAAAGTAAATAGTGCAACCGGAGTGGGCTG
>CAYHGE010000059.1:0-23119 GCA_964355945.1 uncultured Draconibacterium sp.
TTTCACCTAATTGATCAGCACCTTCTCTGCATTCAGGATGGTATCGAGGATCGGGCCGAGTACCTGCGGAACACAGCGGAGTGAGTAATACTCCTGTACTTTGTGTGTAAACACCTCCACCTCTTCAGTTTTCCCGTTGTACAAATGGTCTGCCCTGCGCCGGATAAGTTTGCTGTCGACCAGGATCGAACGCATCATCCGTGCCACCTGGTTCTGCCCGTAATGTGTCTTTACCTTGTTCAGCCCGTCGGAGAAATGGTCGTCATACGACTCCACAATCTCATTGATCATGGAAGAGGCAAGCACAGCCCAGTCGAGCAGGTTTTTCGCATGCACGATGTTGATCATGCCGATACCGGTCATGGCTGCTGTGCCATTGATAAGTGCCAGCCCTTCCCGGATGTGCATTTTAACAGGGGTGAGTTTTTCAGTTTTGAAAACATCCCTGGTGCTCTGCAATTTGCCCTGATACCAGATCTCGCCTTCGCCAATAAGGTTTAAGGCCAGGTGGGCCAGCTGAACAAGATCACCACTGGCACCCACACCGCCATGTTCGGGGATGTGTGGATTTATATTTCTGTTTATCAGCTCTTTAAGTAATTCCAGTACTTCGATATGAATACCCGACTTAGCCTGCAGGAAGGTATTCAGCCTGGCCAGCATGGTTGCCTTTGCATAAATTTCGGGAAGGGGAGTGCCACAGCCGGAGCTGTGGCTTCGGATCAGGTTATACTGGAGCTGAAGTTCGTTATTTCCATCTATTTTATATTGAGCCATCGGCCCGAGGCCGGTGTTGATTCCATAAATTATCTTTCCTTTGGCAAATGATTTGAGAAACTGGTAGTTTGCCTTCACCTTTTCCACCGCCTGAGGGTCGAGTTCAATCTTTTCATCCAGGAAAAGAACCTTGTAGAAATCGTCGGGGGTAAGTTGCTGTATTCCTACGCTTATCATTGTTTTCAGTCGTTTTACATGCCTGAATTTTACCTCAGGAAATCAAATTTGCAAAGGTATAACTTATTTTGAAAAAAGTATTATCTTTGCACCCTCAAAACGAATAGCGACTGACGGGTGATTCAATGCAACACCCTCAATCGTAAATCGTAAATCGTTTAATCGTAAATAAACATTGGCCCCATAGCTCAACTGAATAGAGTAGCTGACTACGGATCAGCAGGTTGGGGGTTTGAATCCCTCTGGGGTCACTGAAAATAAGCCACTTACAAGTAAAATTGGGGTGGCTTTTTTCTTTTGCACCAACAAGGGTACCAACAACTGACATTTGTAAATAGCTGTTTTTCTTGTGGGTATCTTTTACAGTATTTTTGATAATGGCTAATATGAGGTGTCAAGACCACTACCTGTAAGTCTGAATTTTATTTACCCATTATGTTGTAAAAAAAGCCGGTGTTACCCGGCTTAATGATTTACTTTGATTGTTTCGGCTCACCTGATTCACCGGTTAGGTGCTTAAGGATTAACTGCTGATTGTTCAACTGCTTTGTGAGTAGGTCAATCATTGCATTAATTTTGAAGTACCAGAGAACTACTCCCCGCAATAAGAAAAAAAGACCAATAATTACTACAAGCATAATAACAAGCATTCCCAATGCTGATGATTCTGAGTACATAGTTATGGGGTTTTAAGGTTTCTGTAAAAATAATAAAAAAAACGGCTCAAAAATGGCCGGTCTTATGTTATGGGTTGTGTTTCTATTTTCCTGTCATAGGTCAGGTTTACAACTCCTGTTTCAAACTTTTCAACATTTGTTAGGTTCCAGGTTGTCCCTTTTGAGATGTTTGGAAATAACGAAATGCCTTCTCCAATCATGGCCGGAATAATTGTCAAAATCATTCGGTCTAACAAGTTGTTGTTAAGGAATGAAGCAAGCAGTTGTCCACCGCCAATAAGCCAAATGTCTTTTGCACTTTTTTTCTGTAAGTCGTTTACAAAGGCAGTCAGGTCGGTCGTTACTGCAAATGTGTCAGTTGTTGTTGGCTTGAAGTCCTTGTCAGTTGTAAATACGTACGAGTTGATACCTTGATATGGCCAGTCCACACCAAAGCCGATAATTTCGTTGTAAGTATTCCTGCCCATAATAGTTGTCCCAATCCTGCTTAAAAATTGTCCGTAACCGTGGTCAATTTGATTTGGGTTCGGAAGGGCGTAAAGCCAGTCTAAACTACCATCTTTTCGTGCAATTTTTCCGTCAATTGTTGTCGCTATATAAAGGGTCGTACAGCTCATTTTTTAAGTGTCTTGAAATTTTGTTTCTTATTCAACGGGTCTGTCTTTTAACATTGCCCATATCTGCTAACCGCCATATGGCGCCTGTTATGAACCATAGACGCTTCATTTTGGCGTAGAGTGTAAAAGTAAGGAAAAAAGGTCCAATTAAGGGTCTCTTAACGCTCCCTTTATGATTTTTAAAAATGCTTCGCGATCAGGTAACTGTATGGCTGTAACACCAACTCAGTAGTCATCGTGATATTTTCGCCGGTCATGGCATCTGTCCACATTGTATTCTGCAGCGGGGAAGGCAACGCAAAATTGATGACACTGTTCCGCAGGTTGGCAACGACCATGACTTTCTCACCCGCCAGTTCTTTGGTAAATGCACAGATGTCGGCATCGCCAAAAGAAGTTAACTGGCCCCGCCGCATTGCTGCACTGGTGCTTCTGAAAAGCAGGATCTTTTTATATTCGGCCATGATGTCGGGGTTCAGGGTCCAGTCAATTTTTCTCCCGGTAAACGGAAAAACGATTTTGAATGGAGTTCCAACCTCCTGCCCGTTGTACACCATGGGCACCCCTTTCATGCAGGCGGTAACAACGAAAGCCGCCATGGAGCCCTGCCTGCCACCGAACAGGCTGAGCGGGGTACCGTCGGAACCATTCACATCGTGGTTGGTGGTGTAACGCACCACCTGCTGGCCATTGGATGCATTGGCATATTCCGAGTTATTCATGTCGTTGATCAGCAGGGCAGAGGCATTGCTGCTGTATATATTTTTCAGCAGCCCGTAATAGCTGAAGCCAAAGATGTAATCAAATCCTGCAAGGAAATTGGAACTGCGTTTGCCTTCGGCCAGTATCAGCAGTTTGTGGGTTGAAATATGCCGGAGGGTGTCGATCGCCTGTTTCCAGAAATCGATTGGCGGACCGTCGGCATAGTCACAACGGAAACCGTCAACATTGGCTGCGAAGACCCAGTATTTCATATTCCAGATCATCTTCAGGCGCATGGCTGCGTTGGTGAAATCGAGCTGGGCAACATCGTTCCATCCCATTCCCGGCGGACTGACGATATTCCCTGTGCCATTCTGCAGGTACCACTCTTTGTGGGTGGTGATCCATCCATTGTCCCAGGAGGTATGATTTGCCACCCAGTCGAGGATGACACTCATATTCCTGCTGTGAGCGCCATCGACAAGGTTGCGTAAGTCGGCCAGGGTCCCGAATTCAGCATTCACGGAGGTGTAATTTTTTACGCAGTAGGGTGAGTTAAAAGCCTTTACCGAACCCACCGGGTAGATCGGCATGAGGTAGATAACATTCACTCCCAGCGCTTTTATTGAATCAAGCCGGGCAATAACGCCGTTAAAGTTGGCCTGCTGGCTGAAAGCCCGCATGTTTACCTGGTAAATGACGACATCTTCGCGGTCGGGAACATTGCCGAACGGTGCGCCATATTGCGAAGGGGTTGAATCGGTTACGGGCGGTTTAACAGGGTCGATGACCGGGGATGCCGGCTCTTTGCTGCAAGCCATGAGGAGCCACAGGGACAGTAGCAGAAAAAGATTACTTTTCAAGGGTGGGGGATTAATACGATGGATGGCAAAGGTAGGATTAAAACCAAACCCTCCGGGATAGATTAATACTCCCAAATTTCAGGACAGTTTGTTAAGATTTATAGGCAAATCTTAATTTATTGATTGAGATCATCCCAGTGGATAATATTTGATGGACCTTTGAATCTAAATGACTCTTCCCCGGCCCTTCAAGGCTACTCTTTCTACACATCTTTTTTTATTACACAGAGGTACACGAAGAAGACACAGAGTGCCACGGAGAGGGCTGTCAACATAGGTTTTTTGTAAATATTAATGAAGTTGCAAACCAATCAAAAAAGCAGCTTATTATGTTAACAACACGGATAAAAAAACTATTTTCTCATCGGAAAGTCACCTTTATTCTGGGCAAACTGATTCCGTTCTGGCTCATCGGAATTTTTATTTTCTCCCTTGGTTTGTTTGTTGTGGCACGAGGTGTTTATGGCCTTGTTCCTGTTGGTTCTCTGTGGGTACTTTATTGCTTCCTGTCTGTTTATCTCGTGGCCATTCTGGGTTTTGGACTGCTCATGTCAACCTATTCCTCGACACAGCAGCAGGCTATGTCGCTCTCTTTTTTCTTCATCATGATCTTTCTTCTCATGAGCGGTCTTTTCACTGCCATTGAAAGCATGCCGGTCCCTGCATCTGACTGCTTTGATTTCATGAATGGGATATGACTGTGAGGTTGGTTATTTTGAACCGGTCATGATACCGTATTTTTCACCCATTAGTATATGCTGATACGATTGGCCGTTACCCCCACCAGCAGGTTCCAGGACAAATCCGGCTTTCTGTTGAAATATCATGACAATATCGGAACCTCCAAAAAGGAAGCATCCCATCATATCACCCTTCTTTACGATGGTACCTGTGTGAAGATTATCCTCAAATTTTATCGAGCATATCTGCGACATGCCAATGGGAAGTATGGCCACCAAACCGAAATCTTCGGTATCAAGAATAATACAGCCTCTTGTTTCAATCGATTGCCAGCCGGGAACTGTGGGATCAAACATGTATCGTTGGATTGTCGAATCCCAGGTAATAATCCCGCCAACGGCGTCCTGTTCCGCAATGTTTCTGATTTCCCTGATAATCCCGCTTACCGGAAAATGGAAACGATGATAGTCCTGCACATCGAGAAAGGTGTGGGTCATGATCCCGCTTGCAAAATCATTTTTATATTGACTGTCATCTCCGATTAGTTTCACGATGGAGGTTAATGTGCCTGATTTGATCGACACCCCTTTTTTCAGAACTATGTTTGAGTTACCATCTATCTGCCATACTCCCTGAGGTATTGCATCCGCCGGGGATGTAATAACAGAGCTGTCTGCAGGCGAAGTTACCGGACGTTTATCCGGTGAAACAAGATATCTTGAGAAAAACTGGTTAAACGATTTCCAATTGGAAGGATCTTCATACCAACCGGCCGATAAACCAAATTTATCATCAGTCCTGGCCAATTGATAATAGGCATCATTCCAGGAATTCGGTGTGTCCAGATAAAGACCCCATGCTTTATTGAAACTTACCAGCCAGTCGCTGTAGGGCTTGATATATTGAAGGGAATTGTTATACAATCCCTGTCCCTCCAGTTCCGTAAGCGGTTGGTCATTGATGAAATAGAAATAGTTTAAACTCTGATCTATTTTATCATATAATGTTGAATACGGCGTAGTTGGAAGGATGCTCCAGGGCATGCAGGTTTCTGCCCATGTAACAAATTGATAATATTCAGACAGTGTTTGTGCTGGATTTGTTTTTTTATCAGGATTGACGGTTTTTGCCTGAGCTATGGATTTGATTAACAGTGACTTTATAGTCGGATTGCTTTCTACAATGTTAATCAACTCTTTGGTTTTATTCCCATAATTTGGGGTGCTGGAGGAATCATCGCGTTTACAGGATAGCTGAATTGCTGTAAAGCCTAAACAACATAAAAAGAAAAAAAGGCTGATCTTTTTCATAATGTATAATTTTACGTTAGTAAAAGGAAGATAGTGAGATAGTTAAGTTGTTGATGTTTAATTACATTGAGAGCTGCCGGGCAACAAACAAGCTTTTTCATGCGTAAATATACACTAAAATGACTTAAAAATGATTCGTTGAACAAAAGAAAATACCATTTTAAACAGATTCAAAACCCAAATTATCAGGACGTAAGAACTTTAACATGTACTATTTCCCTGGTTAATTTTGAATCATAAATAAATACATATTCAAAGGTATTGTCCTGTAATCTATATTTATTTAACTTTGACCGATACATAATGTAACAAAAACCATTACTAACAAATCAGCCAACCGATGAACAATCCATCGCATACTTCAGTTTACGACATCACAATCAGGATGTTTATACTTATTCTGATTGTTGGCTGGTGCCTCATGATCATGTACCCATTTGTCAGTATCATATTATGGAGCATGGTCCTTGCACTTGCCCTTTATCCTCTTCATAAAAGCATGTCAGACCGGATGGGAGGAAAACCCAAACTGGCCTCGGCCATCATCATCATCATGGCCCTGGTCATTATAATACTTCCCACCTGGTTGCTGATCGGTTCTCTATTCGATGAAGTGAAAGTTCTCAAAATGAGTTATGATAGCGGAACACTGGCTATTCCTCCGCCTTCAGAACAAGTTAAAGAGTGGCCTCTTGTAGGAGGAAAACTGTATGATTTCTGGCTGGATGCCTCTAACGACCTTGGAAAGATTGTTGTCAAGTACCAGGACCAGCTTTTACAGGTTGGCAGTACGGTAGGGAAGGGGATATTAAGTGCTTTGGGTGGCTTAATTCAGATTATGGTGGCGCTTTTCATTGCAACAGTACTTCTCGCAATTGGTGGCACAGGTGAAGAGATACGCAAGTTTTTCAGGAAGCTGGCAGGCGAAAAGGGTGATGAATTTGCCGATATGACGGTAAAAACAGTCGCCAGTGTTGTAAAAGGGGTTATTGGTGTCGCCTTCATCCTTGCACTTCTGAACGGAATCATTTTCTTGCTGGCAGGAGTCCCTTACGCAGGAATATGGACACTGCTTGCCTTTGTTCTGGCTGTTTTACAGATGCCTTTGATTTTCATTACCCTTCCTATTATAATTTATTTGTTCGCAGAGCGGGAACTCATGACAGCGATCATCTGGGCTGTATTAATATTTGTGGCAGGCTTGTCCGACAATATTCTCAAGCCCATTTTACTTGGGAAGGGTGCGCCTGTTCCCATGCTTGTGATATTCATTGGTGTGATCGGTGGTTTCGTATTATCCGGGTTTATCGGGCTCTTTACCGGGGCAATCGTGATGTCATTGGGTTATAAGTTATTTGTGGGTTGGATAGATTCTGATGACAAGGTTCCTGACTCTAAATGACAGCATTTGCAAGCTGCCTCCAAACCATAATGCACTATGTGAGGTACGTGATATATAGGGCAGCATAAAAATTTTCTGAAAAAAGGCTTATTTTTTTTTTATTTTCAAAAAATTCGAAGTTTTTTTTCATATTTGCATTTCCAAAATTTCCCTTTTCTCCTGTTTAAAACAATTAATCTTTGCAATTATGACCAAAGCTGAAATTATTGAACAAGTCATTGCCCAGACAGGCATAGAAAAACCCTCTGTCACTGTTACCGTTGAAGCCATTATGGAAACAATCAAACAGTCGATGGTGAAAGGTGAAAATATTTACCTTCGTGGATTTGGCACATTCCTGCTGAAAAAACGGGCAGCAAAGACTGGCAGGAACATCACAAAAGGCACCAGCGTAAAAATTCCGGCTCATTTCGTGCCTGCATTTAAACCCTCGAAGGAGTTCGCGGCTGCTGTAAAAGCAAACGTAAAGGTAAAGTAGATCATTAAGCGCAAATATTGACTGATTTGCACATTTCATTGATGCTCACCGATAGCGTGGAATAATTATGTTTTAGGTTTTTTTGCAAAAACCATAAATCTGTTCCCCATGCGCATTTCGTAGTTTTTCCGTGTCTCGGCCTCTTTACTTTTGTCTGAGATGAATATGGTTGTTTTCCCACCATCGAGGATTACAGGATATTTTCCTGCAAGTGATCCTGTCAGCAATTTTGAATCAGGAATTTTTAAACGTTGCCGTTCCTGCATCATCCTGTATTCCAGTGTGTCTTTTTTCATGATGGGGTTGTTAATTGCAAAACGTTGCGTTTGCAATATTCCGACAAGGTACGGCTTATTTAATGATTTTACAGATTTAGTTTTCATCCGCCATCCCCATGCAGTTATGTTACGGTCTGTTAGGGCGTTAGAAATTAATTTTACTTTAAGCATCATTTTTATTTCTGGTTAACCGCAATATGTTTTTATGGATTTTGCCCATTGTAAAATAGAGATCAAGGGACTACCTTTAGTCCTGAATATTAAAAACTTACGTCCATGAAAAAAATTACTTTGATGCTGTGCCTGCTCTTCGTGTTTTCAATGCGGCTGCTTTTCGCTCAAACCTTGCATCTTCCACTTATTATTGAAGAAAAAAGCGATAAAAGCGAATATGCCCTTGTGGCAGTGGCCTCTGCACAGGTTCCCGTCCCTGCTGAAATGAACACTGCTTTTGCTGTTTTGGATAAAATAGGCATGACCTCCAGTCCCAATCCTTTCACAACCCGGACACAGGTAACATGTTGCCTTCCATCCAAAGGCAAGTTAAGCCTGGGAATACGGAACATGTTTGGTGAAACTGTTAAAACCATAGAGTCAAATGTGGAACAGGAAGGAGATTGTGTGCTGGAAGTGACTTCAGAAAATCTAAGGCCCGGGGTCTACACGGCCATTTTGGTTTTTAAAACGTCTGACAATGTTCTGACAAAAACCATCAGGATTGTTTATAACCAATAATTTCTTCTTAAAAGAGCTTCCCCTTCCCTTCTTTGGGGGGTATTGTTTTTACGCAACTTTTTTTCTATTATAAACATTGTTGTGAAATTTTCGGCCTTCGGAAAATACAACCAATGAGGCACTTAGGACACTCAGAAACACTAAGGAGATAAAATTCCTACAGGAATATTAATTTGAAACGCTTTTTAGAACCACAAAGACCATCAGGAACACAAAGAAAAATATCTGGCAGGTTAAGGTTGAAACGTCTATGTGGTTCTATTTGCCCTTAGTGCCTCAGTGGTTTCCCTGCGCTTCTTCCTTGTAATAAAAAAGATGTGTATAAAAAGTAATTTTTTTGGGGGACAAAAAGTGCTAATGTTTTGGAACAGTTTCATTTAATCAGGGTGAGCAGATCATCCCCGATGCCAATACGGTAGCCTTCAGAGAGGTACCGGATTACCCCTTTGGAATTGACCAAAAGTACAACAGGCAGGTTTTTTGCACCTCCGGGTTTTAGGTTGAGTTCTGAAAGTTTTACCGGGAAGTCAGACTGTAATACACAGCTGATATTTTTCGGAAGAGAAGCCTGTTCCGATTTCACAAAGGATTGAAGCTGCTCCGCTGAACTGATGACCAGCGTGATGGTGCCTTTCCAATTTCCGAATTCAGGTTTCTTTTGCCGGAGATCCGCCAGGAGGTGCCTTGTTGGCTCTTTCCCCGGATCAATCCAGGCAATGATCATTCCCGCACCGATCTTACGGCCGAAAACAGCCGTGTTCAGCACTCCATATTCCTGCTGTGGCAGCTGGTTCTGCCGCATTTCGATGGATTGTGTTGTTGCTGTCCCTGAGCCCACTACAAATATCGAGAGTTTTGACAATACCGTGCCATCGGTAAGCCGGGTTCCTGTAACCATCAGGCAGGGGCCGGTGGGTATCTCCAGTGAGCAGGGATAGTCCTGTACCAGGGGACTCCCTTCGTAGTCGAGGGTCCTGAAAAATCCTTGCTGGTATTCCTCCAGTGTATAATGTATGGTGTATTCAGGCTTTTTATTATTGGTGGGAGCACTCTGAAGAATGACCAATCCCTTGTTCCCTGCATTTTGTTTCTTCTCAAACAAAAATACATCCCTCCATTCTCCCTGCAACTGGTATTGCGGAACCCTGGTTGCCGGGTCGAGCCTGGCTGGAATTCCGAAGCTTCGGCAAACAGCTACAAACAAAATATCGGCCGAATGTCCATCAGCAACCCTGAGCTCATAAACTCCCATAGGTGTGAGCGGGGCACGGCTGTAGTTGGCCACGTTGTTGAGAACGATGTTATTGCGGACCCAGTCTGCAATCTGCATCGGATCTTTTCTGAAGGAAGCTGTCATTTCCTTCTCAAACTTCACCTGGAAGTACTGTTTGTAAGGTTTTAAAAACTCGTTATCCACTCTCGGGGATAAGACATATTTATAGAAATCAGCCCTGCTTGCAGCAATGGCAGGATGTTTTTCAGAATGGTTCAGGTTGTCACTTAAAACGGATGTGTCAATATCACGAAGGTCTTTTTCTGAAATATTCTCTAACAATGGAAAGATGAGCTTCCGTTTATCCGGCGCAGCCTGGGAAATAAAGGCTGTGAGTTCACGCCAGTTTCCCCTGCTTTTCCTGAACATCATCCAGAGTGTGTCAGGATTGAGGTTAACCAGTTGTGCAAAGCGAATGCTCTTAGAAGAGTCGATAAAAGTCGCTTCATATCCGCTTCTGAGCCTGTCTTCAAAAGCCAGGCGTTCATTGTTTCTCATTTTTGCGGAATCGCTCACAGAAACTGTCAGTTCGAGCTCTGAAGGCGGGACCAAATCAAGTTCGTCCAGGTATGACCGGCCGGGTTCATGGTCCAGTCTGATGGTTATCGTATCGTTCTTCCTGACATCCAGCTTCTGATAACCATATTTTTCATCTTTGGCTGCCCATACCAGCAGATCACCAAGCCCTGTCTTAAAGGAGCAAAGGCCATCTTTTCCTGTGACTGTTTTGAAGAGCGGGTAAAACTCTGCGTAGTTATAAAGCTGAAATTCAACGGTTGCACTGTCGATCACGTTGTTGTTGACATCGGTTACTTTTGCAAAAACCCTTTTTGTGGGCGCATAGTTCTCAAGCACATTGATCCTCGTATAAAGCGGATCCTTCTGAAGAACATCCTCGGAACCCTCGTAATCTCCGAAAACAGTTGTATTGACAAGCATTGCGCGTTTGGCAGGTTTTGTAAACCAGGCAAGGTCGAGATCAGCATCGGGCTCACAGGCCCCGATAAAGTGCCACTTCCCGTCCACCCAAACCTCTACCCATGCATGGTTGTCGTCGCTGTGTGCCCATCTGGGGGTATAACATTGCCGGGCAGGGATCCCAACAGACCTTAACGCAGCTACTGTAAAGGTTGACTCCTCCCCGCACCGGCCAAATGCAGTTTTCACGGAGGCCAGGGGGGAAGATGTCCGGCCGTCGGAGCCGCGATAGGTTACCTTTTCATGGCACCAGTGGTTTACCTCGAGCACGGCCTCTTTCATGGGAAGCGTTTTGATACGGTCTTTCAACTCGTTGAAAAATACCCATCGGGAAGAATCGAGGTTTTCATTGTTCACGCGCACCGGAAGAACAAAATGGCGGAACAACACTTCAGGAATGATTTTACCCCAGGGAAAGCTATCTCTTGCGGCAAAGGAAGATCTTATGTTACGGAGAAAGAAATCTCCGTCATAATCAGCCAGGTCGCTAAGGGAGCTGTATGCATAAAGAAATTTCAGAGCCTCTTCTTCACGGGTTGACAGATCCTGATCAAATACCTGAAAGAGCTGCTGAGAACGGTTTTTTGCAAGCTCCTTCTGCTTTTCGAATTGTGCCTCTACCTTTTGCCGGTAGGTTTTGTCCTTAACAAAATGGTCGTTGGAGCAGCTGGTAAAGAGGAGTACCGGTACAAGGTAGATGAAGAGTATTTTCCGCATACGATTATTTTATCCTGATTTTTATGACGAGGATGCTGGTCTGAAAACTTATTAACAAACCTATTACTTTTTATTGAATTGGTGATTAAGCCGAATACAAATAATTGTGGGATGTTTTTTTTTACCACATTAGGCACATTAGGGCACATTAGAAGACACAATAGAGTTTTAAACCCTTGCTTGTTATGATGACACAAAAATTCATAAATGATTTGACTTATTCCATTATTGGTGTGGCAATTGAAGTACACAAAGAACTGGGGCCTGGGTTACTTGAAGGCATTTATGAAAAATGCATGAGACAATTGCTGCAGCAAAAGGGATTTGGAGTCAAATCACAACTGAAGGTTCCAATTGTTTTCAAAGGATTATATCTTGAGAGTGATCTCCGTTTAGACATGCTTGTGGATGATTGCATAAATCTTGAAATAAAAACAGTTGATTACCTGCTCGCAATCCACGAAGCACAAGTCCTCACTTATCTGAGACTACTTGAAAAACCAAAGGGCATCCTAATTAATTTCAATTGCTTAAATATTTTTAAAGAAGGCCAAAAAACGCTGGTAACTGACATCTTTACCCGCCTGCCGAAAGGCTACTAATGTGACTTCTATTGTTTTCTACTGTGCCTATTGTGGTAAAAAAAACATCAATAGACCACCAGATCATTTTCAACAGTAAGCACATGGGTGGTCTCGACTGTGAATTTCGCTCCGGATAAAATATCCATGTTGCCTGTAAGTGTCAGATCACTATTCAATGTGACATTTTTAGTTTCGGCATTGCTTATGGTGAGATTCCGGATTGTGTTTGGAATTACAGTCGGCAAAAAATTGGTCAATTGGTCCGTTTGGCCGTTGAACTCGTAATCGGCATCTGATTCAAGCATCACCGGGCCCGAAACCTGGATATTGCCAGCTACCCCGTCAGGGTGACCGATGACCAGTGATGAAAAAGGCAGCGTGCTGAAGAATCCAGGGCCAGACAGTACATGTCCATTCAATGCGAATCTCTGGATAACTGAAGTCCCGCCTTCGACATAAAGGTCACCCTCAAGAGACACCCCTGATGGATTTGAAATTGTGAGGAAGCCAAGCTGGACAACCCCTGAAGGAATGAAAACACCGGGTTGGGTCCCTCCAAAGACCAGCCTGGAGAGGTTGGTTGTTTTCAGATTTGACGGATTACCGGTAATTGGAAATCCTCTCATATCAAGTGTCTGGTTTGACCCCACCATGAAATTTCCATCCGTCAGAATCAGTGTCCCCCGGATGGTGCAATTACCTTTCATGGTAACTCCGGCAGCCCTGTCAATGGTTAAGTTGTTGAGATCAACAGCAGAAAGCAAAGCTGGGGCCATACCAGGGGCAAACACCAGGTTGCCGGTGCCACCTCCCTGCAGGGTTCCGGCAATCCGAACGATGGTACCATTTAAAGTTAAAGTATGACTTCCAAGGAAAAAGGATCCGGCATCGAGCTGAAGGTTTCCCGGAATGATCCTGTCGGCATGCAGGTTTACACCTCCCGGGTTCATAACCTGTACATTGAACGGTCCGTCGGTTTCAGGGAATTCTTCATCTGAAGATGTTTGAGGTACTGTTCCCTGGTACCGTAACGTTGAAGCGGGGCCATACAAGGAGAATCCGTGCCGGTTCAAATTCCCGTTCATCAGGGAAAAAAGGGTGAGTACTTCTGAATCTCCATTCAAACTAAGCCCATTCATGCGATTCAGGTTAAGCGTTTGAAGGGTAACAGGGTTAAGTGTAAGCATACTGCCTGCTCCACTGACGGTGAGAGTTGAAGTTGGCCCGCCTTCGAGGTCTCCGCCATTATACTGGATCGAACCATTGAGTGTCAGGAGCCTTCCGCTGATCCTGCAGGTTCCACTATTCAAAATCAGAGCGGTTTCAAGCAGGACATCGTTTGAAAAAACAACACCGGCTAACCTTGAGATGGTGAGAGTTCCAAGTGTAAGGCCGGGCAGGGTTATGGTGGGGGAGGAAGTCCCGCCGATGACAATGCCGGAGTTTGATCCGCCTCCGATATTTCCCCCCGACTGGGTCAAATCTCCGCTTAGTGTGAGAGTGTTTGAACCGATTGAAAGGGAGCCTGCTGCCAATGTGAGGTTACTGCTCACTTCAACATCACCGGTCATCTGAATCCCGGCACTCCTGTTTATCTGAAGGTTTCCTGCATAGACCGGCGGCAGTTCAGTGGAAGAGGGTGCTGGTCCGAAGATCACTGTGGAGGATAGGGTGCCTGACAGGTAACCTCCTGACTGGCTGACATATCCGTTTATCGTCAACGTTCTGGCTTCGATGTTCAGGGTTCCCTGGGCAAGAGATAGGGTTCCTCCAATGGTTACATCCCCTCCCAATAAAATTCCCTGAATTCTGTTGATAGTCAGATTATTGAGTGTCACGGATGGGAGTGTAGTTCCAATACCGGAGCCATTAAAAATGATATTTGAGGATGGTCCTCCGGTTAGCATTCCCGAAGTCACCGTGATAAGCCCATTCAGTGTAAGGGTGTTGCCACCGATGGTCAGGTATCCGCTCCTTAGGTATAGATTTTCATTTAATGTCCGGCTGAAGTTCAGGTTGAGCGAAGTTCCACCGGTTTTATCAACTTCAAGGGAAGGCGGGCCGTTCGACAAAGGGAATTCTTCTGCACCGGTTGTTTGGTTACTTGTCCCGTTGTATTTGAGACGGCTTCCGGAAATATACGTCATCGCCTTGCCCGACACAAGGGCGACAGCACCATTTGTCATGGTCATGGTGCCGTAGATGGTTACATTTCCTGTTAGCCTGACACCGCTTGTCCGGTCGAGTAAAAGGTTGTTAAGCGTGACATCCGGAAGGTCGAGCGCAGTAGGGGATGATCCGCCGATTATTATACATGAGGAACTGCCGCCGGAAAGTGACCCTGACGTTTTTACAAGGGTGCCATTCAGGGTTAGCGTATGCGACATGATCGAGAGGGAACCGGTGGTGAGTGACAATGTGCCACTGATGATTCTGCCATTGTCCAGGCTAACTCCCGTACCATTGTTGATGGTTATATTTGGAGGTGGTCCGGTTATCGGCCACTCCTTGATTGTACTTGTTTGAAGTGACAATCCCTGATATTCGAGTATTCCGGAAGATCCATACGTGACAGTGCCGGAGGAGATGGTGCTGTTTGCCAGACTGCTGCTGCAAAGTATCAGCGTGCCATTGATGCTGATGGAGCCATTTGTCAGGGAAAGGTTGGTTGCTGATGATGTCGCGCCAATAAGGAGTTTACCATTGAGCGGGGACGGTATTCCGTTGCCTGTGACCTGGGCACCGGGCCTGTTGTAATGATAATTTGCTGCAAAACTGTAATAACGGTTGGTAGTCTGGATACTGCCTGATGCACCTGAACTGCTGATGCCGTTTGAATTTGATGTACGAATTGTAGATGAACTGCCGACAGAAAATTGCCCCAGACTGCCATCAACAATACTGTTGCCCACATCCAGTGTCGTGCCTGCCCCAATCTCAAAATCGATATTGTTCTCAAAGGTTCCACCCGTTTTGGTGTAAGTCTGGATTCCTTGTTTAACAAAAGTGATTTTAGAAGTATAACCCACTGAATTCATTTCAGTGATCTTACCTCCGGACATGGTGAAATTACCGGTCAGATTAATGTATGCCCAGCTGCTCCCGCCGCCCATGTTCAGGGTACCTCCCTGGTGGTCCCAGTTTCCGGTTATCGTCAGCGTGTAATCGGCCGATTCGCCAAGTTTGAGTTTTCCGCTGGCCCCGGTGCTTACCATCAGAAAATCACCGCCAATACTCTGAAGGTTCCCGGCGCAATTGGTCTCAGCTGTTTGTAACGAACAGTTCCATCTAAAGTTGTAAAATGACTGATCCACATTTGAGATGCTTGTTGACGAGGTGACACCCGTTATTTCACATGTCGAACCCGTATTCCATGTGGCATCAGGCAATGATCCTCCATCCTTGTTGTGCTGATAAAGTGCACCGCTGTTAAAGATAAACTCAGCTGCAATGCCGGAAATCGTTCCCTTATTTATCAATATACCGTTGATATTCACAGTGTTATAAATGGACATATCAGTGCCGCTTCCATCGTTAACAGTCAAAGTAACACCACTGTTGACTGTCAATGTTCCATGGATGTGAGTCTGATCTATGGTTACATTGCCCGTGACTGTCACCGCATTACCCGCAGCGACATCAATCTGTTCATTTGAATATGTGGGTGTATAGGCTGCAGCAACCCAGGCTGAACCATTATAATACTCCCAGATGTTTACCTGGTTCCAGTTTCCGCTAGCTTTGGTCCGGAAATCGCCGATTGTGGCTGAAAAGGCAGGGGCGGTTGCCAAAAGGATCATGAACAGAAACAGGAAGAAAATGGAATTTGCTCTCATTTTTTCCTCCGTTTTTAAGTCGTGATCTCACAAATATATGAAATTCAAGTATGAATGTCAATAGCGGAATTCAGTTTCTGAATTGTTTATGGGAACTTCGACAGTTCTTTCGTTCACTGACTTGAGTTTTATGGAATAGTCATTCTCATCTGAACGGATTGTCATCACATCATCAAATGAATGAAGAATCAGCCGGATCGTGGTGAATTTTGACGCCAAACTGCCTTCAGCCTTCGAAAAACGAATTGCTCTGCTTACCGGGTCAAACGTGATTGTCCGGCGGAAATATTCGCCCTTTTCGTACTGATAGGTTGATCCGTCATCCTCATAATAGACGAATGAATTGGCTTTATCGCCGTTGTATATATGCAAATCCATTATGGGGGAAGGTTTTTGTGAAGTATGCTGAATATCTGATTGCATCGGCAGTATCCCTGATGCCTTCACAAACACGGGAAGGTCGTTGAGAGGTGCGTCAACTGTAACTTCTGAGTTCCCTTTGAAAAATTCCCCGCCGGAGAGGCGGTACCAGCCTCCCGCAGGAAGATAGACCTTTGCTGCCAGCTGATTGGCAGAGACAGGTGCAACAAGCAGGTTATCTCCGAAAAGATATTCATTCTGGTATTTCCACCAAAAGACCTTCTCATCGAACGTGTAGTCGATCGCCAGGGCCCGGGCAACAGGCAAGCCACTGACGGTGGATTCATACATGGCTGAATATATGTAAGGAAGAAGCCGGTATCGCTGTATGATCATCTCCTTCACTGTGCGTTCAACGTTAAGCCCGAAAGACCAGGGCTCCTTGCTTTTTGTATCCCAGGCAGAGTGACTTCTGAAAAACGGCGCATATACTCCCAATGACATCCAGCGTGTATAAAGCTGTTCAGTTGGATTGCCCATGAAACCACCCACATCCGAACCAGTAAACGAAACACCGGAAAGCCCGAGCCCCGTTATCATCCTGGCAGACAAGAGCATGTGATCGTCGGTGGCGTCGTTGTCACCGGTCCAGACGGCTGAGTATCGCTGAATTCCTGCATAACCTGCACGGGTAAGTATCAGCGGGCGGTTGCCTTTAAGAAGGGCTTTTGTGCCCTCAAAGGTTGCCCGGCACATCTCCAAACCATAAATATTGTGAGCTTCGGTGATGGATCCCTTCCGCCCTTCAAAGTCGAACTGAACAATGTTCGGAATGTTCTGGCCCCAGGCGCTGGGCTCGTTCATGTCGTTCCAGAATCCTTCAACGCCCGGATCAGCAAGGGTACTGAAAGAAGCTCCCCACCATTTCCTCACCGACTCTTTTGTAAAGTCAGGGAAGTGACATCTACCGGGCCAAACGCTGCCGGTATAGTTACTTCCATCGGGGTATTTGGCAAAATAACCATTCTTAATCCCCTCATCATAAGCAAAATAACCCTTCTCGATTTTGATCCCGGGGTCCACGATGGTTACCACATGGAATCCCATCCCTTTTAATTTATCAATCATCGTTTGCGGCTGGGGGAATCGTTCCTTATTCCAGGTGAAGATTTTATAAGAATCCATGTAATCAATATCAAGGTAGAGTACGTCGCAGGGAATCTGCTTGTCGCGAAACTGTTGTGCAATACTCATAACCTGAGATTCGGGAAAGTAACTCCACCGGCACTGCTGGTATCCAAGGCTCCAATAGGGGGGGAGCGACATCCGGCCGGTGAGCCAGGTATAATCGCGGATGATTCCTGCAACACTGGATGATCCAAAGAAATAGTAATTCATTTCACCATCCGCTGCTGAAAAACTGGTGAACTGCTCATCGGTGGAACCACCGAAATTAAACTTCGTGCGGTAAGAATTATCCAGGAAAATGCCATACGTGAGTTTTCCATGAATACCAATAAAGAACGGTATACTTTGATACAGCGGATCGTGGTTGATTGCATAAGCAGGCACATCTGAATTCCAGTTTTCATACGACCCACCCCGTTTATCCAGGTTCCCCGTCTTTTCTCCAAGTCCAATGAATTTTTCATCGCGGAAGAGTTTCCTGTAGCAAGTCACCTCTGTTCCGAGCCATGACACTGGGAATCCGGGCTGTTCTTCAGATATTAATGCTCCATCCGGTTTTTTAAAGGCTACCCGGAAAGGTTTCCTGTAAATGACTATTCGCAGGGAATCACTGGAAAGGATTATAGAATCAGCGTGATCAGATGTAATTTTCAACATGGATTCCGGTGTCCTGACGACAGCAAAAGAGTAGTCGGTCACCGGCTCTTTGCGGGTTATCCGGATTCTGATTACAGTAGGAGAGAATGCGATAATCCGGACAAAAGCATTCTCTGTCTTTACCATAATACCATTTTCGACCTGACTAGCCGATTTAACGCTTCCCGGAAATACCGGTAAATTGCCCTGTCCCCTGAAGGTCAGTGGAATGAGACAGAGAAGCACCAGAACCATTTTATTTGCCATGGATATCATTCATTAATTCGCTTCAAATGTATGAAGAAATCAATTCTGGTTAACAAGATCTCCTTTCAGGGTAAGGATGCCATTATTTGAGAGTGTCCCCCCGGGCTGAATGGTAAGATTTCCATGAACAGTGATGTCAGAACCAATTATAAATGTCAGGGTTGCCCCAGTGTTGATGAGGATGCTGCTGCATACAAGTCCGGCGGTTCCCCCGGAACAACTGTATAAAGTTGCCGAAGGGAAGATCAGGTTATCTGTTGCAGACGGAACACCTGAAGGGGTCCAGTTTGCACCATCTGTCCAGTCGCTGGAAACAGAGCCGTTCCAGGTTTTAACAGCCTGATAAACTGTTTCAAATGCACCCAGTGAAGGGTGAGTGATATCCCTGAGCAAACCATTAAAATCAGTGGTAATGCCTGGTACCGGCGTGCCTGCTGCCAAAACCGGTGAGCCGGACTGTGGGGCCAGGTTCGTTGAGGATGTAAACAACGGATCAACCGCCAGTGAAGCTAAGTCCTGTAAAGTAGCTGCCTGCCACTGGCCGATGTCGTTTTGGTTGGTGCTGCTGAAAAATCCGGTGTGACCAATTGCGGTTCCTGAAACCAGAAAATGAAGGAGGTTATAATCCAGCGTGCTGCCGGAGTAAGTATTCAATGTTGCATAATGTGCATAATGGTGATTTACTCCTGAAGGGTTGTTGCTGTTCATGTAAAAAATGTTATTCCTTAGATCAATGTTTGATGTATTTGCAGCATTGACCCCCTGTCCGTTTGAAAAGCAAGCCGACATGCTGCCATTGGAGGAGCCTGACTGGTTGAGTTGGCCAGAGAGATAAACAGAGTTGAAGTAATACTTGTCTCCAAACCCGTTAACATTGTGAATTCCAATAACATTATAATATGAGCTTTCACCATTCGATGTGAGGTCATAGATTACGTTATTGGCATAGACATTCTCCGAAGGATTGCCTGCAGTGTTATATGCCGGAGAACTCTGATAAATCCCGTCAACCCAATATGAGGCACCTGGCATGGCCTGCCGGAGGCCATGAATCGTGTTGGCAGAAATATTCATGCTTTTCGAGTTTAACACATGTATTCCGGTAACCCAGTGAAATTGATTGTTGTAAACGATATTCCGGATGTGATTTCCTGTGATGAACCCGGCCGTTTGGTTTTCAATTACAATTCCCTGGTTGGTAAATCCTTCACCGGCAGACTCGTTGCCCAACTGGTTGTTGATGATCCTTAAGCCCTCTTCCCAGGTGGCAGTTGATTGGCCCAGGCAGACAATTCCGTTTCTTGCCCAGCAGATAGAATTGTTTTCGATTGTATTGTATGAATTTGGTGAAAGTGCATAAAAGTTATTTTCAATAGAAACGGGACCACCTGAAAAAATTCCTGCATAGGTATAAGTTGTTGGACCAGATCCACGAATCACGCAGTTTTTTATGGTGTTGTGCGTTGCCCCGTTAATTTCTGTGGCACTTGCAATCCATAACACGGCGGTATTTATTCCGGAGGCAAGGTACGATAGGGTAAGATCCTTGGATGAGGAACCATTGCTGGAGCCATCCAGGGTAAAGTAGTCAACGCCGTTGAGTTTCATAACGCTTGAATTTGTGGGTGCGCTGATAACATGGGCCGTTCCTGGTCCCGGTTTTAAGGTAATGGCATTCAGCGGACCAGTGCCAACAACCGAATTCAACCGGATGGGATAAACCTCCTCTTCCGATGGCAGGTAGGCACCGTCAAGGATTAAATTTACAGCACCGGTAACTTCCTTTCCTGCCCCCAGGATGGCTGTGGCTTGTGCACCTGTACCATCACCGGTGATAATTACATCAGGTGGAAAGAGGTAGTAATCACCGCTATAGGTTAAAATAACGGATTCAACCATGTCACCTGAAAGGTTGGCATAAGCTTGTGCGCCCAAACCACCACCACCCTCCACCGATACCGAGGCATACGTATAGCCGCTTCCGCCGCTGGTAACATCAATCCTCCTGATGACGTTGTTCACATCAGCAAAGGCTTCCGTGATATCAACATAGGTGCATCCGGGAGCAGGTGTTGAACCGGTGCCGCCGATCAGGTAGTTGCCGGCCGGAAGTGTGCCAACAATCCGGTAACCATAGGTTGGGGAAGGAGGATTTGAACAGGCAGGAGGATTTGAAGATAGTCCGTCAGCACCCCCGACAGGGTTCACCGCCACGTTGGGAATCAGAAACCCATCCTGCGCACAAACAAAATAATAGACAACATCAGCAAGGACCACCCCGCTGCCGAAAGTAAATGTGTATTGATCAATTCCAGTCAGCGAGCCGACTGCACTGCTCCAGGTTGCTGCATTGTTGATTTTCCAATATAAAACAGGTAATCCCGGAAGCGATGATGGTATGCCTGATTGCAGGTCGCTAATGCTGGCAACAAGTGTTCTCGGACCAAACGAAGAAGTATTATCCAGCGGATAGTAGCTGATCACAGGTGGATTCACGTCGTTGGGAATACCGCCAAATTCATCAGCCCCGACGTCAGGGGCAGAAGCAGTATAAGGGAAAGGACTTGCAGGATATCCCGCATTCGGGTATCTCGGCTGATCATCAAAATCACCGGTAATAGCTGGTGTTGTGATGGTTGCAGCACCACTTTCGCACAGTGAAGGAGTCGAAGGGGAAAGATGGACATCATAAGGCGGAGTGGCAACCTGGATAAAAGGAGGATTTTCTGAAAAAGAGAGGGCATCGCGTGGTGAAACCCTGGTTTTAAAGTCGGTAATGGTCTGATCTCCCGAAGTTCCATTGTAAAAGATAAAGTTGTTCGGCCCCGGAACTCCTGCATAGAAACAGTTGTTATTACTGGCAGATGAATAGTTCGCAAGGGGTGTTCCGGATCTTCTGTAGGCTACGGTGTAACCTGTTGTGCCATGTGAAGAAATATTGACCAGGATGTTGTTTCGCAATACGATGGAAGGGGTGGTGGAAGTGTAGAGTGCTGCAGTGCCGAATGTGGTTCCGGTGCTGGATGCATTGAGGTAAACAGTATTGTAATGTATATTGCTGGTGGTGCCACCTGCTACATAAATTCCAAAAACAGAGGGATTGTTGGTTGCCGCATTTGCATTCAGACCGGCAACCATGTTGTTATATATGTTGGCGGTTGCAGCTCCCTGGTTAAAAATCCCATTGACGACGCACGCTGCTGTGCTTCCATTGTTGCTGACCAGGTTGTTCAGGCTGTTTCCATAGACGTTCCAGGTTGGGGTGGTTGTTACATACATCCCATATACCGTTCCACCATTGCCGGAACAGTCATGAAGGTCATTGTCAAAGCAGTTGGATGTTGCAAATGAAGACGTATAGATGAGCGTCATTCCTCCTGTGATTGAGTTGGTAAGGTTGTGAATGAGGTTGTTATTGATGAACTGCGTTCCGCCGGAGGCATCCGATCTGATTCCAAAATGGGATGCAGTACCTGAATAGCTCGCGCCAGCCACCTCATTATTAAATATCCTGACGGTATCTGCACCTCCGTTATTTAATATGCCGTAAATGTTACCTGTTGTTGTAACGGGTTGATTGCAGTTTTTAATGATGTTATCATGAATTTTAATGCAATTCTGGGAAGGAATTCCCCCGAATTGATTCCAGATGCCATAAAGATTGTTCCCATTGGCGGTGCTCCTGGTCACAGAAATATAGTTCCCGGCGATCTCCGCACTTGCGCCTGAAGCCGTCTGCAGGAAAATTCCTGCCACGATGCTGGTCGTGCCGGCCCCTCCTGCAATGGAATCGTTTATCACTTTGATTGAATCCTGGTAATTGGCATACACTCCATAAACTCCTGAGGATGAACCGCCAAAATTGTATATCCTGTTTTTTCCTGACCATCCTACCCTGTTGTTGTGGTCGTACAAGGAATAAGGGGTTGATGCATTAAATCCGTTCAGGCTCACCCCTGTATATACATTTGATATGGTGTTATTCTCGAACAGGCTGTTGTTGCATGCGTCGGTTTTTGCCTGAATGCCAAGTTGCGAAACCGATGTTGCGATGTGATTTCCGCTATAGATACCAACAGAATTGACATTCGTTTTATTCAGGGTGATCGTACAGTTTCTAATTCTGACATGCTGACAACCATCGAATGGGGTCGTGTTTTGCTTTTTCACCAGGGCAAAACCCCATTCAGTCAGTTTTGTTGCCGCTGTGTTGGATGGGTTTTCCTCCAGGGTGATCCCATCAAATGTGATATAGTCACCCCCTGCAATTTTCATGATCCCATCTGTTGCAGAGGAAGTTGCTATAAGAAAGGATATGACCTTCGGATTATTTCCGGTTGTGGTTGGATTTTTGCGGAATACAATGGAATCGGTTGCAGTTCCGCTGGCCGTGATAACTCCTGCAGTGCTGTTCGCCAATGTTTCAACATGATTCGCATCAATGTTGAAAATAACACCATTTGTACCAACGCCCTGTGTGTTCAGCGCACTGATAGCCAATTGAACGGTTGCGTAATCAGCCGGGATGTTTTTAACCCCGGTAAGCGGCTGGGATTGCAATGATCCCATTACGGCCAGCATAA
>CAYHGE010000060.1:0-23101 GCA_964355945.1 uncultured Draconibacterium sp.
ATTTATTTCAGCCCTGTTTCAGGGAAAGTAATATTCAAAGATAGTTTATATTTCATGAAATTGGACCGAAATTGGAAAATGCCAGCCAGCCCTTGTGTGAATGCGGAAAAGATAGCATGTAAAACGGGCATTAAGCCACCCCTCAATAACCATGCAGAATAATCCATCCGGGATATTAAAACCGATAGATCACAGTTGTCCCGATACCCGTAGAACTGACCGGGATAACCTGCAACTTCTTATTGGCATTAAAAAAGACCAGGCGGAGTATCCTGGTAAGGGCGGTGGCGGTGTGTGACCTGTTTAATGACCTGCGTGAGGACGGCTGTAATTACAAAGGCCTCCAAGCCTTTCAAACCGGTCTCCTTTGCTTTTTTGTTCTTCCAGATCACGCCGCAGGCATAAAAAATTCCCAGTTTAGGAATGTCATAGAGACCGCTTCCCAACGGGCTGAAAAAGTAATAAGAGGATTTGCTTATAAATACAGAGCTGTTGCGATAATAGAACTGCTGTATCGGTTTATCTCCCCAGGTAATCAGCCCTATGGTAAAACCAAATATATTCACCTGATTTAGCCAGAATCCGGTATTCAGCTTCATATTTGTCAAGCGTACCCTCAAGATGGCCTTTCATCGCCTTCATGATCCTCTTATAATCATCAGGATGAACCAAAGAGGTAAAATCCGTGTAATGTTTAAAATTTTCGGGAGCATAGCCCAACATTTCAACCTTATGATTATCGAAAGTGACATTGCCGGTTTGCACCTCCATTTCCCACCAGGCCATATTTCCGCCTTGCATGGCAAGTGTTAATTTAAGATTGGTTACAAGCATCTCATCGTAAGCGAATTTGCCCTGGGATTTTCCCTTATCAGAGAATTCTTTTAAGGAATTATATTCTTGCCGCAATTCGATTAACTCTTGTTGGAGTTTTTCGTTGGTTTTGTGCTGGATATTCATGGCAAAGATTGCTTTTAATGAGGAAGTTTCCGTGACCATGGCTTATTACCATTAGCTATAACCCTTTTGGTAACCACCACATGACGGCTGATTTTGACAGAAAATGCGAACCCATTGGGAAAATGTTGGTGAAGAGTTTGAGCGCCTCTGTTGAGCGAAGCAATGATGAAGGTGAAAAGTTTTCCTTGCATCGTCCAAAACCAACCTTTCTTCCCGTTGATTTTCATTCCGGTTTCATCTCCGCCATTAACATTAGCCATTTTCACCCGATTACGGATGAGTTCATAAGCGGGAATGGCCTTCTGGGCAACCCGATTAATGACCTTCACCGATGAACCTTCGCTGATAGGAGTATTAAACACATGCCGGAACATTTCGGCCATCCGGTGAAAGGGTACAAACTGACGGGCACTCATGTAAGCTAGTAAAGCAACCCTGAAAATTGTTAATAACCCTTGGATTTAAAAAAACAGGGGGTGAATAGTTACGTCTTTTTTAATGCCAACAAGAAGTTGCAGGTGATCCCGGTCAGTTCGACGGGGATTGGAGCCACGGTGATATATCCTTTTCAATTTTTTCAATCCGCTGAATCAGTTCCTGGTTTTGAGCTTTCAGCGCTTCAATCATGGCCTGTTGATCCTGTATGGCTTTCACCATGGGTGCTATCATATCATTGTAACGTAAACTGTACATTCCTGCATCATCTTTGGTAATCATACCGGAATGCGTCGCCCGGGCACTGGCAAGTGTTTCCTCTACTTCCTGGGCAATAAAGCCATACTCTGTTTTTTTGTCCTCATCATTGGTACGGTAGTACGATACAGGATGTAGTTTTCTTATAAAATCCAATCCAAGGTCAGCGTTTGCAATATCTGATTTCAATCTCCTGTCGGATGTTATGGACCATCCTACCTGGATCCCTGCATATGAAATACCAGAATTACCTAAACGAACCTGGTTATTCCCGGAAGCACTCGGAACCTGGGCATCATATCCCAAACCGATATTATTGGATCCGGTGCTGACATTTGAAAGCGCCCAATTCCCAACGGCGGTATTGTTATTCCCTGTAGTGCTGAAATATAGTGACTGGTATCCGATAGAGGTATTCTGGTAACCGCTTGTGTTGTAAGGAATGGCCGAGCTTCCTACCGCAGTATTGGAATAACCGCTGTTATTGTTATATAATGACTGGCTGCCAAGAGCGGTATTGTTGGACCCTGAAAAATTAAAGTATAACGCATAGGCTCCGGAAGCTGAATTATAACTTCCGGAAGCGTTTGAAGGAAGGGCATGAGACCCCACAGATGTATTATAATTACCAGTAGAATTACCAGCCAGGGCGAGGTAGCCATTGGCTGTATTCTCAATACCGGTTGAGGTGTTGTTTAATGCTGAAAAACCGGTGGCAGTATTTTTCGTCCCGGCTGTATTTTGATAGAGGGCATAAACACCAAGGGCTGTATTATAATCCCCGGTGGTATTCGAATTAAGCGCATTGTAGCCAGCAGCCGTGTTATACGCGCCGGTTGTATTATATGATAGTGTTTGGTTGCCAAGAGCTGTGTTGTAATCGCCCGCATTATTGTATAAAGCCTGCGACCCGATCGCCGTGTTATGCGAGCCTGTAAAACTATAGTGGAGCGTGTAGTAACCATAAGCAGTGTTGTAGCTTCCAGTTGTGTTGAATCCCAGTGAATGAGACCCATTGGCAGTATTGTAGTTGCCTGTGGTATTCGCTCTGAGCGAGTTACTGCCAAATGACGTATTATCATTTCCGATTGTATTGTTATTAAGCGCATCAAAACCAGAAGCCGTATTATTAGTACCGGATGTATTGAAATAAAGTGCATAGGTGCCAAATGCAGAGTTATAGTCGCCGGTTGTATTTGAATAAAGTGTCCTGTAGCCGGCCGCCGTGTTATCAGATCCGGCCGTGTTTGAATACAAGGCCAGGGCCCCGCTGGCCGTATTGGAACTTCCGTCTGCATTGGAAAACAAAGCCTGGTCTCCGACGGCTGTATTCCACCTCCCGTAATTGGCTGAGGCTGTTGAACTGCCTTTCAGTGCTTCATATCCGACGGCTGTATTAAAAGTTTCCACCCCGGTGATGCGGTCATCTGCGTTAAACATGGCTGAATACCCGATGGCTGTGCTCCTGCTGTTTGCTTTATTTGAATACAGGGCATATGTACCGAAGGCTGTATTGGAAGAACCGGTAGTGTTTGATCCGCCCGCCAGGTCTCCGACAGCGGTATTGTAATTTCCTGTTGTATTAACTAAAAGGGAACTATAACCCGAAGCAGTATTGTAGAAGCCAGAAGTGTTCAACGCGAGGGAATTAGCCCCGTTTGCAGTATTAAAGTTCCCGGATGAGTTTGTATAAAGGGATCTGTACCCTGCTGCAGTATTTGAGATTCCTGATGTATTTGCGTAAAGGGCCTGACTACCATTCGCACTATTTTGGTTTCCGGTTGTATTGGAAAACAAAGCCTGGTCGCCGACCGCAGTATTCCATTGACCGGTATTGACTGAAGCTGTCAGGCTGCCTTTCAACGCTTCATATCCAACGGCAGTGTTATACGTATCCCTCCCGATGCTGCGGTCGTCTGAATAATACATGGCTGAAAATCCAATGGCAGTGCTCCTGCTGTTTGCATTGCTGGAATAAAGGGAATTTGTTCCGCACGCCGTATTTGATGAGCCGGTTGTGTTGAATACAAGAGAAAATTCCCCAATAGCTGTATTATAGCTTCCGGTGGTGTTGTTCACCATGGAAATAAAACCATAAGAAGAATTATGGCCTCCTGAAGTGTTTGAATAAAGGGACTGGACACCACCTGCAGTATTATAGGTACCCGAAGTGTTTGACAACAGTGACTGGTAACCGAACGCTGTGTTGTAATACCCGGGGCTGGCGGCATTCAGAGCCTGGTATCCAAAGGATGTATTATCACCTGCAAGATCAATTCTTCCGGATACCTGGTTATTCGCCTTAAACGTAAGGGAGGCATTATCAGTTGTTCCTATAAAATTTATTCCTGAGGATGTTCCGCTGTTACCGTTCAGTCCCCAGCCTGCACCTGTTCCGGCAATGAGCCATACCGGACTTGCACTGGTTCCGGAATTATAATAAAACCCCGGGGTATTGTTTGTTTGATAAATCAACAGACCTGTCGCGGGAGTGGCTATTGAGTTGCGCTGGGCCATCGTCATCCGGGGAATCAGCATCCCTTTGGCGGTAGACTTAACATCCAGCATGGCGGAATTATCGGGAGGACTGTTATCTGTATTGATGCCGACCTGGGCAAATACAATAAATCCTGAAAACAGGAACAGTATTAAAAAAACCGTGACTTTTTTCATGACGCAAGAATAGGTTGTGAATATTATAACAATATGAATTTCAATGAAATATACAACAAACATACAACAATTGATTTGTATCTGTCCATTTTGTTACAAAATTGGAAAAAATGCCAACATAGACCAGCCTCCACCGGAGAAATCTTACAACTTCAACCAATTGATATTTAAGGCAGTATGGTGGTCACTCAAAATCGGCAGAGGGTGGTTAGTGTGATCGTTTTCTCCACCCGATGCGTCATTTGGTCAGCATGGATGTCTTTGGATTCCTGAGCCCTTTTGCCTCTTTGAGATAGATCTTTACCGAACCGATAATTAATTCAGCTTCAATAAAAACGGGTACTTTATTCTGATCTGCGGTGAGCCACACCACCACATCCGACCCCTCCTTTAGGAGGTAAACTTTGCTGTTTATCCTCATGGTGAACTTGTGGCAAACGTACCTCTTCCCATCCCGGGCTTCTATAATGCCTTTTCCCGCCGCAACCATCTGCAGACTGACGGGATTGTTATAGAATATAAGCGATACTGGTATTGCTGTTCCGGGCTGGAGTTTTTCAAGATCAAGCGTACGAGGAAAATAGGCCGCCGAAACCATGTCGTTAATGCACCTTGTAACCGGAACCTGACCTTTTTCAACTCCTTTTTTATTGAGTTTATAGGTGTATGAATAGAACGACTGCGCAGGGGAAAAGAGCTGGGAAAGAAGGATCGTATTGGTGTTGTGCACGGTATATTGAAGAAATTTTACGGGTTCCCAGGTCTGAGGGTTGATCCACGATTCATATGAATCACGTATCTTGAACAGATGATCGTACATTGGATATGTTTTCCCGTTGAGTTTCATGTGCAGCAGTTCCTTGCCACCGAGAACCTCTTTTGTGGTGATAAAGGTGACCAGCGCGATGTTTGACCAGGTGGGACCCAGATTGTATGATACATCATAAGAGAGGTACTCGCCGGCACCAAATGAAGTATTTCCTTTGAAACACTGGGCTTCCAGCCGGTCGGAAGGGATTAACAACAGACTGACACAGACAGATAAAATCAGATTTCTGACAAACATGGATTTAATATATTAGGAGTTCCTTATTCATTGATTCTTATTACCGGATCATGCAAAGCCGGATAATTGCGCAAAGATACTTATCTTTCATCGACTACATTAATGCTCATCCACCAACACGGTCCCTCTTCCAGAGGAAGCGCTGGCCTGGTCATGCCCTCCCGGGAACTGTTTCATGAACTCAGGTTTCACCAGCGTTTCTTGGTTAAGTCCGACACGGTGAGATTGAGAACGGCTCCAGATGAAGGGTCGATTCTCACCTGCTGTGAAATTTGTGATATGAAACATGCTATTTTATCTCAGCACCAAAGAACCCCCGATCTAAAGAGTCCTGTATCAACTCCTTTAAAACCTGCAGGTCGATATCGTCCAATTTGTTGATATAGAGGCACCCAACCCCGGTTTTATGCTTGCCTAACTTTTTGAGAGCAGCATCATGCTGCTTAATGTCTCCGCAAAGGTATAAGGAGAAGTTCGCTTTACGCGGAGAGAAGCCGATCCGAAGCCAGTCAACTTCCCTGCCGGTAGCAGGGCTCTTCAGTCGTACATTACCGAAACCGATGAGTGACGTGCCCCACATTTTGGGCTCTTCTCCGGTTGCTGCTTTCATCATTTCCAAAAGTACAAAACTGTCTTTGCGCTTTTTTTCGTCTGGTACTTTATTGATAAAATCCTCAACGCTTTCGGAGGTTGGTTTTGTTTTTATTTCAGCCATTTGATGTTTTATTTAAAAATATATTAATTGATCACAATCATACAGAGAGAATGAACAAAATCGTAAACTTGTTTAAGAACTTTGGCCAGCTGGGCAGAAGGACTGCTAATCGTTCCTGCGGCCCTCTTTTTGAACTTGTAAGAATTCCTTACAAGTTGCATCCTTCTACCTGACCTCAATCTGCATGTTGCCCTGGGGGCTCTGATAAAGAATTATTTTGCCGTTGTCCATATTTGGTTCTCTGATCGTTGTTATTTGAAAATCAAATTATTACCTTTCCCTCTATGATCTTGATCTCTTCCTCTGTCAAACCATATAATTCGTAAACCAGTTGGTTTATCTCATTTTCCAATGTATTTGTGTCTGCCTTTGGGGCTATTTTTTTAGCATTGAGAATTTGATCAACAACCTTAATAATAGGTTTTGCCTGAAGGACATTAATTTGTGGAATTGGAATTTGACCAAAATACTTCCAAATTAACTGATAACCATTCTGAATGGCAGAACAGTATTTGGAAATGAGCCACCAGCCTATTTTAGAGTTTAAAATAGCTACAAGGACTTTATCAGCTTTAGGAATAATCCACATGGAATTATTACAAAAACAACCCTCTTCATCAAAAATGAAACAGGGTTTAACCTGAAAAACCTGGTACATTATTTTGGGGGTATAAAACTGATGGTAATAATCACATGCTCGTAACTCCCACCAAAAATCTCCTTTGTCTGTCCTAATTTCAGCTTGTTCCCTGAATGGTAATAAATGTGCAGCAACAGCGGGATAATTATCTCTGAACCAATCCCATGCATCAGTATAGAGCATATCTCCATAATGGGGCGGAGGCTCACTCACATGGAAGGGATCTGTTTTTGGTAAATTCCGCTTTATAGTAAATCCCTTAGGAATAAGGAGTATCCAATTTGTAGGTTCGGATGTCGCATAAGGCTTGATATTCCTTCCCAAAAGGAAAGGCTTGATCAGTTCACTTGACTTACTATCCGTACGAATGAGTCTGTTTTTTGTATTTTCGTCAATAACAAAAGCTTCAGATAAACCAGTTTTAATTCCATAATGCGCAGAACCATTTAAATAGTCAAATAATTTATCACAATTAGAGTTGAGTCTCTTTAACAATGCTTGTTCTGAACCGTCTGCAATCATCCAAATTTCATCTGTCAAGTCGGCAAATGACATTCTGTCGGCATTTGACTTTGCATAATTTGAAAACCCATTCTTAAATTTTAGTGTTTTAACCGCCAAAGCAATAAAAGTTTCCGAAGGCTTTTGCTTTGAAGCACTAAGTATGCAAGGATATGTTGTTGCTTCATCAAACACTTGCAAGTCTCCAAAATCAATAATTGATTGAAGCTGAATTTTCAGAAAGAATGAGCGCAATGGCTTGCCATACACAGTTTGCATCCATTTATTTGGCATGATGTAACAGAATGAACCTTTTTGTTTGAGTACTTCAAGCCCTTTTTCAACAAAGAAAACATACAGATCTGCTGTGCCGGAATATGTTTCAAAGTTGTTCGTTAAAAAATGTTTTTGCTCCTTTATCTCTTCCTGTCGTATGTATGGTGGATTACCAATCACCACATCAAACCCCACAAAATCCCCCTCGTCATTCAGCACTTCCGGAAACTCAAACCGCCATTCAAAGGCATTCTCATAGATTTTATTGTTTTTAATTTCTTCGAGTTCGGTTTCGAGTTTTTTGATTTTGCCCGTCAACTCATTGACTTGTTTATTCCATTCAGCTACCTCCTTTTTTGTTCGTTCAAACAGCGAGGTTTGATTGGTCAGCGTGAAAAGGTCTCCATTCAACTTTTTTAGCTGTACCAGGCGTTTGTCATTGGCGGACACCTCTGTCTCAAAATCATTCTTAATTGAAACAATGAGCCGTTCCATTTCCCTTTTCTGCTCCTTATCCAACGCATTGCGGTAGGTTGATACTGCGACCCGGTAACTGTCGATGCTCCACTTGCTTTTCTTCAAGGCCTGTTTGATATCCGCATCCAGGGCATACCTTGAGATCAGCGAATTCCCGCATTTGATGTTGATATCAATATTGGGGAGGGTTTCCAGTTCCGTATAATTGCTTTCGGCCTTGTAATAGGAGTTCTTCAACAACTCAATCCACAACCTCAACCGGCATATCTTCACGGAGTTGGGATTGATGTCAACGCCAAACAAACAATTTTCAATGATGGTCTGTTTTTCCCGGAAAAGCGTTTCCTGAATACGCTGGCTCTCCGGATTGGCGGGATTATATTCAAATAGTTCTCCGTCTTCATCGGTGACGATCAGTTCATCATTCACCACTTCAACGTGATACTCTTTGAGTCTTTTTCCGGCCTTGTCCGACAATATTTTCAACTCGCTCTTGATGGCAATGATTTCATTGAGTGCTGAAACCAGGAAGTGCCCCGAGCCTACCGCAGGGTCGCAGATTTTAAGCTGGTTGATGATCTCATTGGCCTCCTTGCGGTCTTCAATTTTATTGTACAACCCTTCCATATCATGGCAATCCCAACCCTTCAGGTCATTGAACTTCTGAAAAACGGCCCGGCGGATCGTTTCCCGGCACATGTACATGGTGATAAAACCGGGAGTAAAGAAGGATCCGTCTTTATATCCGTTGATCTTCTCGAATATTAATCCAAGCACAGAGGCATTGATCAGCGTTTTATTCTCCTCCTGGATCTCTTCTGCGCCCTCCCCCGAGAAATCATAAGCATCGAGGAAGGCAAAGAGGTAATCCAAACCATTCATATTGCCGGAAATCCTTTTCCCAGTATTGTTTTTTAAAACTGTTCCCGGATGAATGGGGATAAGGCAATCATCCTGCAGGTTGCTGATAAAGATGGTGTTGCGTTCAAGCTCTGTTGGTTCAAAGAGCGAACTGTTGAGGTAGGGGACTTTTTCAAATAATTTCGCCACGGCAGGATCGCGTTCTGTGCTCTTTTTGGCAAGAACCCGAAAAAACAGGCTGTCCAGCGAATCAAATCCCTTCAGTTTGTCACTGTTGAGAAATGCATACTCCTTTTCACCTTTATGGTAGTTGATCAACTGGGCTTCGAGCAGCTTCAAAAACAAAATACGGTTGATCCAGGTGATCGCCAATTCAAGCGCCACGTTAAAAAGTCGCTCCGGGGTTGTTTCTCCAAAACGGGATGGTTTCTCAATCCGGCTCAGCAAATCCCGGCTGTCAATCTGGATGATCGCATTTTCAATCAGGGAACCAGAATCACGTTGTCCATCCTTTTTACGCCCGATGACTTTCTTGCTCCCTTCCTTTGATTCAGTCAACCCGATGATATGCAGCAATTCGGCATAGAACGACTTGTCGAGACTGTTGCTGTCATTTGTAAATGGTAGTTTAAGCAAATGCTCCGGCGAGAGCAGCTTGTATAAAGCAATCAGTTTTGAATCGTCTTTTTTATCATTATTTCGTAGGGGCTTATCATATTCCCTGAAATCGAACATGGTAAAACTCAATTCGGCAGATATCCCGGATAAGAAAGGTTCAGCAATCTGCCTGTAAAAGAAGTCGGTCGTATTTCCCGACAGTCTGCCCTCTTCAAAGTCGGTGAACTGTTTTACCAGGGTTTTATCCTGCGCAAACAACTTTTCAAAAAGGCCGGCATCAAAAATGTACCACTCAAAAATATTCGTGGCCACGAGATGCCTGATCTCCAGGTTGTGGTTTGTAATCCGTTCCCTTAGATAATAAAGGATAAGCTCATGAAATGCTTTTACATTCAGGTTGTCAGGACGAATCATTTCTGACTTGTTCGATGGTTTCTTTGCTTCGATCAATACACCGGCGAAACTTCTTGCATCAGGACCGTTGTGGATTACAAGATCATTCCGGCCTTTGGTGTTGACATAAAACTTTTGATAAAAGGTGCTTTTCAGAAAGGCGACCAGGTCGTTTTTGTTGTGTTCTTCCGATTCGGTTTCATCCAGTCCGTCAAGCAGGCCGATAAGGTTTTGCTTGAACAACTCAATGTCATTGCGCAACGGTTTAACCTTGAGGAAGGCTTTATTGAGTGATTTTCGGGGAGATAAAATTGCTGATTGCATGGATGGACTGATTCTTTTTTCAAATGTAGGAAAAGAGTATGATTATGAGACCGAAAACATTGTTTATTAATGTAAAAAGAACAAGAAACGACCCCCGGTTTGGAAATAAATCAGGGCCACATCCACCCTGGTGAATCCAGGAGACATATTGCATTGAAAGACATTATAATACAATCATGACTGAAAAGGGAAAATTGTCTTATGAATGATTGAAATAGAGGGAATAAAAACCCATAATACCGCTACTCCGGCTTAGGGATTAGGTATGTCATGAGCGCGAAGCATTGAATGGAGTTGCCTTTAGCTCCATTAACAAGTCATTAACAAATCAATAACTACCCGGTAACAGGAATCCTGTGAAATATGGCCTACTTTTGTGGTCTAATTTTAAAACTACAGACCATGAAAAATATTCTTTTGGCAATCCTCATACTCAGTGTTACGCTTTCTTTCATGATTGACGATGACAGTTTTCCCGTTGAAAACGGGAAGTTGTCGGGTAATGCAACATATACAGACTCCTACCAATCAACAAGTCAGGCAGATGCTGGTTGTGAACTTTATTCAATAAGCGAAGCAGATTTAAAATCAACTCAATATGGTGACATCACAGGGGTGATTGAGAATTTTAGAAGGAACAAATCCATGTATGCCTATTCCATGAATGACATCGTAGATCCCGGGAAAATTAAAAAAGTGCAGGATAATTTTGATACGTTATCTAAATTCATCTCCGGTTATATCGGTGGATTCAAACAGTTGCCGGCGGTTGTCAGGACCTCCTCAAATGGCAAAGGAAATTATATGGTAAATTTAAAACCCGGGAAATATTATATCCTGGTGGTTTCAGGAAGTGTAAAAAGCGATAACATCGCTGAATCCAAAGGTAATATTGGTTATAAAGTTGTTGATGTCAAGCCGGTTGGGGAAACTTTACTGCATGTCAATTTTGTGAAACATGAGCCGTTCTGGTTCATGAGCATGTTTAACCTTGCAGGATGCTGATTTTTTTAAACATTTAGGGGTATCGAGACCTTCCAGGTTTCCAAAACCTGGAAGGTCTGATTTGCTGTATGGTATATTTTTCTTTTAGATCAATTTTGTTTTCAGCAGCGCTTGTATTTCCGGAAAACCCAATGTTTTTGCATATTTTGATGGGATATAACCCCCCAGTTCAAAGCAGGTGACCTGGGTAATTGCACCGAAATTCTCTTCTTTCTTCATTTGCTTGACAACGAATGCCTTACCCCAGTAATGACCGGTGTCAAGCAATGCTTTCACAATCTCGATGTTGCCACTTTCAATGGCATAATACATGGCATTTTTTCCTTCAACTTTGGTAATGCAGTTTGTTTTCTTATTCAACGATCTGCCATAAGCATCTTCCTTGAGGTTTACTCCCTTTGCGATAAGAAATTTCACGGCATCGAGATGGTCATTCACAGCAGCCCACATGAGCAGCGTAATGCCTTTTAAACTTTGTCCGGTAGTCATGTCCTCAATATAAAATTCATCGTTGATATTTGCGCCTTTGGAAAGCAAGGCATCCATCACATCCACCTGTCCGTTACCAGCGGCGATGAGAAGGGGTTTGCCGTAAAGGACGGATTCAATTTTCACATCGCTCCCATTGTTGATAAATGCAAGGATCACTTCCGGTTGTACAATTGTGGGGATTACAACAAGCGCATCCATCAGAGGTGTGCTCTTTAATGAATTTACTGCATTGATATTAACCCCTTTGGCAACTAAAAATTTGACGATCTCATCGGGCGAAGCCATTTTGTTTTCATCCGGATTTTTATACCAGTCGGGAATGGTCATGCCATAGTTTGTCAAAGAAGCAGCCATGACTTTATTGTATTCGGTACGTGCTTTCTTCGACCGGCCTGAAGTACCAAAATCGCTTAAAAGGTTGGCGCCGGAAATGGTATTGATCACATCGGTTTTTGCTCCTTTGTCTGTGAGCATTTTCATACACTCCAGGCAGTTGGTGTTGGTGACCAGATTCGTGATCGAATATGTGGTGACCGGGTTCGCTTTCATCTTTTCCACCATTCCCTGCCAGGCTTTGATCATGGCCTTATTCGCCGATTTTCCTTTTGCTTTTTCATCATCAATCATTTTCTGGATGCCGGCAGAGATATCTGAGATGGCCGGTTTGTTGGGATCAGCTCCTCCATCGAGCAACGCCATAATAACTTCGGGCGAGCCATATAAACATGCCTGTGCCAGGGGAGGATAACTGCCTTCATTGACCTTTGCACCTTTGGTTACGAGATATTGAACCACATCACCGAAGAAGAGTGACACAGAAAGCGGATTCCCGGTTGCGCCAGCGTAATTAACATCGGCACCTTTCTCAACCAGTGACTTGACTTCGGTCAGATTGCCGGCAGTACATGCCTTGATCAGCTCGTCATTTTGTTGCGCATTCGCTATGAAACATCCAAGACTGAATATTAGAAAGAATATCTTTTTCATGGTTTTTGTGTTTAAAGTGACAATAATTCGGTAAATGTATACCATAATATTGATATAGATATCGTTTTCTTGAAAAAAATCCTATTTACGTTATGAGTAAAATATTTTGCTTTGAATTTGAAGGTGTGTATAAGAAAAAGCCCCGGTTTTCCGAGGCTTTCCATTATTGAAGTATGTTGCGGTTCTTAAGACCTTCCAGGTTTTTAAAACCTGGAAGGTCTGCTCCATCAGGCAAGCAAGTTAGTTAATCTTATATCTTATCAGCCTTGTCTCATATCCAATCCCTCCATAGAAAAAGAATGTGTGCATCTTCAGTTTCCCGACACCTTTTCCGTAAACTTCAAAAGTATAACGGACCGGAAGGTTTGCCGGATTGGGTGGCGTTGGAACAATTTTCATGCGAGGTGTGATTGATTGAAAACTGCCTGCCGGTGTCGTAACAACTGAATCTTTCCCGGTCATCTGAAGATAGCCAATATAAAGATCAGTGTGGGAAGTGTCAACTTTGAGAACATCGGTAAAGTTGGTACTTGAAGCCATAATGTTGCCATTGGAGGAAACCAGATACCCTGAAGAGTCGCGCAAATAAAAGGCAGATGGCGACGGGAACAAAACATAAGGATTTTCAATAAGCTTTTGGTAGGTATAACCGCGGATCAGGGTGTCCTTCTCGATGTAAGCGCTGTCATATTCTGCAGTTGGGGTAGCTACTCCGTTTGTGTCAATGTTAAATCGCTGGTAGATCCAGTAGTTTCCGGTTTTAAGATGATAATAGTCTGATTTTACAACAACAGGTATATTGTTTTCAGTGTCTTTCTTACAGGAATAGGTAAGAATCGAGAGGGCGGCAAGAATCATGATCAACCATTTTTTCATCTTGATGGGGGTTAGGTTAGATATATGTGTGAATTGTCAAATATTAACGGCATGTATGATCGATTATTGTAAAAAGCAAGACCTTCCAGGTTTTAAAAACCTGGAAGGTCTGCTGATCTAAGCCATCGTGGATACTATCTGTTTCAGCTTTAATGTGTTACAATTATTTTCCTTACCGTTGACGATTTGCCCGCAATCACTGCAAGCATATACATACCTTCGGGGAGATTTTCAACACTGATGCTGTAATTCAAGCCTGGTTCACTGCTGGTGGTTGTATGGGAATATACAACCTGTCCAAGAAAATCCCTTAGTTCAACAATCTTTGGACTGCTTACTTCTGACCCGGCAAGTGTTAAATTCAACTGATCATTAACCGGGTTAGGATAAACAGTGACATCGAAGTTTTCAGCATGTTTATCCAGCCCCAATGATTTATTGGTGGCTATATTCGATCTGGAATTGCTGTAGCTATTCGACTTAAGTGTGGGATTGCAGCCATTCGGGTTGACAACTTCCACCATATAATAAATGTAACCTGCCGGGACATCCAGATCTGTATAAGAGTTAAAACTTGCTGATATGGAGGTAATAAGGACCATATTTGCCGGATTTGTACCCCTGTAAATATTGTATGAACCGACATTAAAACCGATATAATCTGTCCAGATCAGATTCCATGAATTTCCAACTCCCTGATTGATTGACAAGTGAATGGTCTGATGCAAGTCACCGGCCGGGAATATATGACCGGCTGTATCTGTAAAGCCAAGTTTATACCGGTAGGATTTAATGGCAGGGTTTGAGTTGGTATCGGCAAATGTGGAAAAATCATTGTACCCGGAGGTTCCGATCATATCATATGTTCCTGCTACAGCACTTTCTTTGTAAATAACGAACTGGTTGATCAGCGGGGAAACGGGTTTTTCCCAAACAATGATATTCCGGTTTGAAATACTATCAACCGTAACCATACATATTGGCGTGGCAGGATAGCTGAGCACACTAAAGGTACTGCTGCTGTCGCTTACAAAACCAAGGTAATAATCGCTGATGCGGATCAGGCACTGTTCCGATTCAGTTGCAGGGGTAGTCCACTCGTAGCTACCGGCAATCCCATTATTCAGAACATAGTCGATATAGGTCCAATCCAGGCCGTTGTTTGCAGAATACTCAAGGTACAGGTAGTAAGCGGCAGGGTTATCATATGTCCAGCTAATCATAAATGGTGCATTCGTATTGAGAATTTCACCTCCGGTTGGGGCATTCAGGGTTATAACAGGTGTTTCCAATAAGGTAAATGTACCGCTTAGCCCAAACTTTAAAGGATCGGAAGTGTCGGACACTTTGATGATGCAGGATGTTGATGGTGTGCCGGAAATTGTCCAGGTGTAAAAACCATTATTTGCATCAATATTTGTTGCGACCGGCTGCCAGGAAAGTCCCGCATCGATTGACAACTCTATGTTAACCATGCTGATCCCTGTTGCCATCCATGAGATGTAGGTCTCCTCCCTGATGTAGTATTCATCACCATCATAAGGAGAGTACATGATGACAGGTGGGGTGTAAATGGTAAAATCCTGATCGCTTGAGTCTGCAATGATGCCGGGATAGTATGGGTCATAGATCTTTACCCTGGCAGTGGCAGAAGAAACGAAGGGAACCATAACCTGCACTGTTCCTCCTGTTGAATCGCTGTATCCGCTTGCAAGTTGAGACCATGTCAACCCGCCGTCAACTGAATAGTCCAAATACAGGTAGTATGGCAGGTTGGTCCCCGACCAGGAAACGGTAGCCACTTCGCTATAGTTCCAGGTTTCACCACCATTGGGTGATAGCAGCAACAGGGTAGGCGTATCAGTGATGACCAATTGGCCGGTTTCGGCAAATACAGCCGTGTCAGAGACTGATGAAATTCGCATAATAAGTTGATTTGTTGTTGTATCTGGTGCTGTCCATGCATAATTGTTACCAATGAGGGAGCTTACGATACCAGTCCAGGTTGCGCCGTTGTTCAGCGTGTATTCAATGTTGACGGTATCGGCGCCATAAGAATACCATGTTATATCAACCGGACTGTTGCGGTATATTGGCTGACCGCTATAAGGTGAGTAGATATAAATGTAATTGGTTTGGGCATTCAGGAGCAATCCTGTAAACAGGAACATGACTGATGCAATGGCTGATATCAGGGCTTGTCGTTGAACGAAGGTGTATATTTTTTTCATCTTTTTAATTATTAATTGATTTATTGGTTTACTCTCTGCCTGGTTGAAATATGATCAGGTTTTTATTTTGAAACGATTAGTTTTCCGGTTTTTTGGATCCTTCCGCCAACATTGAGCGTGTAGAAATAAATACCGTCATTCAAATCAGAACAATTCAATGCCAGCGAGTGAATACCGGGTCTCGTGATACCAGAAGGAATTGTTTTGATTTGATTTCGCAACATGTCACTCAAGGTAATGGTTATATCTGCGGGTATTGAAAGTGAGAAAGTGATCGTAGTTGCTGAATGGGCAGGATTCGGATATATTGCAAAACTTTCTAATACTGTTTCGGTTTCATTTATGGCTGTAAGACCGCTTCCAAGGCGCAAAACAGTCCCATTGTCGCCCACGGCAAAACCATGGCCATTGTCGAATAAATGTATGTTATTCAGTTCAAATTGAGTACCTGATAAATCAACCAGCCAGGTATTACCGCCATCTGAAGTGTGAAAAATAGTTCCTGCCTCACCACTGCACCAGCCATTCAGCGGATCAGGAAAATGCAAAGCATTCATGCCAGGTTCAGTTGAGGGTGTTTGTTGCGCAGACCATGTGTTGCCTCCATCACCAGTAAATAATATTTCACCATTATCACCGCAGGAGTATCCGTTAATTGAATTTACAAACTGGATGTCTTTAATGTCACCGTTCGCCGGAATAACCCCTGTTGAAAACCCAAGTCCCTGGTTAAAAGTCCGGAGGCTTGCGCCATTTCTTCCTCCCCAGAAACCATCACCAATGTTCTTAAAGTTGACAGCTTCCAGCCTGTCTGTAACACCCGTAACCAATGAGTTCCATAATATGCCGCCATTAAATGTACTGAATGCCATTCCCAGGTCGCATGCCACAAAGCCAGTGTCGGGATTCAGGAAATGCATGGCTTTTGGATTCCCGGGTATTTCGGAAACGATGTTCCAGGTTAATCCACCATCGGCAGTTTTCATGAAATTGTTGCCAAGAAGCATCCTGCCGTTTTGAGAATTGAAAAAG
Organism: uncultured Draconibacterium sp.; assembly: GCA_964355945.1. GTDB lineage: Bacteria > Bacteroidota > Bacteroidia > Bacteroidales > FEN-979 > CAIVAT01. The sequence continues at coordinate 16,821 of CAYHGE010000060.1, forward strand.
CAGATGTCATGTATGTCCTCGACAATTCCAAGGGGGATGGTGCTAAATGTTTGTCCATAATCAGTGCTCATCAGCAGGATTCCATTAGTACTTCCTGCCAGCACTTTACTCTGACCGGGCATAAATACGCTCAATAATTTCTGGGTTGTTGGCGAATTGCAGACCGTCCACGTTGATTGAGATTCGACTGCATTAACAGCAATCATAAGTGATAAAATCAGTATCGTTGTTTTCATCGTATATAGTTTTTATTATTTTTATTTATGAACTTCTTGTATTTGCGTGTTTAACAAATTGAATCTTTTTTGCTTATGCAACATTGTTATAGGTAAGTCACATATTCAGAAATTGATGATACAAAATAACGTCATGTGTGAAGTCATTCAAAGGAAAAGTAGCTGAACTGGAACGAATGGGTTCCGAATGGGAATTTAAGTAAGGTGATGTGAACTATTTTCCGGCCAGCCAGAGTTTAAAATCACCTGAGCGTTCAGTACTGGATATTGTTTCGATCAGAGAGGGAGGACGCAGGATGATCTTTATCCGTGATTTTGACCAGGAGGTCATTTTGTCGATTGAATCGAAACTTATAATAAACTGCCGGTTGATACGAAACCACTTTTGAGCGTCAAGTTTTGCTTCCAGTTCATCAAGGCTGAAATCAACTGGATAGGCGTTGTTGGTTTTGGTAGTCAGAAACACGATTTTTTCTTCGGTATGAAACCAGGCAACATCACTGATATCGACAGGTTTCAATGTTTCGCCATACCTGATCAGGATACGCTTTAGCATTTCAGGACTGCTGCGTACAATCGAATCTGCCAGTTTTACATAATCGATTACGGGAGTCTTATTTCCCCACACCCTTTTATATTTCTTCAGGGCTTCATTCAACGCATCCTTGCTGATGGGTTTCAGGAGGTAATCAATGCTGTTGACCTTGAAAGCCTGGATGGCGTACTGATCATAAGCAGTGGTAAATATTATGGGACAGTTGACTTCCACTTCTCTGAATATTTCAAAACTGATGCCGTCGGCCAGCTGAATGTCGCATAACAGCAGGTCAGGTTCTCCGTGCGACCTGAACCAGTTTACGGCAGATTCGATGCTGTCAATGACCCCAAGTACATTCAAATCCTGTTCCAGTTCATTAAGCATCTTTTTGAGATGCGCAGCAGTAGCCTGCTCGTCTTCAATGATTAATATTTTCATTTGGGAATGGAATATATGACCGGAATTGTGACAGTAAATGAGCCGTTTAACTTTTCAATCTCAATATTCTTGTTAATTAACAATCGATAACGGTTCCTGATGTTTTGCAGGCCCATGCCGGTAGAATCCGGGGCATTTCTTTTTGTTTGTATGAAATTTGTAATCACAATCCGTTCGTTGTTTGCGGAAACCCTTACCGTTAGCGGCTTGTCTGCAGATACTACATTGTGTTTAACGGCATTTTCAATGAGCATTTGCAGTGTCATCGGTGGAATAAAAGTATTTAATAATGTATCAGGGATATCCGTTATAAGGGTGAAGTTGGCACCGTATCGTTTCTTTTGCAGATAATAATAGGTGTTGGCTATTAATAACTCCTCCTGCAGGCTTACTACCGATTTATCCCTGGATTCCAGGACAATCCGGAAGAAAGCTGAGAGTTTCTGTACATAATCAAGTGCCATCTCCTTGTCTTCATCAATAATTGCTGACAAGGTACTGAAGCTGTTAAAAAGGAAATGTGGGTTGACCTGATTTTTCAATGTCTGCAGTTGGAACATTAAATTTTCTTTTTGAAGATTCTCTTCCCTGATTAGTCTTTTCTCCCTTAACTTTATGAAAAGAAAAATAGTCCCACCTGTCAGAAGGATAGCCAAAATGATGAACCAGTATGTTTTCCAGAAAGGTTGCGTGATCACAAAATGGTAGCTTATTGCCGGTGCATCTGAGAAATTATTGTTTAATGAAGCTTTGACCCTCAGTGTATAATCACCCGGAGTGAGGCTGGAATATATCACAGACGAATTTCGGGTCGGAATCCAGTCAAGGTCGTACCCTTCAAGCAACACCTGATATTGAACCCGATCAGGTGCCTGGAACCATAAGCCTACAAAGTCAAACGTAAAATGATTTCTGTTATAGGCAAAGGAATGGGGCTCCAGTGTGTCGGTTTCGGTTAAGAATACTTTAACGCTGGTTAACCGCATCAGCGGACTGAACGGTTTAACAAATTCGCCAGCTGATAGTTTTACAAGGCCTTTGTCTGTGCCGATCCAAACCAGGTCGTTGATGCGGTCGGGCGTTATCGCATTCAGTGTTGAATTTATTTCAACGACACCTACTTCTTTGCCCAGGAAACTGAATTTCTCAGTAATCGGCTCAAGAACATCAATACCTCCCGGATGAACAATAAAGATCACAGGGCTTGAAGCTGCCGATAATCCTGTAATTGCCATATCACTCAATCCATCCTTCTGTGTGAAATTCCGGAACGACGTTCCATCGAAATGAAACAACCCGTTGTTGGAGGAGGAAAACCAGATATGACCATTTTCTTCCTGTGCTATAGAATAGACAATTTTACTTTTTATACCGGCTTCATCAGAGAAATTCCTGAACCGACCGTTCTCATAAACGGTTATACCCTTTCCATCAGTAGCAAACCATATCCTTTTTTTCGAGTCGGCAAATACACTGTAAATAAAGTTGTTACCTAATCCGCTATGTGCGCCGAATGTTTCAAAAACAGGTTTGGATGATCCTTTCTTATCTGTAGCGGGTAGCTGACATTTGGAGGCGCCGCCCAATGTAGCAAACCATATCTCATTATCCACCCCGGTTATTGACAGTACATTGTTGTTGGAAAGTCCGTCCTCCTCGGTGTACCGGATAATGTTTCCATTTGCAGGATTAATAACGAAAAGCCCCATGCTGAAGGTCCCTGCCCAAATGAAACCATCGTGGTCTTCAAACAAACTAATAATATGAATTCCCGGGTACCTAAGGTCAGAAATCACTTGCTGAGGCTTCGGAATCCCTTTAGATCCCGGACGATAACGGAATAACCCATGGTCATTGCTGAACCACAAGTTGCCCTTCCGGTCAGCGATAACGCTTTTAATGTTCGAAAACGCCGGGTTTTGTTCTGACGATAAAAATTCAAGTTTGTCGCCTGTTGTCCTGATCAATGCTTTCCCGGCAAGAAACCAGATGTTGTTATGTATATCCTTCAGAACTTTATAAATTTTAACAAAATCGGTTCCCTCAAACCTGGAAAATTTTTTCCAGGTTTCGGGCGATTTCAGATCAATGGAGATAATACCATTTTCATCTGAGGCTGCCCAGAGTTGATGCCCTGAAATGAGCAGGTTGTTCAAAGGGCCCACAGAAAAATCCCGCCCTCCCCGGAGTGTCTGAATTTTAAAACTACGGACATCTATTTGACAGATTCTTCCATCCTGCATACCCGCCCACATAGCAGTATCTCCGGTTGATGCAAGCGACAGCACAATATTATCGGGCAGTCCGGTGGCTGCATTGAGCGTAATTATGTGTTTTTTTTCGTCGTAAAAACTGCACACAGAAATTCCATTGTCCGTTCCAACCCAAACATTTCCTTTCTGATCTTTTACAATGGCATAGGTGAAATTGTCTCCAAGGCCATCTTCCATATCAAAGTTGTACATTCGCTTTCCCGACCAGCAATAAACACCTTCACCATATGTCGAAAACCAGATATTGCCTCTGGAGTCCTGATCAATACCAGTAATTCGGGCAGCCGGACAGCCTTCCTCCGGGTTAAACAATTTTGAATGGCCATTGCTGATATTCACCAGCATGCCTTTATCGGTTCCAGCCCAGAGTGTGCCGGAACGGTCTTCGAAAATGGCCGTATAGGAAGCATACTTCAGGCTGTCAGCATCAGATATATGTGCGTAGTTTGTTCCATCGTAGCGGAATAATCCTTTTGATGTGCCTATCCAGAAAAATCCATGTTTGTCCTGGTAAAAAGTTTGAAGGGTGGCATCGTTAATCTCGCTGCCTGCAGGTAAAAGACCAAAGTAAGGTTCCTGTGCATGAATCGGCAGGATCCAACAGAACAAAACAAACGAGAACAAAAGCAGAAGAGGAATTTTTATCTGTTTCCGATTCATTTTGCTCCGATTTCAGCCAATTTATACTCGGCATCAACGTGGATGATGATCTCCTTTGCAATTTTCTGGAATACAATTCTGGGGATTTTTATACTATGATCCTCAAGCAGAACTGTAAATTGGGACTTGACAAATAGTTTTCCTTTCCTGATTTGAAGTGTACTTTTTATGATACGCTCTTTAGATACCCCGTGGATATTCAGCAAACCCTTGGCCCGAACAATGTATTCACCATCCTTGGAAAAATCGATCTGTTCTATGATCTTTCCCTGGAATGAAGAGTTCGGGTATTTATTTCCTTCAATATAATTCTCGTAGAAATGTTCCTGTTGCAATGTGCTGTTGAATCCTAAAATTGTATTGTTGCTAATTGAGAACGCGAATGTTCGGTTTGATGCATTGATCATCCCGCGCAGCTTTTGGGACGATCCCCGGATTGTCTCCATGGGAGCATTGGAAAAAAAACTGATGGAACCCTTGTAAATCAAATATACCTCTTGTTCAGGAGCATATCCGGATGTGTGTACAATCAAACTGACAATCAGGATTCCCAAAATATAATACCGGCTCCTGGCTGATGTTTGAAACCACCGCTTGATCATTGCTGTCAGTAATAAATGGAATGGCATTGTCTAAAAGTATTATTATGGTTCTGGCCGGGCTTTTACTAAAACAAATCACTGTTGTCCGGTAAAACTTTAAAGTAGGGTTGGCCGGTTAGGGCCAACCCATGATGGTTACCTTTGTAGTTACGACACAACAATGGTTAACCATGGGTAAAAATACAAATTTTAGCGGACAGCCGATTCTGAACCAACTGATAATGTTTTTAGATAAGGGCAAAATAAGAAAGATTACCAAGGAAAACGATTCAGACCGGTATGTCAAGAAGTTTTCCACTTACAATCACGTTGTTGTGATGCTATTTGTAGCGTTTGAGGGTTACCATTCCCTGCGGGAAGTAGTGCTGGGTTTACTGGCAAATGCCAATAAACTCTCTCATTTGGGTTTTTCTTACATTGTTCGTCGTTCGACATTCGCAGAAGCCAACCAGCGGCGTAGCAGCAAGGTGTTCGGAGAGATATACATGGATGTTTACCGCCGGCACGCATCAAGTTTAGCGGACAGCCGGCTAAGTGATGCCGACATGAAGCGGTTATATATTATGGACTCGACCACCATTAGCTTGTTTAAAGACATTTTAAAAGGCGTTGGGCGCAATCCCAAAGAGGGGAAGAAAAAGGGTGGTATAAAAGCCCATACCATTATAAAGGCTGATGAAAACGTTCCGTACCTAATTCGTTACAGCGAAGCTGTCCGTCATGACCACACATTCTTGAAAGAGGTTCATCGTTTGCCAACAGGTTCGATTATTACTTTTGATAAGGGCTATGTAGATTACGCCCAATATGAAAAGTTTACCTCATGTTCGATCTGGTATGTGACAAGGTTAAAAGACAACGCATTGTACCAGGCTAGGATGGAGTATGAAATACCCGATGGCGCTGATTCAGGTGTGCTGAAAGACGAGGAAATAGTCCTGTTTTATGGAGAAAAAAAGAAGGATGAACATAAAGCAAGGCGAATTGCCTACTGGGACAGCGAAAACTGTCGGTTGTTTGAGTTCATTACCAATAATTTTGAATTGACAGCCGAAAAGATCGCTCTGATATACAAGCGCAGGTGGCAGATAGAGCTGCTTTTTAAACAGCTCAAACAAAATTTTCCACTGAAATACTTTTTAGGCGACAACGAAAATGCTATTGAAATACAAATCTGGTCGGCCTTACTTGCGAATCTGTTGATAACCTTGATCAAGAGTAAAATCAATCGAAAATGGGCATTTTCCAATATGGTATCCGTCATAAGGCAGCAACTGATGAACTATATCAACATCTTTAGCTTTTTAGAGGATCCGGAAGGATGTTGGCGGGCACTAATACTCGAAAACACAGTAAAAAAGCAGTCGCTGTTCCTGCATAAGGAAGGGGCTTACTTTTAGAAAATGAATATGCTAATACTGATTATCAGAGAGTTTAAACGAAAAAATTAACCAATTCCGGTTTTACCGGACAACAATGAAAACAAATATACTATCCTTTTTGGAACAAACGGTCAGGAAGGATAATTGGCAGT
>CAYHGE010000061.1:0-15985 GCA_964355945.1 uncultured Draconibacterium sp.
GAGTGGCGGTCTCCAAAACCGTAGGCTGTGGGTTCGATTCCTACCACCCGTGCAAAATAGTAGATAAATGGCTAATAACAAAGTTGTCACTTATATTCAGGAAAGCTACGATGAGCTTATGCATAAGGTATCCTGGCCTACCTGGGCGGAATTGCAAGGCAGTGCCATTGTGGTTTCTGTTGCATCTCTGATCATCGCCATTATCGTTTTTGCGATGGATGAAGTGTTTCGCAGCATCCTTATGCAGTTCTACAAACTCTTTTAAACCCTGCAGGTTTATTTACCTTAGATTAAATCAATAAATCGAGTATCAATCTCATTATCAGCATGACTGAAGTAACCAAAAAATGGTACGTGGTGAGGGCTATCTCCGGAAATGAGAAAAAGGTAAAACAATATCTCGAAAGTGAAATTGTTAACCATCATCTCGAGGATGCTATATCGCAGGTGCTTATTCCAACCGAAAAGGTTTATCTGATCCGTAATGGAAAGAAAGTAAGCAAAGAGAGGAACTATTTCCCTGGTTACGTATTAATTGAAGCCACCCTGCTTGGAGAAGTTCCGCATATTATCAGGAATATTCCGGGTGTCCTGGGTTTTCTTGGCGCAAAGGGAGAGGCTCACCCGCTGCGTCCTGCAGAAGTGAAACGCATCCTGGGTAAATTTGACGAGTTGTCGGAACAGGGTGAAGAAGTGAATATCCCATTTATCGTCGGGGAAACCGTTACCGTCATTGACGGACCATTTAACAGTTTCAGCGGTGTAATCGAAGAGATCAACGAAGAAAAGAAAAAGCTTAAGGTGATGGTCAAGATTTTTGGACGTAAGACCCCTCTTGAGTTAAGTTTTATGCAAGTTCAAAAAGAATAGCAATAGGTAGGCCTTAGCGACGAGGCACACCCCGTCCGGAGGATCCAACCAATTACAACTTAAATCAAACAGTAAAATGGCAAAAGAAGTTAGTGGAATAATCAAGCTCCAGATTAAAGGAGCGGCTGCGAATCCATCACCCCCAATCGGACCTGCTTTAGGTGCCAAGGGAGTAAATATCATGGAGTTTTGTAAACAATTCAATGCCCGTACCCAAGACAAGGCCGGGAAAATTATCCCAGTAATTATTACAGTTTACCGGGATAAATCATTTGACTTTATTGTAAAAACTCCACCTGTTGCTGTTCAATTGATGGAAGTTTCCAAACTCCAGAAGGGTTCACCTGAGCCTAACCGGAATAAGGTAGCCTCAGTTTCCTGGGAGCAGGTACAGAAGATTGCTGAAGATAAGATGCCCGACCTTAATGCATTTACGATCGAATCTGCCACCAAAATGGTTGCAGGTACTGCGCGGAGCATGGGTATATCAGTTACAGGTACAGCACCCTTCAAACGCTAAGAAATCCAACAATCGGTTGTTTAAAAGACCTCATTAACAACAATTTAATATAATAACAATGATAAAGCTGACAAAAAAGAGGAAGGTTGCCTTGTCGAAAATTGACAAGAATACCGTTTATTCGTTGGCGGATGCTGCTGCTCTTGTAAAAGAGATAAGCAATACAAAGTTTGACTCATCCGTTGATATCGATGTTCGTTTAGGGGTTGATCCCCGTAAAGCCAACCAGATGGTTCGTGGTATTGTGACGCTTCCTCACGGTACAGGAAAAACCATCCGCGTGCTTGTTCTTTGTACTCCTGATAAGGAGGAAGAAGCAATGCAGGCTGGTGCTGATTTTGTAGGATTGGATGATTATGTTGACAAAATCAAAAATGGCTGGACGGATGTTGATGTAATTATTACCATGCCCAGTGTTATGGCCAAGGTTGGTGCACTCGGACGAATCCTCGGACCACGGGGACTGATGCCCAACCCTAAAACGGGGACTGTTACCATGGAGGTTGGAAAGGCCGTAAAAGAGGTAAAAGCGGGTAAAATTGATTTTAAAGTTGATAAGTTTGGTATCATCCATGCATCTGTTGCTAAGGTTTCCTTCGAACAGGATAAAATCGTGGAAAATGCCAAGGAGTTAATCAACACGATTATCAAACTGAAACCATCATCGGCAAAAGGTACCTATGTGAAAAGTATTTACATGTCCAGTACCATGAGCCCCAGTGTTCCGGTTGATCCTAAATCGGTCACCGCTTAACTATCGTAATCTGAGAGACAACAATCATGAAAAAAGAAGAAAAGACCCAGTTTATTGATTCTCTGGCAGAGCAGCTTAAAGGAGCGAACTCCTTTTATCTGACCGATACTTCGACCCTGAATGCGGCAACGACAAGCAGGCTTAGAAGAACCTGCTTCAAAAAGAACGTACAGCTGAAGGTGGTTAAAAATACTTTGCTACAAAAAGCCATGGAGCGTTCCGGTAAATCCTTCGAGGAGTTTTATCCGGTTCTCAACGGGCCAACCTCCATTATGTTTTCAGAGGTTGCCAATGATCCGGCAAAATTGATCAAGGAATTTCGTAAAGCCGCCCTCAAACCCAGTTTGAAAGGAGCTTATGTAGAGGAATGTATCTACCTTGGCGACAACCAGCTCGATGTTCTCATCACGGTCAAATCGAAATTCGAGTTGATTGGTGATCTGATTGGACTTTTACAGTCCCCGGCAAACAATGTGATGTCAGCATTACAGTCTGGCAGCAACAAACTTTCCGGGATCGTAAAGACCTTATCCGAAAAACCAGAGTAATCAAACGTTTAAAAGAAAATAATTTTAGTAATAACCGTTCCGAGAAACCGGAACACAAATAGTAACAAAAATGGCAGATTTAAAAGCTTTTGCAGAACAGTTAGTTAATTTGACAGTAAAAGAGGTTAACGAATTAGCAAAAATTCTGAAGGATGAGTACGGTATCGAACCAGCAGCAGCAGTAGCAGTTTCTGCAGGTCCCGCAACCGCTGCAGCCGCAGCAGAACCAGAAGAAAAGAGCACATTTGATGTGATTCTGAAAAATGCTGGACAGGCTAAGTTAGCAGTTGTTAAATTGGTAAAGGAACTGACAAGTCTTGGCTTAAAAGAAGCTAAGGAATTAGTGGATGCTGCACCCAAAGCTATTAAAGAAGGCGTTTCGAAAGACGAAGCTAACGCTTTAATGATTCAATTAAAAGAGGCTGGTGCAGAGGTTGAAATTAAGTAAGACAGTTTTTCTTATACCTTAATATAATCATAGATCTCTTCCAATGTGAAGAGGTCTATGATTTATTTATAAAAATTAATTTCAAACCTTCCTGCTTTGCGGGAATTAAATTTACCGACGTTGGCTTCAAAAAAAACCGAAAGAATTTGCTTTGGATCCACCAAGATCAAAGCTGTGTATCCTGATTTTCTTGATATTCAGGTAAAATCATTTCAGGATTTTTTCCAGCTGGAGACAAATCCCGAAAACAGGGTCAATGAAGGATTGTACAAGGTTTTTACGGAAAACTTCCCGATTTCTGATGCACGCAACAATTTCGTGCTCGAATTTCTGGATTATTTCATAGATCCCCCGCGCTATTCTATCGAGGAGTGTATCGAACGCGGATTAACCTACAGCGTACCTTTGAAGGCCAAGCTGAAGCTTTATTGTACTGACCCTGAACATGAAGACTTTGAGACAATCATCCAGGATGTGTATCTTGGGATGATTCCTTATATGACTCCCCGGGGCACCTTTGTCGTGAATGGTGCCGAGCGGGTTGTTGTATCACAGTTGCACCGTTCGCCCGGTGTGTTTTTCAGTACGAGTTTTCACGCCAACGGTTCTCAGTTGTATTCAGCCAGAATCATCCCTTTCAAAGGCTCCTGGATTGAATTTACAACCGATATAAACAACGTCATGTATGCTTATATCGACCGGAAGAAAAAGTTACCGGTAACCACGTTGCTGCGTGCCATCGGATTTGAAACCGACAAAGATATCCTTGAGATTTTCGGCCTTGCCCAGGAAATTAAAGTAAGCCGTACTGCGCTTAAGCGCGTTATCGGTTCTAAACTGGCCGCCAGGGTTGTACGGGCCTGGATTGAAGATTTTGTTGATGAAGATACAGGTGAAGTTGTCTCTATTGAGCGTACAGAGGTGATTATTGAAAGAGAGACAATTCTCGAAAACGATCATATTGATCAGATTCTTGATGCCGGAATCAAAGCAATTCTAGTTCACCGTGAAGAAGCCCTGACAACCGACTATTCAATTATTTTCAATACGCTTCAAAAAGATCCGGCCAACTCGGAAAAAGAGGCGGTCGAGTTTATTTATCGCCAGTTGCGAAATGCCGAACCTCCCGATGAGGAAACTGCACGCGGAATTATCGAGAAATTGTTCTTTTCTGATAAACGGTATGACCTGGGAGATGTTGGTCGTTACCGGATCAACAGGAAACTGAACCTCTCAACACCTGTTGAGACCAAAGTACTGACCAAGGAAGATATTATTTCCATCATAAAATACCTGATCGAGCTTGTTAATGCCAAAGCTGAGGTTGACGACATCGATCACTTGAGTAACCGCCGTGTCAGAACCGTAGGAGAGCAGTTGTTTAACCAGTTCGGAGTCGGTCTTTCCAGAATGGCCCGTACCATCAGAGAACGGATGAATGTGAGAGACAACGAAGTTTTCACACCAATGGATCTGATCAATGCCAAAACATTGTCTTCGGTAATCAATACTTTTTTTGGAACAAACCAGCTCTCACAATTCATGGATCAGACAAATCCATTGTCTGAGCTTACTCACAAACGCAGAATTTCAGCACTCGGGCCCGGTGGTCTGTCTCGGGAGCGCGCCGGATTCGAAGTCCGCGATGTTCACTATACCCACTATGGCCGTTTGTGTACCATTGAAACACCTGAAGGTCCCAACATCGGGCTGATCTCTTCTCTTTGTGTTTATGCAAAAATTGACAAGCTTGGCTTTATCGAAACGCCTTATCATAAAGTCGTTGACGGCCGTGTGACGCTTGAAGAACAACCTACTTACCTCACTGCCGAGGAAGAAGAACATAAAATTATTGGCCAGGCTACCACACCGATGGATGAAGTCGGGAATTTCAGTGAGGAAAAGGTTAAGGTTCGTTACCTGGCTGATTATCCTATTATTGAAAAAACAAAGGTTGACCTTGTTGACATTGCTCCCAACCAGATAGCCTCTATCGCTGCATCGCTTATCCCGTTTTTGGAGCATGACGATGCAAACCGTGCACTCATGGGATCAAACATGATGCGTCAGGCTGTTCCGTTGTTAAATCCGGAAGCCGCCCTCGTAGGCACTGGCATTGAAGATGATGTGGCACATGATTCACGGGTGCTCATCAATGCTGAAGGTGATGGAATTGTGGAGTATGTGGATGCCAATCAGATTATTATCAAATACAACCGTGATGAAAAAGAACGGCTTGTGAGTTTTGACGATGATTCGAAAAGTTATACACTTACCAAATTTGCACGTACCAATCAAAATACCTGTGTAAATCTTCGCCCGATTGTACGAAAAGGCGATAAGGTTAACAAGGGAATGGTTTTGTGCGAAGGATATGCAACCAAAGATGGTTCCCTGGCGCTTGGACGTAACCTGATGGTTGCTTTCATGCCCTGGAAGGGTTACAATTTTGAGGATGCTATTGTGATTTCCGAGAAGGTGCTCAAGGAAGATATTTTCACCTCAATCCATATTGAAGAGTTTACCCTGGAAGTACGCGACACCAAGCGGGGAGTTGAAGAGCTTACAAATGATATTCCCAATGTCAGCGCTGAAGCTACAAAGGATCTTGATGAAAATGGTTTGATCAGAATTGGCGCAGAGGTTAGCGAAGGTGACATTCTGATTGGTAAGATTACACCAAAAGGCGAAAGTGATCCGACTCCGGAAGAGAAATTGCTGCGGGCTATTTTCGGTGACAAAGCCGGAGATGTGAAAGATGCCTCTCTGAAGGCACCTCCTTCCATGAAAGGTGTTGTGATCGATAAAAAGTTGTTTTCAAGAATCATCAAAGATCGTAAGGCCAAAGCCCGTGAAAAGGATGATATCAAGAAGCTTGATGATGATTACCACAAGGAAGTTGACAAACTCAGGGTTAAACTTGTTGAAAAGCTTAATATACTTGTGAGTGGTAAAGTGTCACAGGGTGTCTATAACAATTTCAAACAGGAGATCATTGCAAAAGGAGCCAAATTCCAGACCAAGAGTCTGATGGATATTGACTACATGAATGTTAACCCTAATAAATGGACAACGGACAAGGAGAAAAACGATCTTGTTAAAACCCTCATCAATAACTTTATCATTAAATTCAAAGAGATTTTAGGGGTACATAACCGTAAGAAGTTTGTTGCAGTTGTCGGTGATGATTTGCCTGCCGGTATTGTTCAGATGGCAAAAGTGTACATTGCTAAAAAACGTAAGCTGAAAGTCGGAGATAAAATGGCAGGTCGCCATGGAAACAAGGGTATTGTAGCACGGATCCAGCGCGAAGAAGACATGCCTTTCCTGATTGATGGTACTCCGGTTGATGTGGTTTTAAACCCTCTTGGTGTGCCTTCCCGTATGAACCTTGGCCAGATTTACGAAACCATCCTCGGATGGGCTGGTAAAAAACTTGGCTTGCGATTCAATACACCAATCTTCGACGGCGCCACTATCGACCAGATCAATGAGTATCTGGATAAGGCTGGATTGCCCCGTAATGGCAAGGTTTATCTGCATGATGGATTATCCGGCGAACGTTTTGATCAGCCGACCACGGTTGGTTTCATCTACATGCTGAAACTACATCACATGGTTGATGATAAGATGCATGCCCGTTCCATTGGACCCTATTCTCTGATAACCCAGCAACCTCTCGGAGGTAAGGCACAATTTGGAGGCCAGCGTTTTGGTGAGATGGAAGTCTGGGCGCTTGAGGCGTTTGGAGCTGCCAATATTCTGCTTGAAATTCAGACAGTTAAGTCTGATGATGTGATTGGTCGTGCCAAAGCTTATGAAACAATTGTCAAGGGAGAGTCGATGCCGACACCTGGTATTCCTGAATCATTCAATGTATTGGTTCATGAGTTACGCGGATTGGGTCTGAGTCTTACCTTTGATTAACCGCCAGGGCGATATTTCGCCATCTATTGTTGTGAATTTTCTGTTTTTGGTTTTCAATCGAAATAAAAAATAATATGGCTTACAGAAAAGAGGGTCAGGTTAACAGCAGCTTTTCAAGGATTACGATTAGCCTTGCTTCCCCTGAAAAGATCCTCGAGATGTCGAGTGGTGAGGTTTTAAAGCCTGAGACCATCAACTACAGGACATACAAACCTGAGCGCGACGGGCTGTTCTGCGAACGTATCTTTGGCCCGGTTAAGGACTGGGAATGTCATTGCGGAAAGTACAAACGCATTCGATACAAAGGGATTGTTTGTGACCGCTGTGGTGTGGAAGTTACTGAAAAGAAGGTTAGACGTGAGCGCATGGGGCATATTCAGCTTGTGGTGCCGGTTGCACATATCTGGTTTTTCAGGTCACTCCCGAATAAGATCGGGTCGCTGCTCGGATTGCCAACCAAGAAACTTGAGGCAATCATCTATTACGAAAAGTATGTCGTGATCAACCCGGGCATTAAGCTCGCTGATGGCGTTAATTACCTTGATTTTTTATCAGAAGAAGAGTATTTCGATATCATGGATAAACTTCCCCAGGAAAATCAATACCTGGATGAGTCGGATCCGAATAAGTTTGTTGCCAAGATGGGGGCTGATGCTTTGTGTGAATTGTTGGCGCGCCTCGATCTTGATAAGGAGTCTTATGATCTCCGCGTTAAAGCAAACACTGAAACCTCCCAGCAGCGTAAAGCCGAGGCACTTAAGCGGCTTCAGGTCTTTGAATCATTCAGGGACGGGCAGAAACGTCTGGAAAATCGTCCAGAATGGATGATTGTAAAGGTAGTGCCGGTTATTCCACCAGAGTTACGGCCATTGGTGCCACTGGACGGTGGACGATTTGCAACCTCCGACCTGAATGATCTTTACCGTCGTGTTATTATTCGTAACAACAGGTTGAAACGACTTATAGAGATTAAAGCACCGGATGTAATTCTCAGGAATGAAAAGCGAATGCTTCAGGAAGCTGTTGATTCATTGTTCGATAACTCCAGAAAGGCAAGTGCGGTGAAAACTGAATCAAACCGTGCTCTCAAATCCTTGTCAGATAGTTTGAAGGGAAAACAAGGCCGGTTCCGCCAGAATTTGCTTGGTAAACGCGTTGACTATTCAGGTCGTTCGGTTATCGTTGTCGGGCCAGAGTTGAAATTAAATGAGTGCGGTTTGCCGAAAGAGATGGCTTCCGAATTATATAAACCGTTCATCATCAGAAAAATGCTGGAACGCGGGATCGTAAAAACCGTGAAATCAGCAAAGAAAATTGTTGACCGGAAGGATCCTGTTGTTTGGGACATCTTGGAAAATATCCTGAAAGGGCACCCGGTGATGCTAAACCGTGCTCCAACACTGCACCGCCTTGGAATTCAGGCATTTCAGCCGAAGCTGATCGAAGGAAAAGCTATCCAGCTCCACCCGCTTGTATGTACGGCTTTCAACGCCGACTTTGACGGTGACCAGATGGCTGTGCACGTTCCATTGGGAAACGCGGCCATTCTCGAAGCGCAGCTGTTGATGCTTGCTTCCCACAACATTCTGAATCCTGCAAATGGCGCCCCGGTAACCGTTCCCTCACAGGACATGGTTCTTGGGTTGTATTATATGACCAAAGCGCGCAAAAGCGATAGTGTTTTGAAAGTGAAGGGCGAGGGCATGACATTCTATTCTTCGGAAGAGGTTATCATCGCTTACAACGAAAAAGCAGTTGATCTTCATGCTATTATAAAAGTTCGCCACTCCTTCATGGAAAATGGAGAGCATGTTTCCAAGATCATTGAAACAACTGTTGGCCGTATCCTGTTTAACAGGGTTGTTCCTGAAGAATATGGTTATATCAATGCATTGCTGACAAAGAAATCACTGAGGGACATCATCGGCCAGATATTAAAAAAGACAGGCACCGCTAAAACAGCGAAGTTCCTGGATGACATCAAGGATCTTGGATTCAAGATGGCTTTCCAGGGTGGTTTGTCATTCAACCTCGATGATGTAATCGTTCCTGCCATCAAGGAATCGCTTGTGGCTGATGCCCGTGCTGAAGTTGAAGAGGTTGTGAGCAATTACAATATGGGTTTCATTACGAACAATGAGCGTTACAATCAGATCATTGATATCTGGACCCATGCAAACTCCCAGCTGACTGTGTCTCTGATGAATCAGCTGATCAATGACAAACAGGGATTCAACTCTGTTTATATGATGCTTGACTCTGGTGCCCGTGGTTCCAAAGAGCAGATTCGTCAGCTTTCCGGAATGCGTGGTTTGATGGCCAAACCTCAGAAATCAGGTGCAGGAGGAGGTGAAATTATTGAAAACCCGATCCTTTCGAATTTTAAAGAAGGATTATCGGTTCTCGAGTACTTTATTTCCACCCACGGTGCCCGTAAGGGTCTTGCCGATACCGCTTTGAAAACTGCTGATGCAGGGTACCTTACCCGCCGGCTCGTTGACGTTTCCCAGGATGTAATTATCTCTGAGGAAGATTGCGGAACCCTCCGTGGTTTGACCATCACTGCCCTCAAGAAAGCGGAAGAAGTTGTTGAGTCATTGTATGATCGAATTCTCGGACGTGTTTCATTGCATGACATTCATCATCCGCATACCGGCGATCTGATTATTGCTGCAGGTAGTGAAATCACTGAGGAACTTGGCTATATTATTGACAATTCGCCACTTGAAGGTGTTGAGATCCGTTCGGTGTTAACCTGCGAATCGAAGAAAGGTGTATGTGCCAAGTGTTATGGCCGAAACCTGGCGACCGGAAGCATGGTGCAAAGAGGAGAAGCTGTAGGCGTTATTGCTGCCCAGAGTATCGGTGAGCCTGGTACCCAGCTTACCCTGCGTACCTTCCACGTTGGAGGGGTTGCTGGTGTGAACATTGCCAGCGCTTCCCGTATTGAGGCAAAATATGACGGAATCCTTGAAATTGATGAACTCCGGTCCGTTGATTATACCAGCGAAGCAGGTGAAAAATATGAAATTGTGATCGGTCGTTCTGCAGAAATGAGGATTGTCGACAAGAATACAAGAATCGCATTGACCTCTGCTCATATTCCTTATGGGGCTAAGTTGTTTTTCCATGATGGCGATGCCGTTAAAAAGGGCCAGCTCATCAGCGACTGGGATCCATATAATGCTGTCATTCTTTCAGAGGTTCCCGGAAAGGTTAGTTTTGAAAGCATCATTGAAAACGTCACCTTCCGTGTTGAGTCAGATGAGCAGACCGGCTACCATGAGAAGGTGGTCATTGAGTCACGTCAGAAAGCCAAGAACCCGGCTATCAATATCCTTTCAGCCTCAGGTGAAATTATCAAGATTTATGATATTCCTGTAGGTTCCCACATCAATGCTGAGGACGGTGCAAAGATCAAGGCTGGTGAAATTCTGGTCAAAATTCCGCGTGCCATCGGCAAAGCCGGTGATATCACAGGAGGTCTTCCCCGTGTTACAGAGTTGTTTGAAGCTCGTAACCCGTCTGATCCTGCAGTTGTTTCTGAAATCGACGGCGTGGTTTCCTTCGCCAAGAAACTTAAGCGTGGCAACCGGGAAGTAATCATCACTTCCAAAACCAACGAAGAAAAACGTTACCTGGTGCCTACTTCCAAGCAGATCCTTGCACAGGAAAATGACTATGTCAGGGCTGGTACTGCTTTGTCGGATGGAGCATTAACACCAAGTGACATCCTTGCCATCAAGGGCCCTATGAAGGTTCAGGAGTACATTGTCAATGAAATCCAGGAGGTTTACCGTTTACAGGGTGTAAAGATTAACGACAAGCATTTTGAGACCATTGTTCGTCAGATGATGCGCAAAGTCGAAGTGGAAGATCCGGGCGATTCCCGATTCTTAGAAGGGGAGCTGATCAACAAAATCGATTTCCAGGAAGAAAATGACTGGATTTACGGTAAAAAGGTTGTTGAAGATCCGGGCGATTCCACCACCTTAAAGGCCGGTCAGATCATCAGTGCCAGAAAGTTGAGGGATGAAATTTCCATGTTGAAACGTAAAGACAAGAAGTTGGTTGATGCACGGGATGCAAAACCGGCGACTGCCTTCCAGATTTTACAGGGAATCACCCGCGCTTCATTGCAGACCAAGAGCTGGATTTCTGCTGCATCCTTTCAGGAAACGACCAAGGTGTTGACACAGGCCGCCATCAATGCACGTCAGGATGATCTGATGGGATTGAAGGAAAATGTAATTGTGGGTCACCTCATCCCGGCCGGAACAGGTTTACGTGAATATGAGAATTTAATTGTTGGAAGCAAGGAAGAGTATGAAATCCTGCTTGCATCCAAGGAAGAATAACATAAAATTCAGGTTATGCAAGATAATAAGGTTCAAAATAATCAGATCAATATTGAAATTTCGGATGAAGTTGGTGAAGGCATCTATTCAAATCTTGCTATCATTACACATTCACCGTCTGAGTTTATTGTTGATTTTGTTAAAATGATGCCGGGTGTTCCGAAAGCAAAGGTGAAATCACGGATCATCCTTACTCCGCAGCATGCCAAAAGGCTTTACAAAGCCTTGAAGGAAAATGTGGCAAAGTACGAGGCGATTCATGGAGAGATCAAGGATGCCCAGGGCGAAATTGCGTATAACTTTCCGATTCCGACGGCACAGGCGTGACGCGTGACACGTGACGGAGCATGGCAGAATGAGTATTGACATGGACTGCAGGGAATGATTTTCCTGCAGTTTTTTTATTCCTGGAATTTTTTCAGATTTTCTTCAAGCGCTTGCGTGGCTGTTTTTTCCTGTTTTGCCAATTCGATGGCCACTTTTTCGTATTTCACTGCTTCGGATTTATTGCCCAGTTTAAACATGAGATTGGCATAGGTGTCATTGTTCTCCGAAGTGCTTTTGAGGTTGATCGATTTTTTTGCCCATTCTGATGCTTTCTGAAGATATTTTGGCTCTTTGGTGATTTGTGAAAAATGCAAGGCCATCCGGTTAAGCATGATATAATCATTCGGGTAGTAAGTATCTACACCGGAGTTGGCCAGTTGGAGAAATTTGTCTGTTTCCGACTTCATCTGATATAGATTCAGATCGCCTGAAAAGATCACCTTATCAGCACCTTCAAATCCGGAATTTTTGATTTTTTGTTTGAGCTGATTGTAGCTCTCCTGTGAAAAGGTTCTGCTCCGGCTGTTGTTAACGAGTGCCTGCAGGAACACATTTGAAATTTTAGCATGAACAGAGTCTGGGGTGTAAAATTTCTCATAATCTTTCTGATGACTGATCAAATAGGCAAACTCCCTGGAATCCATATCGGTAACATATAGATAGATCATATCCCAGTTGGCACGGTTCAGTAAATCGGCATCCATCTGGCTTGCAAAATACTGTTGAAGCGGTTCATTGACTGGCATATAGGCCCCCTGCAGACGATCCAGGTATTTCATGATGAATTTCGGATCACGATTCCCTTTCTGGAACTCAAGCATGCAGTCGTTAAACCCCTCTCCCGGTGTTGATGCAATTTGACCCATGGTCAGATAATCCTGTATTTGTTGTGGGGCACCAACCCGCTTGTGAATCATCGTTCCTTCCGGGTTAATGAACAGCAGGGTTGGGTATGCTTTGATCTGGTAGACCTGAGCCAGTTGAATGCCTTCTCCTTTCTCCATGTCGAAGTGGGCACAAACAAAGGATTTGTTGTAATAATCGGCAATGGTGTCTTTTGTAAACATATTGGCGGCCACCCATTTACAAGGCCCGCACCAACTGGTATAGGCATCCAGAAAGATCAGTTTATTTTCAGCTTTGGCCAGGGTAAGAATATCCTGCCATGGCTTTTCGATGAAGGTAATTGATCGGTTTTGGCTATAAACACTGAAATAGATCACAGAAAGAAGGATTGTTACAAGCGCGAACTTATTTTTCATACTGGTTTAATTATTTTGATTACGATTTTAATGGCAAAGAAAAGGCGAAGTTACCACCATATATTTGTATTTTTAACAAAAATTTCAAAAGGCGTTGACGGAGAAATCTTATGAAATCGTTATCATCGGAGCGGGGCGGCTTGCTACCCACCTGGGTCTTGCATTTTTCAGGCAAGGCCTGAAGGTTGCTCAGATTTACAACCGCACTGCGGATAAGGGGCTAAAACTTGCTCAGAGGTTAGGGGCATCTTTCACCAACGATCTCAGTGAAGTTTCATTGAATGCCGACCTCTACATCCTGGCAGTTTCTGACTCTGTGCTTGAGGATCTTTCATCCAGACTGCGTTTACAGGATAAACTGGTGGTTCACACTTCCGGAACCATGGGAATGGCAATACTTACTCCAGTTTCATCAAATATAGGCGTATTCTATCCGGTTCAGACTTTTTCTCACAATAGAAGAATCAACTTCAGGAAGATACCTGTTTGCATTGAAGGCAATACAACATCCTCGGAACGAATGTTGGAAATGCTGGCTGGAAAAGTTACGGATAACGTACAATATCTCAACAGCGATCAGCGAAGGATACTCCATCTGGGAGCTGTTTTTTCGTCTAATTTCACTAATTTTCTCTATACAGTCACGGAGGAGTTGTTGCTTGAGCACGATATTTCGCTTACCTTGCTTGAGCCGCTTATCCTTCAGACGGCCAGGAATGTTAAACAGGGAAAGGTATTTCAAAGTCAAACCGGCCCTGCTGTTAGGGGAGATGAAAAAGTACTTGATAAACATCGCATGATGCTGGCTGACCATCCTGAATATCTCACAATTTATAACCTCATTTCCGACAATATCATCAAACATAAATTGTTATATGGCAAATTATAAGGAACACCTGGTACACATCAATACCTTTATCTTTGATTATGATGGGGTGTTGACTGATGGAAGTGTTATCACCACGAATGAGGGCGATGCTTATCGGATTTCCAATGTTAAGGATGGCTATGCGCTGCAGTTTGCATCTAAAAAAGGCTATCGGGTTGCGATCATTTCAGGAGCCAGGTCGGAATCCATGATGCATCGCCTGAAAGCGTTGCAAATCAATGATATATTTCTGGGTGTTGAGAAAAAAATTTCGGTTTACCGGGAGTACCTGAAAGCGAATAACCTGAAACCTGAGCAAGTGCTTTATATGGGGGATGATATTCCGGACTATGAGGTCATGCTGGAAGTGGGAATATCTGCTTGTCCGGCCGACGCTGCTGAAGAAATTAAATCAGTATCAAAATATATTTCCCATTTTAACGGAGGCAAAGGGTGTGTTCGCGATGTAATTGAGCAGGTAATGAAAGTACAGGGGAAATGGATGAATGACGATGCATGTCATTGGTAATTCGAAATCAACTGTAAAAATCATAAACCAAAATAATTGCTGAAGATGGGGCAAAGGGTTACTGTTATTTTAAGGTCACTGTCACAACTTATCAGACTTCCTAATTTGCTGATAATCATTTTGACACAATTACTGGTGCGATATTGTATCATGCAGCCCTATCTGTATGCCGACAGGCCGGGTTTAATTTCATCACTGCCTGACTTTCTTATTCTTGTTTTGGTGACAGTGTTATTAGCCGTTGGGGGGTATCTGATCAACGATTATTTTGATGTAAAGATTGACAGCATTAACCGCCCGGATCGGCTGGTGGTGAACCGATTGATAAGTGGCAAAACAGTCATTAAACTGCATCTCATCCTGAACTTCATTGCAATTATGCTTGGATTTTACCTTGCTTTGCGGATTAAAGCAATCAGCTTCGGGTTTATTTTTCCGCTGATTTCAGGGTTGCTTTGGATATATTCAGCGAAATATAAACGCGTCACTTTCTGGGGCAATTTCATTGTTTCAGGGCTTTCTGCCTTTGTGATCCTGATTGTCTGGCTTTTTGAGTTTTTCTGTCTTCGCCTGAACGTTGATCATTTCGCGGAAACCATTATTGATATCCGTTGGGTTACCTATCTTATCATTGGATATTCAACCTTTGCTTTTTTGATCTCCATGGTGCGTGAAATTATCAAAGACCTTGAAGATGCTGAAGGGGATAAATCGGTTGGATGTAACACATTGACGATTGCTGTGGGGGTAAAAAACACGCATTACATTGTCGCAGCGATCCTTGTTCTCACCATGCTGCTGCTTGGGTATGCTCAGTTAGTTTTGTATCGCCTTGGTATGTACATGGCCTTTTGGTATTTTCTCTATACTGTACAGGCAGGGGCAGTGTATTTTTTAATAAAGCTTTTTCTTGCCGGCAGGAAGCAGGATTACCACTTTCTCAGCAGCCTTTGTAAATTGATTATGGTCGCCGGGATTTTGTCAATGCAAATAGTATATATCAGCAACTGACTTGTTATGACGGATCAGCAACTGGCCGGAAGAAGACTTATCCTGGCATCACAATCTCCGCGACGCCAATATTTATTAAAGGAACTCGGATTCAGCTTTGAGGTGATGGAACCCAATGTCAGGGAGGTTTATCCTTCCGGCCTTTCACCATCAGAGATTGCAGTTTACCTGGCGGAACTTAAAGCATCGGCTGTTGAGGATACAGGGCTGGATGAAAATTCGATTCTGATCACGGCCGACACAATTGTTTCACTTGGAGATGAGATTCTCGGGAAACCAGCAAACTACAGCGAAGCGGTTGAAATGTTGCAGAAACTTTCCGGACGCAAACATGATGTAATCACTGCGGTGTG
Source organism: uncultured Draconibacterium sp. (assembly GCA_964355945.1). Taxonomy (GTDB): domain Bacteria; phylum Bacteroidota; class Bacteroidia; order Bacteroidales; family FEN-979; genus CAIVAT01. The sequence continues at coordinate 15,776 of CAYHGE010000061.1, forward strand.
CATCCTGTCAACAAAGAAAAAACGGGTCTTCCATGTTTTGTCATCTGTCTATTTTAAAGAACTCAGTAACAGGGAAATAGAATATTATATCAACCATTTCAAGCCGTATGATAAAGCCGGAGGGTACGGAATTCAGGAATGGATCGGGTATATTGGTATCAATAAAATTGAAGGCTCGTTTTTCAATGTAATGGGGCTTCCTGTGAAGGA
>CAYHGE010000061.1:16085-22946 GCA_964355945.1 uncultured Draconibacterium sp.
ATAAAATAGAAAGTTGATTTAAACAACGAATCATTTTTAGAACGTGTTTGGATATTCCAGAATTCATCACGGGTTGAAAAGTCACCGATCGTAAGCAATCTTTCATTGCCTTTTGCCTTATAAATCCCGTTGATACACATCCAGTGATCCTCATCAACCAGGTAAATACCTGTGGAAAGAGAGGTGTAAGGAACTTTTATTTTGTGAGCATTTGCTGATTTAACCTGGGAAATCGAAAGCAGTGCACCCAATTCCATGAAGGCATAATCTGCTTTGCCAAGACTTACAAATGCCTTGATACAGTAAAGTTGACCTGAAATAAGGGTTGTATCCAGCTGTGTCTGAATATACTCAAAGAATTCATTCCTGTTCAGGTTGTAGAATTGCAAGCCTGCATATCCCTTGCCGGTATGGGGTACCTGTCCGCCTTTCTTGTTGAATTCGGTCCCATAATCCAACCCGGGCGAGCACTCGTTGAAGTAATCCGGAGTTGCAGTGTTTGGGCTGACCCAGAAGCTGGCCAGGTTTATTTGTCCCGGCCGGTCGGGGCATCCGTTCTTAATTTCAAATCCGGGATTCCTGACGAGGTTTTGGGAAAACATCAGGGCAGGGATTAAGATCAGGAAAGTCGTAATACATCGAATCATGGCTCGGGCTTGAATAATAACCCCTCAAAGCTACTGGATTTATTCCTAATTTTGCAGTTCTTTTTTATTGCCTGAATTTTGCAGAACATGAGTGAAAAACCCCTGATCCTGATCACCAACGATGATGGCGTGAAAGCACCCGGCATCCGGGCATTAATCAATTACATCCGACCCTTTGGCCGGGTGGTTGTTGTGGCTCCTGATCGTCCCCAGTCTGGAACTGCCCACGCGGTAACCATTGCACATCCTTTAAGGTTGGAACTGCTTTCAAAGGAGGAGGATTATGAAGAGTATTGCTGCAACGGAACACCTGCCGATTGTGTGAAACTTGCTTTTAAAATTGTGATGCGCCGCCGCCCGGATTTTCTGTTCTCAGGAATTAATCATGGAACCAATGCTTCCATCAACATCATCTATTCCGGCACCATGGCTGCTGTGCTGGAAGGAGCCCTGGCAGGAGTTCCTTCAGTTGGTTTTTCCCTGAATAACTATAAGCACAATGCTGATTTCGGGCCTGCCGGAGAGTTTATCAAATCAATTGCTTCCAATGTCATCAATCATGGACTACCTGCAGGGGTATGCCTGAACGTTAACATTCCTGATGTTCCCGCCGGTGAAATCATGGGCATAAAACTTTGCCGGCAGGCTGCTGGCACCTGGCAGGAGGACTTTGATGAACGCGAAGATCCGAATGGGAGGAAATACTATTGGATGAAGGGCGTTTATGTGCATACCGGAAACGGTGAAGACACTGATCAGTGGGCTGTGGAAAATAATTTCATTGCGGTGGTGCCTGTACAATTTGACCTGACGGCCTACAAGGCACTTGAGGTGTTAAAAAGCAGGTTCTAATGCGCTATTATCTCATTGCCGGCGAAGCGTCAGGCGACCTTCATGCTTCCAACCTCATGCATGAATTAAAATTGCAGGACCCTGCAGCAACGTTTAGGGCCTGGGGTGGCGATTTAATGCAAAACCAGGGAGCCGAACTGGTGAAACACTACCGGGAGCTTGCATTTATGGGATTTGCGGAAGTTGTTTCCCATCTGCCGACAATTCTCCGTAATTTCAGGTTTTGTGAGAAGGATCTTCTCGCATATCATGCAGATGTATTGATCCTTGTCGATTATCCGGGTTTTAATCTTCGCATGGCAAAGTTTGCCAGACAGCATGGAATCCGGGTGTTTTACTATATCTCTCCGCAACTCTGGGCCTGGCACTCTTCGAGGGTAAAATCAATCAAAAAATGGGTTGAAAAAATGTTTGTCATCCTTCCGTTTGAGAAGGAATTTTATGCCCGCTATGGTTACAATGTTGAATTTCAGGGTCATCCATTGTTGGATGTGATCAATGATGACATGAAGACAACCACACGCAAGGAGTTTCTTGAATTGAATTCACTGCCTGACCTGCCGCTGATTGCCCTCCTTCCCGGAAGCAGGAAGATGGAGATTCAGGAAATGCTAAAGGTCATGGTTTCCGTGAGTTCATCTTTCAAGGGTTATAATTTTGTAATTGCAGGCGCTCCTTCGATCAGTCTTGATTTTTATGCCAATATCCTGAAGAACACCAGCATCAGGGTTGTAACGAACCAAACCTATAGCTTGTTAAGTCTTTCGGCAGCTGCGCTGGTCACGTCAGGAACCGCCACCCTGGAAGCCGCTTTGATCGGAGTTCCGCAGGTGGTCTGTTATCGGGGAAATATTCTCTCATACTTAATTGCCCGCAGACTGGTGAACGTGCAATATATTTCGCTGGTAAACCTGATTTGCGGGAGGTTGATTGTTCCGGAGTTGATTCAGCAGCAATTTAACCATCATAATCTCGAAAAAGCCCTGGGTTCGCTTGTTGACCAGGGACCAGCCAGAAGCAAGATTTTGGGTGGTTACCAGGAATTGAAACACCAGTTAGGAGGAAGCGGTGCTTCTTCCAGGGTTGCAAAAAAGATGATACAATATTTATCACAATAATAAGTTTTTTTCATTCAAACCATATTTTATGAGATACTGCAAACCTTTTCTTCTCCTTTTTGCCTGCTTTTCTATTATTTTCGCAGGTAATTCCCAGACAACCCCTCAAAAGAAAACAGGAAGCCAGCAAAAAGTTGTGAGGCTGAACCCGGTGAAGGTTGATACCACTGATCCGAATAAAAAGGCGTTGAATAAATTCTCCAAGGAGAAGATGTTTAATGTCAATACCCCTCCGCAACCCTTGAAGCCGGAAGAGGTTCGCGCCATGGGTTTCTACAACGATGGATCTAAAAAAGGGAAATCAGGCAACTATAATGGTGCCATTCAGGATTTTACGAGGTCGCTCGACCTGTGGAAGAATGCCAATACTTTTGTGAAACGCGGTTATGCTTACATGATGGTAGGGAATTATGGTGCAGCCATCAGCGATGCAACCGAAGCGTTGAAAATTCAGAATACTTACCCCAATGCCTTTTTTATCAGAGGTCTTGCCCGGTATGAAACCGGCGATTATAAGTCGGCAAAACAGGATCTGGATATTTTTCTGGATACGGATCGTTCCAATGCAATCGCATTTAACTACATGGCGGCCCTAACGTTCATGAACCAGGATTACAAAGGTGCACTGGAGAACTACAACGAAGTGGTCAAACTGGATCCAAAATATCCGGATATTTACACAAACCGTGGCATGATGCGGCATTATAACCAGGATTTTCAGGGTGCCATCCAGGATTATAATGAGGCACTGAAAATTGACCCGAAAAATGCGACAGCCTTTAACAATCGTGGCGCTGCCAAAATGATGCTGAAAGAACTTGATGCCGCCATGACCGATTTTAACAAAGCCATCAGTCTCAATGAGAAATATGCCGATGCCTTCGACAACCGGGGCAGGGTTAAACAAGCGTTGGGCGATACCGATGGTGCTTGTGCAGACTGGCAGCTGGCCTTGTCGTACGGGCTTACAGCATCGAGAGACCTGATTGTTAAATTTTGTAAATAAGCTCCTTACTGGTCTTTAATGAAGTTTTTCCTGATCAAAAGAATACTCTTTTTGCCATTTATCCTGGTGGTATTTTACACTTCACATGCCCAAAAATTACCTCAGAAGGACCTGATCACCTCGGGAATTGCGAAAGCGAAGCTTGGCAACTACAAGGAGGCAATCCAAGATTTCGACAAGGCAGTTGCAATTGATTCTTTGGAGGCGGAACCATATTATAACAGGGGGATTGCACGCACTGAACTCCAGGATTATGATGGTGCAATCCTGGATTTCAGCATGGTAATCAAACTTAAACCTGCCTATCCTGAACCATATTATAACCGTGGACTGGCGAGGGATTACATGAAAGATTACCTGGGAGCCATCAAGGATTACAGCACTGCAATTTCCCTGAAAGCCGACTATTATGATGCGTATCACAACAGCGGACTGGCAAAGTTCGATCTCGGGAATTATAGTGAGGCGATCAAAGATTTCTCCCGGGCTATCGGATATAAAACTGATTTTGCCGAAGCATATTACAACAGGGGGCTTTGCCTGTTCAATTTGCATGATCTTGCAGGTGCAATCCTGGATTTTAATGAAGCGATAAAGCTTGATACCACCCAATTTGAATACTATTCAAGTCGCGGCGCATCAAGGGCTGCCGGACAGGAATACAACGATGCCGTCGCCGATTTTTTAACAGCCCTTTCAATCAATAAAGAGGATATCAACTCCAGGATGAACCTTGCCCTCGCCTATATGTACCTGAAACGTTACCAGGAAGCCATCGCGGAATATGATCAACTCGTTTATGCCAATCCTGCCGATGCGGAGGCGCATGCTAACAGGGGTGTGGCATGGCATTACCTTGCAGAAAAGGATGCCGCTTGTGAAGACTGGAAAATGGCCTCATCACTTGGTTCTGAAAAAGCAAAAAGCTATTTGTTGAAATTTTGTGAGTAGTTCGTGCATCACCTTTTGATTCTTTCCTGATTAAGCAGGTAGAATAATGGTGATTTGTTATGAACGTATGGAGGCCTTATCCACTGCTCAGGCTGGCGTTGCCTTTTACTGCAGGAATCATTGCAGAAGAATATCTCGGGTCATTGCCGGCGTATAAACTGTGGCTGACAGTTTTTGTTTCAGTCATGATCCTGTTGATGCAATATCTGCCGAAAGCAATCAGCAGCTACCGTTTCCGAATCATTTATGGTGTGGTTTGCAATGTGTTTTTGCTGGTTGCCGGATATGAAATTGCCTGCAACCACAGGCCGGTAAACGATCCTGATTATCTTGGAAAGTGCAGCGACGGTTTATTTATTGCGGCCATTACGGAACCACCAGCAGCCAAAGGAACGGGGACGAAGGCCATCGTGAAGGTGTTGTTTCGTTCTGAAAATGGATGCTGGAAAAGAACGTACGGCAGCGTCGTGTGCTTTCTGAAGGTCAAACAGGATGCACCCAGCCTGCACTTTGGTGATCATGTTATACTCCGTGCCGTATTCTCAGAGATCCGCGATAATTCAAACCCACATTCATTTAACTATTCGGCCTACCTGAGGAATAAAGGAATCACTCACCAGGTATTTGCGGAATCGCATTGCTGGAAGCAGATCAGCCTGCCTCCGGCAGGGATTATCCGGAAAGTTGCATTTCAGGTTCGTGACCGGTTGCTGAACATCCTTCGCGATAACCATGTAGAGGGCAGGGAGTTCGCAGTAGCTGCGGCATTGTTGCTTGGTTATGTTGACGATATTGACGCTGAACTGCGGAAAGACTATGCAGCCACAGGAGCCATGCATATCCTGTCAGTTTCCGGAATGCACGTAGGCATTATCTATATCTTTCTTGAATTTTTACTCGGATTTCTTAATAAAAACAGGTCGGGCCGATTGTTTAAAGCCTTTCTTCTTTTGTGTTTTATTTGGTTTTATGCGATGATTACCGGTCTGTCGCCCTGTGTATTGCGATCGGCTGCCATGCTCAGCCTTCCAATTATTGGGAAATCGTTAAACAGGTCTCCCGGCATGTACAACATCATTGCAGCTTCTCTGGTGTTCATTCTTGCCATGGACCCGTTCCTCGTCAGGGATGTCGGTTTTCAGCTTTCATACCTGGCGGTCACAGGCATCCTGGTGTTGTATAAACCCATTTATGATATTTACGTGACTTCAGCCTGGTTACCCGATAAATTATGGTCAATCCTGGCAGTGTCCATTGCGGCCCAGATTGCCACCCTGCCAATCACCCTGTACACGTTTCATCAGTTTCCCAACTATTTCATGGTGACCAATATCTTCGTTGTGCCATTATCCAGCCTGATTATTTATATCGGGATTCTTGCATTTGTGACCGGCGGTATTCCCATACTCTCTGCGCTCGTTGCAAAATTGCTTATTTTTCTCATCTGGTCACTGAACTCAATCATTCATTTTATAGAACAACTGCCTTATTCCACCATCAGTGGAGTTTATCTTTCCTCCCCGGAGATGTTCCTTCTATACCTCATCATTGCCACTCTGTTTTTATTTTTGACGCTACGCAGAATCGCCTGGCTTTATCTATTTCTGATTGCCGCAATCATCCTGAATTTACAGTTTATTGATTTCAGGCTGCACCGGCTTCGAACTGCCCGGCTTACTATTTTCAATGCCAACCGCGAAGCACTCTATCTGTTCACCAATCAGGACAAGGCGGTGCTGTTGTACCAGGGAGGAATCATCAATGGTAAGGGTTTTCGTCATCCGGAGCATGAAATGGCTGCTGCAGAAATGAATGCACAAGGAGTGCGTTTCCACCGTGAATTCAGGATGGAACCAGCTGGTCGTCCTCCTGAACTTGCAAAATCATTTGTGCCGATGATTTATTTTGGAAATTTTATTCAGTTTGGAGGATACAGGATCGCCAGGTTAACTTGCTCCATACCGAAAAGTTTAAATAGCGAGATTCATGTTGATCTTTTGATTCTCTCAAATAACCCTAAAATTCATATTTCGGATGTCGTGAAAACCTACCATCCAGATCAGATTATCATCGATGCAACCAATTCGAGGTACAAAACCAGGCAGTGGCTCGGGGAAGCAGCAAAAATTGGAGTTAAATGCCAGTCAGTTGCAGAAAACGGCGCTTATCAGAAAGAATTGTGAAAAGATATTTGCTGATTGAGAAAAAAAGGTTACTTTTGCATCACAATTGAGGATCGGTAGTTCAGTTGGTTAGAATGCCGCCCTGTCACGGCGGAGGTCGCGGG
>CAYHGE010000062.1:0-7116 GCA_964355945.1 uncultured Draconibacterium sp.
GCCGGGGCGCCCATGTAATACCAGGGTTTTTCTCCGTCATTGCCTTCAGCATTGATTACCAGCATTCCGCGACTGGCTGCCCTATCGGATGCAATGGTTATTGGTGTTGTGTTCCCATTTAGATCGGAATAAGTGTGATTATATGCCGGATCGTCAAAGGTTGTATAAGTGAGGGAGGTGGTGATGATGTCAGCACCAACACTGTCGGCAAGTTCTGCGCCAGCTTCCCAGTTATACTCTTCCAGTAAATACTCTCCATTCCAGGCATCTTCGGTACGAATTAGCCAATAAGCAGCATCGGGTGCGGTGCCGACGATCTGGCCCGGCAGGTTTGCTCCCATAATTGACAAAACACTCTCACCATGTGTGTGATTTTGAAATACGTTGCCGCCGAGTGTCGCAAAATCACGGGTTCCGGCAATCAAATTATGTTGCCATAGATAGGCAAAAGCAGCCCCCTGCTCCACATCCCAGAAACCGGCATCGAGAACTGCAATCATCATTCCCTGACCCGTGTATCCCAAATCATGGAGTTGATGGAGGCCAATCATGGAGACCTGATTCCAGGCTGTTCCATAATCCAGGCTGCCTGTGCTTCTATTGTTGGAAGGGATTGTGGGAGGCCCTGTTGAATAAGGTGGGATTCCTCCGATCTGATTTATAGCCGACCTGTCTTTGTCTGACTGGTGAGGCGCCTTGTTCCCCGGACTGATATGATCAACAAATGGCAGCGTCGCAACTGCATTCAGAATACCGGCATTGGCCGCATAAATCACTACCGCGTTGATCCACTTCAGTGGATATAGGGCAACAGCGCCTGTAGCGACTATTTGGGATATGTAAGATGGGGTAACGGGCAAGTCCTTTTCATCAAATGGAATATTGAACTTATTCCGTCGCTCTATGGCCCTCTGGGATAAGAATTCCTGCGGATTTGTAAGCGTATACGGACTGTTGTTTTTATCCTTGAGGAAAACAATATATTTATTTGCTCCCCAAACATTGATTTCTGCTGCGAGGCATGTGATAATAAAAAATAACATTAACCTTTTCATATGCGATTTTTAAATTTAACAAATGTAAGAATCAGTGATAGCGATTGATCTATGGAATTTCACCAAGTTCGACATCGCTATTGGCAAATTTAAACCAGTCGACGGAAAAAAGCTCCCCCTCCTCTCCCTGAGTCACCAGCCAAAGGGCATGTATTCCTTTAATAGTTTTGGTTTTTACGGTTATTTCTTGCCAATCGGAATTGTCTTTAAATGCTTTCATATCCACAGAAGCAATGGACGACAACCATGGTTTGTCGGGAATCAACCTGATTTTCCCGGTCTTGCCCTTTGACTTAACCCGGAGGGTCAATTGATTTGCTCCATTCCCGAAATCAATGTATTTATACACTGCACGATCCCTGCTGTAAATCCCGGCAAGTTCCTCCGCATTGTCAGAGAATGCCTGTACTCTGAGGTGACCATTTAAAAGGCAAGCCCGCTCTGCTTCAATAATCTGAAATGCACTGATTGGCGGACCTGCCCCCTGCGATGTCATTTCCACTTCATTGATGCTGCCATCGGAATTGAAAAAAATAGGTTCAACACATGCCTTTCTCATCATCTTTGAATTGTGGGTAGAACGATGATAAAAAACATACCATTTTTTTTTGAACTCAACAAGTGATCCATGATTATTCCAGTTTCCCGGATCACATCCGTCATTATTGATAATCACACCGCCGTATTTAAAAGGGCCCCCTGGAGAAGACGATGTGGCATAGGAAATACAAGTGGGCATATCCTTGATACTCAGCCCTGAATAAATAAAGTAATAGATGCCGTTTCGCTTTACCATGTAACCTCCTTCATGAAATCGGTGTTCCTCTTCTGTAACAATCTCATCGCGAATGGTCGTAGAATCAATCTCCATCATATTTGGTTTAAGCCTGGCTATTTTAGCGCTGAATTGTCCCCAGATATAATACCCTTGTCCGTCGTCATCCATAAAAACACATGGATCAATTTCATTGAACTTTCCTGTTTTCAATATCTTTCCACCCTTGAAAGGTCCTTCAGGCTTTTCAGAAACGGCTACCCCTTCGGTTGCATCCCGGTTTGCCAGGCAATAATAGAGATGATATAGTCCATTTTTATACTGAACATCAGGGGCATAAAGATAATCATCGCTATAAAATACAGCATCCGCTTCCCCCTTGGAAGCAAAAGCATCGGGAAAAAGCGTCCATGTTTCAAGATCAGGGGTCGACAGCACATGGTACCTGTAGGAACAAAAATAATCTGGGCTTTCATCTCGTGAGCCATAAATGTACAATTTGCCATCCTGCCATACATGTGCAGATGGATCGGCTATATAAATCCCCGGAGGAACAATTGGATTCTGGGACTGGCTTGTTCCAGGCGCAGATAAAAATAACAGCAATAATATTGGAAACACTATTTTTTCTGAATATCCACTTCCCATCTCTCTTTTCCTTTTATGATTCTTGGTTGGAATATTGGTGTTTTCGGTATAAATTCAATATCAACAGGTTTGATGTCTCCCGTCTTTCCCACATGGATTAACAATGATTGATAGGGTTGGAATTTCAGGATATAGTGAATCTTTTTACCCCGGTAATTGATCACTATTTTATTGACAAAATTCTGCTCGTTTAATGACTGTCCGTAATCCAGGGGAAAAGTAAGACGCCGTGATTTCGGATTTGCAAAGAAGAGATACATCCCATCTTTAGTCTCCCTGCACCAGAAATCGGATTCCATGTTACCCATGACAAGTGGTGGAACTTTTTTCACCTCCTGCCAGGTAGTTTTCACATTTGGAAATGCCTTCAGTTTTTTTAATAAAGTTGAATATGCTTCCGGTGACAGGTTCATCCCAGGTTCCTTTGGTATCTGAATAAGGCAGATTGCCAACCCCCGATTTGCGAGTTCCGTAATGCGTTTGAGCGTTGAAATATCGAGGTATTTAACATCCACATACAAGGTGTTGAACGACAAATCTCCGATTTTCAGAAAACCGTCCATGTAAACAGATTTTTGAAGAAATTCGCTGTTGATCCATAAAGGCCGCCAGGGTTTTAATTCTTCCGGGAGATAGGTATAACGCATTTCATATTCACCCCACGACCAGATAAATTGTTTTTCAGCCGGCAGTTCCCCTGCAACCCATGAATCCTCGGTAGGCAGATAGACCGCCACACTGGAAAAGGATTTGCCCTGCTTCATGAACACTGATATTTTCTCCATGTATTTGTTGAACGCCAGAATCTCTTTTGAAAGAGATCCGCTTTGTCCGACATGGACCGAAGCATAAAACTTCACTGTGTCCAGACCAGCAGGATTGAGGGGTTTCCCATGCCAGATAATTTGGTTCACCCCATTGGCAAACAGGGCATCGGCCAGCAGTTTAAGGTCGGCAGTCTGCTCCTGAGAATGATGGTCCCGTGGCCAGCCGTAAAGGCAGGTAAAGGTCTCTGAGGTAACCACCGGCTTGCCGGACAATCCGGCGGCAGATGCCACGATATTCGCAAACGAGGGTTCATACAGCAATGCTTCACTTTCCGGCACATCCAAAACAGCATAAGCGGAGATAATATCGCAGGGTGCTCCGGAACATTGTGCCCGTGAATAAGCTCCCAACTCATGGCACTTCAGGTTATAGGGTTTGTAAAATTCCTCAATGACAAATTCCGACAACAGTTTCATATAGTCATAACGCACCTGACTGAAAGGTTCGCGGTTAGAATAAAGACTGTCTTTATACCCTGCAATTGAATACCCGTATTTTTGCTCAAATTTGCCGGAAAATGCAGGGGTGGTCAGGTTTTTGGCATCTACCTCCCAAGAGTCGCAGAAAAGACCTGACACAGAACCTTGAAGGGCTGGTTTCAGTGCATTCCCGGTACGTTCAGCATAATTATTAAACGCATTCCGGTTTAGATGGTCAATGACCAAACCTTTTTTTGGATAATCCCACGAAGCCGTGATTTCTTGTCGCCAGGCGGTATCGGTCATGGATCTTGTGGCGTCTTCCCTCGGAACCCGGGTATCCCCGAATGGCCAAAGGGAACCAAAAGTAAAGTCGCAACCTAAACCAAGGCTATCGGCACATTTTTTTGCATATGCCACCATTTCTGTCCATTCAGGGCTGAGCCAGGCCTGCCGGGGAGTATAGTTCAATGTGTCTTTTTTCATACGGTTGAGTGGATAGACCCAGGCCACTTCAACTCCACCAAAACCATTGTTTTTCAACCAGATCAGATTATCTGCAATGTCATTCTTTTGGATTTCAGAGGCAAACCACCACCAGCGAGTCCAGGGGCGAGCGTCGGAGAGCAGCCTGGAAGATTGAACATCCGGGAGGTCGGATTTAATACCTGGTTGGGTAAAACCTATTCCTATGAATCCGGAAAACAGGACACTGAGTATTAATTTCTTTACCATCGGGCTACGGAGTCATTAGTTTTTAGGTTTTAAATTCTTTCCAAACAAGGTTTCCATCTGCTCGAGAGTTTTACCTTTGGTTTCAGGAACCATTTTCCACATAAATAAGGCAGCCAATATCCCCATCAAACCGTAAATCCAATAGGCAAATCCATGGTGGTAAAGATTGTTGAGGTATGAGCTTTTATCCATCATTGGAAACGTCCACGAAACAAGATAGTTGGAAAACCACTGTGCCGCAACAGCAATAGCCATGGCACGTCCACGAATACGGTTGGGAAATATTTCTGATAGCAATACCCACGTTACCGGTCCCCAGCTGATGGCAAATGAGGCTACGTAAAAAAGCATGAAAACAAGGGCAGCCAACCCAATTCTTTGAAAATAGAATGTAAATCCAAGTGCAATCATGCTGAATGCCATTCCCAGGGCTCCCGCAATCTGAAGTGGTTTGCGGCCATAGCGATCAACTGTAAAAATAGCAATGACGGTAAATATAAGGTTAATAATTCCGACAATAATGGTCTGGAGTAAGGAGATATCTTTGCTGGTACCCATGTTCCGGAAAATTTCAGGGGCATAATAAAGTACTACATTGATACCCACAAATTGTTGAAATATTGAAAGCAAAACGCCAACTCCCACAATTAAAAACCCATAAGAGAAAAGCCTGGAATTTCCGGTGTTGGAAATGGTCTCCCTGATTTCTTCAATCATTTGCCGAGCCTGTGCTTTTCCGTTGATTCTTGCAAGAATTTCCAGGGCTGGACCTTCCCGCTTTCTGATCACCAGCCATCGAGGGCTCTCTGGTATAAAAAACAGGAGTACCAGAAAGAGTACACCCGGAATGGTTTCAGAAAAGAACATCCATCTCCAGCCAGATTGGTGGAGCCACGCTTCATTACCCATTCTTGCGATAGAATAGTTTACAAAATAGACCACCAGCATCCCGAAGATGATGGCGAACTGGTTCCACGAAACCAAATTGCCCCGTTTTGAGGCTGGTGCGATCTCAGCAATGTACATGGGTGAAAGCATTGAAGCCAAACCTACGCCAACACCTCCGATCACCCTGTAGATGATGAATGGTGTCAGGAACCCGGCAACATGCTCACCGGATGATTCGAAGAACAACTCCGGGAAAGCAGAACCGATTGCAGATAATATGAGTAGGATGGCAGCACAGATCATACTATTCCTTCTCCCTAACCGTAGCGCCATCCATCCCCCGATGAGTCCTCCGATGATGCAACCGATCAACGCACTGGAAACGATAAAACCCAGGAGCGAGTTGGCTGTTGTCTCGGGAAGATTCCTTGGGTCGATAAAATTAATTTTCAAAGAATTGACTGTTCCTGAGATAACAGCCGTATCATATCCGAAAAGCAGTCCACCAAGGGTGGCTACAAGTGTCAAGGACCAAACATATTTCAAATTCACTTGTGAATTTTTCATCCCGTTCATATATAGCGCGACAGCATTTGTTCCAATAGTTCCTGCCTGCCGCTTCTCATTGGCGGTTCACCTTCCATGAAAGCAATCCTTTTTAAATCCTCCAGAGAAAGTCCTCCATCTTCAAACGCTTTCCCATTTCCCTGATCAAAAGAGGCGTATCGCTGTTTCCGGAGTGAGCAGTAATCTGATTCCCGAAGAATCCGCTCTGCAATCATCAGTGCGCGTGCATAAGTGTCCATTGCGGCAATGTGGGCAATAAAGATATCCTGAGGATCGGTGGAATTGCGCCGGAGCTTGGCATCGAAATTGATCCCGCCCGTTGTGAACCCTCCCGCCTCAAGGATGACCAACATGGCTTCAGTAGTTTCATAGAGGTTGACCGGGAACTGGTCGGTATCCCATCCATTCTGGTAATCCCCGCGGTTGGCATCAATACTACCCAGCAACCCGGCGTTAACAGCCATCTGCAGTTCATGGTGAAAGGTATGGCCCGCCAACGTTGCATGGTTTACTTCAATGTTGAGTTTAAAATCCTTATCCAACCCATAATGACGCAAAAATCCGATAACGGTTTCGGCATCGAAGTCATATTGGTGTTTGGTTGGTTCCATTGGTTTGGGTTCAATGAGAAAAGTTCCCATAAACCCTTGGTTGCGCGCGTAATCCCGGGCCATGGTCAGAAACTTTGCAAGATGCTCTTTTTCCCGCTTTGTATCGGTATTTAAAAGGGTAAGATACCCTTCCCTCCCTCCCCAGAATACATAGTTTTCGCCGCCAAGCGTCATGGTCGCATCAAGTGCGTTTTTCACCTGGCATCCGGCATGGGCCAAGACGAGAAAATCGGGATTGGTGGATGCCCCGTTCATGTACCTTGGATTGGTGAAAACATTGGCCGTGCCCCACAACAATTGTATTCCTGATTCTTTTTGTTTACCAGCAGCATAACCGACCATTTTTTGGAGTCGTTCTTCAATCTCCTTAACCGATCCATCTCCGGTAATATCGGTATCGTGAAAACACCAAAAGTGGATGCCCAGTTTGGTCATAAGTTCAAATGCAGCATCCATCCGGTCGCGGTTGCGCTGCATCAGGTCAGGTGAAGCCTCCCAGGGGAAAATCCTGGTCCCGGCGCCGAAGGGATCTGATCCTGTTCCGCACATCGTATGCCAATAGGCCATCGAAAACCGGAGATGGTCTTTTA
>CAYHGE010000062.1:7216-17650 GCA_964355945.1 uncultured Draconibacterium sp.
TTTTCCATCTCCAATAGTATTCCTCCATTAATTCGCGTTGACTTGATGCTTCGATGACCATGACTTTTTTAATTTTGGTGGATGCTTCTCTTATCCCCGCATAAAAGCCAGTGCCCACAGCCGCCCCCAGAGCTGCACCTATCGAACCGTTGGCACTATAAATATCAATTGTAACATTACAAACATCCGCCAGGGTTTGACGAAACAACGGGCTCAGAAACATATTGGCATTTCCAGCCCGGATTGCAACAGGATTTAGCCCTGCATCTTTCATCACCTCTATTCCGTACCGAAATGCAAAAGCAAGGCCCTCCAGCCCTGCCCGATATAAGTGTGCCTGACCATGACGGTTGAAGTTTAAACCGATGATCTGGCAACCAGTTTCGCGGTTCTGCAACATGCGTTCAGCTCCATTTCCGAAAGGCAGGATCATCAGCCCTTCCGAACCAGCGGGAGTTTTCGCGGCATCTTCATTCATACGTGAATAATCCGCACCATTTGCTACATTCTTACGGAGCCAGGCATTCAGAATTCCAGTTCCGTTGATGCATAAAAGCACTCCATACCGGGGTGTCTTTTGGGTATGATTTACATGGGCAAATGTATTGATCCGGGATAAAGGATCGGAGATCAACCTGTCAGTAACTCCATATACCACTCCCGATGTGCCGGCTGTTGCAGCTACCTCCCCCGGATTAAGAACATTAAGCGAAAAGGCGTTATTTGGCTGATCGCCAGCGCGATAGGAAATCGGAATGCCCGAAGTCAGGCCAAGTTCAGAAGCGATGGCAGGCATTAACCTACCCTGCTCTCCAAAAGTTGGAACAATATTGGGGAGAAGTTCCTCTGATATTCCGGATGCCCGGAGCAACTTTTCTGATACCCGGTCTTCCTGAAAATCCCAGAAAATGCCTTCTGATAAGCCACCAATGGTAGTGTTGATTTCTCCTGTGAGCCGATATCCAATATAGTCACCGGGCAACATGACATGGTGGATTTTTTCAAACAGTTCAGGTTCATGGTCCATTACCCATTGGAGTTTGGAAGCAGTAAAGTTCCCCGGGAAGTTGAGAAGGTGTTCGTGGCAATATTCCTTTCCCAATTGCCGGGCAAGTTGGTTGCCGGTTTCCACGGCACGACTGTCGCACCATATGATAGAGTTCCCCAATGCGTTTCCATTCTTGTCAATGCATACCAAACCATGCATCTGATAAGTGATACCAATGGCGCCAATAGCCGTTGCGGATGTTCCAATTTTATTTATCGCCTGACCAATGGCATCTTTAGTATTGGTCCACCACATTTCAGGTGACTGTTCTGCCCAACCAGGTTTTATTGATATAATGGGCATTTCCGATTCCGGCGCCTGGGAATTAGCCCTGCATTCTCCGGTCTCCAAATCATAAATGGCCACCTTTACGAAGGAACTTCCTATATCAATACCCATGGTCATCATATTCAGGATTTATTTTACCTGGTTTTCACCAGTTTTAAAGTTCTGGTGTAGCCTTCAGTTTTCAAATGAATAAAATAGACACCCGGAGGCACATTTGTCAGGTCAAATTCGTGCTTTTTAAATTCAGGAAGGGATTCGTTGAAAACTCTTTCGCCTTTCATGGAATAGACTTCTACCTTTAGAATACCATTTGGCAAATCTAAATTATTTTCCAGGAAAAACTTACCATTGGAAGGGTTCGGGTTGAGATTAAAAATTTGGAGTTCTCTTTCAGATGACAAATCACCTGTTCCAGTGATAACCGTTACCACAATTGCATTAGAGGTGGCCGGATTTCCGTTCACACAGATTTCATTGGATGTGAAAATACAGGTTACCAAATCGCCATTGAGCGGAATATACGTGTATTGCGGAGAATTGGCACCAACATTTGCTCCGTTTACCCTCCACTGAAAGGTTGGCCCCGCTCCTCCATTAACGCCGGTTGCTGTAAAGTTGGCTACGGTACCGGCGGGGACAGGATTTTGATCCGCAACAATTGAAACGGAAACCGGAAGGAGGGGATTGACGGTCATGGCAATGATGTTTGATGTGTCGGGGTTGGATGAAACACAGGCCAGATTTGAGGTAAGAATACATCTGACACTGTCCCCATTTACCGGAAATCCGGAGAATGCCGCACTGTTGGTCCCCACATTGTTGCCATTCAATTGCCACTGATATGCAGGAGATGTACCTCCATTCGCCGGGAATGCAGAATAGGTTACCTGTGTGCCTTCACAAATTGGATTTGATGAGGCCAGGATACTCACACTGACTGGTAGGATGGCATTTACAATTACATAGTAAATCGTTGGAGCCGGGGCGGGCAAACCAGCTGAGTTGCTGTAATTAACACTCACGGTTTGTGTGCCAGGTGCAGTCCATGTCACCGTAACGGTATGATCTCCTGATGTGCCACCCGCGGTGATCATTCCTCCCGGAGAAACCAACCATGAGTACCCGGTATAGCCGGCTTCAGTGGTATATACATTTCCAATGCTTTCGTTACAAACGGATGATGGCCCTGAGATGGTCGGATAGGGGAGTGAAACGAATTCATCTGCACCGATATCAGGCATAGAAAGGTTTCGCAGATTGCTGTCATAGTCTGTGGTTACTGCGATTGGCGTGATCACTGGAGTACCGCGATCACCACAAAGTGTTTGAACATTTGAATTCAGGTGGAGGTCATAGGGGGCGAAGGTATTGTTTATGAAAGGAGGGTTTTCTGTCACGGAAGCCGCATCCCGGGGAGCAACCCTGACCTTGAAGGTTTCCAGAATCTGATCCATGTATTGTCCATCATAATAGATAAGGTTGTTCTGGCTGGGAGGCCCTGCATAAAAGTTATTATTGTTCGAGGTTTGTGCATAATTCGTGGCTGTTATGGGGTTGGCATAACGCAATGCGACAGTAAGAGCACCTGGCCCGCCAGGTGTTGAATTGTTGACAATGATGTTGTTCCTCAGATCAACCACCTGAGCTGTGCCAGCATAGATTCCGGTTGATCCGAAATCTGCCGAGGAGGATAAAGCATTCAAATATATGGTGTTGTAATAGGCTCCGACATAGGTGCCGGCTGCAAAATACATTCCGGCTATGGCCATTTCATTGGTGGCCGAGGGAGTATTGAGCCCTGAAATAAAGTTGTTGTAATAATAGGTATTTGGGCCATCAAGGTGGTAAATGCCATACACTCTGCTGTTTGCACCCAATCCATTCAGATTGTCAATCTTGTTATTATAGTATTTACACTCACCCACGCCATAATAATTATAAATGCCATGAACAATTCCTCCGTTGCTGTTTAAAATATTGCTGATGGTATTGTTGTAAATATTCGATGCCCCCCAGTTCCGGATATATAAGCCATACTGATTCCCGGTTGACCCTGCTGATTGATTTTCAATGGTATTATTATGAACATTGATTGTTCCAAGTCCCGACCCAAGTACATAAAGATAATACCCTATGCCTGACCCCGGCGTCATTTGAATTCTGCTGTTGTTCGATACTGTATTGTTGTAAACATTATATTGACCTGGATAAGCGCCATCCTGGGCACAGTCGAGGTAAATGTAATTGATAACTCCGGTAGCAGGGGTTGTTGACGACCCATAAACATTGTTGATTACACTGTTGCCATAGAAATTCGTCGTTTTGCCTCCCTGAACCCAAAATCCATTCCAGGAATTTGAAGTTGCATTTGGAGCGGCACAATTGGCGATGGTATTATTGTAGATGTTGCTGGTATTTGATGTCCCGCTGGTATTTGAAGCATGATAAATGCCATAAAAATGACCATAGCCATTATAAGTCAAACTAATATGATTATTGTACATGTTACAATTTGCATTTTTCATATAACTCAGACTAATCCCATAAGCAGTAGCAAAGGTGTTGTTT
The DNA here is from genome assembly GCA_964355945.1 of uncultured Draconibacterium sp. Lineage (GTDB taxonomy): Bacteria > Bacteroidota > Bacteroidia > Bacteroidales > FEN-979 > CAIVAT01. Next base: position 11,121 of record CAYHGE010000062.1, read on the forward strand.
ATTATGCCGGAAAAAGTATTGTTGGCAATGGTGATGTTGTTCTGGGCGCCAGCATAGATTCCATAAGCAGATACGGATCCACCGCCATAGTCGGAAAAGGTGTTGGCGCCATCTTTGCCAATCTCTACATTCTGATCATAAAAAGAAAATGGGGAAGCAGCATTGTAGAAGCCCCAAAGACATATGCCTGAATAGCAATTGACGAAATTATTGTTGAAAAACTTGTTATCTGAATTGGCTCCCGAAGTGGCGGTAATTGTCAGTTCTGTGGTTGGAGCAGATGGTGTCACATTGTCGGAATAGATTCCATAGGTATTGGTGTTGGTTTTATTCAGGGTGATATTGCAGTTTTTAATGGTTACATATTGAGATCCGTTCGAAGCAGAAGCTTTTAAAACAGCGTATCCCCATTCAATGGCACCTGTTGGGTCGGCAAGATCGATCCCGTCAAACGTAATATAATCGGTTCCCTGCAGGGCGATAATATAATCAGTTGATCCTGGTGCCGCAGTGAACCCGGAAATCACAGGATTATTTCCGGTATTAATCTTTTTGAAGATGATAGGGTTGGACGCAGTACCCGATGCGGTAATCAGACCGGCATTGAGTGATCCTAATGTTTCAGTATATCCTGCGGCAATATTGAATGTAACCCCGCCGGATCCAACTCCTTGGGTATTTAGTGCATTGATTGCAGATGCAAGGCTGGGGTAATTACCTGGAATCGTCTTCGTTCCGGTAAGTTGTGCGAAGTTATTACTGACAGTTAAGAAAATGACAAAAATAATCAAAATAATTTTTTTCATAAATTTAGTTCGTTTTGGTTAGCATGCTATTAACATCAAAACTAAAGGACTGATTGAAAAACGTCTTATAACGTCATTTCAATCAGTCCTTTAGTTGTCAATTGTAGCCTATTTGATTTTTATCAATTTGGTGGTTTCAACATAGTCTCCTGCAATCACTTTAACGAAATAAAGTCCGGCAGGGATATCAGTTAATCGGATTTCATGACTCTTCTGACAAATGCTGTTTTCGGCATAAACCAATTTGCCGCTCATGTTGTAAATCTTAATCGTCATATCATTGGCAGCCTGTTCACCCTTCCGTATCAATGTAATGTTTCCATTCGTCGGGTTGGGATAAATGCTGAAATTAGTAGTCGATTTTCCTATTGGGAATTCTGTCAAATCTGTGTTGGTTGAACTTTCTTTTGTATTGCTACAGAAAGGGCCATCAGGGGCAATATACCCATGCAAAAAACCGCCTGATAGTACCGTCGTTCCCGGAAGGAATATTATATTCAATCCGGCTATAAAGGTTGCATTGCCACTACCCGTCACAGTAAATGTTTCGTTTCCGCCAGCTACTGTGATTGTTCCTATAGCATTGTAACAATTCACACCGTTAACTATTTCTGTGCCGATCTCGAGGCTTACAGGTACTGAAGGGTTTACCGTGATATTCAGTTCCGGGGAAATTGGACCTGACCCGCAATCATTTATTCCTGTTACAGTCATTGTCCCTGACAATGCATCAGGTGCAAAATTTACGGTAATACTGTTGGTATTTGTCCCGGAAATAATGGTTGCACCGTAGGGCAAAACCCAGTTATACCCAGTCGCATCAGGTATCGGCGTCACATTATAGAGCAAGCCGGTTTCACCCTGAGCAACTGTAGTTGCCCCGTTTATGGTACCTGCAACTCCGGGAAGTGGGTTTACCTGTACATTGTAAATAGTTGGCGTGGGACCTGGAAACCCTGATGAGTTGTTGTAATTAACACTCACTGTTTGTGCCCCTGATCCTGTCCAGGTCACAGTCAAATTATTATCCAGGCTCGTACCCCCGCCGGTAATGGTTCCGCCGGAAGAAATCGCCCATGCATATCCTGTTTTACCAACTTCAGTATAATAAATATTACCTGCACTGCCTTGGCATACAAGGGCATTGCCTGTGATGGTTGGAAATTGTTGTGCAACAATATTTACCTTGTAATCTTCTGTTTCGCCATATTCATAGCTCATGCAAGGCGTTAAATTTGCACCCCAATAACTTTCAGCCACAATTATTCTCATACCGGTATGACCTAAAACGGCTCCTGCCGGCACTGTAAAATTACCATCAATCGTACGCGGACTGCTGCTGGTTGATGATTCAACAAATACCTGTTCTCCTGCATCACCGAAATCACCATCCTGGTTAAAATCAATCCAGATGGCACATCCATTGCCATAATAAGGGGGTCCGTCGCACTCATCTTCATTGATACTGAAACTGTAGGTGTTGTTTGGTTCGAGAGAGGTAAGGGGAGCCAGTGTGAAAAAGTTGGAATAGCGGTTCAGGATGGAACCGGGACCCGGTGCCGGGGTTGTACAGTTGGAGTTGTTGGTAGCTCCATTAACGGTTACCCCAAGGATCTCCTCATCACCTGCACCGGTTGGTATGGATAAACAATAGGAAGAGAACAAATCGCTGGTCCCTGATACGGAAACAATGGCCGTACCGCCTCCTCCGGTAATGTTGACATTGCCGGCATAGGCTGTATTGGCAACAGCCGGACTGAATTTTACATAAACTGGCACAGACAGGAGGGTGGGACCTGTATACGGAATTGAGACACTTGGACCAAATCCCGTTGCGCTGTTCAACGAAACCATAAAATCATCGGGTGCTGTCACTACAATCTGATCAGGATAGCCGGACAGTTCAATACCGGAAACCGTGAAGGAAAGGGCAGAAGATGTTAAGCCCGCAGGAACGTACCTGAAGTCAAGATAGGTAGGGTTTACTGTCAAGACCTTTGACGTAGTAAATGTTTTCGGACCTGTCCATGTGCTGAATGTCCCCCCGCAATTAGACCTCACATAATAGCTGTAATTAGTCTCGGGTGACAACCCGGTCAAAAAATAATTCGTGTTAATAATGTCTGTAACATTTGGCACACCGGTGGGTGTAAATGGCGAAGAACCCCATTCAATTTCCCATTGAGAGGCTGTGCCGTTTTCCGTCCAGGCCAGATCCGCTTTATACGCACCAGGGGCGGCTGTTAAAAAGGCGGGGGGAAGACACGCCGGAGCAGGGAGAACATTTACCTTGTAATCTTCGGTTTCACCATAGGAGCTAACCATACATGGGCCAATGGTGGAGGATTGCTTGCATACAATCCTCATCAGCGTGTTCCCGGTTACTGCTCCAACCGGAACAAAAATGTTTTCGGTGATTGTATGCGTCTGTTCACTGGCGTATGCCCACAAGACATATTCTTCGCCAGCATCGGTTAGCACTCCGTTCTGATTCCAATCGAAATAGACACGAACCTGATGAGCGGATGCTCCTCCATCGCACTGGCTAATTCTGACAGTTATTGAATGGGTAGTACCCTGAACAATATTGGTTGGGGCAATGGATGTGAAATTACTGTACAAATCTGCTGATCCCGTGGCGGTACCTTGTGTCCCCGTGAGGCTTCCACATGCACTTGTATTGTTGAGCGAACTGCCAAATTGAACGCGGGTGATATCCTCGTAGTCCAAAAACGAAGCCGCTGAAGGACAATAGCAGTTCCAGATTGAATTCATTGAAACCAATACCGGCGCTGAGGTTCCTGTATTTGCAGCACATGTGACCTGGCACCGATAATATTTCGCGGATGATTGAGATGTAGTATAGGTGTCGTTGTTTCCTGATGATCCTACACTGGCATAAATGGTTCCATCCGTCGAAGATTCCCACTGATAGGATACCCCTGTGCCCGACGTGCTGTTTTGTAACGATAAGGTGAACTGAATGCCAGGACAAACCGAAGTCGCAGTTGAAAGGGTATTTCCCGGATTCGGCGTACCCGTACAACCGCCTCCCGTCGTATAATCAAACCTGATGTTGGGCGGTTCATTCCTACTTGTATTGGTTGCCAGCGCACAGCTTGATGTCGTATTCTGACTGATGTAACGTGAAGCTTCCAACACAGTAAAACGCCTTAAACCTCCATTCGGAGATCCGGCTACATTAAACCCTGAACAGGTATTTACGACAATATTTGATGTGCCATCCCAGACAAAAGGGGTATCAAAGGTAATCATATCGAAATTCCCGGCAGTTTTCACAACAGGAAGATAGGTAAACGGTGCTTTGACCATAAGCAACCCTGATGAAATATAGGGATTTGCAGTCGCCTGCAATGTATGCCCCAGACTAATCTCAAAATTTGCCAGATTTCCGGGCGATTGAGTAACCGAGAAACCAAGGGCAGTGATGTTCGCACCCGCGGGCATGCCTGCGGTAACTAACTGCGCCTGGGTATAGACCACCTGATAGTGCATGAAATTCTTGTCACGGTCAAGTGGATCAGGCTGGTTGTTTGTATTGAGTGTACCTGTTCCGATGATGGCACTTTGTCCCCAGGCGCTCACTGACAGCAGGAACAGTGCAAACAAAAGTTGAATGGTTCTGTGCATAACATTGCGATTTTTTAGGTTTATAAAATTTCAGTTTGGAAAATAATTCGTGATTGAAAAATGAAGCAACTGTTTGACTTCTTTCCCGAATCAAAATTGAATTATTATGTTGCTAAAAAATCAATGGATTATTCAGAGGGTGAGTTCCACATTTAAACGTACCTGTTAAATGAGTAAACGTAAAATTAAACCCGGAAAACGTGATTACTTTTAATGTGCCTGAGCGTTAAACTGCCAGACCGGTAAAATAATTTCAACAACAACACCTGTTTCTCCTGTATTTAACAGGCTTCTGTTGCTGACAGTTACAATATACCTGGGATTCTTGTAAAATTGCCGGAACAGGGCAATTCTGCGTTGGGTGATACTCAAAGCCCTCGACAGGCGCGTGGTTGTTTCCTCTTTCATGGCAAATGACCGCTCCAGCCCTATTCCATTATCGGTGATGACACACTTCAGTGTACCTTCATCCATCGCTCTAAAGGAAACAGTAAGCATGCCAATTCTTTCTTCCAGCGGTGAAAGTCCATGTTTGACAGCATTTTCAACCATCGGCTGGATTAGCATGGAAGGAATGAGGATACGGGTTGGTTGCAGAGAATCATCTGTGGTGATTTCAAAAAGAAATTTATCAGCAAACCTCTCCTGTTCCAGTTTCAGGTAACTTTCAAGATAGGTAACCTCCTCCTGAAGGGTAATCATTTTCTTCGATGCGAGGGTGAATGTTTGCCTGATCATGGATGAGAAGTCCGACAATAGCTGTATTCCTTTGCTGGCATTTCGCTCAAGGATGTATCGTTGCAGGGAATTCAGCACATTAAAAACAAAGTGTGGATTCATTTGTGCCTGCAACGATTGCATTTCCAGTTCGGCCATCTCGAGTTTCATCCTTGTTTTTCGTCTGATTACCTGCACCCTCTGGTAGTAAATTCCCAGAATGATTGCCAGGAGAAGCATCCCGCAAACCATAATAAACCACCAGGTTTGCCAGAATGGGGGCAGGATGGAAAACTCAAGTAGCGTTTTCGTATGCGACCTCTGGGAACTGAGATTGGTTATCCTGACGATAAACCGGTATTTTCCCACCGGGAGATTTGTATAAACAGCTTTTCTGTCGGTTCTAATTTCCCGGTACGAACCTTCAAATCCATCCAACCATACTGAAAATTGATCTTTATCAGGATTCAGCATATTGCTACTGCTGAAATAAAAAATGAGATTCCTTTCATGAAATGGAAATTGCCAACCTGCTCCTTCATTTGTTAAGTTACTGCCTTTCGGGTTGTCGGTAAACTCATAGATTCGTCCTGTGGTCTCAAGTTTATTCAGGAAAACTTCCTGTTTAGGGAGTTTCAGTTGAGAAATCTCCCGGGTATCAATTTTTATCAGGTTCTCCTGGGATGCCAGCCAGATGGTTCCATTGGCATCAATTACCGGATGGTTGACACTGTAATCAAAGTACCCTTCGGATGCTGAAAAAAAACGAATATCTTTTTCCGCACCAGAAAACAATGAAGGAGCCCGGAGCATCAGCATCCCTTTATTAGTGCCAACAAAAATGCTGCCTGTATTATTGCTGATCAGCCAGATAAAATTTCTTCCGAAAGCATTGTTCAGTGAATCTATCAGGAAATGTTGAATAAACTGATCTCCCTTCAGATATCCGGCACCAATTTCCCCTGTGTTGGTGCAGTACATGATATTTCCCGCCGGATCTTTTGACATATTCGAAATATTTACCGGTAGAGAAGGACAGGTTTTATTCAGATTGGAAAATGTCTTTCCGTTAAAATAATAAAGCCCCCCCCATAAGCTTGAAAACATCATCCCTCCCTTAAAAGGAATCATGCGGGTGATCTCCTTGGGCAGGTCATAATTCCTCCGGGTATAGGTTTCAAGCTTCGGGTCCGGATTGACATTGGGTTGTCTGATCACCTGAAGGGTATCTGTCCAGTATCCCCAATTAAACAGGTCATTGTTTTTATCAAACCCAATGAATCCTTCAAATATACCGGCATATTTTGTAATGGAGACAGGACTTGCTCCCGGCTGGTCCGGAAGTCGGAAGAACCC
>CAYHGE010000062.1:17750-22354 GCA_964355945.1 uncultured Draconibacterium sp.
GGTTTTTAGAAAAGTCGGTCAGTGGGAATTTTTTAATGAAAGATTCTGTCACCTTGACTAACCCTTTTTTCTCTGTTGAAACCCACAGTATTCCCGAATTCTTATCAAAAAGAACATAGTTGATCATAATATCTTTCAAACCAAGCAAATCGGTCATATCCTCCAACTCGGATCCGTTGTACCGAAGCACTCCTGAAGTAAAAACACCAAACAGCGGGAACCAGATGTTGCCCTTTTGATCTTCACAGAGGGCTAAAACCAGTCCGCGCTTTGTAGGATTAAGCCGGATTGTCGCGTTTTCCCGGGTATTGATCTCAAAGCGGTTCCCCCAAACCGTGTCACCATGGGTAGTTATCATAGCAGATGTAATTCCTATCTCAGGTAGCATATCCGACATGTCTTCAATAATCGGTTCAACTTTCCCGGTTTGTGGATAAAACTTTATCCGGTAATAATGAAACGACAAAATATAGACAAACCCTCTGGCCTCAAGAAATCCGAGCACTTCATGTTCTTCATCCAACTTTCCATTGGCTTTTCCATAAAACACAAATTTGCCGTCACGGTATGTGTAAAATCCGTCATTGGCTCCGATAAATAAGGTTTTATAGGTTGCTGAATAATATAATCGCCTGATGAAATTACTATGAAATCCATCTTTTGTAGAAAAACTGGTGAAACGGACTCCATCATACCGGGTCAAACCACCATCATAACAAGCAAACCAGAAAACCCCTTGTTCATCCTGGAGAATCGCCCGGATATCATTGGATGCCAATCCATCTCTTCGATCAATCAGGCTAAAATTTAACCCGTCGAAAATACCGATTCCAGCGTCTGTGCCAATCCAGAGCCGTCCGATATTGTCCTGGTAAAGGCAATTCACCTGGTTGGAGGGAAGCCCGTCGTTTATTGTATAGGTTTGAGTATAATAATTCTGCGCCAGTCCGATAAAAGGGAGAACGAGAAATGTCAGTATGTAGCGGAGTCTCAAATAAATTCGGTTTTACCTGTTAAGCAGTCTGCCTGTGATCTCGTCGATTCGACGATGGGCCACCTCCAGTTTAGCCCCGTTGTCAAGCACCAGAGTGTTGCCTGAAGCCTTGTCAAAGGTTTTCACATGGCCAAGGTTAACCAAATGGCTTTTATGAATGCGGATAAAGAAATCTGGAGGAAGAATCTCTTCCATCCACTGCAAGGTTTTGCTGATGACAATGTCCCTTCCTGAATTGGTGATGATTCTTGAATAATTGCCATCGCCTTCAAAATAAAGAATCTCCTTTACTGAATACATTTCAACCCCGGTTGAGGTAGGAAGGGCAATTTTATTCGAATCATAATTTGATTGAAGGTTAGCCAGAAGGAGTTCAATCTGTTTCATGGGCGCTGCGTGGCCCTTTCTTTGTTCCAGCCTTTTTAATGATTCTCTTATTTCAACAGGATTCACAGGCTTGAGCAGGTAATCGAGAGCAGCGCACTTTACTGCCTGAATGCCGTAATTTGCATAGGCTGTTGTGAAAATCACATCAAATGAAACGGTCTCAAAATGCCTGAACAGTTCAAATCCACTTTCAACGGGCATCTCAATATCAAGGAATACTATTTCGGGCTTGAACTTCCTGATCAATTCCACGCCCTCTTTAACCGAACCCGCTGATCCAATCACCTTGACTCTTTCACTCAGGTATTCCTGGATTATCAACCTAAGTGAAACAACGGCATTAGGTTCATCGTCGATGATTATGGCTGAGTACATTGTTTCTTTTTTCAGGTTCTTGTTTACGCTTAATTATATTTCAGACTTTCCCATTTATTACGGCTTGTTGTCTCCCATCCAATTCAATGCAAAAGTAGCATGTTTTACAAAAGGCTGAATAAATATCCGCTTTAAGCATTCCTTTATGCCCTGATAGGTTCTATATTGGGACTGCTGATCATATCTTAACATATAGTAAATCAGCATTTAGTGTTTTACTTACAAGGCAAATACTGCAAGGAAATATGGTACAAGGAACGAAAAAGCTTGCATTTGAAATTCCCCACATAAGTATGAGCCAACTAACGTTTTTGGATTTGAAAGTCCATTCGCCCATGAAATTGCTCAAAGGAGTTTTTTGCTTGTTTATCAGTGTTTTTTCGACCTGGGAGTGAATGATTATCTGCTTAAACCTATCCGCTTTGAACGCTTCCTGAAAGCCGTAAACCGATTGATTGAACAAAAACAAATATGATCACTGAAAATTTCTGTTTCATAAAATCAGATGATAAGTAATATAAAAATGATTTTTCAGATATTCAATTTGTTGAAGCTTATGGAAACGTTGTGAAAGTTCATTTGCAGGAAAAAGTACTAATAACTGCCGAAACCATGACCGAAATGCAAAGCCGGTTACCGGTAAATCTTTTCTTGCGTGTACATAAATCTTTCCTGATCAATAAAGAAAAAATAAGCAAAATCGATGGAAACCAGATTTTTACTGGCAACCAGGTTATCCCGATTGGCACCAGTTACCGCCAGGATGTATTGTTGAGGCTGGATATCAAATGACTATTAGAAACAATTAAAAGTTTTTTGGCTGATTGGTAAAACAATTTTAAAAAGTCTATGACCCAGAAAATAAATATGGAATTTTCAACGCCGAATCAAACTATTTAATCATTTTTTAGCAGCTTCTTCCCTTTTTCGGTCAGCCGATATTTCTGGTAGCGACTTTTAGGTTTATCCGGCAAAGTCATTTCAATAAAACCATAATCAATTAATGGCTTTATGTTGTTGTTGAAGTTTAACGTTTGATTTTCTAAACCAAGAAATCTCAATAACTCAATTCTTGATTTCTCCTTTTCCAAATAATCTATAATGCCGGATATCTTAGTTAGTGACTTAGTTAATGACTTAGTTAGTTCTCTGGAACTCAACCTCTCTCTTATTTCATCTCTAAATTCACTGATATCAAAATCCAAAAGACCACTTAGTGCTTGTAAGTCAATACCTTTATTAAATATTAGCTCAACAACTTCCATAGTTAGTTTAGCCCCTGTCATAGTTAATATCTTAGTTACTGATTTTGTCCCTTGCAATTCGGGATGACAGGGAAGCGTTACCATAAATAAGATCAGATCAGGGTCTGTATAGAAAACAGGTTCCTGGTTGCCATTGCCAGTCATTGCGTCACGAATAATCGGAAATCCTGTGGATTTTCCTTCGGTGAGGTCAAGTTCTTTAAGAAAGTCACCAATACGGCGGTTCCGATAGGCCCGCGAAACAACCCTTCGTTGCTGTAAATCAACATTAGTGATTGGTGGCATTGGCCCCGGATAGCTCAGTACAGTAATTTTATCGGGGAACACTTGAATTTCGATGGGGGATTCTTCAGCATAACTTTTATGATATACGGCATTGCTGATAGCCTCTTCCAATGCATTGAAAGGGTAATTGCTGAAAGTCCTGCTTTCGGCCTGGCCTGTAACCTTCCTGACTTCTGTGCGGATAACATTGTTTTTAAGATAGGCCAGGCAGTTACGGACTTGATGGTGCAACGGACCTTTAAAGGTTTCGGTCATGAAATTCCGGCCGGTATCATCAGGATGAATGGCCAATTCGATCCAGGCGCGGTTAAAAAACTTATGCGGTTCGCGGTTGAAAAACATGAGACCTGCATTTACAGGTCGCAAATACTCAACCGGGCCACGGACAATTTGCATCTGGCGACATAGTTCTGGAAAAGGAATATTTACGCTTTCATCAAACAATTCACTCCCGACTTCCTGCAAAAATTCACGGATCAGACCCAAATCCAAGTCGTTGAGTTGTGCCTGTTGATTAATTCGATCGTCGAAAGGAACTTTAGCCGTGAGTTCAATAAGCCGCGTGTGGTTGGCTCCCTGTGCTAACATGCTGCGGGAACCAGCCCGGATATAATATTGCCTACGGGCATCGTTGCCCAAAGTAGATGGACCGGAATAGGGTCTCATATCACCGGCAGGAGCCCAAATTACAAGGATATGCTGTTCGTCAATTATATATGGTTGAGTAATTGGCAGGTAGTTGGGCTGAATTTTATAACAGATGTTTACCAACTCGCCCTGGATATCATCGATTTTGGCAAGGGGAATGCCCTTTGGTGGAAACTGAGGGACCCCGTTAATTGTTTCGATGCCTACAATAATATATCCCCCGCCCCAATTGTTTATATCATTGGCAAAAGCACAAATTGAATGCAGGATGTCCTCGGGATTCCAGCCTGTTTTAAATTCTAACCGTTCCCATTCCACTACTTTGCCGTGAACCAATTCTTTTATGTTGATGGGGAGCGCCATAGAATCATTTTATTGTTACAGGATCAAAAAACCTCCTCCTGTTAAATCAGTTGTGTCAGTTATTGTAACAAAATTACAGGATTTATTGGCTTGACAATGTGATTTACAAAGGAAGATTAGCAATAAGTGACAGAGGGCCTGCTTTTACGATCATTAAAAACGGGAGTTCCGCCCCTAAGGGTGGAACTCCCGAAGGTTCAGAAGTTAATTTTGTCTTCAGCTTCTGAGATACTTGAATCGAATGATAACTTGAGAAAATCAATCACCTTTTTAACTCCAGGGGTGAA
>CAYHGE010000063.1:0-21919 GCA_964355945.1 uncultured Draconibacterium sp.
GCGATGTGAGGTCATTGCAGAACATCCATGATCTGAATCTTTTCGTTCGCTTCCTTGGCTTGTGCGCCGGGAGAGTTGGCCAACTGCTGGACTATACTTCGCTGGCAAATGATTGTGGCATCAGCTATAATACTGTCAAAGCATGGATCTCTGTCCTGGAAGCCAGTTATATCTTATTCCTTCTTCAACCACACCATAGTAATTTCAGTAAACGGCTGGTCAAAAGACCAAAACTCTATTTTTATGATACCGGGTTATGCTGTTCTCTGCTTAGAATAGAAAATGGAAGCCAATTAACCAACCATTATTTAAAGGGCTCTCTCTTTGAGAACTTGATCCTGTCTGAGCTTTTAAAACGACGCTACAACCAGGGGAAGGCATCCAATATCTATTTCTGGAGAGATCATCGCGGGATGGAAGTCGATCTGATCATTGAGCATGCAAAGGGTCTTACGCCTGTTGAAATTAAATCTGGTAAGACCTGGAACCGTGATTTTTTCCTGAATCTTGAAAAGTGGAATCACTATTCCGGAAATTCACCTGAAAACGCCCATGTGATATATGGAGGAGATGAATCTGTTAAAACCGCCTGGGGAATGCTTCATTCATGGAACTCAATTGATGACATAGATAATGGATAACACCTCCTGAAAATTGGCAAAAGAATAAATGGTATTTGGTTTTTATGTCATTTTTTGTACCCCATTTGTACCTCGAACTCATAACTACCTGATATAGAACACGAGTTACTTTTTGCGTGGGAAAATAACCAATCACCCCGTTGATACACAAACTCATTACTTTGAGTAAATTATCATTTAAAAAATATTCATGTTATATGGTACGCAAATGCGTAAATAATGGTAATTTTGTATCATAATTGAATTATCAACCCCGGAGGCCATCAAATGAGTGTTAGAGATAAGTTATCAACAGATGTATTAATTATCGGTGGCGGACCATCAGGTTTGGCCACCGCGATTCATTTAGCAGATATATTTAAACGGACAGAACAGAAGCATAGAATTTTACTGATCGAAAAAGGAAGTTCTGTCGGCAGTCATATATTGTCGGGGGCAGTGATAAAACCTTCCGTTTTCAGAGAGCTTTTGCCTGATGTGGATATTTCAGAGATACCACTCAGTGCCAAAGTGTTTAAGGACAGCACGGTATGGCTGACCAAAAACGGGAGCATTACTTTTCCGTTCCACATACCCTATATGAATAATATCGGCAATTACGCGGCGTCTCTCGGGCAGCTTTGCAGATATCTTGCGGTAAAAGCTGAAGAAAAAGGAGTGGAAATATATACCGGCTTTGCCGTTGATGAGATTTTATACAAGGATGGGAAAGTAACCGGAGCCAAAACCAAAGATACCGGGATTGACCATCACGGACACGAGTTGGAGAACTTTCAGCCGGGAACAAGAATCGAAGCCAGGATCACCATTTTTGCAGAAGGGACACGGGGCAGCCTTGCCAAAATGCTGATCAGCAAGTTCGATCTGACGAAAGGCAAAAACGAACAGGTTTACTCATTGGGATGCAAAGAATTATGGTCAGTACCAAAAGGTAGAATTGCTCCCGGTGAGATATACCACACCATGGGTTATCCTCTCAATTTTGATGAGTTTGGCGGTGGATTTATCTATGGATTAAATGATGACAAAGTTGCCGTAGGCCTGGTTGTCGGGTTGGATTATAAAGACCCGACTTTTGATACGCACGATGCCATGCAGATATGGAAAACCACTCCCTTCGTCTCTAACATCCTGAAGGGTGGTAAATTAGTAGAATATGGCGCCAAGACTCTTCCCGAGGGAGGATATTATGCTATTCCCAAATTGTATGTTGATAATGCAATGATCGTGGGCGACAGCGCCGGCATGCTTGCGATGCCTGCCTTAAAAGGTGTACACCTTGCCATCAAATCAGGAATGCTTGCTGCACAGACCGCTGCCGGTGCATTGGCAAAAAACGACACTTCAGAAAAAAGTCTTCAGCAATACGAAGTCCTGGTTAATAAAAGTTGGATTCATAAAGAATTGTACCCGGTCAGAAATTTCCGACAGGGATTTGCAAAAGGCTTGATTTCAGGAGGAATTCAATTTGGCATGCAACTGATCACGGGTGGCGCAGGATTCTTTGGCAGGCTGAGATCTCATCCCGATAATCAAACAACACAGAAACTCACTGAACTTACAACGAAGCCATTTAAGGAAAGGTTTAAAGGGCAACTGGAATTCGATAAAGTGCTCACCTTCGATAAAGCAACAGATATCTATTATTCGGGAGTTCACCATGATGAGCAACAGGTTGTGCATCTTCATATAAACGATCAGGAGAATTTTGACGCGGTAAACATAGCGCAATACGATGCGGCCGAACAATTCTTTTGTTCATCGGAAGTGTATGAGCTCCATACGAACAAATCAGGCAGGAGAGAACTTCGCATCCATGCAGAGAATTGCATGCATTGCAAAACCTGCGACATCAAATCGCGGGGAACAGGAATCACCTGGGAGGTGCCAAATGGCGGCAATGGTCCTGAATTTCAGAATATGTAATTGTGAAAAGATAATTTGACAATGGGTTTGACAATAATAAGTTTGATTAAACAAGTTCCACTCCCCAGCGAAATGCGGATGGGTGAAGACGGACTGATGGACAGGACGAAGGCAAAATCGATCATTAATATTGACTGTTCTTTCGGACTCGAAGCCGGGCTTCAGCTACGGAAGCAATATCCGGAAGCCAGGCTGATCGTTTGTTCAATGGGCCCGGGTTCATTTGAGGCATCACTCCGCGCAGCTGTTTCAATGGGTTATGACGAAGCATACCTCCTATCCGATCGTAAATTGGGAGGCAGCGATACCTATGCCACCGGTCTCGCCATCGCTACCATGCTGAAACACCTGGGATTCACCAAAGATTCCAAGGAGCCTTTTATAATCTTAGCCGGCCGGCAAACAAGCGATGGGGATACTGCACATGTTCCATCACAGGTAGCCGAACGTATTGGAATTCCCCAGGCCACATTTGTGGAGCGTGTGACTGCTGACGCTGCAGGCAATGTAATTGCGAAAAGGATCATAGAAGGCGGATACCAGATGCTGAAATTGCCCATGCCTTGTGTTATATCGCTCACTCCTACCGGAATCCCGCCGCGGAAGCCTTCCTTAAGCGGAGCGGTCAGTGCCCGTGCGCTGAAGATCACGACCTTCGGAATTGCCGACATCGGGTTGGGAACTGAGAAAATTGGTCTTAACGGATCACCGACCATCGTTTCAAAAGTTGTCAATATTGTGAGTGAACGCCCGCCGATCATCATGTCACAGGGGCATAATGAGGCGTCCCTGGTAGATAATATGATCGCCAATTTTAAAAAGGGCGGGAATGTTTTGGTTAAAAAGGAGCTGCAGGATAAAAAAGAGGTGGAACGTACAGATTTCCCCGCAAAGGACCCCAGGGAAGGCGCTCGGGGAATTTTCACCTGGGCCGAGGTGACCAATGGAAATATCTCGAGGCCTTCGCTTGAGTTGTTAACACCTGCCAGGAACCTGGCCACCCAGTTGGGGCACGACACGAAAGTAATGACGGTCATCATTGGAAAGAATGTACGGCCTTTTGCGCAAACCCTTATTGAGCATGGTTCTGACGAGGTTATCCTTGTGGAAAATGATCAGCTGGAAGAATATCTCGTGCTGCCATTTTCATCCATTTTTGCCCAAATCATACGGGAACGGAAACCTGAAATTGCGCTCTTTGCCGCAACCACTTCCGGAAGGGAACTGGCACCCAGGATTGGAATGAAAACCGACAGCGGAGTAACGGCAGATTGCACAGGTCTAGAGATCGGGGAATATGTCGATAAAAAAGAAAAAGTGATCTATACCCCCATCCTCGAATCACGGAGGCCGACGTATGGAGAAAGTAAACTTGCAACGATCCTTGGTTTTGTTTGTCCGCAGATTTCGACAGCCCGCGCCGGTACGTTTGAAGTCCCTAAAGTTGTTTCGGGAAGAAAAGGCATCATTTCAAGTTTTGATCCTGTTCTTACGGATAAGGATTTTATTGTTGAAATTCTGAAAACAGAAAGAGGGGAAGGCGGGTTAGCAAATCTCTTCGAGGCCGACGTTATCGTTTCAGGAGGCAGGGGTACCACAAACGACGGTTTAGGGTTGGTAAAAGCGCTTGCAGATGCATTGCTCCTGCAGGGAGTAAATGCCGAATGGACGAGTAGCCGTCCGGTTGTCGATGAAGGTGTTGCGGAATATGCACGCCAGGTAGGACAAACCGGCAAAACGCTTCGTCCCAAAGTATATATTGCCATTGGCATTTCCGGGGCAATTCAACATATTGCCGGAATGAAAGAATCCGAAAAGATCATTGCCATCGACCACAATCCGAAAGCTCCGATTTTTCACCATGCCGATTTTGGAATCGTTGGAGAATACCAGGATATTTTACCGGAACTGATCGAACGGGTCAAAGCAGGATTTACCTTCGGAATTGAGCCGAAAAGGAAATAATACCTCTCAAATTGGCAAATTCAAAAATGGTAATATTTTGACACCTATTAAAGCAGTAATGCCTCGGGATACACGATATTATTTTCGAGATCAATGTGGATTTGCCGGTTACCAGTTTCAGTGAAGATTTTCTAGATAATATAAATAAATATGATTTATTTTGTGTAGTCTTACTTAATGATTCAATCGCATCTCTTGTGGATTTCAGCCAACCCCGTTCTCTGTATAATTCACCGGATACTTATGAATGTAGAAATCTTCTATCAATGGGAATACCGATAAATTGCACGAATGAACACAATATCACCAGTGATGAATTATTCCAGTACGCCTGCAAGGTAATTCCCGGGGGAATCAGCAGAAATACAGTCTTTCGGGCTCCATATCCATCCTACGCTGCCAGTGCGGCAGGTTGTTATATCACCGATATTGAAGGGGTTCAGCGAATTGATTTTGCCAACAACATGGCTTCTCTGATTCACGGGCATGCACATCCTGCTGTTGTTGAATCTGTCATTGAACAGGTTAAAAAAGGAACAGCCTTCATGATGGCCACAGAAGCCGAAGTGAAATATGCCCAATTGCTTTGTGACAGGGTGCCTGGATTTGAGAAAATCCGTTTTGTCAATTCGGGTACCGAAGCGGTGATGGCCATGATAAAAGCATCCAGGGCCTTTACCGGCAGGTCCAAAATCGCCAAGGCGGAGGGGACGTATCATGGCACATATGATTTCGCGGAAGTGAGCCAGAATTCATCCCCCGCAAACTGGGGAGATCTTAACAATCCCAACCGTGTCCCACTTGTTAAAGGAACACCGGCGGGTGTTTTGGATGATGTAATCGTTTTCCCATTCAATGATGTCGAAAGAACTATTTCAATTCTGGATCAATACCAGGACCAGATTGCATGTGTTCTGATTGATCCGGTTCCGCATCGGGTCGGTTTATTTCCGGCTTCCGCTGAATTTCTGGATGCAATATATCAATGGACCCGAAAGCATCATGCACTTCTGGCATTCGATGAAGTTGTTACCTTCCGTGTAAAATACGGAGGGGCTCAGGAAAATTATCAAGTCAGACCAGACCTTACATCCCTTGGAAAAATAATTGGCGGAGGGTTTCCCATCGGGGCGCTGGCAGGGCGATCGGACGTAATGCAGGTCATGGATCAGCGGGAAAGTCCGCTCAGGTATCCTTTATCGGGAACTTTCTCCGCAAATCCCATTTCCCTGACCGCAGGATATATTACCATGAAATTATTTGACCAGGAAGCCGTCAATCACTTAAATGACCTGACCAGGAAAGCCATTGACCAGATTGAAGAGGCGATAAAAATTGCTGATGTCCCTGTATCCATCACCGGTGCCGGTTCCATGTTCAGGTTCCATTTAAAGGCCAGGCCACCGGCATCTTATCGCGAAGCATATCAGACAAAAAGAGAGACAGAAATCATTACGTCATTTCTTGACTATCTCTTTCTGAATGCAAAGATGTTGCTTGTCAATACCGGTTCCTGCATGTTTTCTACTGCTTTGACCATTCACGAAGTGGATCAGCTTTCTGAAGCTGTATTAAATGGATTCAGGATTTTAAAACCCGAACTTGAAAAATTACCTAAAACCCAGATTTGAATATGAACGAAGCATTTATCTGTGACGCCATCAGAACACCGGTTGGGAAATTTGGCGGTTCTCTTTCTTCAGTAAGGGCTGACGATCTTGCTGCAATCCCATTAAAAGCAATAATGGACAGGAATCCGAACATAGATTGGCATGCCGTTGATGACGTGCTCATGGGTTGCGCCAACCAGGCCGGCGAAGATAACCGCAATGTTGCGCGCATGGCGCTGCTCATTGCAGGGTTCCCCCCTGCTGTTCCGGGTGCAACCATAAACCGGTTGTGCGGCTCAGGAATGGATGCAATCGGCACAGCGGCAAGAATAATCCGTGCAGGGGAAGCTGAATTAATTGTTGCCGGCGGCGTTGAAAGCATGACCCGGGCTCCTTTCGTAATGGCAAAAGCCTCAACTGCTTTTTCCAGATCGATAGATGTTTTCGATACTACACTGGGCTGGCGATTTATCAATAAAGAGCTTAAACGCCTTTTCGGTGCAGAGTCCATGATGGAGACTGCTGAAAATATTGCATCAGATTACAAAATAACCAGGGAAGATCAGGACAGATTCGCTTACCTGAGCCAGGTCAAGTGCAATAAGGCCCAGGCTGAAGGATTGCTGGTTGATGAGATTATCCCGGTGATTATTCCTCAGTCAAAAGGCGAACCATTTGTTTTTCATGAAGATGAGCACCCGAGGCTGACATCACATGAAAAACTAAGTGCATTAAAACCACTTACGCATGAAAACGGGACCATCACTGCCGGGAACTCGTCAGGGATTAATGATGGAGCCGCAGCGCTGATCATTGCCTCTGAAGCGGCTATTAACAAGTATCATCTCACTCCGCTGGCCAGGATATCGGGCATGGCAACTGCAGGTGTTCTTCCGCGCATTATGGGCATGGGGCCAGTCCCCGCCACCAGAAAACTCCTTAAGCGATTAGAATTAACCTTGGATGATATGGATATCATTGAACTTAATGAAGCTTTTGCTGCGCAGGCTTTAGGCTGTATCCGGGAGTTTGGACTTGCAGATGAAGACCCCAGAATAAATCCGCTTGGAGGTGCCATTGCTTACGGGCATCCATTGGGGATGAGCGGGGCCAGACTCCTCACCACTGCCAGTTATCAGTTACAACGATCAAATCAAAAAAAGGCCCTTTGCACGATGTGTATAGGTGTTGGACAGGGTATTTCAATCATCCTGGAAAGAGTTTGAGCCATATTGATCAGCTTTTTTTGCAACCCTTTAATCTAACAGTTTCCAAATGATAACGGAAAGAGACAAATTATCTGACGTGATCAGCATGAACATCGATCTGTTGCCGATTACTCATCGACTGGGTTTGAGCACAAATATCGGTGAAAAAACCATCAGGGAAATTTGCATCCAGCGCAGCCTGGATGTAAAATTTACACTTGGAATTTTAAACACTTATTCTACTGCTGATTACTTTCCCGTACCGGAAGATATGGACCTATGTCCACTTATTGATTTTCTTACAAAAACCCATGAATTTCACAAGCAGGTAACAATTCCGCGGTTATCAGGATTAATAGTTCAGATGAAACTATTGATGCCCAATGAAAAATTGCTGATCGTTGTTGAAGAATACCTGAACCAATACATCGAAAAACTTATTAAACATATCGATTACGAAGAAACGGAGGTATTTCCCTTAGTAAGGAAAAGGGTTGAGGTTAAAGTTAAAACTCATGTTTCGAACCTTAAAAAACTCTTTAAGCAACACACGAATGTCGAAAATGAGCTCAGCGACCTCAAGACCATCATCATAAGGCATATTCCCCAGGATGTTGATATGAACCTGATTAACGATTTGCTTCACACCTTATCCCATTTTGAAAAAGAGCAACTTGACCATGCAAGGTTTGAGGATAAACTTTTGATTCCCAGGCTTATTGCCTTGCAAGCTCCTTAAATTTGTTCCAATGCAAACTGGAAATTCAGTTATCATCCACAGTTCACCCATTATTCAACAGGGCTTTAAAAGTATTCTGTTATCCAGAAACATTGGGATTACTGATATAATGCTTGCTGTTCCTGAAGAATCGGTGCTCAATACCTGGAAGGATATGTTGGTCATGGTTGATACTCAGTTTTTGGATGAAATAAAGAAACACGCCAAGGTCATAAAGAAGAATGGAAATCGAATGGTCGGAATTGAAACTGCAGGTTCTTTCAACAAACCGGATTCATGTTTTGACGATATTCTCCATATACACGACAACCTGGATACAATCAATCAAAAACTCATGGAATACATATCCGGGGCATCCGACGTTAAATCCGACAACCAGCTCTCGCACCGGGAAATAGAAGTCCTGACGATGGTTGCACAGGGATTCAGCAATAAACAAATTGCCGATCAACTGTTTATCAGCATCCATACGGTGATAAGCCATCGGAAAAATATCACATTTAAGCTCGGAATCAAGAGTATCCCCGGATTGACACTCTATGCTGCGTTAAATAACCTGGTCGATTTCCAACGATAATATACCAACATATTGGGATTGCCCGGGGTGATTTCTCGCCGTTCCTTTGCATTCAGATTTTAAATACAATCATATGAATGCAAATAATACCATAAAGAGATGTTTCTTATTTATTGTTGCGCTATCAGGTACGTTGGTTACCCAGGCGCAGGACAGATTATTTACCTATACTTATCAAAGTACTGTTTTAAATAAAGGCCAGCGGGAACTGGAATCATGGAACACAATTCGAACCGGAAGGGAAGACTTCTATGTGCGATTCGATAACCGCACGGAATATGAAATCGGCCTTGGCAGCAATCTCCAGACTGCCTTTTACCTGAATCTTAGTTCCAAAACCAACACAGTGATGGATGATACAGTTAAATCGTTATCCACCGAAAATGAATTTGGATTTTCCAATGAGTGGAAACTCAAACTGCTCGACCCGGTAGCACATCCTGTCGGACTTGCACTATACGCTGAGGTTGGCATTGCCAGCAACGAATTTGAACTGGAAGGGAAAGTTATTCTCGACAAAAAAATCGGAAATCTGACTGTTGCATTTAACGGGGTCTATGAACATGAATTTGCTCCCCGATATATCAATAATGAACTGGCCTGGGAGACCGAACAGAAGTTAAATGGTTTACTTGCTTTCGCCTGGTCATTCGGTGCAAGGTTCCACCTTACACAGGAAAATACTTTTAATAATGTCTTTTCAAATGGGAAAATAGCTCACAGCGCTCTTTATTCAGGAATAGGCATGTCCTATAATCAGGATAAATTCTGGGTCAATTTCACATTATTGCCGCAGGTGGCGTCATTTAAAGGATCAACAACGTCAAATCTTAATCTAAATGAATTTGAAAAAATACAGTTCAGGTTGCTCTTCTCGTATATGTTCTGACAAAACAGTCCTTATTGGTTGCCTGATTTGCTTTTCTGTTGCGTTTTCATGTACATCAGCACTGTACATTCCTTCCACAACTGATGAAACACCGAATGCCAGTTTGTCTGAACTGCATGCAGGCAGAAAATCCTACATCCGGAAATGCGGAAGTTGCCATACACTATTTTTGCCTGAAAAATATTCCAAACAGGAATGGATACACTGGGTTGACAAAATGACACTAAAGGTCTCCCTGGATTCAATGGAAAAGAAGCAAATAATTAAGTACCTGACCAAAAGCAGATAACAACCCAAATCTCAGGATGTTAATTAACGATAATTTAACATTACAGGGTTAAAAGAAGTTCAAAGTAGTATTACCTTTGCACCCGAATGAAACTACACAGAAAAGTGATTCTCCAAATAATCTTTTTATTTGCAGTTTTGACCTGCACTGGAATAACTGTGTATTCAAATTATCAGAACAATTTTTATAGCCTGGAACTTTCAGCCGGAACAAATAGTGTTGAAAACAGATTTTGTTCAGAAGTAAGCGCATCGGATGATGATCAGGTTTATCATTCCAATGACACAGTATTGGTTGAAGAATTCGCTTCTGAAATTCAGGTTCCACGAGACTGTTCAGTAATTCTTCAATTCTCCTTTTCTGTCTGGCAACCGCCAAAAATCTCCTAGTATATCTCTTTTTCTCACAAGTTCCATTTCATGAGGTAAGCCTGATGATGATTGAATTTGTGTATTCCTGAATTTTTGTATTCACTGGTTTCTTTAATCGATTTAAATCATTACGATATGGAATTTGAGAACATTTTTGAGAACAAACGTAAGTATCACGAAGGATACAGACAATCAAGATATCAAGAGGACTATCGATACCACAATGATTCGTATCCAACCTTTCACCGAAACAATGCCCACAATAAATGGCTGTTCCTCCTGTTGAAATACAGGACGAATAAAATAATCAGGGTATTTACCAGAATAGCTGCTGTCGCCCTGATTGCGATTATAATTTCAGCGATTGTTTTCCTGTTTCCATTGATAATGAAATTAGCATACGATATCAGTCAAAATGGATTGCAGGGGGTTGTCGACAGCATTACCGTGTTACTGGATAAATTATGGAAAGGTTCCGGCAAATGATCTCCATTGATATAATGATGTCTGCGAATCCTGTCCAGCTTTTATACCCTGATTTTTTTGTGTCCGAAGTTATAAAGACTAATACTCCAACGCGATGATAACATATATTGTAATTTTTGGCGGATTCATGCTGATCAGCTGGTTGATCAGTAACCAGCTTAAAATGAGGTTTAAGAAATATGCTCTGATTCCGATGAATTATGGTTTGTCAGGCTGTGAAGTTGCCGAGAAAATGCTCAGAGACCATGGTATTAAAAATGTGAAAATACAATCGGTTAAAGGGGAACTAACAGACCATTACGACCCAACTGCCAGAACCATCAACCTGAGTCATGATGTATATTTTGGAAAACACGTGGCAGCAGGCGCTGTTGCCGCTCATGAATGCGGTCATGCACTTCAGCATGCAAGCGCTTATTCCTGGTTGCAGATGCGCTCAACGCTGGTCCCGGTAGTCAGTTTTGCCTCTAATTGGGTCCAGTGGGTACTACTTGGAGGGATACTATTAATTAATGTATTTCCCCAACTTTTACTAGCAGGAATTGGACTTTTTGCGTTTACCACAGTATTCAGCTTTATAACCCTTCCCGTTGAAATAAATGCCAGCCGAAGGGCGATGGTTTGGTTAAAATCAGCCGGTATAACAGACCATATCACACAGCCAAAAGCCCAGGATGCATTGACTTGGGCGGCATATACTTATGTGGTGGCGGCCCTGGGATCACTTGCCACTTTGCTGTATTACATTATGATATATATGGGAAGAAGAAATTAATTGTTTTAAATCATTTTCATTGAAACGGGTATCATTCTGATGCCAGTTGGTAAAGCAAAAATACATTGACCAAACACATGTATTCTATGAAAAATATGGGCCGAAAACGATCATTATCGCCAGGTTTGTGCCGATCGTCCGTACGTTTGCTCCCTTTGTTGCAGGCATCGCGACCATGAACTATGCCCAATTTATCCGGTTTAATATTATTGGAGGTTGTGTTTGGGTGATTAGCCTGGTATTAATGGGCTATTTCTTTGGGAATTTGCCTTTCATCCAAAAGAATTTTGAGCTTGTGGTTTTTGGAATTATTGGATTGTCATTGCTGCCGATGATCATAGAAGCAATTCGTGTCAAATTTAAAAAGAGAGAAACAAAGCTTTCCGCGTAATGTCATAACATCCTTGTGGGAAATATTGGCTTACATTTGCAGTTGTAAATACAATAACTTTTATGGATGTAATAACAATACTTCTGATTGCTGTGGGGCTGTCCTTTGATACTTTTGCTGTTTCCGTTTCTTCTGGTTTGACAATCCGTCATATCCGGTTTTTGCAGGCTGTTAAAATAGCATTTACCCTGGCTTTTTTTCAGTCATTGATGCCGCTCATCGGATGGATTTTAGGTAATCAGGTTTCCGCACGTATAGCAAATTTTGACCATTGGGTTGCATTCGGATTATTGTCGGTACTTGGGCTTAAAATGGCCTATGAAAGTTTGAAAAAGGACAAGGAAAACAGTAATTTCAACCCATTAAACCTGTTTGTGCTGCTCGGAATGGCAGTAGCAACCAGCATTGATGCACTTGTTGTCGGGGTAAGCTTTGCTTTAATCGAAATGAATATTTACTGGTCCATATTGATTATTGGGGTCGTTACCTTCCTTGTTTCAATGGTCGGGATGCTGTTTGGGAAAAAAGTTGGAGGCAAACTTGGAAAAAGATTGGAGATTGTTGGGGGGATTATCCTGATTGGAATTGGATTGAAAATACTTCTCAGTCACATAAATTAATTGAATCACAGTGCCATACCCATTCACCATCAACAAAAGCAGGTTGGTTTAGCAGATATTCTCCTGGCGATGACCCCAGATTGTCGTCCAATTCCCTTTTAAATCTCAATTGGTGCAACCCGTTGTTAAACCATTAAAAAACACAAAGTGACAGGTATGTGTTTGAAACAGAATACCCAGAAATAGGTATTGTGACTGTTATTATATGAATGTACTTTTGATGGCCTATAATCAGCAAACCAATAAAATAATAGCTACGTTAAATAAGTCTAAACCTAAAAAAAAACATCATGAAAAAGTACGTTTTACTCATTGCAGTTTTATTTCTGACATCCTTTGCCTATGCACAATCAGACAAAGAGGAGGTGGATCTGATGCAGGCCGCGTTCGGGATGGATAAAAAAGCGGCAGTGGCCGATTTCGTTAAACCATCAGCCGTTCAAAAAGATGCATTCTGGAAACTTTATGACGAATATGAAACACAACGGAAAGTGCTGGGGAAACAGCGGATCGAATTGTTAAAGCAATATGCCGGCCAATACCAGACAATGACGGGTGAACAGGCAGATACCTGGACAAAAAAGGTCATTGAACTTCAGAAAAAAACCGACGGACTTATTGTGACCTATTACGGCAAGATAAAAGCTATTTCAGACGGGGTCGTCGCGACCCAGTTTTACCAGATCGAAAACTACATTCTCACAGGCATCCGGGCGGAGATCCTTGATCAGGTGCCATTCCTGGAAAAGAAGAAGTAGCTCAGATATTAAAAATAATTTAACATTCATAAAGCAAAAAAATAAACATAATGAAAACAAAACTTGGTTTTTTAATCCTTGGGCTTGGGCTTGTGTTTACCATCTCGTGTACAAAGTACCCACCCGAATCTGACAGATTGCTGGAGGATCTTGCAGTAATGACACAATACGATACCAAAGCTGTCTTTACCGACTACAAATCGTATTACATTTATGACACGATCACGAAAATTTCGGACGCAGGGGCATCTACGATTAACACTGTAACCTCATCGCCAGTTATTCAGGCTATTGTGAAGAACATGAATGCACGGGGCTTTGAACAACATACAAATGTCACTGACAAAGTCGACATGAGGATCAGGGTTGTTTATTACCAAAATACCACCGTTTACACCTATTCATATGGCTGGTATGGTGGTTACTATCCTTACTATCCTTATTATCCCGTTTATTATTCATCCTACACCACCGGACTGGCTGATATTGAATTGGCTGATATGACAACTGCAAACATCGTGAACAACCAGGTGCCTATTCTCTGGAGTGCCGGCATCAGGGGCTTGCTCACAGGCAGTCATTCGACTTCTGAAATTACCGGAAGTATCGACCAGGCCTTTATACAAACACCGCAGTTAACCAGGAATAAATAAGGAATCACCTTAAAAGAGACAACAATGAAAAAGATAATTATAATTTTAACCACTTTTGTTTGCCTGGCCGGTTTGGCTCAGGCACAGGACACTCCACCTGCATCCCTGGGTTTTACCCCGAAGTCCTATTATACATTCTCATGGAATACGACCTTTACCATGGGTGATTTCAATAAATGGGTTGGCAACGCCAGTCCTGCCGGATTTGATATGGGAGGCCGGTACTTTGTTAAAAACGGATTGAATATTGGCTGGAATATCAGCTGGCAGCGGGTCAGTCAGATATACGACAATGAAACCTACACGATCCCTGATAAAGGAATTGCAATCAATGCTGAAAACTACAGGTTTACCTGGATGGTGCCATTCCAGGCAGTTGTCGCTTACAATCTGATGCCGGAAAAGATGGTTTCACCTTATGTTTCACTCGGCATCGGAGGTGATTATATGGAACACCACCTGATGATCCAGGAATATGACATTTACAAAACCCGCTGGGATTTTTCACTGACTCCCGAGGTGGGTGCTTTGGTTAAATTCGGCAACTTTAACCAGTGGGGTGCACTCGTGGCATTCAACTACAAATGGACCACCAACAAGATTGAACTCTACGAAACGACTTCAAAGAATCTGCAGATGCTGAACCTGAAAGTCGGCATCGCCATGATCATCAGGTAATACAACCTGCTTTTCAGACGAGCTGTCATTTATACCGCCGGATCCAACACTGCACCTATGCAATTGGATCCGGCTGTTATTTTTCTTTAAAATTGAAGGAATTAATAAAAGTTGCATAAGATTTTAAGAATATATTTGCCAGTCGTTTAACAAATAACAAAACAGCGTTGTACAGATTAGGCACAGAATGGTACAGGGTAAAAGGATCCCGGGCATGGCAAAAAAAGCTCCTTGTCCTCCTTTTGCTTGCATTAATCCTGCAACCCTTCATAATCTCAGCCCAGGAAAGCGCAAAATCCTTCAGGCAGGATGACGTTTTCAGCATATTTATCAAAAAAGAGAAGCGTGCAAAGCGTGACAGTATCACAACGGAACCTGTCATAATTAAAAAGCCCTATTTCGCCACAACCCCCTTTGTAGGTTATAACCCTGCATACGGTTTCCTGATCGGTGTAGGAACCACCATGGCGATACATCTTGGCGATCCCCAAACTACGCCGGTATCTTCGGTTTGCGCTGCCATTAATCTTACGACTGCAAAACAAACCATCATTACTGTCAGAAGCAACATCATCACCAATACATCCCGCTATATCCTGCGGGGAGACTGGAGATACCTGGTTTTTTCCCAGCCTACCTATGGTCTTGGCACCGGGATAAAAATGCACACCAACCGGGGGATCGTTTTTAACGACGGAGGCTCAACCGCATCACTTCCACCGGATGCCCAGCCACTCAACTATAATTACATCAGGCTCTACGAGACTTTTTATTTCAGGTTCGCCAGGAACTGGTATTTCGGAATAGGGTACTGCCTCGATGATTTTTCAAATATTGTCGATCATAATCACCAGGACAGTGTTCCCCCGCAGGAAACAAGTAATTACAAATACAGCTCAGACCACGGTTTTAATCCTGAAAAATATACCATGTCAGGGCTGAGTCTGGAGATTCTGCTCGACAGCCGCAATAATTCAATCCGACCTACGAAAGGATACCTTGCAAATGTTGCCTTCAGGCCAAATTTCACCTTCCTTGGAAGTTCTAAAGGCAGCCTGATGCTGAACACCGAGTTCAGAACCTATATCGGTCTGTCCAAACGGCGCCCCGATCACCTCATCGGTTTCTGGTACCTGGGCCAGTTCAATCAAAAAGGAACCGTTCCTTACCTGGGATTACCTGCCCTGTGCTGGGACATGTACAACCGGGCAGGAAGAGGATATATCCAGGGAAGCATCAGGGGGGTGAACTTTATCTACGCGGAAACAGAATGGCGTTTTCCGATCAGCCCGTATTCAGGGATACTTAGCGGTGTGGCATTTGTGAATGCAACAACAGCCAGTTCTGATGACGGAGCAAGGGACCTCTTTCAATATGTCGATCCCGCTTTAGGGTTTGGATTAAGGATCATGTTCAGCAGGAAGACTCTTTCAAACCTCTGCATTGATTTTGGCTTTGGAGCCGATGGCACCAAAGGGATATTTTTCAATCTGAATGAAACATTTTGAAATTATGAAAACGAACAGAATACTCTTTTTTGTATTATTTTTTGCCTTCGCCTCAACAGGACTGGCACAGAAAGACAGCTTGAAAGTCTTTGAAATATATGGATTTGCCCAGACAGATTTGGGATACAACTTTAACCAGGTTAACCCGCAATACTATGATGCCATGCGGCCTTCAAGGCTTCCAGCATATAAAGATGAGTTTGGCACCAACGGCAATGTCTATTTCAGCGTTCGCCAAACACGGTTTGGGGTAAAATCAGCCATCCCGACTAAATTTGGTGATTTTACAACGGTATTTGATTTCGATTTGTTCGGCGTGGGATCGGATGCAGGTAAAACGACCATCCGGGTTCGCCATGCTTATGGTCAGTTGGGCCATTTCGGAGCCGGGCAAACCGAAAGCGCGTTCATGGATGTTGATGTATTCCCGAACACGCTTGAATATTGGGGGCCATGCGGAATGTTGTTCTACAGGAACATCCAGGTTCGATGGATCCCGATCATGGGAGCAAGCAACCTGGTTTTTGCACTCGAGATGCCCGGAGCCAGCGGCGATGGCGGCGTTTACGGCGACCGTGTGGAGTTATCCTATGTGACCCCACAGCTGCAGCTTCCCGATTTGACAGGCCATTACCGGTTCGCCCGGAAATTTGGGTATGTCCAGCTTGGAGGAATTGTACGCAGCATCAAATGGAAATACAATGGGGCGGATACGATCGACCTGAGCGGCAGTGCGATCGGATGGGGCATCAGCCTCAGCACGGGTCTGAATCTTGGTAAAAAAATCGTGGTGCATCTGCAAGGCGTTTACGGAGAAGGCGTGGAAAACTATTTTAATGATGCCCCTGTTGATATCGGGGTGCAAAATAATTTTTCAGATACGTACCGGCCGATAAAAGGTGTAGCTCTTCCCGATTTGGGCCTGGTGGCATTTGTCGATTTCAACTGGAGTAAGAAACTGACAAGCTCTGCAGGCTATTCAACTACCATTATAACCAACTCGGATGGCCAGAAACCCGATGCCTTTAAGCAGGGGCAATATGCTGCAGCAAACCTGCTCTATTATCCCTGGCCCGGTGTAATGGCCGGTGTGGAATTGCAATGGATTATGCGGAATAATTACAGTGATGGATTCAATTCTTCAGCCACGAAAATAAATTTCTCATTCAAGTATAGTTTCTCACATGCTTTTTACAAGAAAACGAAAAGTTAACAATTCATTCAAATTCCCGGAGGAAAAACCATGAAAAATCATCTTACAGGAAAAACAATTTTAGTGACATTGATATTCACCTTAGGTATGTTCAGCTCACCAGCTGTTGTGTTGGCACAAACTGCAAACACCATGACTAAAGAGCAGATCAATGCTGCACTGGACGAGGCATACACCAAATTCAAAGATGTGAAAGAGGGGAAAAATGCTGATTACATCAAAGAACTCGCCCGGGTCGATTCCAAAATCTTTGGCATCGCACTGGTGACTGCCGATGGACAAGTTTTTACCAAAGGAGATATTTCATCAATGGTATCGATCCAGAGCGTGTCGAAAGCGTTTGTCATGGCACAGGTAATTGAGGAACAGGGGCACCAGGCACTCCAGGATAAAATTGGCGTAGATGCAACAGGTGAAGTGTTTAACTCCATCGTTGCCGTGGAGCGGATGAGAGGAAAGGAGATCAATCCGCTTGTAAATCCGGGAGCCATTGCTGCGACCAGTCTTGTCAAAGGTGCCGATTCATCTGCCAAATGGAAAAGTATCCTGCAGTTCCAAAGTGACTTTGCCGGCCGGCAATTATCACTGAACATGCCGGTTTATATCAGTGAAGCTGGCGACAATTTACGAAACCAGGCCATTGCCCACCTGCTTCTTGCGTACGGCAGAATGTATTTCGATCCGGTTCAGGCGACAGACATTTACACCAGGCAATGTGCAATCAATGTAAACGCCAAAGACCTTGCTATTATGGGAGCTACACTTGCCAATGGCGGAGTGAATCCGGTTACCAAAAAGAAAGTTGTATCTCCGGAAACGGTGATGTACGCCCTTCCTGTTATGGCAACAGCCGGCCTTTATGACGACTCCGGGATCTGGTATTACAATTCAGGACTTCCGGCCAAGAGTGGCGTAGGCGGAGGCATTGTGGCCGTATGCCCCGGCAAATTTGGCATTGCCGTGGTTTCGCCGCCACTGGATAATGCAGGAAACAGTGTGAAAGCCCAGCTGGCCATAAAATATATCGTTGAGAAACTCGATGCAAATCCATTCCTGGTCAAGCCAAAATAATGATTGAGGTTTTACACTCAAAAATCAAAGTAACATCCGGCCTCAGACCCCTGTGGATGGCAGCCACCTTGATTTGTTTGCTCTCAATGATTGCGGTCAGTTTGCATGCCCAGAAAAACGACACTGTTTATCTGTTCAATGGTGACAGGCTTACCGGAGAATTCAAGAAATTCGAGTACGGGCAATTGTTTTTAAAGACCGATGCGATGCAGACGGTTTATATTGAATTCGACAAAATCAGCACCGTCTATTCTGCAAAATTCTTTGAAATTCGCACAAAATCAGGATATCGGTACTTTGGCTCCCTCAGAAAGTCGGAAAAACAGGGAACCGTGCTTGTTGTAACAGCCACGGATACCGTTCCAAAACCGTTGTGGGATATTGTGCAGGTAACCACCATCAAAAATAAACTTTTTCAGCGGATTGACGGATCGGTCAGCCTGGGGCTGAGTTATACCAAAGCCAGCGATGTTTTTCAATATAACCTGGCTGCCGAAGTGATACACAGAAGCAGGAATTATTCAACCAGGTTCGACCTCAGTTCCATTCTGACTGATCAGAAAGACGAGGATATGTCAAACAACACCAATATCGGGCTGAATGTTACCCGCTATCTGCCCGAAAAATGGTTTGTCAGGGTTCAGGCCAATGGCCAGCAGAACACGGAACTTGATCTGAAACTAAGATTGCAGTGCGGACTGGGCGGGGGTTACGACATTGTGCGAACCAACGCCATCCGTTTATATGGCCTACTCGGGTTGATCTACAACAATGAACAGACCATCGATTCGTCAATTATGTCAAACAATATGGAGCTTCTCGCATCAACACAATTCAAATGGTTTCAATTTAAAACTCCTAAAATTGATTTCACTACGGGATTTAGTTTTTATTATAACCTGACCATCCGAAACCGCATCAGGCTCGAATATGATCTGAACGCCAAATTTGAAATAATCAAGGATCTGTTTTTCAACATTACCTTATACGACAGTTATGACAGTCAGCCATTTACCGGCGCCTCGGCCAAAAATGACTGGGGGATCATTACTTCGATCGGCTATACATTCTGATAAGTTCAATATAAAAATACAGCAGTATGATTAAGCAAACCCTGTGTATGATTTGTGTTTTTTCTGTTTTGTCACTGGCGATTTATGCAGCAAAAACAGATTCTGTCACACCCGGCCTTCGGCCTATCCATAAAAATGTATTAAAATTCAACCCCACACCCATGATCCTGTGGAGCTGGAAAAACCTGACCTTCAGTTATGAAAGGATACTCAACCCCCGTCAATCCATTTCCTTCGAATTGGGATACCTGGAGTTCCCGAAGCTGGTTGACGATACACTTATTGACCTGGTAAACCTGACCAGTCACCAGAAGTGGGGATTGAATGCAACCGCAGAATACCGGTTTTACCTTACGAAGCTTAATTCGCGTCCCGTTCCGGCCGGGTTGTATATCGGGCCGTACCTGACCTATTACCAGTACCAGTTTAAAAACGGGCTGGATATTTTCCCGGCAACCGTCGATACAACAGGGATGATCAAAGGGAATTTCTGGGCCTTCAACCTGGGCCTTGAACTCGGTTATCAGTTTGTGTTCTGGAAAAGATGGACCCTTGACATGGTGCTTGTCGGACCGTCCATCAGCTATTACGGGGGCAAGACCGAAATTACGGGGAACCTTGATGGAAGCCAGATCCAGCAGGTTAATGAGGCTTTATACGATCAGTTACTGGAAAGATTCCCCGGATTATCAACCTTTTCAACTACTGGTAAGACTTTTCAGCAAACCGGGAAACTTGATGTTTTCAGGATGGGGTTCCGATACCTGGTCCAGATTGGGTTTCATTTCTGAACCTTTTTACTGCCTACACCCTGGCAGTCGCTCACATCTGCCATGGCTAAATCTTCTCCACAGGGTCCCGCTGCAGGGTACGCTCCGGCCTCACGGCCACCGATTGGTATAACGAAGCCTCCCGGGGCATCTCCCCTTTTCCGAAAATCCTGAACAGGGGCTGATGGGCTGCAACAAAATCACCCACCTGGGGAAGCATCTCAATCACGCAGTCAGCGCGCCGGGCTAAAATCACAAGTCCTTCTATATCAAATGCAAGTATGACTCCCTCCCGTTGATTCAATACGGTGACTCTGGGTACCTGCCCAAATATTATCTGAGGTTCAGCCAACATTCCCGGGGAACCGGAGAGAAGCCGGGGATAGACGTTTTTGATAACGTTGCGCCCCAGCCTGGCTACCAGCTTTAATGCACCGCTCGGTCGCAACGATCTCCCCAATTCATCAACCAGGTAGATAAAAAGTATCAGGCTGATAAAACGAGGTGTAAGAGAAGCACTTGCAAGTTGCACGGAAATGAGGAGTGCTGAACAGACATAAGGCAATAAAAAACACCCTGTTACAGGTAAGTGTTTGATCAGGAATACCCAAATATAGGTATTGTATTGAGCACTTTATGTCTGTATTTTTGATTTTCTGAAAATTGGCAGAGTGTTAACATTTTTAATCACTATCCGATGGGTGAAAAAAATAAAATCCGGAACATGAGGTTCTCCCATTTAATCAGCAAGAGTGGGATGCTGGTTATGGCATTTGTTCTTTCCCTTTGTTCTTTTGTTGCCAGTGCTCAAACGGATTCTCTGAAGATGAGCCAGCCTGATACAACGCTGAAACCGGCTGACACAGCCTTAAATAAACAGAAAGATAAAGAAACAAAGACAAAAGGTAAGGGATGGAATGATGAGTTCATTGTTTATGTGGGAGGTAGTTTGAATATGCTGGATGTTTCAGGTGCCAGGTACGAAAATCATACGGCCCCCGGTTACATGCTTGGCGCTGCCTATAAGCGGGGCAAGTTCTTTTACTGGCAGCTCGGTCTGCGATATAATAATGCAGCATACTGTCTTTCTGACTTATCAAAGCCGGCAGATACAACACTCACTGACAGTGTTTTCAGTGTGCGGGAAGTCGGTATTCCCATCACCGGAGGGATCAATTTTCTGTCGGCTACCAACAGGATATTTGCACTTCGGCTATTTATCAGCGCGATCCCCTCTTTTGCTTTGGGTGTAGGTGGAAATGATCTCGGGATCAGTAAGGATCAAATCCAATCCTTTAATCTTTACGGTCATGCCGGAATTGGCGTAAATATTTTTTTTATTGTTCTTGAAACCGGGATCAATTATGGATTTATGGATGTTTTCAAGAATGACCAGTCAAAGCCCGTGCAATTTTTTGTTCATCTCGGGTTTCGCTTTTAACCGGATGAATCGAGATTAATAAGTACTTTTACAATCTATTTTACTGCTTACCGTAATTGAAAATGTATTTTAAACTATAAATATGAAAAGCGCTTTTTTATTATTGGTAGTATTGGTTTCAGGTTTATGGAGCGACCCGGTATTTTCTCAAACGGAAAAGAAAACGGATTCCATAGGTTTGCCGGGTGACAACCTTGATCTTTATGCTGTTTTGGATCTTTTTCAAAAGTCAAAGACCATTGAGGACTTTGAAAAAACTTTAAATCT
>CAYHGE010000064.1:0-21918 GCA_964355945.1 uncultured Draconibacterium sp.
ATACCTGCTTCCTGGCCAAGTGACGATAAGTTGACCAGCTGCCCTATCCGTCCGGCACAAAGTTTCAGGAAACGGGTAAAGACATTCAGGTCGGTAATGTTTATAATCTGGCGCACATCCCTTTCAATATAGGTCTGTATATAATTGGGGTAATAGTCGTCCGGGGCAATTTTTTTATCATAAAGCCGCGGATAAAACCCCTGTAAAAGAAAGGGATCAAAGTGTGAATACCGGATATTTGCCTTGTCAAGTTCATTCAGCGAAAACGGAAGAAGTTTTAATATTGCAACCCTGCCGGCAAGTGACTGGCTGATTTTTTCGAGCAGTAAAAAGTTTTGAGAGCCGGTCAGGATGAATTGTGCAGTCCTGTCTGATTCATCTGCAAACGATTGTATATAGGAAAACAATTCCGGTACCCGTTGAACTTCATCAATGATCAACCCATCCGGATGGTTTCTTAGAAAACCACGCGGATCTGTCTGGGCGTTGAGACGGGTATCCGGTTCTTCAAGTGAAACATAATGGTAACCGGGAAAGGTATGCCGTGCCAAAGTCGTTTTCCCCGACTGCCTGGGCCCTGTAAGCGAAATAACCGGAAATTTGGTTGCCAGTTCCTTGATTTTATTTTCCAGTGTTCGTGAAATCATGGTGTAAATATAAACATTAATTGTCCAAATTGAAATTCGGGTTATCAATTTGGACAAAAATAATGCATTTATTCAGACAGCATGAATTCCCACGAAGCTCCAAAACACATTTCTTCACTTTTCTTTCATCCTTCCAATCCCAAACACCAGATCCACCACCGGCAGCAGATGCCACTGCGGACCCGCGGGGTATCTCCCGAAACAGAGTTTGTACCCGGCCTCAATACGGAGCGTCTCTTTCTTTGAGGTATAAGCCAGTACTCCTTTATTTTCGAGGAAATAGTTGTTCTCTGTGCCGCAAACAATGAAATTCTCCACGTTGAAAAGCCATCCCAGCCGGGAGATGAACTGGCCGCGAAAATCGATGCCGGCATCAAATTCAGGCTGGTTGTAAAACACGGCAAGCCTGGGATAGATGACCGGCATGTCAATGGTGGTCCGCGGATCAAGCGGGCCGAATTTGATCGCAAAGGTGATCCCGCCATGAGCGGTGAGGAGGGCCTTGTGAAATGGCCGGTATGAAACAAGGAGTCTGTTGGAAACCGAAAACATCTGCGGGATGGTGAATTCGGGAGAGATCAGCCCGCCGGTTCCTTCGGTTGCTGCGAGGCGCATGAACTGGGTCGGATAGAAGATGCCGTGCTCGGTGGCCAGCCGGAACCCTGAATATTCACCCCAGCCAACTTTTACTTTTACCTGTGGCATCAGGAAGAACATCAGCGGATGGGCAGAAAGTTCAATTTTGTCGGTGATGCCATACCTCGAAGCTGTGAAGAGTCCCAGCTCCCACCGGTGTTTGGGAACATTGCAGGCGGTGCCGTCGGTCCAGTAACACCCTGTCAGGGTATCCTGGGCAAACAGGTGGCTCAACATGAGGATCCCGACCAGGAAAAGTAGTGCTTTTTTCATTCCTGAGCAGTTATTTGGGTAATTTAAAGAGAACGCTCACCGGTGCATGATCCGATTCCTTCGTTGCATCCTGGTGGGTGACAACTGTATTGTCTACCCACTGGTAATTCGTAAAGAGGTAATCCAGGGTGCGGTCCCAGAAGTGAGTGCCCCTCGTGGTGTGGGTAAAGTACTCGTACTGGTTGTTTTTGTAATCCGCCAGGGGAACAGCGCATTTGTATGTGGTGTATATCGAATCCAGCCAATGTCTTTCCGGCTCATAGTTGCTTCCTTCCTTGTGCATCGGATCATCGCCGGAGGCATGAAATGACTCGTCAGGGCACATATCCTGGATGCAATAGTCGGTCGTGTCTGAGCCTGGAGGCAGTGTGTTCAGGTCGCCGCCGGCCACAAACCATCCGCCAATCGAATTGATCCTGTCCAGTTCATCCTTAAACTGAACGATATGCTGCTGCTTGGTGTCATCTGTGGCAAATGCCGAAGCATGAATATTTACCGCATAGAAGTTGTTTACCCCCGGGATCTCGATCCGGCCGGTTACCATACAGCAGCGTTCGTAAAAATAACGGGTGAGCTTATCCTGGTCGTCTCGCAACTTCAACTGGATCCGGTGGGCATCGCTGATCTTCCAGCGGGAAAGGATCACGTTTCCCTCCTCCATGCGGCCCAACCCGTCGCTCGGAATGAACTGCGCCCGCCATTGAGAACCATAAACAGCATAATTGAACCAGGTCCGGTCCATGATCCACTTCAATTCATCGATATAACCTGAGCGCTTTGCATTCAGATCGACCTCCTGGAGCAACAGTACATCCGGTTTTATGGTATTGATCCTGTCAACAACGGTTTGCAGGGCGCTGTATATCTCTTCTTCCGAT
Organism: uncultured Draconibacterium sp.; assembly: GCA_964355945.1. Taxonomy (GTDB): domain Bacteria; phylum Bacteroidota; class Bacteroidia; order Bacteroidales; family FEN-979; genus CAIVAT01. The sequence goes on from CAYHGE010000064.1 coordinate 2,435, forward strand.
AAAATAACCCTGTTTCCGCATGCATCGCCAAACCAGGGCAGCCGGGCGGCTCCGAAACGGATGTTCCAGGTCATCACACGGATAACAGACACTGTATCAGGAACCGGACTTGTATGTGCCGCACTGAAATACTCGGCATCCTCAACATCCTCAAAACTGGTGGCAAGTGGCTCGCAGGATGACAGAGCAAGAACAATCAAGATTGTGATCGCCAGGGAAAACAGTGCCTTTAATGGAGAAATACGATATAATTGCCGGATAAAAATTTCTCGCAGTTCTCGCAGATTTTCGCAGAAAAGGGCGCAGATTTTCGCAGAAAAATCACTACAGATAACTGTTCCGCGAAAATCTGCGAAAAAAATCTGCGAAAATCTGCGAGAACTTTTTTTCATTTGCGAGACTTATTTATCGATGCACATCATCGCATCCTCTCAATACGGCACCTCAGTGATTTCACCTTTTCATGAAGCGTGTTAAAAAACCGGTTGCGTTCTTTTGCAGATGTTCCGCTGATCATGGTTGAGTTTCTCATCAGGTTGCGCAGTGAATTCTCCACCTGGTTGCAAAAAACCGGGTTCGTTGTGATCAGTTGGTTAATGACATTGTAGGTGTTGTAGGATGTCTTCTGCCCGTCGGTTTTTACCAGGATGGTATTGTCGGTAACCAATACCTCATTCTGGTACAATTTAAAGTTGTTTTCGATTCCTTCTGCCGGGTTTCCGTACATGTACTGAAATCCACGCTCTGCCTGGCTTTGCACATGGTTCAGCCAGGATTCCAGCACATCGCACAGCCTGAAAACGTCATCAATTCCGGTAAAAAAACCGGAGACAAAACAATATTCAATCTGTCGCAGGATGCTCGAAATGGTCTCTTCGCTCCATATCTCGATGGTTGGTATTTTAACATAATGGGAGAGCAGTTGCCGTCCGGTTTCATACAACCCTACCGGAGCCTCTAGCGTAAGCAACTTATTTTCATACCCGCTTGCCGGGATGAGGGTCTTGTTCCAGAAATAGATCTTGAAAGCGGCAATTTCAGGAAATTCGAAAAAATAGAATACCGGGATATCCTTCGCAGCATAGATAATCTCCCGCTCCTTTGCCGCATGGATCATTTTAATCGCCGAAACAAGAGACTGCAGCCAATTTTCTATGCTAAAACCATCTTCTCCGATCGCCATGGAGTTAAAGATCACATGGTTGTTTCGGATATTCATGAGCGCATCGACAGAAATTTTGTAATGAAGGCAAACGGTTTTCAACTCTTCCAGCGTGAGTTCCTTCTCGCCCCTGATACGCCGGTAAGCGCTGTCGTAGCTTATCCCTAAAAGCTCTGAGAGTTCGTGAACAAAAGAGATGTTCGGAGCCAGTTTGCTCCTGATGGTCTGAAAAAGAATGTCCTGGATCGCGGGTTGAGGTTCCATGATATTGTTTTTATGATGCCGTAAAGATATGTTAAAAAACAATAAAACGTATCTTTTTAAATCAATGCCCCTGCCCTTCTTTAGAACCACTGAGGCACTAAGGGCACCAAGGATCACTAAGAAAAAATATTCTTGCAGGTTAAGGTTGAAACCTCTTAGTGGTTCTAAGTGCCCTCAGTGCCTTAGCGGTAAAAAAACACTATTATTAACTCATTCAACTAAAATTGTTTGCTACTAAACTACACTATTGTTCGTTACTAACAAACACTATGACTGAGTTCTATCTGACTTTGACCCGTAATCCCTCCGAATGTGCCGAAAATTCCGGGGCATACATGCATTGTATCGAGGTAATCCCGTTTGAATATTCACCTGCTGCATTGACTTTCAGTGCATATTCAAACACGTAGGTGCCCTTTGGAAGATAGCCAAAGAAGAAATTTGTCGCCTGGTCGGTGGTGCTCTGGTAGTAGCCAAGCCCGTCCTGATACCGGTACCCGGACAACGAAGCGCCGGAGCCCCCTCCCTTACTGGGGAAAGGGTTGGGGGTGGGGTTCAGGAGGTGGGGTTCCAATCCACTCGCCCGCATATCCTTCATGTGCACATACTCAAGATCACGATCTGCGGTGAGAACGATCCGAACAATGAGTTTGTCGCCAATTTTTAGTGAACGGGTGAGCGGGTAAACGGGTGAGCCGGAAGTTTTGCCCTCATTTGTACTTCGTACTTCATCATTTACAATTGGTTCAAGCACCGGCCCATTCGGTGTGTTTACTTCCACAAACAGCTTCTTTTCCAGGTGAAGCGGTGTGGATGCCTGTGTGATCTTATCCAGGTTCTCGAAATATTGCCAGTAAACGGCGCCCCACGCAACACCTTCCCCCGATTTTGTCACCGTGATCTTACCCATTTCAGGTTTTATCTCACTCCCAGTCCAGGAAACCTGGAAGTATCCGGTGCCAGCCTCCTTTTTAACATCAATGAGTTTGTCGGAACTGATCTTTTCGCTGCCAAGCGAAATTTTCACGCCGGGATCTTCTGAGAGCAGGTCGGTTCCTCGAAGCATCAAAGCGTAAACTGCTTCAACTGTTGCACGTGGCGATCGCCAGTCCTGGGTTTGCTTCTGTTTCAGCAACCATATTTTCAGCTCCTCCACGGTGGTTTTGTCTTGTGCAATTTCGTCGAACGCCTCGATCATCAGCGCCTGGGTTTCAATCGGTGCCTGGTACCAGTAATACCCGCGTTCGCCGGCCCAGTACATTCCCATTTCGGCGGAATGAAGGGCTTTTTCAGAAAGCGACTTCAGGATCATGAGTGGAACCTCTTTCCCGTCGATCCGGTTCAAGGCCAGGGCGATCATCCCCTGCAGGTAGCGGTCGTTTTGCAGCCAGTATTTCGAAGCCTGCTTTTTATAGTAGTTGAAAGCTTCCGAGAAGGTCGCAGATGGGGCAGGAAGCCGTATCTCCGGATTGTTCATAAAGTAGGAACGGGCATACAAATACTGGATCTGCAGGTTGCTGAGATGATTCCCGTCAAGATTGCCAGGCTGATGTTTCTTCAGGTTTTCATAATCTTTCTGCAGTTCTCCATCAAGATAGGTGATTGCGTTCATGACCATGTTGCGTGAAGCCTGTTCCTTCAGTATATCGGTGATGCCCAGGTGGTGAAGATGCCCGAGTCCGGTAAGAATATTTTGCGTGATATAGCGATTTTCCGGCATGCCCGGGAACCACATCCAGCCTCCGTTTGGCGATTGCAGTTTTTGCAGTTTCCTGAGGTTTTCATCCAGGTTACGGGCCAGGTTATCCGGGTCAAAAAACAAGCCCAGCTTCTGTTTGCGTCCTGTTTCGGTTGCTGCCTCTGTCACCCAGGGGGTTTCCTGCAGCAGCGCTGATTTCAGCTCCTGGTTTTTGGCAAGGTTCGACTGCAGTGCATCGGGCGTAAGATTTTTCCAAGATTCGAATACCGCTTTGATCTTTGGGTTTGAATTGGCAATAAATGCTGCAACGCTGTTTGTCCAGAATGCTGCAAAGATGGCATCGGCATTTTCATACCGGATGTCGTTCAGTGTCGGCAGTGCCTGGATGGCGTACCATGCAGGGTTGGAGGCAAATTCAAGGGTGAGTTTATGGTTTTTCAGGGTGGCATCAGGATTACTGCCGGAACCGGATTTCAACAGTTTGTCAAAAGAGAACTCCACCGTTCCCTTGCCCCTCACAGGCAGGGGTAACGACTCGGTGACCATCATGCGGTTTGTCAGCACCGGAATTGCTTTCTCTTCCCCGTCGCTGAAATTTTCCGAAACAGCCGTAATCCGGTATTGCAGCACAGCAAGCCCGGTGCTGAGCGGGATAAACAATCTCCAGGATGCAACCGTACTTTCACCCTTCTTTGCAGAGAAGGCCTGTTCACGCATTCCGGGACCATTCTCCGCAGCGGTGTCGATCAACATGTTAAGGATTTGCAGGGTGATGGCATCTGACAGGGCCAGGGTGACTTTCCCTGAAAGATCGTGGTCCGAGAGGTTGACAATTTTTGTACTGAAAACTACCGTGTCGCCTTGTCTGACAAACCGTGGTGCATTTGGAAACACCATCAGCTCCTTCCGGGTGATGAGTTCCTTTTCGACCAGCCCGTAATCAAGGTTTTTCGAGTGGGCCAGCCCGAGCAGTTTCCATCTGGTAAGCGACTCAGGCGCTGTGAACTGCAGGATCAGGCTGCCTGTTGAATCGGTTTTCAGGGAAGGATAGAAAAAAGCTGTTTCACGGAAATCCCGGCGAACCTGCACGACAGGCTCAGGGGTGATTTTTCCCGGACGGAGTCCACCTGCAGCGGCACCAGCTGTGTCGGCCACCTTCTGCTGGTTCATTTCAGGTGGTGGCTGCATTTCCGCTGACGGAACTGCGGTGGTTGACATGCCATCCATCATCTCAGGGCGCATGCTTTTTTCCATCCTGCCACCCGACTGTCGGGAATAGCGCTGCCCGCCGCCAAAATAATTCATGCCAAACCAGTTGAGTTTCAAGCCCGGATGAACAGAGTAGTTGCCATTGTTTTCGCCGGATGAGAGCCACTGCCCCGACGATGTGCGGAATGTATTGTCTATATCCCATGGAACAACGCCCGAATAGCGCTGATAAATGTTGAAAGCCCATGTATTTGGCCGGAACAGGTCGAGCGAAGCATCATACATCCCGGCAAGGAATTCTGCATCGGCCGGTTTTCCACCGGGGCCGGAGATCTTTATCTTCCAGCTCTCTTTTGCCCCGGGTTCGAGCTTGTCGCGGAAGGTTTCGAAAGCCACATCCAGCTTTTTGCTGAGATGGGGGACATTCACCACCTGGCTGTGCTGATAGACCCTGTTATGCCTAACAAACATGAAATTAACGGAAAAATTTCCCCGGTACTGCTCCTTAATCGGAATCTCAAGCAGCATCGCGCGGTTGCTGAGTTTTATCCATTCCCGGGAAACCAGGCTGTCATTCAGACGGATCTCATAGATCATGTTGACATTATCCGCCCTGGAACCAATGAGAAACCGGGCATTTTCGCCAGGCTCTCCGGATATTTTCAGCGAGACAAACCAATCGGCGGTGTTCAAGGGTACCTCCTTTGAAACAGGAGAGAAGACCGTGAGAACCTTTTTCACTTCCACCAACTCACCAAACGGATCGGTTGATTTGAGCACCAGAAGGTAGGATCCGGGACGCGGTATCCGCAATCCGGGAGCCAGCAGGTTCAAAAGCGAATCATTGAGCGTGTTGATCGTTTTCTCAAATACCAGCTCCTCCTTTGCCCAGGTTGACGGGTCGTTTTCGTTGTCAAAAATATCGTCGGGAAACTGCACCCTGAACTCCTCCTGTGTCATGGTATGCCTGTCGGGGCGATCCCACATCCTCTTTTTAAATACACGGTCGGGCTGACGGAGCCGCTGGAGGGAGATTATCACTGTTGACGGGGTGGGCCTGCCATTCAGATTGGTGGTGGAAACCTTCATCAGGGTATCCTTCGCCATGTTAACCAGTTCCGGCAAATTGGTTTCAACCAGCAACGACTTATATCCCACGGTAATTTGCTGCTCAGCGGATTGGGTCTCCCCGTTGAGGTCGGTAACATCGGCGTAAACGGAAAAATCAAACACCGGCCAGCTCTTTTTGTCGATGCTGCTGTCGGGAATTGCCGGGAAGGATACCTGGAACTTCCCTTCCTCATCGGTCGTGGTGGTGCCATTGGTTATTTCAAGTTCCGGTGAAGCAGGCATCGGCCATCTCCATCCCCAGTCCCAAAAAGGGAAACGGGCGGTGCGGACAACCCGGTATTTCACCTGCGCCGAACCGATGGGACTGCCCGCGTAAGCAATTGCCGTGCCTGTTACTTTAAGAGCTTCACCCAACCGGTAGTTTCCCTCCAGGGGCTCGCAGGAGACCTCGAAAGTCGGGCGTTTGTACTCCTCCACCGAAATTGAGGCAGAGCCGGTTTCGTTGGAGAGGGTCATTTGTCCGGGTAACACTCCTGTGGGGGCGATAAATGAACCATTGACTGAGCCAAATTCGCTGGATGTCAGGCTCAGCTCTGCGATCTTCTGGCCATTTACATCTGTAAACACCACTTTTGTTGCATGGTTTGGTTTTATCTTTGACCTGTCACCGGTCCGCTCCAGCAGAATTCCCTTAAAAAAGATGACCTGCCCGGGCCGGTAAATGGCCCGGTCGGTATAGAACATGGTCTGAATGTATATTTGCTCCTGACCTTTGTAAACCGGGTAGAGGTAAAAATTATCGGTAATAAGAAAATCATCCTTAAAGTATATCTTAAGGTATTGGTTTGCACTGTGCCGGTTCTCCTCCGGGGGAGGAATCGTAAAATATCCTTGTCCGTCGGAGGTGTACTTCTGTCGCTTGACCGTGGTGTAACTGCGGCTCTGGTAATCATAGTTTTTCTCCCACACCTCAGCTATGGCATTCTTCAGCGGCAAGCCGGTTTCCCGGTCAAGCAGAAAATAGGCGAAACTCCCGTCGTTGTTACGCTTGTTTACATAACTGATCTGTGTTGACCTGAAAGGAGTAAAGGCAAAAGTCTGTTTTATGTCTGAAAAATCCTTCGATGGTGCAGATATAAGCATCCAGAAACCAGCAGGAACATCCGGAATCCTGACTTCTGCCTGATGTTTCTGAAAGTCGCCATCATCCGGAAAATTTTGTGACCACGACCTTGCTGCGGGCAGGGAAGTGAGGTATTTAAAGTAGGCCGCCCGGTCGGATGTTGCTGCCTTCTCCGAATTTACTTCCGGGTCAACTTTGACAAGACGGAAATAGAGTTGTTTGATATTTTTCACGCCGACAAGGGCCAGCGATGGTTTATTGACAGGAACAGCCGATTCTGTTGTGACCTGGAGAAATTGTTCCCTGATACCGGCAGCAAGTATTTTACAGTTTTTCGCTCCTTCTGAAGCCGGAAACCGCTGAATGGCCTTATCACATACCTCCATGGCGGACCGGATATCCCATTTATGATTGTCTGAGATCAAAGGCTGGTAAAGTTGTCCCTGGCTGTTGAGAAATGTTGCCAGGGTAAAGGAGATCGCAGCGCTCCATGGGGAACTGTTTTCTGCAAGTTCATATTTCCTGAGTGCAGCGAGGTAGAGGCTGTCTTTGGCCGGGTTTACCGATTTCTCATGAACAAAGGCAAGGCGCCTGAGTTCGATGTCGATCATGGCCCGGCGATCGCTGTCCTGCTGATGAAATGCGGCCAGGTCACTGAAAATATTCAGCGCATAACTTGCCGGCAACTCCGGCTTTATTTCTGCGGTTGTAAAATAGTCGAGGGCACGACCGGCAAGAAAATCGTACAGGGTGGGAGTGAATCTGGCGGCCAGTGCTGTTGTGGAATCTTGTTTCCCTGCATCAAATATTTCGAGTTCAAGGATGGCGTCGTATTTCCCGATAGCAACACGCTGAAGGGTATCGGCATGCTGTAACGACTGGAGGTATGTCTGAGTAATGGCCGACGAAATGGTTGCCAGGTCCCATGTTTCAAGACTGTCGGGCACATTGTCCTTTACCTGGGTGCGATCCCTGAACCGGTACTGGTTGTTCTGATAATACTTCAGGTAAACTTCTGCCAGGATGGATTGCAGCACCTGCAACCTCGGTTCCGTGGAGACTGCAATCTCCTTTTGAAGACCGGTGATGGTGGTTTTCAGGAAGTTCTCCTGGAACTCTGAATTCAGGCGTATCCGGTAGATGATCGCCTTGATCACCTGGGGGTCATCCCCGGCCGCTTTGGCCTGAGTGTATATGTTATCAACGATTGCAAGTGCAGATTTCGGCTGGCCGAGGTTGGCGAGGGAATCGGCCTGGTTCCAATAGGTGGTAAACGGGTGAGCGGGTGAGCGGGTGAGCGGGTGAGCGGGTGGGTTTGCAGGTTTGACGGCTTGTCCGCGTTTCGGTTTCTGTGGATTTCCATTCACTGACAGCGCAATTGACAGGATAAGAATGGCTAGAAACGGGAGGGAAAAGTTGATTTTCATGGGAAAAAAGTTGGTGTGAAAAATGGAAGTACAATATTAGCAAAAGGGATTCGTGTTACAAAGATTATACCGCAATCATGATTAATAAGTAAATTTACCACATCAACTATTCGTTACTGTTCAATTCACGATGATGAAAATACTCCATACCTCCGACTGGCACCTGGGCCGGTCATTGTACGATAAAAAACGCCACGATGAATTTGAAGCGTTTCTTGACTGGCTTATCGGCTTCATCTCCCAGAATAATATTGATTTGCTGCTTGTTGCCGGCGACATTTTCGACACCACCACACCCGGTAACCGGGCCCAGGAACTCTATTACCGCTTCCTCGGGAAGATACCTCAAACCGGCTGCCGGCATGTCGTTATCACCGGGGGTAACCACGACTCCCCCTCCTTCCTGGATGCACCAAAAATCATCCTGGGTTCGCTCGACATCCATGTGGTGGGCTCTGCATCCGAAAATATTGAGGATGAAATTGTCGTCCTGAAAAACAAACAGGGCATAACGGAAATGATCGTTTGCGCCGTTCCCTTCCTGCGCGACCGCGATGTGCGAACCGCGGATGCCGATGAGACGCCCGGCGACAAATCCCGGAAACTCCTGCAGGGTATCGCCTCCCACTACAAAGACATCGTTGAAACTGCCCGAAAAGTACAGGATGCCGGGAAACCGGTTCCGCTGATCGGCATGGGGCACCTGTTTACGAGGGATGCTCAAACCACGGAGGGTGACGGTGTAAGGGAACTTTACATTGGTTCAATCGCACATGTGGATGGAGCGGATATCTCCCGCGGATTTGATTACATGGCCCTGGGTCACCTTCACCTGGCTCAGAAAATTGCAGGTTCAAAAACCGTCAGGTACTCGGGTTCCCCGATTCAGATGAGTTTTTCGGAAGCCGGTCACACCAAGAAAGTGATTGTGGCAGAATTCGGTGAGGAGGAACCTGTGATCACCGAACATCCTGTCCCCTGTTTCCAGGAACTCGTGCGCATCAGCGGAGATCCGGATCAGATCACCTCCCGGATCGAAGCATTAAAAGAAACCGGAAGCAATGCCTGGCTCGAGATCGAAATAACTACGCTGACCGATCTTACCAATATCACCTCCCGGTTTGAAGAGTTGCTGGCCGGGTCAAAACTTGAAATCCTCCGGATCAAAAACAAGAGCATGGTTGACAGGGCACTCACGCCTTTGAATGATACTGAAACACTGGAAACTCTCAGCGATGCCGATGTTTTTGTGCGTTGTCTGGATGCTTTCGAAATACCGGAAGAAGAGCGTGCCGCCCTGACCGAAACTTACAATGAAGCCAAAGCCTCCTGGCTGGCGGCTGATCCTAATGCAAGTTAAAATGCAGGCAAAAATCTTATAAATGAAGATGGTCAAAGTTTATTTGATTATTCACAATCTTACCTGTAATGAATTTTATCAATATCTACAAGGGCTTTTCAGGCTTAAATTGGTTACCAAGGGAAACCTCAGGGGCATCTGTTTCTGCAAAAACCGGTCCCGGAGGGACCAAAGATGGGTAGCAAGGGGTGGCGGTGATGAATTTCGTCCCGTACGGGACGAGATAACCTCACGCAATATCAATATTCTACCCATATTACGTGCCTACGGCACAAGAATGTTTGATCAGGTAATACAACCAACTGGTATAATAGTGATTAATCATAAAGTTTATTAAAAAAAAATTTAACCACAAAGGACACCATGTGAAAAAACAAGTACACAAAGGTCTGAATTTCAATTATCTGCCTTTGTGCCCTTTGAGAAATCCTTTGTGTCCTTTGTGGTTAAATAATCTCGATGCTATGAAAATAAATCAACTCCGGTTTAAAAATCTGAACTCCCTGGCAGGCGAGTGGTCCATCGATTTCACCTCACCCGAATATGTCGACGACGGCATCTTCGCCATTTCCGGGCCTACCGGTGCAGGAAAATCAACCATTCTCGATGCAATCTGCCTCGCCCTCTATGGCCGCACACCCCGGCTCAGATCGATATCAAAAGCAAACAACGAAATCATGTCCCGGCAAACCGGGGAGTGTTTTACAGAGGTTGTCTTTGAAACACAGCAGGGAAAGTTCAGGGCCTTCTGGAGCCAGCGTCGTGCCCGCGAAAAGCCGGATGGGGCTTTGCAAAATCCAACGCATGAGCTCTCTGAAGCAGAAACCGGAAAACTCCTGACTGCCCAGCTTACCGCAACCGCCAATGAAATTGAAAAAAAGACCGGGATGGACTATGGCAGGTTTGTTCAGTCCATGATGCTTGCGCAGGGTGGTTTTGCCGCCTTTTTACAGGCCTCCGGAAATGAGCGGGCACCCATTCTGGAGCAAATTACGGGAACAGAGATCTACAGCAGCCTCTCCAAACATGTTTTCGATTGTCTGAGAACTGAAAAAACAGAACTTGAAAAACTCAAGGCGGAAAACCAGGGCATCATCCTGTTAAGCGAAGAGGAAGAGATACAGACTCTTAACTACCTGAAGGAACATAATGATAAAAAACCTGGTCTGGCTGAGAAGGTGGATCAGCTTGACACGGCCATCAAATGGCTGAAAACCATCGAAACACTAAAAACAGAACTGGTGGAGATTGAGCAGGACGAGGTTCAGCTAACGATGGACAACAGTGCCTTTGGGCCCAAAAGGGCAATCCTTGACAATGCATTAAAAGCATTGCCACTCGAAGGTGAATTCGCTGCCTTGTCGGTCATGCGAAATCAGCAAGCCCAGGGGCTGACCGTGCTAGATGGCCTGGTTGCCCAAACCCCGGAGCTGACAGAGGCACAGGCCGCCGCCCAATCAGTTTTTAACACGGCAGAAAAGCTGCATACGCAAGCAAGTCAATCCAGGGAAGAACTCCTGAAAGTCACCAGCCGGGTGAGATTGCTCGACCAGGGTATTTCCCAAAAGAAAACATCCGTCCAAACGATAGAGAAAGAGGCCAAACGGCTTTTTGATGAAAAAGAGGCTGAAACGGCAAAGAAAAACGTTGCCGGGAAGGTGCTCGACGGACTTCGCCTGGAATTAAAAGAAATATCAGGATACCTGACCGATAACCAGGCAGATTCAGCACTTGCGGCAGAACTGACGGGAATAAGGGCAACTGTTGCAGGATTGACCGGTGTTCGCAGCACCTTTTTGGCCGCGGAAAAACAGCTTGGTACAACCATTGAATCGTTGAATACCCAAACCATCGGGATTGACGCCGTTGAAAAATTACAGCTTGACGCAAAAGCTGCGAATCAGCTGGACCTCCTGAACATAACCCGGATCCATGCTGACATCTCAGGGCTGCTGCAGGGAAAAACTGTAGAATTTATTCTACAGAAAAAGGACGATCTGTTGATGCATCTGGCAGAACTTAAGAAAATCGCCGGCTTTGAGGAAGAAAGGGGACGCCTGCAGGATGGCAAACCCTGTCCGCTGTGCGGATCCCACAGCCACCCGTATGCCGAAGGGAACATCCCTCAGCCCAATGAATCTGAAATAGAGCTTGCCGCGCTGAACCTCCAGATGAAAAACCATGCTGCACTCCTCAAAAAACTAACTGAATTCGGAGAGGCTGAGAAAATATCTGCCCAGCAGGTCACCCTCATCAGCCATCAGCTGGAACTGGCCCTGCAACAAAAGCAGACCCTGGAGGGTAATGTGACAAATTTAACATCAGAGGTGAAAAAAACCAGGTCAAATTTCATCACCGCTGAAGAACAGCTGAAACAGTTACTTAAACCCTTTGGAATTGCTGAAATTCCTGCAGAAGAGGCAGAGATCACCACACTAATCGCACGTCTTGACGATCGCAGAAACAAGTGGCAGGCAAAGGAGAAGAGAAATACGGAGATTGACCGGTTATCCAGGGAGAAACAGGCTGATATGGAGCGGGCGGAAGCACTTATTCAAACCGGGAAGATCAGCCATGCTGCAAAAGTGAAGGAGGCAGATGAGGCCAAAACGCTGTTAAACACCGATATTCAGACAAGAAAAGAGCTGTTTGGTGATAAAATCGTGCATGATGAGGAGACACGCTTGCTTGGAATACTGAAGGATGCAGAAAAATCCAAAGAACTGGCAACAGTTTCACTGCAGGAGAAAACGCAGCATTTGCTGACAAACACAACCCGGATCAGCGATCTGCAAGCGGAAACCCGGACCCGGAAAAAGGAGCTTGAAAAAAGCGGGGAGTTGTTCACTTCGCACCTTTCCGAAGCAGGATTCCCTGACGAGATCGCGTTTGTTGCATGTCAGCGCCCGTCAAACGAGCGGGCAGCCCTCGAAAAAGATGCAAACCTGCTTCAGACCAGGAAAACACAGTTGGAAGGGAAGAAAGCAGACAGGCAACAAAACCTGGTAGCTGAAGAGATAAAACACTTAACAACGGAGAATCCGGATGTGCTGGCAGAAAATCTGGAACTAACAAAAAAATCCCAGGATGAGTTGTTGACAGAGATCGGGGCCCTGAATCAAAAACTGGAAACCAACCAGGCGGCAAAAACCCGAGGAGCCGAAATCGACGGGCGGATCAAAAAACAGACCGCAGTCTATGACCGCTGGGCCGCCCTCAGCAGCCTGATCGGTTCGGCCGACGGCAAGAAGTACCGCAACTTCGCACAGGGGCTCACCCTGGAGATCATGGTTTCTTATGCCAACAACCAGCTCGTGAAACTGAGCGACCGCTACCTGTTGACCCGTGACAAAAACGAACCACTCGAACTCAATGTGCTTGACAACTACCAGGCGGGAGAGATCCGTTCAACCAAAAACCTTTCCGGAGGAGAGTCATTCATCGTCAGCCTTGCCCTGGCGCTGGGCCTCTCCAGGATGTCGAGCCGGAATGTGCGGGTCGACTCCCTCTTTCTTGACGAAGGTTTCGGCACCCTCGACGAAGAGACCCTCGAAACGGCCCTTGGCACCCTCGCCGGGCTGAAGCAGGATGGAAAGATGATCGGCGTCATCTCGCACGTGGGCGCCATGAAAGAGCGCATCAACACCCGCATCACAGTAGAGCCGATCAGGGAGGGGCGCAGCTGGCTGAGTGGGCCGGGGTGCCGGGAGGTGAATGGCGCAATGAATTAAACAGCTCCCAGATTTGTTTTACTGACCCACAGCACAAACCCCTTGTCCATGTTGAACTTCCAATGCTTGCCCTTCAGTTTTTTCAGGATGCCGGGGGTCTGTTCCAGCACCCTCGCGAGGTCCTTTGCAACGGATAATCCGCCGGCATCATTTGCAACAACACCATCGGAGAACTCCAGGTTGAAGGAGTAGGATTGCCTGGTCCCGGCTTTTTTGAATGCTTCCCCCGGCAATTGGACACTCAATTTTCGCATGCCGGCTTCATCAATGGCCTGTTCGATCTGCGGAAACGCTGTTTTAAACACCTCCTCATATTTGTGTTCGTTGGGTCCCGGGTTTACAGCAGTTGATCTGAAGGGGACTACTTTGGGCTTTCCCGATTCCGGTATGATCTCAATCTTTACCTCTTTCCCGTTGGCGATATCGGCACATGCTTTCCGGGCCGCCTTGATGAACCGGGCATGGGGATTGTCGGGGTTTTTGGAATCAATGTTCAGCACCGGTTTTGCCTCTGCAATCAGGTTGGTCTCCAGCGCATCCGTCTCAGCCGGGGATTTGTCAGATTCGTAAAACGAGAGCGCCAGGTTCTCCTTCATCCATTTGGAAAGGTTAACTTCCGAAAGGTCGTCGAACTTATAAATAGATCTTCTCCCTGCGTCGAAATCGTCGTCGCTCCTTGGAATCGGCTTCAGTGACAGCTGATCCTTCAGCAATGCCCCCAGCGACCGCCGCAGGGTGGAACTTCCCGTTTTTCCGGTGCTAAAATGGGATCTCTCATCCCTGCCCTCCTGGCCGGGTTCCGATTTTCCAAGATAGATGATCTCCTCTTTCTGAGGGATATAATCAGGTATCGGAAAATCTTCCCCGGTAAAAAAGAGGGCGAATATCCCCGGTTTTTCGGAAAACTTCCGGATCTGTTTGAATGGTCGGGCGTCACTTTTCAGTTTTTCAATGATCGGATTCATGAACATTTATTTTAAATGGGAATGTATGAACTTTTGGGATTGGAATAACATGGGGGAGGAAATATTTATAGAGGTCATAACATACATACCGATCCCACTAAAATTTACATTTCCCCATTACAATAATGTCAAAGGAAGAAAACGAGAAACTGAATGCTAAGGGTTTAAAAGGTAAAATGCCAATTGGATGGAAATACGGAGATGACCCAATTAAACGACATGAATACGCTGGAATAGATTTGCATCCCAGGGAGATTAAGAGAACAGGAAGGATTTGCAGATAAGGTGCCATCCTTAAAATGCCTTCTGCAAAAATTCCCTTAAATTTGAATGGATGATCCCCTGATTTGTGTTGCCCTTGAAATCATCCATCGTGACAACGAATTTTGGATAATTATCCTTGATCAGCAAGAGGTTCCCGAATTCCCGCTCAATGGTTTGGTCATCGGTTAACAGGTAGGCGCATTGGATATATATTTTTTCTCCCTGTCGCTCACAAACAAAATCGATCTCTTTATCTCCGGTTTTTCCTACATAAACATTGAACCCCATACAGATCATGTGCTGAAATACACTGTTTTCAATCAGTTTATTGATGTCCTGAGGCTTATATCCAATGATTGCATTCCGCAACCCAAGGTCTTCAAAATAATATTTCTCAGTGGTCTCAAATATTTTCCTTCCCTGCAGGTCGCTGCGCGGGACTCTTGTGATATAGTATGCCGATGCCAGGTACGACAGGTAGTTGGCAATAATGACCGGAGAAATTGCCATCCGTTGTGATTTCAGGTAATCACTGATACGCTTTGTCGTAATAAGGCTTCCGGTCGAATCGGCAAGAAACCTGATCAGGTTTTCGAGGAAATTGACATTCCTGATGTTATACCGGGCTACCACATCTTTAAGGAGAACGGTAGCATTGATCGATTGCAGGTAATCAAAAACTACCTGGTCAGTAAGGGGAAAAACCATCAGGTTAGGCAACCCGCCATATTTCAGGTACTTACCCAGGCTTTCGGCTGTGTCTTCAGTCTTGTGAAAAATTAAAAACTCTGAAAAACTCAATCCGTGAATTCTGATTTCAATGTACCGTCCGCTTAAAACAGTGGCCAGATCGCCTGAAAGCATGGAAGAATTACTCCCTGTGCACCAGATATCCATGTTCCCTGTGACTAATAAACTCCTGAGCGCTTTTTCAAATTGTTCAATTTCCTGAACTTCATCAATAAACAAGAAATTCATCTCACCCGGCTGGTGGTTTTTCTCAACATGATCAAGAAGATCCTTATCATTTCTGATAAAATCAAACTCATGAATATCTTTGTCAATATAAATAATGTGAGAACCGGGGTGCAATGCTTCAACCAGTTCCATGATCTGAAAAATCATATAACTCTTTCCGGTTCTTCGCTGGCCGGTAAATATTTTGATCAGGTTCCTGGCGAGAAAAGGCCGGGCACGGTCAATGTAAAGTGGCCGTTTGATATGCGGTTTGATAGTCGGGTTCATAAATATTAAATATACTTCAAATTTACAACAAAAATATAAATAATATTAAGTATACTTAATTTTCGGTCTTTCCATTGCTATCAATTGATTTAAAGGAAAGAATAAACCAATATCATAAACACCAATATCCAGCCATATTTATTCATATCCAAATGTTTACGTTGCATATAATTTTCACCAACATTCCGGAAAAAGAGCTTTTCTTCGGGGATGAAGTATCAAAAAAACTAACCTTTCTGACAGATACCCTTACTCCCGAAAACCACGCCAACCTGGTTAACCGGTTAAAAGATGACGGGATGAGAACCGGAGTGACCGTATTGTTGTACGGGGCCCCCGGAACCGGGAAAACCGAATCGGTTTACCAGATGGCCCGTAAAACCGGCAGAGACATCAAGATGATCTCCATCAGTGAAACAAAAAGCATATGGTTCGGAGAGTCGGAAAAGCTTATTAAACGTGTCTTTGATGAATACCGTAGAAAGGTCGAAAAATGTGAGATCCCTCCCATCCTGTTATTCAATGAAACCGACGGGATCTTCAGCACCCGTAAAAAAATCGGGTCATCCTCTGTGGACCAGACTGAAAATGCCATTCAGAATATCATTTTACATTTGTCGGACCTGTTTGAACTGAGTGGAGGCCAGATTGAAAACATTGCCAGAAAATGTATCCTTCAACAGGCTCTTTACGGAACATTCCCTTTGTTCAGTGAAATACAATCATTCTGTAATGAAGAGCAGATGAACAGGCGTGTCATTCATAAAATTGGTTTTTCGTATAACCTGAAAGAAAAATAGCCCGTAAACAGTTATCGCTTATTATCAGGAATTTGTTGAATTGGCACCGCCCCCCCCTTCCCTTTTTTGGGGATGGGGTCAAATAGCAGGTGAAAAGTTACGACCTGGTCACAAAGACCCGCAAAAAACCTGTAAACTTGCACTCAAATAGTTTACTTGAGCATGAAATACAATTTCGACAAAATCATCGACCGCACCAACACGTCCAGTGTAAAATATGATTTAAGGCTGGCCATTTTCGGAACGCGTGATGTCATTCCGATGTGGGTGGCCGATATGGATTTTGAAACACCCGGTTTCATCCGCGATGCAGTTATCGGACGTGCCGTCCATCCAATCTATGGCTATACATTCAGGGATTTAGCCTATTACCAGCCGATTATTGCCTGGATGCGGTCACATCACGATTGGAAAATTCATAAAGACCAGATCGTCTTTTGTCCGGGAGTGGTTCCGTCACTCAACCTGATGGTACTGGCCTTCACGAAGCCGGGTGATAAAATTATCATTCAGCCGCCGGTTTACCGTCCGTTTTATGGTGCTGTCGGTGATCATAACAGAACGTTGATTTACAATCAATTAATCGAGAAGGGAACCACATATCTCATTGATTTCGACTTGCTTGAAGAACAGGCGAAAGATGCTAAAATGCTGATCCTGTGTAACCCGCACAATCCGGTTGGTCGTTGCTGGAGCCGGCCGGAACTCGAGGAAATTGCCCGGATCTGCCTGAAACATGGTGTGATTGTATTATCTGACGAAATTCATGCCGACCTGGTCATGCCGGGCTTCAGGCACCAGGTTTTCGCCAACCTGTCGCCCGAAGTTGCTGATATCACCGCCACTGCCCACGCACCCAGTAAAACCTTCAACCTGGCCGGACTCTCCACCTCCTCGATGATCATCACAAATCCGCAACTCCGGACAGCATTTTCACAGACGATTGAAAAGATGCACCTGGGCATGGGGAACCTCTTCGGGAGTGTTGCATCAACCGCTGCCTATTCTGATGGCGAACCATGGAGGTTGCAGCTGATCGATTACCTGAATGAGAACCTCCGTTTTACAGAGGATTTCATCAAAAGCAACATCCCCGGTTTGAACATGTTCCGGCCGGAGGCAACCTATATGATCTGGCTTGACTTTCGGAAATTCGGGTTAGATGATGAAACCCTGAAGAACAAGCTGATCTTCGAAGCAGGACTGGGCTTTAACCCGGGAACAGAATTCGGTCCCGGCGGAACAGGTTTTATGCGGATGAACATTGCCTGTCCCCGTTCAACCTTGACAGATGCACTGATCCGGCTCCAAAAGATGTTGGCTGAAATTTCTGTTGATTAACGGCCTGATTATCGATATTTGACCTATCTTTAGGTCAAATTTTCAATCATGAACCGAGTCTCCCTCATTCTCCTTTTACTAACCGTTATCTCTCTTCCGAAGATAAACCTGAAAGCCCAGGCTCCTGCCCAGTGCCAGGATGTGATGCTGCAGGCCTTCTACTGGGATTCGTATGCCGACAGCAAATGGACGACCCTCAATGCCCAGTCCGGTGAAATCGCACCACTTTACAGCCTTGTATGGCTTCCCCCCAGCGGGAACTGCCAGAGTTCGAACAGCATGGGTTACGCGCCTGTGTGGTGGTTTGACCAGAACAGCGCATTCGGCACAAAAACCGAATTGCAAACGTTGATTACATCCTTCAACACCCGGGGTGCCAAAGCGATTGCAGATGTGGTGGTGAATCACCGGAGCGGCGCGACAAACTGGACAGACTTCCCGACAGAATACTATAACGGAACTACCTATTCTATGGGGCCTGCCCAGATCTGCAGCACGGATGAAGTGGCGAATCAGCCGGGGCAGGCTACGCCGACCGGGGCGCCCGACACAGGCGATGACTTCAACGGTTCCCGCGATCTCGACCATTTAAGTACCGTGGTCCGGAACAATGTGAAAGGGTACATGCATTTCCTGAAAAATGAAATGGGATATGCCGGATGGCGTTACGACATGACGAAAGGCTACACCGCCTCGTATGTAAATGAATACAACAATGCCGCCGGCGGATATTTCTCGGTCGGTGAATATTTTGATGGCAGTTACGACCTGTGCAAGGCATGGATCGTGGGTTGCAGCCACAATTCAACCACATTCGATTTTCCCCTGAAATACGCGTTGAATGGAGCCATGTGGAACGGAGGAATGAATTTAACCCAGCTGGTCTGGTTGCTGAACGGTACGACACCGCAGCCCGCCGGCTTGATTCACAGTCCCGATACCAGGCGATATGCCACCACCTTCGTCGATAACCACGACACCTATGTTACCGGCAACTCCAGCCGGTTTAACGGGAATGTTCCGGCTGCAACGGCATTCCTGATGGGATCTCCCGGCGTGCCCTGTGTGCTGCTGGCTCACTGGAACTTATACAAGCCGGCAATTTTCAACATGATTGCCGCCCGTCGCGCCGTGAAACTTCACAGCGAAAGCGCTGTCACCGTAAACCAGTATGCAAACAACATTTATGTGTCAACCGCGACCGGGCTCAATGGAACGTTGATCGTGAAAATCGGGAGCGGAAGCTATACGCCCCCTTCCGGCTATACCCTGGCCATCTCCGGCCTGGACTATTCAATCTGGACGAAGACCATCAGCCCTGTTGCACCTTCATTGCTGGTTACTCCTTCCGGGGGCACCTATTATACCCCGCAAACAGTGACCATGACCACAACAGCCGGGGCTTCGGTCTATTATACCACCAACAACACTCCCCCAAGTAATACATCGACTTTGTACTCCCTCCCGATCGTTATCTCCGGCACACAAACACTGCGTGCCGTTGCGTATAATCCGGTTACCCATTTTTACTCGCCCGAGGTGTCGAATACCTACACTATTGCCTCCATGCCGGCATCCATCAGGGTCCGTTTTAAAGTGCCAGCCGGCTGGACCGCCTGCAAAGTCTATTCCTGGACAGGTACCACGCCGTTATGCGGCGCCTGGCCCGGGACTACGATGAGTTTGGGCACCGACGGGTACTATTCATACAACATCACCGGATTCACAACCTTGCCGATCGGAGTGGTCTTTGACAATGGTCCGGCCTCCCCGATTCAGCAAACGGTGGATCTCTTCACCTCCGAAGATAAGTGCTGGGATGC
>CAYHGE010000065.1:0-21477 GCA_964355945.1 uncultured Draconibacterium sp.
GCACGAATTGTTCCCGAACGCCAACATTCTACCAATATTTCGCTCCTACGGAGCGAGCCTACGGAGCGAGGATAGTACGAGAGTTAGTTAAAATGCCTGTGGCTCAATTCCGGTGAACTTAGCGAAATCACATGACCTAATAAAATATTGATTAACAATTATTTAGCAAACATTATTAAATGGAAAATGCAGAGCTGCCGAAATTTCATGAGACCTTTAACCCAATTCTTGATATTTTAAGCGATGGTCAAATTATACACCATAGAGAATTACTTAAAAAAGTTATCGAAAAGTATTACGCTGAACTACCAAAAGAATTATTAGAGGAAAAAACCAAGAGTGGAGAATCACTGATTTTAAATCGTATTGCATGGGGAAAATCTTATCTGAAAAAAGGAGGATTCATTTTTTATCCGGAAAGAGGGATGGTTCAAATTACTGAAAAAGGGAAGAAATCCAATGACAATGAATTACAACTTAAAGATGTAACAGGTGAATTGAATTTTTTGAATTTTTATGCTGAAGAAAAAACCAAAGGAATATCAGATAATTATCAGCTAACCAGTTCTACTCCACAAGATTTAATTGATACAGGTTTTTCAGAAATTGAGACACAAGTTAAAAATGAATTACTGGAACGTTTAAAAAAAATTGATCCCTACTACTTTGAAAAAGTCATTCTGATTTTATTAAAAAAAATGGGGTACGGTGATTTTATTGAAACGTCCAAGTCTGGAGATGGAGGCATTGACGGTATTATTAATGAGGATAAACTCGGCCTGGATAAGATATATATTCAGGCAAAGAGGTATGAAGAAAACAAGGTGCGTGAAAAGGATATTAGAAATTTTATTGGCGCAATGAGCGGAGATACAACAAAAGGCGTTTTTGTTACTACTTCTGATTTTGATAAAGGAGCAATTCAAAAAGCTCATGACGCCCACCATACAATCATATTAATTGATGGAAAAAAACTTGCAACCTTATTGCATGAATTTAATGTTGGTGTCCAGATTAAAGCTACTTATGAAGTTAAACAACTTGATGAAGACTTTTTTGAAGGTGATTAATTAGCTCTGTCCATAAAATCTCTGCGGTAATTTTTTGAAATCGATGACTAGAAACCTTTATTATCACATGATAAATCCAAGATATATACTTTTAGTTCTTTTGCTTTTTCCAGTGGATATTTTCTCGCAGAATACTGCAGTTGAGAAAGTGGAACCTCCCTTTTGGTGGACCGGGTTCAAAAATACGGATCTGCAACTGCTCGTTTACGGGAAAAATATTGCATCGTCATCAGTCACAGTTGACTATCCAGGCTTTGTTCTGAAAAAAGTTCACAAAGTTGAAAATCCCAACTACCTTTTCCTGGATTTGACCATCAGCAGTGGTGCGCGGCCCGGGATTGCCCCGATTCAATTTAAAGTCAGGGATAAAGTTGTCGGCAAGTATCTGTATGAGTTGAAAGCCCGGAAGAAAGGTTCAGCTCAACGAAAAAGCTTTACCTCCCACGACATTATTTACCTGCTGATGCCTGATCGTTTTGCCAATGGCGAAACATCAAACGACTTTTCAGCCGGAATGGCTGAACAACTTAACCGGTCGAACCTGGATGGCCGTCACGGCGGTGATATTAAAGGAATTATGGACCACCTGGATTATTTCCAGGATTTAGGGGTAACTGCCCTTTGGATCAATCCCTTGCTGGAAAATAACCAGGAAAAATACTCTTATCATGGCTATTCAACCACAGACTATTACCAGATAGATCCCAGGTTCGGCACCAATGAAGAATACCTGAAACTCAGCGATGCACTGCATCTGCGTGGCATCAAACTCATCAAAGACATGATCTTTAACCACTGTGGCAGCGGCCACTGGTGGATGAAAGACCTTCCTTCAACCGACTGGATCAATCAATGGCGCGAATTTACCAGGACCAATTACCGTGCAAGCACCTTTACCGATCCGTATGCCTCTCAGGCCGACAGCAACTTTTTTGTGCGTGGATGGTTTGACCTGACCATGCCCGACCTGAACCAGGAAAACCCTTATCTTAAAAACTACCTTATACAGAACAGCATCTGGTGGATTGAATATGCCGGACTGGACGGTATCCGGCAGGACACCTATCCCTATCCCTTCAAGGAGATGATGGCGGAATGGGGGAAGCGCCTGTACGACGAATATCCTGAATTCAACATCGTTGGAGAGTGCTGGCTTAATTATCCTGCTTCTGTTGCTTACTGGCAAAAAGGTTCGGTTAACAGAGACGGTTATGCATCCTCGTTGCCGACTGTATTTGACTTCCCGTTATATGATGCGCTCAATAAAGCGTTTCAGGAACCCGAAGGCTGGAATACGGGTATTGTAAGGCTGTATGAAATCCTTGCCCAGGATTTCTCTTATCCAAACCCCGACAACCTTGTTGTATTTGCTGACAATCATGATGTTAGTCGATTCCTGGACATGCAAAATAACGACGTTCGTAAACTGAAAATGGCCATGGCTTTTATCCTGACCACCAGGGGAATTCCGGAAATTTATTATGGAACAGAGGTCCTCATGTCGGCGGGATCGGACAAAGGCGATGCAAGCAGGCGTAAAGATTTCCCGGGCGGATGGGCAGGCGACCCGCAGAACGCATTTACTGAGGTTGGCCGCACGAAAGCACAGTCGGACATGTACAACTACCTGAAAAAACTTATTCACTGGAGAAACTCAAACGAGGTGGTTCATACCGGGAAATTCAGGCATTTCATCCCTGCCGATGGGATCTATGTTTACTTCAGATATAATGCAAAAAGTACCGTAATGGTTGTCATCAACAACAACGATGCAGAAAAAAACATAGAAACCAGTCGCTATAACGAATTTTTAAAGAGTTTTAAATCAGGCAACGAGATCATCTCCGGGAAAAAGCTGGATGACCTGTCAAAACTGATTGTTCCGGGAAAATCGGTGGTGATTATTGAATTGAAATAGAGAATGGTTTTACTTCTGAATCCGTTTTCACCGCGAAGGCGCTAAGGCGCTAAGGATTGACAATTAATCTTGTTTTTTTTCGCGTCATTGCGTCTTTGCGGTATTAGACAGGCCTAAGTGCACCCTGAAAATAAATTATAAATTAAATTGATTGATCACAATCATACCAGAGAGAATGAACAAAATCGTAAACTTGTTTAAAACTTGGACTCTCTTAACCACTGAGGCACTAAGAGCACACAGAACCACAAATGGTTTGTCAAAAAACATTGTATTTCCTCAGTGTTCCTTCGTGTCCTTAGTGCCTAAGTGGTTTATTTTCAATTATTAAAATGCTGTTGTACAAGTCTGGCGTGTCAGAGTTTGTCCTCACATAAAAAAAGACTTGAATACATTGTATCGCTGCTGTTTTATCTTACTGGTACGAAATTGATTAATCAAATAAATTAAAATCCATGTTAGCAATCCAAAAACGCCTCAGTAACATTTTCTACATTATCCTCGGTCTTCCCAGCACAGCGATGGGATTTGCCCTGTCGATCCAGATCGCGGTATTAAGCTGGATCCTGCGAACGAAATACAACCTTGAAATCGACCAGATCGGGATTGTATGGGCGGCCGGCCCAATTGCCGGTATCCTCGGGCAACCCATTGTCGGACTGATCAGCGACAAGGCATGGTTTTGGGGAGGGAGGCGCAAGCCATTCATCATCATTGGCGGCATTCTCGCGGCTTTAATGATCTTTGCCCTGCCAAACATAGATAAAATCAGCACCTTTTTTGGCATTGCCAGCATCATGGCTGTTGCGGTAACTGTGGCACTCACGCTGGACCTGTCGATCAACATCAGTTTCAACCCGACCCGTTCCATCATTGCAGACGTTACACCCGATGGCCAGCCCCGCACAAAAGGGTATACCTGGATGCAATCCATCTCCAACCTTTTCGGAAGCGGAGCCTATCTGATGGGTGCACTCATCGGGAACTATTTCCTCATCTATGCCGGGGTTGTGATCGTCCTTGTTTTTTCAATCGGCCCGTTGTTTTTCATTGAGGAGCCCAGGGTACTCAGCGCAAGTGCATCAGATGATACAAAGAAAGGCCTTGACAAACATGCTAAAACCGCTGACAAGGCAGCTTCAGCGCCTACCCCATGGGTTGAGCTCTTTAAACTCTACTTTGCCCATGGATTTTCGTGGCTCGGAATTCAAACCATGTTTGTTTACATGTTCGCATTTTTAGAGCAGAAACTGCCCGCCATGGCCGACATGTCTGTTGCCGACCGCAATGCACGTCTGGGCCAGATGATCGGCTGGTCGTTTTTCATCCTCAACGCGGTAGGAGCTATCTGGCCCGCATTCATGCTGGAACCGATGAGCAAGAAACTGGGACGGGTCAGAACACATGCACTGATGGTTGCCATCATGGCCCTTGGATATTTCGGGATCGTATTTTTCGCTTCCAGCGCCATCATGCTCTATACCATGATGTGCGTCCTCACGCTCGGATGGGCAGCCGTGGTGAGCCTGCCATTCGCCATCATGTCAGAGAAAGTTGATAAAAGCCGCATGGGTTTCTTCATGGGTATTTTCAACCTTTCCGTGGTATTACCCCAACTTGTGGCTAGTTCTGTGGTTGGCACCATCATTAAGAACGCCGGCGACAAAGGAATTATTTTCATCATCAGTGGCACATCCCTGGCTATTTCGGCGGCATTGTGGTTGTTTGTATCTGACAAGAAAACAGCATAGCATCAATGGGGCTAAAGCCCAATGAATTGAATCAGCCTTCACAGTTGGCTAAAGCCAACTGCAATAGATTTAGCATTCAAAGTATGTACTGTTTCTTGTGAGAGTAATTTTTAAACCTTGATTCAAATGAAAAAAATATTATTCCTGGGTCTGTTCATACTAACTGGTGGCCTGATAGTTGGCCAGACATTCCAGCAACTGATCACACGACTGAATTCATTACCCGAATCCCAGCGGCAGGCCGTGGCCGACAGTTTCATGAATGCAGCAAATTCATTCCCATTTATCGAGAATGACACTGTGGTTAATTTCGTTTACAATGCAGCTTCGCAGTCAGTCTCCATGGCTGGGGATGCTACCGGCTGGAGCCCAAATATAAATTTCATACATATTGCCGGAACGACATTTTATTATTACACAACAACTTATGAAAGGGATGCACGCCTCGACTACAAGTTTGTAATCAATGGATCGAGCTGGGTCCTGGACCCGAAAAATCCGCACACTTGCATCGGTGGCTTTGGTCCCAATTCAGAGTTGCGTATGCCCGGTTATGTTGTTCCACCTGAAATATCTTATTACCCGGCTATTCCCCACGGAACCATTACAGACACCACGTTTCACAGCAATATCCTTGGAAACAACCGGCCTGTTAGAGTTTACCTGCCTCCCGGTTATCCATCCGGAAGCGAGGCTTACCCTGTAATCCTGTTTCATGACGGACCGGAATATATCAGCCTTGGAAATACAAATAATATTTTCGACTACCTGATCTCCGAACACCTGATGACACCGGTGATCGGCGTTTTTGTTCCTCCGGTTGACAGAACGGCTGAATATTCCGGGAGTAAGATTGATCAATTTACTGAATTCATAATCAGTGAATTAATGCCGGTTATCGATGCAAAATATAAAACAAGTAACAACCCGGCCCGACGGGCCATGGCGGGTGCCTCCAACGGGGGGAACATCTCCCTTTATATCGGCATGAAACACCCTGAACATTTCGGAAAGATTGTTGCACAGTCAAGCAATGTAATCAATTCGATCAGCCAGACTTTTGCAGGCGGACCCAAATTAAACCTGGAGTTGTACCTCGATATCGGCAGGTATGATATTCCGGTACTTATCCCGATGGTGCGCGACCTGCGCGATATCCTGGAGGCGCAAGGCTATACATACCAATACAGGGAATGGAATGAAGGACACAGCTGGGGCAACTGGAAAGGACATCTGAAACTGTCCCTGATGCAGTTTTTCTCCTGGTCAAGCGGATTGAACACCCTTAATGAAAATCACGGATTCAGACTGGAACAGGTGAAACCAAATCCCTTTCAAGGCCGTACAACAATAAAATTTATCGCTCCCATTGATTCGGTGGTAGAACTGACGGTTGTTGATTTATCAGGAAAGCCAGTGGAAACAATCTTTTCAGGCAAAGTATCAACCCTTGAAAACACGGTTGAGTATGTTCATAAAAAGCCGGCCGGGGAATATATTTTAACATTGACGGAACATGGAAAAATCATGGATAGCATGATCATACAGGTTTTATGAGCAAGCATTTCATGATAAGCTATTTTCAACACAATAGGCACAATAGGGCACAATACAAAAACACACTAGTGTGACTTCTAATGTGCCCTAATGTGTCTATTGTGGTATTTTAAAACTGCACATCCTCACAAAATCAGAAATATGAAAATCAATCTTTTACCAATTTTCGCAGCAGGCCTTTCCTTGTCCCTTTGGAACTGTTCATCCAACAATGACCTCCCTTTAGCCAAGGATCCCCAGATGATCAAGCTTACGGCACCAATCCTCATCAATACCGATTCAACCGTACTGGTCCTGGCCGATTACCTTGTCAGGCCAACCTGGATTGATTCGCTGGAGCTGGACCAATCACTAAACGCCTCAATATCTGCCGATTCGACCCTTATGGTGATTAAACCTGTTGACCGTAATTTCCCAAAACTCTCGGTGTTGAAAATTTGGTCAAAAGGTTTCTCCTATTCACTGTTGCTGGAGAAATCGACCAAAATACGGTACCGTTTTTCATTCGATCCGAAGAACAAAAAGTACAAACGTGTGCAGATCAAGGGTCAGATGAATGAGTGGAATGCTGCATCCGGGTACCTTTTTGAAAAGGATGGCAAATGGCATATCGATTTCCAGCTTTTTCCCGGGAAGTACCAGTATAAACTGATCATTGACGGGAAAGAAAAATCCGATCCCGACAACCGCGATTCGGTCAGCAACAACAACGGCGGATACAACTCTTTGTTGACGCTTGGAATTCTCAACCCCACCGGATTACCCACCCTGTTTACCAGTGTCGCCGACGGGCGAAAAATCGTGATCGGCCTGAAGAACAGCGCAGATACCATTTTTGTCTTCTGGCAGAACCACCTGCTTGACCAGAAATTCTGGAAAAGAGACAGTTCGGGCATCACCATTGAAGTTCCGCACAAAGCAGCAGCGTTCGACCGCAGCTTTCTACGGGTTAGTGCCTACAATAATGTTGGCATTTCAAACCAGATACTTGTGCCATTGCAAGACGGAGAAGTGATGACAGATCCGAAAAAACTCACTCGCAACGACCGGGAGGCCACGATTATGTATTTCCTGATGGTTGACCGGTTTAAAAACGGGAAACCTGAAAATGATGCCCCAGTCAAGGATCCGGATATCGATCCGAAGGTAAATTACATGGGAGGTGACCTGGCCGGCATCACCAAAGCCATTGAAGACGGATATTTTTCCAACCTGGGAATCAACACAATATGGATTTCGCCCATCACCCAGAACCCACTTACCGGGTTTACCGAATATCCTGCACCCCACCGTAAATTTTCGGGATACCACGGTTACTGGCCCATCACCCTCACCACGATTGACACCAGGTTTGGCAATTCCGAAGAGCTGCAAAAACTTGTGAACGAAGCACATAGCAGCAATATCAACGTCATTCTCGATTTTGTCTCACATCATGTTCACCAGGATTATCCTGTTCTCAAAGCCCATCCCGACTGGGTAACCTCAATCGACCTTCCCGGGAAGCGGAAAAACCTCCGGCTGTGGGATGAGCAGCGGCTAACAACCTGGTTTGATGTTTTTCTTCCAACCTTCGACCTCACAAAGCCTGAAGTGGCCAACATGGTTTCCGACTCTGCCGCTTTCTGGATCAAAACGTACAAACTTGATGGTTTTCGTCACGATGCAGCCAAACATGTTCCGGAAAATTACTGGCGGATGCTGACCCAAAAACTTGATTCGCAGGTGGTAATCCCTGAAAACCGGCCTGTTTTCCAGATCGGTGAAACTTTCGGAAGCCGGGAGCTGATCGGGAGCTATGTCAACCCGGGCATGCTTGACGCGCAGTTTGAATTCAACCTCTACTGGGAGGCAAAGATGGCTTTTGCCTCAGACAATATCTCCTTCCGCGACCTGAACTATTCTCTGCAACAGAGTTTCAGCTATTTCGGTGAACACAACCTGATGGGCAACATCACAGGAAACCAGGATATGCCGCGGTTTATTTCCTTTGCAAGCGGTGCGCTCAGCATGAATGAGGATGCCGGGGAAGCGGGATGGAAGCGGGATATCCAGGTGAAAGACACCATTGGATACCGCAAAATGGCGTCGCTGGAAGCGTTTAACATGACCATCCCCGGTATCCCCATAATTTATTACGGGGATGAATACGGTGTAGCCGGTGCCGGCGACCCCGACAACCGCCGCATGATGAAATTTGACAGCCTTAACCCGCACGAACAGTTTTTAAAGGCCACTACCGCAAAGCTCGCCCATCTCAGGAGTTCAAACCTGGCCCTGGTTTACGGAGACTTTACCCAGCTCAGAGTAAGTGAAAAAGTGTTTGTTTACCTTCGCTCCTATTTTGATAAAGCTGTGATTGTTGTGTTCAACAAAGATAAGACCTCAAAAAAAATCGAATTCGAATTGCCGGCCAGGTATATGGAAGCCACATTCCTGGCTCAGTTTGGAAACGCTTTCGTTGCAGAAAAAGGTAAGATCAGCATCGAACTTCAAGGTAACTCATTTGAAATATTATCAAACTAAGAGATCAATTCTTTTTGATGAGCAATAAATCTCTGCGGCCCTCTGCGACTATTCTTTGCGGCTCTCTGCGTTAAAAAAAAAGGATTACCGCAGAGAACCGCAGAGTTCTACCGCAAAGAACCGCAAAGAAAAGGCAGAAAATTTTGTTAATGGATTTATGAAAAATCATTTGTATGAAGAAGCTTTTAACCTTGTTGGCGTGTGTAATTCTGGTTTTATCTGCCTGTAATCGACAAAAAAATACTGAAAATGCAAACCCATCAGCCCATGTGCCATGGAGCAGAAACGCCACCATTTATGAAGTGAACATCAGGCAATACACGCCTCAGGGCACCTTCAAAGCCTTTGAACAGGAATTGCCCAGGTTGCAAAAAATGGGTGTAGATATTCTCTGGCTCATGCCCATCAACCCATTGGGTGAGAAAAATCGCAAGGGTAGCCTTGGGAGTTATTATTCAGTGAAGGATTATCTAGCCGTGAATCCGGAATATGGTTCAAAGCAGGATTTCATTGACCTCGTAAAGCAGGCCCATGCACTTGGGATGAAGATCATTGTTGACTGGGTGGCAAACCACACCTCTTGGGACAATGAGCTTATCACCAAACACCCCGAATGGTACAAGAAAGATTCTGCCGGCAAAATCATGCTGCCGGTTGCCGACTGGACCGATGTTGCCGCTCTTGACTACAGCCATCCTGAGTTACGGGAATATATGACAGATGCGCTCCTCTACTGGATCAAAGAGGCAGACATTGACGGTTACCGCTGTGACGTTGCCGGAATGCTGCCCATTTCATTCTGGAATGAAGCAATCCCGAAGCTGAAGCAAGTAAAGCCTGTGTTTATGCTTGCAGAAGATGAATCACCAAAGATGCATGATACCGGCTATTTTGACGCCACCTATTCATGGGAAATGTTCCATGCCATGAATGCCATTGCACAGGGCAGGAAAACAGCCATGGTTTTAGATACACTCTACAACAAAGAGTTGAAAAAGTATCCAAAAGATGCCTATCGGATGCGTTTCACCTCAAATCACGACGAAAACTCCTGGAACGGAACCGAATTTGAAAGGATGGGTGAAGGAGCCAGGACATTTGCTGTGCTCAGTTTTACATTTCCAGGGATACCACTAATATATAGCGGGCAGGAGTCGGCCATGAACAAACGGCTTCGATTTTTCGACAAGGATACCATTCCCTGGGGTAATTACCCGCTTGAATCATTTTACGCCACACTCCTTCAATTGAAAAAGAAGAATTCCCTCCTCGCGAGTGGAGATAGTGCAGGTATGTTTATTAAAGTACCAACCACCAACGATAAGTCGGTTTACGCCTTCATCAGGCGCAATGTGAGGGATCAAATGCTGGTTGTCCTGAACCTTTCCGGAGTCTCTCAAACTGTCGTCCTTAAAGGCAATGATTTCCCCGGAACCTACCAGGAAACATTCACAGGAACCCAAAGTGTTATTCGCAACAATGAAAAACTCACAATCGGTGCCTGGGCATACCGGATTTACACCCGGCAATAAGGCCTCCGAAGAGCCACTGTAACCAAAAATATTCAGGAAACGGAAATAAATTATTAATTTTTTACTATTTTTGCATCACTTTTCAAAAAAAAACGAAATCAGCGAAATAAAAACATACTGATTACCTTATCAGTCTCCAAATCCAAATGAGTATGAAAAGAAACCTACACTTGAATTTTAAACACCTCTTAATCGCCTTATTTTTGCTTGGTGGTTCGCTAGGGCTGCAAGCCCAGAACCTCGAAGTGACCGGGGTTATCTCCGAAGCAGGTACCGGTGATTTGCTCATCGGAGCTACTGTACTGCAAAAAGGGACCACTAATGGTACTGTCTGCGACATCAATGGAAAATACAAGATCAGCGTTCCGAAAGGAGCTGTGCTTAAATTTTCACTCATCGGCTATTTGACCAAAGAGGTAACTGTGGAGAAAGCCGGCCCGATGGATATCGCCATGGTGGTGCAGGTGACTACTCTTGACGACGTGATCGTAATCGGTTACAGTACGCAGAAAAAGACAGATAAAACCGGTGCCGTGAGCACTGTTAAATCAGACGACCTCAACGGAGGTGTCATCACCAATGCCATCCAGTCGATGCAGGGAAAAGCAGCCGGGGTTCTGGTCTCCAAAAGCGGTGGTGACCCCAGTTCCAATTTCTCAGTACGGGTTCGTGGGGCCTCCGGTTTTACAGCCAGTACCCAACCTTTGTATGTGATCGACGGAATTCCCGGGGCTGACCCAAACATCATCTCCCCTGACGATATTGAGTCATTTAACATTCTGAAGGATGCCGCCTCAACGGCGATCTATGGTTCAAGAGGAGCCAACGGAGTTATTCTTATCACAACAAAAAAAGGGAAAATTTCCGGCACCCCAAAGGATGGAATGAAGGATGATGGCGCATACAGCAACATCGATTTCAACACACAAATCTCGATAGAGAACATTTCAAAGAAATTAGATGTGCTGAATGCAAGTGACATGCGAAACTTTGCCAACCGACTGTTATTGGATCGACAAAAAACAAACGACACAATAACCATGGAGGACGTTTTTATTGATGGTGGAGCCACTACCGACTGGCAGGATGAGGTTTATCGTACTGGTATTGCATATACCAACTCTCTCAGTTTTTCAGGAGGAAACAAGCACAACTCCTATCTTGCAGGCATAACGAATAACAACTGGCAGGGCACCATGAAAGGGACCTCGAAAAACCTGACTACTGCACATATCAATGTTACTCAGAAAGCCATCAACGATAAGCTCACACTGGCTGCAAACATCATGGGAGCATTTGAAAAGAATGACTATGAAAATTACTCCCCGGATGGGAATAAGGACGACATTGTTTACCAGGCAATCTCAAGAAATCCTACAGATCCCGTTTACACATCCACAGGAGGCTATTACCAATCAAACAGGGTATTTAATTATGAGAACCCTGTTTCGGTCATCAATGAGATCACCAATAACAGGAATGCAAAAAAATTCCTGGGCAGTTTAAAAGCTGATTACGAAATCATCAGCGGACTTGTTGCAAGCGTCAACCTTGGCTATATCCATGATGATGCAACATATAACTACTTCAGACCTGCCAACTTATATGCTACAGCTGATTTGGGTGCAGGAAGTAAAACGAGCGAAGCCACATCACAAAAGCTGATGGAAATAACTGGTACCTATACCAAAGTCTTTAAGAAAAATCACAACTTTAATGCGCTCCTTGGTTATTCCTGGCAGGAATCGGTTTTTACCAAATTCTGGGCGAAGGGAGGTGATGCTCAATCTACTTACGCTGGCCCGGATAACCTGGGAATACTCAATGACATTAATTATGGTGCGATCGGTTCGGAAAAAAGCCAATGGAATCTGATCGGGCTTTTCGGCCGTGTTCAATATAATTATAAGAGCAAGTATTTCCTCTCGGGATCTCTTCGCCGGGATGGTTCTTCGAAATTTGGCGCCAACAACAAATGGGGTTGGTTTCCCACTGCAGCCATCGGCTGGAGCATGGACCAGGAAAAATTCCTTTCTGATGTAAAATGGCTCAGCCAGTTGAAATTGCGTGCCAGTTATGGAATTTCAGGTAACCAGGAAATTGGCGAATACCGCAGCCTCGCGCTTTGGAAACCAGACGGTCAGGGCATCAACCCTGAAACCGGACAAAAAGTTGTTGTCTTTAAAGCTGCCTGGAATGCCAATCCTGATCTTAAATGGGAAGAAACTTCTGAAATCAATGGCGGTATCGACTTTGGGTTCTTCAACAGCCGTTTAAGCGGCAGCATTGAAGTCTATTATAAAGTAACCAAAGACCTTCTGGGCAATTACCCTGTTCCCGTTCCACCAAACCTTGCGGATAATACTTACGCCAACTCAGGTTCCATGTCCAATACAGGGATCGAGCTTTTTCTTCAGGCCTATGCCATTTCAACTAAAAATTTCACATGGAAGACAAGCCTGACTGCATCACATAACAAAACGAAGATTCTTGATCTGGGTTCTTATTTCAATGAAGCAGACGGGGTAAGGAAAGAGGGATTTATCAGAGGCCGTGGAATGATTGGGAATTTGAATTATGTAACAGGGGTCATGGTTGGCGAGGAAGTGGGATCCTTCTATCTTCCCACTTATGTAACGTTGGATGAGAATGGCAAATTCGTTTACGAATCAGCTACTGGCGGATTCACCCTGAATCTCAGTGAGGCAAAAAGGACAATCGTTGCGACAGCAGCTCCTAAAGTTGAGCTCGGATGGTCAAACACCCTGACAGTCGGGAAACACTGGTCACTCGATTTTGCATTGCGCGCATGGATTGGAAACCACATGTACAATGCAACCAAGATGTTTTTCGACAATCCCGGAAACCTTCCAGATCTGAATGCAGTACCCGAGGCAATTGACTGGTATGATCAGGGACGCAGTTCTGGTCCGTCGATTGCCGATATCTATGTGGAAAACGCCTCTTTTGTAAAACTTGACTATATCTCGCTCATCTATGAATTTAACGTTACCAAAGTAAAGTGGCTCAAGAAACTTTCCATCTATGTTTCGGCCAACAACTTATTTACCATCACCGGATACTCAGGCGTTGATCCTGAAACCACTGTGGACAAATTATCCTTTGGCATCGACCAATTCAATGTGTATCCAAAAACACGCGCCTATACTGCAGGCTTAAAAGTTACGTTATAATATTAAGAACTATGAAAACAAAATATTTTCTTATTTCCATGCTGGTTTTCGCCTTCCTCTCCTGCACAAAGCTTGACGAGACGGTGTATGATAAGATCCCAAGCGAGTATTACCCTGAAAATGCAAATCAGGTAGCAAATCTGACTGTAACTGCCTATGCTCCGTTACAGAAGATGGCTGACGACGAAGGGTGGTGGTTCCTTGCCCAGGAGATCTCCTCCGACGAACTTTGCGGACCAACGCGTGCTGCCGACTGGGATGACGGTGGTAAATGGCGCAATATGTACCAGCACGTATGGTCAAACGACGATGAGGGAGTAAACCGGATGTGGAGTCTGTTCTGGGAAGGAATCACCTCTTGCAACCAGGTACATGACATGATGCTTTCATTCCCTCAAAATCCCGCCCTGCTGGCAAAAATGAAAGAGGTAGAGGTGCTGCGCTGCTTTTTCTATTATTTGCTGATGGACAACTACGGTGATGCCCCGTATCTGACGACAACGATCGATGTTCCCGACAAGCCTTTTAAAATCAAAAGAGCTGATATGTTCGACACCCTTGTCAGCACTTTGAAAGGCGCACTTCCCTATCTCAAAACAGGAGATCATAAAAGCATGGCCACCAAATCAATGGCATACGCCCTCCTGTCAAAATTATACATGAATGCTGAAGTATACACCGGCACACCACGTTGGCAGGAAGCACTTGACTTCTGTGACAGCACACTTGCCGGCCCCTATATGATGGAATCTGATTTGCTTGCGCCTTTTGCCACCAAC
Source organism: uncultured Draconibacterium sp. (assembly GCA_964355945.1). Taxonomy (GTDB): domain Bacteria; phylum Bacteroidota; class Bacteroidia; order Bacteroidales; family FEN-979; genus CAIVAT01. The sequence goes on from CAYHGE010000065.1 coordinate 14,328, forward strand.
AATGAAAAGTCGAGTGAGATTATATTCTCCATATCCTATGATGAAAATGCAACCGTCGGTGGATTTCGCCTCCACATGCGTACCCTGCATTACCAGCACAACCTCAAGTATGACATGACCGTTGGTCCCTGGAATGGATTCGCTGTTGTGCCTACCTTCTTCGACACTTATGAACAGACCGACAAAAGACGTGAAGGTTACTTCATCTTTGGTAAACAGTATGCAAGCAGCACCAATGGTGGTGGGATCATTATTGATGGAACAACGCACAAAGCACTTGATATTGACCCTTATCTGCCCGCACTTTATATGACCGCAACCGATTTCACGCCTACCCAGGTTAGAACAACCGGTGCCCGTATCGGCAAGTATGAGATTAAGATGGGAGCCAAGGAAAAATTGGGTAATGATTTCCCGTTATTCAGAATTACCGATTTTAACCTGATGAAAGCTGAGCTGCTTGTGCGGTTGGGTCAAAACGGTGATGAATTCGTGAATCCGATACGCACAAGAGCAGGTGTTGCCCCTTTTAGTGGCGCCACCCTTGATCAGATATTGGCAGAACGAGGAAGAGAGTTGTTTTGTGAAGGTCACCGCAGGCAGGACCTGATCCGGTTCAACAAATTTAAGGATGCCAAGTGGGAGAAACCTCTCGATGGCGATAACAGAAGTATATTCCCCATTCCTAAATGGGCTACTGATGCCAACTCTAATTTATTGTTAAATCCATAATTAACCTTTTTGTTTCATTTCACTAATCAATTAATCTAAATTAAAATTTTATGAAAAATCTGATGATCAAATTTTCAACAATGCTGGCAATGGTTGCTGTTTTAACCATTGCTTTTGGTGTCACCTCCTGTAAAAAGGATGACCCGGAACCTACTCCCGTCGTCGTTTTAGATGGAACTTATATTTTAGGGTCTGTAACTGCATATACAGACTATAATGCAAAGGCCATGATGAAGCCTGCGTACAATGAAGTTGATAATAATTTAGTACCAAGGCCTGCACCACTTTCTACCTTACTGGAGCTTTATATTCCCATCAAAGCCGGTGCTGCTGGTTTTAAAATTGTAACGGTTGCCGGTTCTGCAAGGACTACTTTCGGTGCAGTAACAGGTGCCTTTGGTGTAGTAACTACCCCAACCAACGATGAGCCAAAACTGCCTTTCCAACGCGGTTCTGTTTCTTCAACCAGCACAACTGTTTTCACCGTTCCTGAAGACGGATTCTACCATGTTGTATTTGACACCCAGGCTAAAACAGTTGCCATTATGAAGGTTGTTTGGGGCCTCATTGGCGCCGCAACTCCTGGTGGATGGTCAAGCAGCACAGACCTGACTCCGTCAGCTTTCAACCCCACAACTTATTCATTCAGCATCAGCAACCTAACCCTTGGTAAAGGTGAATGGAAATTGCGTTATTCAAGTGGCTGGAAAGTTGAGATGGATACAACAAATTCTGACCCAACCAAATGGGTGAAGGTTAACACCAACTTCGGTGGTGCTTCCGGTGCCCTCGTTCCGGGTGGAGCCAACATTGTTAACGATGCCCCTGGCATTTACACTGTTAATTTTGCTTATACACTCGGTTCAGGTTATGTTCTTACGATGACCAAAACTGGCAACCTTCCTCCGATCGATTATTCAACCTACGAAATGGGTATCATCGGAAACGCTTATAACAAACCTGATGGCACTCCTGCCGACTGGGATGTTAACTTTGGCACATCATTACCAACTATCATGGGTACTGACTATCTCTGGTCATACACCCTTGACCTGATTGCTGACAAAGAATTCAAATTCCGTCAGGGAACAGACTGGGCAGGCAAATCAATCGGCTACGGTGATGTAACCTGGGCTGGTCCTGATGCAGCTAACTTCTCCAACAACGGTGGAAACATTAAAGTTGGTGTTGCCGGCAATTACACAATCTTGCTGAAAATTGCAGCTGAAACTGAAACTTACACTGTTACTGCAACCAAAAACTAAGAAGCTCAATAGAGTTTCAATTAGTAAAAAAAGAGGGGTGCCTGGAAAGGTGGCCCCTTTTTTTATTGCAAAATGCAAAGTACAAAGTACAAAGTACAAAGTCAAAATGCAAAAGTGTGGTGCTCATTCTTTAGGCTTATTTTGTTTAAGCAGTTAGATATCCGGGGGCATCCGTTTCTGCAAAAACCGGTCCCGAAGGGACCAAATATGGGTAGGTAATGGGTGACGGTGACGAATTTCGTCCCGTACGGGACGAAATAACCTAACGCGAAATCAATATTCTACCCATATTTTGTGCCCACGGCACAAGAATGTTTAGGCAGGCATTAAAATCAATTGATATAATAGCGAGTCATGTGTAAATTTATATTTGAACCTCAAAAATAGATACTTTTACAAATATTGTCATTTCAAATTGCCATTGTAACTATAAAATCCAATACCCCTGCCATGAAACAGTTCATTCTTCTCGTTCAACTCAGTTTGTCGGTACTGATCGGATTCTCCCAAACGAGCACGATTACACTGTCATTTACTGCTGAGGATGCGCAAACCCAAAGCATCGTTGACCTGAACAGCGTGATTATTGAGAATCTCACACTCGGTTGTGACACAACTATCTATGGTGGAACCCCTTCCATCATCTTAGTGAACTCACTTGGAATCGATGAAAGTCCATCCGGGGCAACAGGTGCATTTTCAATAATACCCAATTTCCCTAATCCGTTCAATGGATTAACCTGTTTGTATATCAATGTATTAAAACAAGGAGCACTGAATCTTTCCCTGTCAAATGCCAGGGCTGAAAAGCTTGCAGGTTTCCATCATGAATTTCCTGTTGGCGTTCATAAATTTCAGATTTCCACCATCCTTCAACAATTGTTGATTCTGAATGTTTCGGATGGCAATATCTCAAAATCGATAAAGTTAATCAACATCTCCTCCGGCTCGGGAAGCAACAGCATCAGTTATATTGGCATGGACAAACAAAATAACTCCAGCCCATTTAAATCCGGCGAATCCTCCAAATTCATTTACCATTTGGGCGACCAGCTATCTTTTTTTGGTATCGCCGACGGATACAACATTGAAAATATCACAAGCACCCCGCTTCACAACACTTCCTACACGTTTCAGTTGTTCCCCCTGCCTGTTTCTGATGGTTATTATGTTGCTGGTACCGCAACGGCATATTCAGAGGTTAATGACAAGGCCATGATGAAAACAGCCATCAATGAAATATTTCAAACCCCCCGTCCATGGCTAAAGGAACTCTATATTCCAATAAAAGCAGGTTCCGGTGGATTTAACATCATCAAGGTTACCGGTGCCATACAGAAAACCCTCGGCCCCTCAGAGGATTTCACTGAAGTTATCCCTACGACAGATGAACCCAAACTCGGGCTCCAGCGTGGCCATTATGCTGATACAACGCTCAAATTTATGGTTCCGTCCGACGGGATGTATCATGTAATCATCGATGTATTGCTTGGAAAAGTGGCCATTTCAAAGGTTTCCTGGGAAATGATCGGCTCGGCCACAACAGGAGGATGGTTGAATGGCACAGAAATGACTGAATCACCTTTCAACCTGACGAACATGTCATGGTCCATCACCCACCAGCCATTGACCATGGGAGATTGGAAATTCAGGTATTCACAAGGCTGGAAAGTTATCGTGGAGTCAAACCCTCTTGATCCGGTAAGTGTCAATGCCAATCTGGGAGGATTTATTTATGACCTGCTCCCGGGCGGAGATAATTTCATCAACTCAAATCCTGGGATATATAACTGTGAACTGAATTATACACTTGGATCAGGATATACAGCTAAGCTGACGAAAACAGGCAATATTTCTGTCCATTAATATCCGGTGCGGGAAACAATCTTCAGGGCTCTTTTTTCGTACATTTGTACATATTCAAAAACAAATGTGATGAAACGACTCCCTTTACTGCTGTTTACTGCCCTGGCCTTCCTCTCTAATATCGCCCTGGCCCAGGTTATTACAACCATTCCGGTATTCCCGACCGATAACGACTCCTGCACGGTTATTTACGATGCAGCGCTGGGCAACGGAGAGTTAAAAAATGTCACTCCCCCTATCTACGCACATACCGGGGTGATCACCAACCTCAGCACCTCCTCATCGGACTGGAAATATGTGGTAACTGGCTGGAATGAAAACCTTCCGAAAGTATTGCTGACCCCCCTCGGAAATAACAAGTACCAGTTGAAAATTAAACCGACTGTTCGTGGTTACTACGGTGTGCCTGCATCAGAGCAGATTGAAAAAATGGCCTTTGTTTTCCGCAATGCCGATGGAACCAAGGTTGGAAGAAATGCCGATGGTTCCGATATCTTCGTTGATATGTATTCCCTTACGTTCAGTGTGAATATTACACTTCCTGCATCCAAATCACTTTTCGTAAAACAGAATGAACAAATTCCTGTCGCTGCCATCAGCCCCTTGGCTGATAATATGAAGGTGGTAGTCAACGGTGTGGTTCATAAAACTAGCATCGGACAGAATATAAGCGATTTGGTCATTGCTGATAACTTCGGTAAAAACTGGGTAAAAAGATGGGTCACAGTTATTGCTGCAAATAGTACCGGCAGTGTGGCCGATTCGTTTTCATACACGGTCATTCCATCTGCCCTTGTCGCACCGCTGCCTGAAGGAATTGATGACGGAATTAACTACATCAATTCAACCACGGTAATCCTGAGTCTGTGCGCTCCGAAAAAGAGCAATGTCTTTGTTATCGGCGACTTTAACAACTGGCAGGTTGATTCTGCATTTTATATGAATGTTACACCTGACAGTTCCCATTTCTGGGTTCAAATCAACAATCTTATCCCGAAGGAGGAATACATATTTCAATACCTGGTCGATGGAAACCTGCGCATCGGCGATCCTTATGCCGATAAGGTCAGCGACCCTGACGACAAGTACATCCAACCTTCAACCTATCCCAATCTGAAACCCTACCCTGCCGGGTTGGCAACCGGGGTTGCTACCTACCTGCAAACCAACCAGGATGCATATCCATGGAACATGACACCATTTACTCCGCCGGCAGTCGCTGACCTTGTGGTATACGAACTGCTGATCCGCGATTTTACGGCTGCACATGATTATCCATCACTGATTGACACGTTGGACTATCTTAAAAACTTGGGAATCAATGCAATCGAACTCATGCCGGTCATGGAGTTTGAAGGGAATGAAAGTTGGGGTTATAACCCTGATTATTCGTTTGCAGTGGATAAGTATTATGGAACTAAAAATGGTTTGAAACAATTTGTGGAAGCCGCTCATGCAAAAGGAATTGCTGTGATTCTTGACATTGTATGCAACCATCATTTTGGCAACTCCCCCCTTGTAAAACTATTCTGGGATGGATCGGCACAACAGCCGGCGGCAAATAACCCATGGTTCAATCCAATTCCAAAGCACCCATATAATGTCGGATACGATTTCAACCACGAAAGTTCATTCACCAACTATTACATGAAGAGGTTGATCAGGTACTGGCTCACCGAATTTCATGTTGACGGCTACCGCTTTGATCTCTCCAAGGGGTTTACCCAAAAGAACTCCTATCCCGACAATGTAGGGCTCTGGGGACAAAAGGATGCCAGCCGCATCAATATTATCACAAATTACACCATGCTGATCCATTCAATCAACCCGAATGCTTATGCCATCATGGAGCACTTTGCCGATAATGATGAAGAAAAGATCCTCTCAGGCAATAACATGCAGTTGTGGGGCAACATGAACTACAAATACAATGAAGCAACAATGGGCTGGACAGCCGGCATCGGCTCAGATCTGTCATGGATTTCTTACAAAGAGCGGGGCTGGTCGCAACCCAATGTGGTCGGATACATGGAGAGTCATGATGAGGAGCGGCTGCCATTCAAGAACATCTCCTACGGCAATGCCATTCCTTACTACAACATCAAAGATACAACCACCTCATTGAAACGGATGGAACTGGCAGCCACGTTCTTTTTCACCATCCCCGGACCCAAAATGATATGGCAGTTTGGTGAAATGGGGTACGATTATTCCATCAATTCAGGGGGTGGACGACTTGCTCCAAAACCGATACGATGGGATTATCTTGACGATTGGCGCCGCAGGTATACAAAGAACATATTTTCAGTTTTGATCGATCTAAAGAAAACACAGCCTGTCTTTTCAACCACAAATTACAAACTCGATGTGGCCGGAACCACCAAACGGATCTGGTTAATGCACAATTCGATGGACGTAACTGTTCTTGGTAATTTTGATGTCATTGGATTGAATATTGTGCCGGGTTTCACCAAAACCGGGATGTGGTATGAGTATTTCACCGGCGACTCACTCAACGTGGCTGATACTGCTGCAGTTCTGGCTTTCAACGCTGGGGAATACCGGCTTTATACAACCGTAAAGCTCCAAAAACCATATTTCACGGGTATGAGTGACAACCAGATCATGAATACCGGGGATGTCAGGGTCTATCCCAATCCATCAAAGGGGTTGTTTAATTTCACTATGAATCTGCCCATGGCCTCCAACATCACGATATCAATCTATAATATCTATGGTGAACTGATACTTCAGCAGGTAACCGGCCATTTTAACCAGGGGATAAATACATTCACCGTGGATATTTCAGAAAAAACCCGTAAGACGATGCCCGGAATCTATTTCTACAAGCTCAATGCCGGCGACATTTATCAATCCGGTAAACTTATCGTAGAATAGTTCACTTCGGGAAATTTTTCGCAGACTTGTTTAAAAGCATTTATTAATTGAAAATAAACCACTTAGGCACAAAGAACACGAAGGAGCACTTAGGATAATAAATTGTTTATTGACAAACCCTAAGTGATTCTATGTGCTCTTGGTGCCTTTGTGGTTAAGAAAATCCAGATTCTTAAACAAGTTTACGATTTGGTTCATTCTCTCTGGTATAATTGTGATCAATCGGTTATCATTTTCATACATTGTACTTTTTGATTAAGCGCAATTATACCAGTAATCAAACAGAAACATCTGTCGATATGACAATGACCCTTCCCCTGCCCTCCCCTTGGAGTAATGGTGCTAACATAAAGTATTATATTATTTATATTTTCTATATGCACCGTTCT
>CAYHGE010000066.1:0-14740 GCA_964355945.1 uncultured Draconibacterium sp.
GCCAGGGCAATGACCGAGGTCTGGTGATTAAGTCCGAAGAGGTTGTTATGACTAAAAAACAGACCCATACTCAGGTAAGACCAATCAATATCGCGGATCCATTCGTTGAAATTCGGGGCATTGAGTTTGGGGATAGGAAACAGCCACCAGTAGTGCCGCTCCACCACGTCGATCAGCAGGGTGTATTCGTTGTCATTAATCTTTTGTAAAGAAAGGTCAACAGTGAGAAACAGCTTGGCATTGATCAGGTTTTCGCGGCTGTAATTCATCCTCAGTCGAAGTTCACTCGAATCGCCCGGGTAAAAATTCCGCTCGTTGAAATTGACCTTATTTCCCTTCTGAAAAGTGGCAAGGCTATCACCAATTTTGAAATCCAGTTCACGCACAAGGATTTGTGGTTTAGTCAGTTTATTGCCGGTGATTTCAACCCCGGTTATCCTGATGTACGGGGCATCCAACGTGTCCGGCACACGGATCGCGCCGTCTTTGTTCTGCGCCCGCATCAGGAGAGGTAAACAAATCATCATAAAAGTCACTGCTGCCGTGAGGATTCTCATGCTATCGTTTTTACGTGCAAAAATAGTTTTTTATGCGACATTTTTATAAAACCATCTGTGGTTTTTCACCTGAAACAAACTGAAAGAATTTGTCAGGGTCCGGTGATGATGAAACTGCCTCACTATTCCCGCTATAGCCTAATTTCTGCATGATGTCTGAAGCAAACTGATCGACGAGGCCTATCGTTTCCAGTGTTGGTGGCATGGGGTTATGCTCCGGAGCAGGATTTTGATCGAGGTATTGGTTGAATCTCCATGAAACTTTGCCAAAATCACCCAGTCCGAATTTTTCATAGATATGATTCAGATGCCTGGGAATATCTTTGGTAAAATCATCCATCTTCAATTCGATCAGATCATTTTCAGGAATTATGTCACGGTTGCAAAAATATGTGTCAATAGACTTCTTATAAAGGTTAAACACGTTTTCGCGGGAAAAGTCATGCGGAACATCCTGAAGTTGTACTCCTGGAAATACGGAGAGGATGAAATGGTACAGGGATTCGATGACTTTGTATGGGTGCCGGTGAATGAAGATGAACTTTGCGTCGGGGAACATCTCTTTGAGCAATCCTATCCTTGTAAGGTGGCACGGGTTTTTCCCGATATACCGGTTGCCGCCGGTATTGAAAACAGCTTTCGCGATCATGCCTCGATAGGCTTCCTTCCATTGGGATATTAAATGAGGTGAAAGACTTCCGGTAAATAATTCCCGGTCGATGATTCTGTCAAACTCGGCAGGGAACAGGAAGAATTTATAGATGGAAGAGGGCTGAATGTTCATCAGTCCGAAATCCTCCTCCTGCGGGAAATCCATATCCATGCTTACGTTGTCATAAGGTCTTTGGGCAGGAAGAAGGTGATTGATCAACGGTTTCAGCCACCACGACTGGGTAAGCAGCAGGTTCGGAAAAACAGTCTGGAATGTGGTGGTATAGGCTGCTTCAGGATCCTGGCAAAGGAGGTTGTGCAGCAAAGTGGTACCGCTGCGCCAGAAGCCGATGATGAACACAGGAGGGTTTGTTAACTGGTGCTCCCGGATGCGCTTTTGCCACAGGATTCGCTCAACCTGTGTAAATGGTTCCAGGACCCCGGCAGCAATTCGGGAAAGTATAAACTTCCTGTGGTACTTTTCCTCAACAGTATAAGTACCTTGCACGGAGGAGGAATTTTTGAGCGAACTTCCGGCAAGGGTAGTAACGGGAAATCTGAAATTGGTGCTACGCATGTTATATTGTATACATTGAAGGGTGATCGTTGACTGTTAAATAATTATTTTGATCATGCTGCGACCGGCCATGGATTCAAAACTGTCTTCATTCCTCTACCGGGGAATGAGGATTCGCATTGAGTGTTTGGCGAGCCAGATCGGGGTTAATGCTAAAAACCGCAGCATATTGTGTAAGATGAACTTTACCGGTCAGTTCTTTGATAAAATCGGATCGTTTCAGGCGATCCATTACGGGCCCTTTTACTTCGGAAAGGTGGAAGGTGATCCCACCGTCCTTCAGCCGGAGGTTGATTGCTTCCAGGCTTTCGAGTGCCGAGATATCAATCGCATTCACAGCAGGACATTCCAGGATGACATGCTTTATCTCAGAGTTGGCTGCCACCGCCTCATTTAAATATTCTTCGACATAGCGGGCATTGGGAAAAAAGAGGCTTTCATCCACCCGTAACGATAGAATTGCCGGATCTGTTACAACTGTGTGTCGTTTCACATTCCGGAAATGTGCGGAACCGGGAATTTGTCCCACCATGGCAATATGAGGCCGTGATGTGCTGTAGAGGTGCAGCACGATGGAGAGGGCAACCCCGGCAATGAGCCCCGGTTCAATACCTTCTATCAAGGTAATGAGAATCGTAACTGCCATTGCTGCAAAATCGCCTTTGGAGAATGCCCATGCATGTTTGAGTGCCTTGAAGTTCACCAGCGAAAGCACCGCGACGATGATGGTTGCGGCGAGGGTGGCATTCGGAAGAAAGAACAGCAGGGGAGTAAGAAACAACGTGGTAAGCGCGATGCCAACTGCTGTAAAGGCTCCGGCTGCCGGTGTTTCAGCGCCGGCATCGAAGTTTACCACTGAACGGGCAAATCCACCGGTAACCGGAAAACCACCTGAGATGGCAGCTCCCACATTGGCAGCGCCCAAAGCGATCAGTTCCTGGTCGGGATCGACACGTTGTCGTTTTTTTGCAGCCAGCGTGAGCGCAACTGAGATGGATTCCACATAACCCACAATGGAGATCAGCATTGCAGGTACGAGGATCTTCATCCAGAGCGCCATATCCAGTGGCGGCATGGCAAGTTTTGGCAAGCCTCCGGGAACCTTACCGACAATCCTGACTCCTTTATCGGCGAGGCCCAGGCCTGCCACGATGAGAATTGTAGCCACGATGGCCACAACCGGGCCAACTTTGACCATAATGTCAGAAGCTTTTGCACTCAATCCCAGTCGGATCAAAAGCGGTTTCAGCCCGCTTCGGACCCAGAACAGAAAAAGCAGCGAACCGATGCCGATTGCTGTTGTGGCGAGATGGATCGCGGGAATGCTGTGCCACAGCGAGATGACAATGTCCAGGAAACTCTCGCCTTCCGCATGAATCCCGAGAACGGGGGCCAGCTGGCCTGCGGCGATCTGAAGGCCCGAGGCTGTTATAAAACCTGCAATAACAGGGTGGCTGAGAAAGTTTGCCAGAAATCCCAGTTTCAGAAAACCCATGGCGAGCAGCAACAATCCTGAGACCATGGCGAGTGCAACAGCTGCCCCCAGGTACTCCGGGGTTCCCTGTGAGGCAAGTTGTCCCACAGCTGCCGCAGTCATGAGGCTGGCCACCGCCACCGGGCCGACTGCCAGCGCGCGGGAGGAGCCGAAGATCGCGTAGAGCAACAGCGGCGCCATCGAAGCATAAAGACCAACTTCAGGCGGCAGCCCTGCAAGGATGGCATATGCCAGCGACTGAGGGATCAGCATCATGGTCACGATCAGCGCCACGATCATGTCGTTCGCAAAGGTCTTGCCGGTGTATTTTGATCCCCAGTCGAGGATCGGGAAATATGACCGCAGTATTCCGGAAGTTTTCCCGATGAAAGATGTGTTGTCCATGTAGGCCTTTTTCGTAAAATTCTGCAGACTGTTATTTTCGTTCAATCGTCACGTAATCAATTTTCCCTGTGAATTTTGAAGATTTCCCGTAATCGGCTACATGTGTACCGTCGTCAACGCCAACATCGGCCAGGTCATCAACCGAGAATATGCCAGGCTGGGTTTTTTCAATCCTCTTTTCAGCAACTTTTTTATCATTCACCGATATTGTACCAATGCCTCCTTTACCCATTCCTCCGCCATCGTACTTAAAGTCGTAAGCCAGTTTGTAATTTCCCGGCTTCAACGGCTGGTCGGCCATAATCTGGGTTGACTCCATTCCAAGGTAGTTGTAGCTGAATGCAGGTTTGTTGTTTTTCAGATAGAAAGAGAGACCTCCAAACCGGCCGCCCTGGCATACGATTACGCCGTTTCCATTGGCGTCTATGGTAACTTCAGCTGTTATCGTATAAGATTTGCTTCTAAGGTCGATAAAAATATCAACTCCCATTCCCTTCATGCCCTCTCCATAAGTGACGGTGTTCCTGTTGCCCATGACGGTCGGCCTGCCCATCAGTTCGGCATTGGTTCTTTCAAGAAGACGGTCATCAAGCGGCAGTGCATGGTATTTCTCAGCCTGTTTCATAAACACATCCTGCATGGCTTTCAGCTTGTCAGGATTTTTTGCTGACACATCATTGGCCAGGCTGAAATCGTCGCTGGTATTGTATAATTCCCATTTATCTTCCTGCAGTGTGTTGTCAGGCTTCAGTTTCCAGGGCGGTCTGTGGAGGGTACGGGCAAACCAGCCATCCTGGTAAACGCCCCGGTTACCGAACATTTCGAAGTATTGTACTTTATGCTGCTCTGCTGCAACGGCATTGTTAAATGTATAGGCCAGGCTGGTGCCCTCAATCGGATCCTGTTCAATACCGTTGACCATTTTTGGCGCAGGTATTTTCGTTATCTCATAAACGGTAGGGGCAATATCAATTACATGGCCAAACTGCGAACGCACTTCACCTTTCGCTTTGATACCTGCAGGCCACTGAACGATCATGCCGTTGCGTGTACCACCAAAATCGGAAGCTACCTGTTTGGTATAGGAGAAAGGAGCATCAAGTGCCACAGCCCATCCGGCTGCAAAGTGTGGATAGGTGCTGGGGCTACCCCAGTCAGCATAATGTTTTAACATATCCGGGACGGTTTCGGGTACCCCGCTGAAATAGGTCATTTCACTGTACATGCCATTCATCTGTCCTTCGGCGCTTGCCCCATTATCGCCGGCAATGAAGATAACAACGGTATTGTCCATGACCCCTAAATCTTTTAACGTTGAGATGAGTCTCCCGACTTCGTAATCGGTTTGCTCGGCAAATCCTGCATACACCTCCATCTGGCGCGTGAACAGTTTCTTTTCATCGGCCGAAAGGTTATCCCAGTCCTTGATCCCGGCAGGTTTTGGTGCCAGTTTGGTGCCTGGTGGCACAATGCCCATTTTTACCTGGCGCTCCAAAGTCATTTCACGCAGTTTATCCCATCCCTGGTCAAATTTCCCTTTGTATTTTTCTGCCCATGCCTTTGGTACATGGTGCGGTGCATGGGTTGCTCCCGGCGCATAATACATAAAGAAAGGCTTATCTGGCGACAATGCCTGCTGGAAACGAACCCACGAAATAGCCTGGTTGGTCATATCGGTGGTAAAGTGATAATCAGGATTCTCAGGCGTTTCTACCAGCGTACTCCCGTCATAAATCAACGGAGACCACTGATTGGTTTCACCACCGATAAATCCATAGAATTTTTCAAAGCCGGAATGTGTTGGCCAGCGATCCATGGGCCCTGAGTTTGAAATTTCCCAGGGAGGAGTTTCATGATATTTACCGAAAGCAGCAGTATTGTATCCGTTCTGGCGAAGCACCTCAGCCATGGGAGTGATGGTTTGAGGCCTTACTGAAGTATACCCGGGGAAGGTAGTCGCAGCCTCACCAATGCAACCCATGTTGTTGCTGTGATGGTTATACCCGGTTAGTAACGCCACCCGGGTAGGGGAGCAAAGTGAAGTGGTATGAAAACGGTTGTATCTTAATCCGTTATCAGCAAGCTTGTCCATGGTTGGCGTGGTAATTGGACCGCCAAACGCTTCGGAAACCCCAAACCCCATGTCGTCAATTAAAACAACAACCACGTTGGGTGCACCTTTTGGGGCGGTCACATGGAAGCGTTCTGGTGCTTTTGCGCTGCGAACGTCAAGTTCGGTGTAGGTTGGCCGCTTTGGCTCTTTGATAGGGAGCACGGTCCGGTCGAACTGATCACCTTCCTTCCTTATTGCAGCGTCCTCATTTTGAGCCTTGCTGTTGCCGGAACAAAGAAAAGTGATGAACAATAAAATAGTCGATATTTTTTTCATAGATTTTGTATTTTTAAATTTTCACCCAATTTATAAACAAAATTATTACATTCTCATACTTACTCCTTTTTTTTTTGCGCCCTCTTACTTCACCAAACATATCATATTGAATGGCTGTCAGGCGGGTTGATCCATATTATGTGGTCGCCTTTCTTCCCATGATGGGGGCAATAATGTAACTGAGGATTATAGACCACAGCGTCCAGATGACAACCATCGCCACCATATTTGGTTGTACATTCGCAATTGTTAGCACGCCAATCAGGACAGCTGCTATATTCCGTGTGCCCATTCCCAGTGACAATACAACTTTTTCACTCCGGTTAAGTCCGAATCCGGAATAAAAGGAGATCACAGCCATCACCACCATAAAAATGGTCAGGGAAAGCATGGCCATGCTGCCGGCAGTAGCCCACATCTGTTTATAATAGAGCATGATACAAAATATGGTTGTCAATAAGGTGGTCAGACCAGCCAGTTTCTTTACAGGCTTGAATATCTTATCGGCCACTTTACTGGCATATGTGTTAATACCAGCGCCAATAAGCAAAGGTATCAGCACGGTCATCAGGAGCGGCTTCAGGAGCGACATCACACTCAATTCAATCCCCTTGACCAGCATTGGTGCAATCAATGGCATTAACAGGGATGTGCCGATGGCCGCTACCGGTATGAAAGCGCCTGCGAAGACAACGTCTCCATGGGCTTTTGGGAGTAACGGCGGGAGAAATGGCGCACATGGAGCAAGGCTTCCAATTAACAATACAATGATATATGCATTATCCAGGGGAAGTAACATAGATATCAGATAAGCAACCGCCGGGCCGATCACCCAGCCCAGCCCGATCGTCAGACCCAGGAACTTCGGATTTCTAACTATCTTGAACATCTTGCCAAGGTTAACCTGTAGCCCCATGCTAAAAAGGTTCGAAATAGTGAAAACCATCACCAGTGGATTAAACATTGTCTGACAAAATTGAATGATTGTGTCCATAGTCTTTTCCGTTTGAGATTTAGATGTGTTGAAAGAAAGTGTTGATAAAATTTCCCGGCGCCATATATCTGCTGTATGTTTTCTCCGTCAGGAGGCAGTAATTGACCTCACCCCCCGTCCCCCTCTCCTGAAGGAGAGGGGGAGGAGGTGGCGCGTTTACTTTAATTTCCGGCACGATGTGAGCGTGACAGCATGCTGCCGGAGATGTTCCGGACTTTGAACCCGTTTTGCAACAGGATTCGCGTAGCGTAGTAGGAGCGTTGCGCTGAACGGCAAAATACCGCGATTTCGCGATCACGCGGAAGTTCGCCCAAACGCGCACGCAGTTGAGGCAACGGAATGTTGAATGCGCCCGGAACTGACTCTGCTTCGATTTCCGGGGGATTGCGCACATCGAGCAGGAAATTGTTGTCCAAGGAATCCCAGTGACATACCGGCATGTCGCCCCGGAGAATGTTGGCTGCAATCATCCCTGCGAAGTTGACCGGATCCTTCCCGGTGCCAAACGGTGGTGCATAACAAAGTTCAGACTCTTCCAGATCGTAAACGGTACACCCCATTTGGATTGCCATGGCGAAGGAGTCGATCCGTTTGGGAACACCGTCTTCGCCCAAAACTTGTGCGCCAAGCAAGAGCCCGTTGGATTTCCTGAATATGACCTTCATGGGCAGGAGTTTCGCCCCCGGATAATATCCTGCATGCGAATTTGGATAGAGATAAATCTTCTCATAATCAGTATCACCAAGCCCGATAAGTTGTTTCTCACTTACGCCGGTTTGGGCAATGGCTGCATCGAAAAGTTTACAGATCGAGGTGCCCTGGGTGCCACGAAAACGGGAGTCGCGACCGGCAATCACATCAGCCACGATGCGCCCCTGGCGGTTTGCAGGCCCGGCAAGCGGGATGAGCGCCCATTCGCCTGTAACGAAGTTTTTAACTTCGACTGCATCACCGACTGCGAAGATATCAGGGTCGGAAGTGCGCATCTGCTCATCCACCCGCATACCGCCGAGTTTGCCAATCTCAATCCCGGCCATTTTTGCCAGTGCAGTCTCAGGTCGTACGCCAATGGCTAAGACAACGATGTCAGCCGGATGTGCTTTTCCTGATTCGGTAAGAACTTCAAGCGCACCTGTCGCCGATTTTCTGAATCCGGCCACGCCGTCACTGAGCTCCACATTGACGCCATGTTTTTTCAGGTAACCCTCAACGAGGCGTGCCATTTCAGGGTCAAGGGGCGGCATGACCTGGTTCAATTTCTCGATTAGCGTAACTTTGAGTCCGCGTTCAATGAAATTTTCCACCATTTCGAGGCCGATGAATCCACCTCCGACTACCACTGCCTGCTTGGGTTTAGAAATCGTATCATTGCCAGTGAACGAATTACCAACTGACCGGTCAACATCACGGTCAAGCCATGCTTTTATATTCCTGGCATCAGGAACGGTTCTAACAGAGAATATTCCGGGAAGATCGATGCCCGGCAGCGGTGGACGGATTGGCGCAGATCCCGGTGACAGCAATAGCTTGTCGTACTTTTCAGTGGTTACTTCACCGGTAAGGTGATTCTTAAGCTCCACTGTTTTCAGTTTGGCATCAATGCCGACTACCTCACAACTGGTGCGGCAATCGACGGTGAACAATGCACGGAACATCTGTTCGGTTGCCACAAGCAGGCTTGACTCTTGTTCAATTGTTCCGCCAACATGATAAGGAAGTCCGCAGTTCGCATACGAAACATAGGGCCCGCGTTCAACCATCAGGATTTCAACTTTTTCATCCAATCTGCGAAGGCGTGCTGCGCATGAGGCACCACCGGCCACTCCACCTACAATGATTACTTTCATGGTTTTAATTTTTTAAATGATTTGGTTTAGCTTATAAATTTATTCCGATTGAGATACTTGAAATTGTTTTTTTCGCAATAGTGAATCACCCTCACTGTGACTGTCAAAATAATAAAGTTTGGCAATGGTGATTCGCCTGGCAAGTAAACTGCAAGCAATGCTTGCCAGGAAGGCACCTGCCAGCGGGCCAATCAAATAGATCCACCATCCATCCCACTGTCCTGAAATAACTGCCGGGCCAAGACTGCGGGCGGGATTGGTGCTGGTTCCTGATATTGAAGCTTCCAGGGGGACCATGATTGCATAGAGAAATGGAAACATAAACGGCGTAAATTGTCTGATTTGCCTGAATCCGATGAAGATAACCAGCAATGATACCATGATAAAAGTGGTCACAATTTCACCGGCTAAAGCTGTCTGAATGGAGTAGCCTTCTCCGGGCACCGTCGCACCGAATTCAATACTTTTGCCCATCCGACCCCAGAGCAGGAGGGGCAGGCAACCAACAATTGCACCGGTCATTTGCGCAAGGATATAGGTAATGGCAAGTCGTCCTTCGATCTTGCGAAACAACCAGAAAACCATCGTAACGGCAGGATTGATGTGCGCTCCGCTGGTCTTTCCGATCGCTGATAGTGCAATTGCCGCACCTGTTGAACCGAAAAGAAACCCGGTGATCAACTGGCGCATTTTCATGTCTGGAATGAGTTGTGCCATCGGACTGCCCGATCCGAACATCAGGATCACCACAGAAAGCCCTGCCATCAGTAACAAGGCTGTTCCAAGAAATTCTGAAATAAAAAATCTAATGCGATATTTCAGATCTTTCACTTCATGCATGGATTTCACTTTTAGATGTTATTTAGCAGATGTAAAACGAATGCAAACAGGAGAGTCTATCCCTGATGTTTGCGATGTATGAATCAAATTACCGGTAACCTGATCAATCTGGAAAATGACTATATTATCTGAATCCTGGTTAGCGGCAAAGAGCCAATTCCCGGTAGGATCAATCATCATGTTTCGCGGAGTCTTGCCACCGCTTGAAATCCACTCAACGGGTGTTAATTTTCCGTCCGTGGAATTAATGCTGAACAGTCCGATACAATTCTCTCCCCTGTTCGATACATACAGAAATTTACCTTGTGCATCTGTCAGGATCTCTGCCGCAGTGTTTGTACCGGAAAAATCCTTTGGAAGTGTTGAAATGGTATGCTTCTCCTGCATCTTTCCGGTTTCCGGTTCGTATGAAAATGTCGTAACCGTTGATGTTAACTCATTCAACACATAGGTGTGTTTTCCGGAGGGCGAAAAGGCAATATGTCTTGGACCGGAGCCTGGCTTCAGCTTCACAAACCCGGAATCGGTCGGGGTAAGTGAACCCGTGATTGAATCCAACCGGAATACGAGCACCTGGTCAATTCCAAGATCAGCAACCATGACAAATCTATTGTCATTGGTGACCTGGATAAAATGAGCATGGGGACCGGACTGACGATCGGGGTTTATGCTCGAACCGGTATTTTGGATAAATCCGCTGTGCGGACCAAGTTTACCATCTCGTTCGATTGGAAATACAGTCACATTTCCCCCGTTGTAGTTTGCGACCATCAGGTACTGACCCTGTTTATCCAGCGACAAATGTGCGGGAGCAGCGCCAAGCGAAGAAATTTGCTGCAACCGATCCAACGCCCCTGATACCCTGTTAATGGCAAAAACACTAACTGCTCCGGTTGATTTATTTTCAAAAGTGTCCACCTCATTCACGGCATAAAGAAATTTTCCATCGTGATCAATGGTGATAAAAGAAGGATTGTCTGTGATGGCAACCAGACCAATCTTATGTAAATCACCATTGTCAGGATTGAACCAGTAGGCATAAATGCCATCACTTCCCTTGCCGGTATAAGTTCCCACATAAACCATACTTAATTTATCCGGGACACAGGCATGCAGAATCAGGGTGGATAACAGTATACAGATCAGCCGTATATTGCACGTAAATAAGTGTTTATGTGAATATTTCTTCATTTCGTTCTATATCCCTGAACCGCTAAATATCAGCAAACTGAATAACAACCTTGATGTCATCCGGCTGCCGTTCGAGTGCCTTCATGAAGTTCTCCGGCTGTTCAATGCGTGTGATGAGTTTTGCCAGCCATGATTTGTCGGCTTTGGCCAATGTTTGGCCGGCCCTGTACCAATGCCGTTTATTGGCATTGACACTTCCCACGATCACGGTATTCCTTAAAACCGCCGCGGCGGCCACATTGGCGGTTGGCGCTGAAGTTACTACACCGCCATGCCCAACGCCTGTGAGACAAACGATCCCATTCGGTCCGACTTTCTGGATACAATCGGAAATTACCTGTCCAACCCCTGTGCATTCAACAATTGCATCCGGTTCGAATCCCAGATCAGCCACACTGCCAGAGTGATATATTGCACCCAGTTCTCTTACCAGGTCGGGTTTGGAGCCGGATTCCATCCGGTCAAGTACATGTATTTCCTCAATTCCATGGATTTTCAGGCTAAGGGCGGCCAGAAGGCCAATCGGGCCGGCTCCTGTAACCAGGACAACACGCGGTTCCCAGAATGATCTCCGACCAATCATCCCGATTTGCTCCAACGCTTTCGTTACAACGGTAGTAGGTTCCAGGAGAACGCCCAACAAACCCAGGGCAGCATCAACTTTTACAGCATATTCAGGCTCTATCCGCCAGCGTTGCGACATGAACCCATGGATCTCCTTGATCCCGCGCTCAGTGTATAGGCCATTGCGGCACATATCCCATTCTCCCACTGCACAATTCGGACAAGGTACAGGATCCGGACGCCGCACGATGCCAACCACCAGTTCGCCTTTTTTAAGTCCGCTCGGACCTGGATCGATCACGCGGCCCAGGGATTCATGGCCCAGGACAAGATATTGCTGGCCCGGAGGAGCCCAGCCATATTTTCCTTCGACAATTTCCACGTCAGTACCGCACACGCCAACGGCAACTGCTTCAACGAGGATAGAACCGTCGCGTGCATCAGGCTCCGGCATCTCCATATATCTTGCGGTTCCCGGTTTTTTAGGTTCAACTGCAATGGCTTTCATAGTAGGTTCGTTAAGATTATATTATTCAGTATGGCTAACACGATTAGGTTTGATTTCGCGGGGCAACGATTGTATCCTTATGGAAAGCAGCACTCTTTCCACTTTTCAAAAGACTGTCACCAGTAAGATGACCGTAAAGTTGTATTAGTATTGCTGTAACACCGGTCCAACCCGTTTGATGACTGGCGCCAAGCCCGGCGCCATTATCGCCATGGAAGTACTCATAAAAAAGGATGTGGTCGCGCCAGTGAGGGTCTGTCTGAAACTTCTCAGTACCTCCGAAAACCGGGCGTCTTCCATTTTCATCGCGGGTAAATGTGCTGGTAAGCCTGCGGCTGATCTCTTTGCTCACGTCAAACAGGTTCATCAGTTTTCCGGATCCGGTTGGACATTCGACTTTAAAACTGTCTCCGTAGTACAAATAGAACTGCTGCAGCGCCCTCACAAGCAAAAGGTTTACCGGCATCCAAACAGGTCCGCGCCAGTTGGAGTTGCCACCAAACATTCCTGTATTCGACTCGGCAGGCAGATAGTCTACCCGGTACTCCTGTCCTCCTTCATGTAAAACATACGGGTGCTGTTCATGGAACCTGGAAATCGAACGAATGCCATGGGGCCCTAAGAACTCATTCTCGTCAAGCATCTTGTCAAGGATTCTTCTAAGCCGTTCAGGAGTAACAAGGGCAAGGATGCCCCGATCATTAACGCCAAAATGTCCCGGTCCGGTGGGGTGTATGGAAGACCAAAGTTCCGGCATCCTGCGTTTACGCTCCATAATATTCGCCATTGCAGATGGAATATGTTCACGCTGCCCCTTTTCGATAACACTGGTGGCGCACAGTGGCAATAATCCTACCAGCGATCGAACTTTCAGCTTTGTAGCGGTTCCGTCAGGCAATCGTAAAAGATCATAGTAAAAACCGTCTTCCTCATCCCACATGCCATCAGGACCCTGCTTGTTCATGGCCATGGCAATGAATTGAAAGTGCTGTGTAAATTTTACAACCATTTCTTCATAGGATGGATCGTGAAATGCGAGTTCAGCAGCCAGCTCAAGCATATTCTGGCTGAACAGCGCCATCCATGCAGTACCGTCGGCCTGTTCAAGGCTGCCGCCGGTCGGCAAAGGCGCACTTCGGTCAAAAACACCGATGTTGTCAAGTCCAAGGAACCCTCCTTCAAATACATTTTTGCCATACCGGTCTTTGCGGTTTACCCACCAGGTAAAGTTGATCAATAATTTATTGAAGGTTGACCGTAAAAAATTCACATCTGCCTTGCCATTTATGGCCATATCCATTCGGTGCAGAAATAAACTCGCCCAGGCATGTACCGGCGGATTTACATCGCTGAAATTCCATTCATAAGCCGGCATCTGCCCGTTGGGATGCAGATATAAACCTCTGAGCATCAGCTCCATCTGCTCTTTTGCAAAATCGGGATCAACCATAGAGAGCGGGATCGTATGAAATGCAAGATCCCAGGCTGCATACCACGGATATTCCCACTTGTCGGGCATGGAGATGATGTCTTCATTAAGCATGTGGTACCATTCCGAATTGCGGGAATTCTTAAAGCCCGAATGAAGAGGGTTGGAGTTGTGCTCGTCCAGCCAATTGTCTCCGTCAAAAAAGAAGAACTGTTTGCTCCAGAGCATCCCGGCAAGGGCCTGCCGCATCACATTGGCCTCATCGGCACTTACGGCAGCGGGGGTAACAGATTTGTAGAATTCATCTGCTTCCTTAAGCCTGTCATCAAATACTTTGTCAAAACTCTTTCCGAAGATGCCGCCTTCCCTTTCTTCCGATTTACCGGATAACCGCAAACGGATTTCCGAGGTCTGACCGGCACCGATATTTATATGGTAGTGCGCCGCAGCTTTTGTTCCCTGCTGTTCCGGGTTCACTTTATCTTTAAAGCCGTTTACCACACAATCGTTAACGCCATCTTTCACGTGAGTGCTTTCGTTTTTTGTTCCCGGGAAAAGCCGCTCATGGTTCGTTTCATTTTCGGTGAAGAGCAGCGGTATGTCGCCTTCACAGGATAAAGTAAAGTCACCCAGGAGTCCATGACTTGCCTTGAGTGCACTCACCCCTTTTTTTGTCTTGATTTGGGCGAGTTTTGGCTTCACGGCAGCCCTGTTCGAATCAGCAATCCATGCCGACCAGTCGTTGCGGAACCAGAGCGTTGGAAGCAGATGCAGATCGGCCGCCTCCGGTCCGCGGTTGGCGGCAGTGATTTTCACCAGGATGTCATCCGGACCGGCTTTGGCGTATTCGATAAACACGTCGAAATAGCGGTCCTCATTGAAGACCCCCGTGTCCAGGAGTTCATACTCCATCTCCTCCCGTGAGCGTTGACCGTTCGTTAGCACAAGATCCTCATAGGGATAGGCCGCCTGTGGGTATTTATACAGGTATTTCATATAGGAATGCGTCGGGGTGGAGTCGAGATAGAAGTAGTACTCCTTCACATCCTCCCCATGGTTGCCCTGGCTGTTGGTCAATCCGAAAAGCCGCTCCTTGAGAATGGGGTCTTTGCCATTCCACAGGGCGAGGGCGAAGCACAGGCGCTGTTTGTCATCGGAGATGCCGGCAATACCATCCTCACCCCAGCGATAGGCACGGGAACGGGCATGATCGTGGGTGAAGAAATCCCAGGCATCACCGCCTTCACTGTAGTCCTCACGTACGGTTCCCCACTGGCGTTCGCTTAAATAGGGTCCCCACTTTTTCCACGGGAT
>CAYHGE010000066.1:14840-20960 GCA_964355945.1 uncultured Draconibacterium sp.
GCCATGCCTCCGACATCCAACTTTACAAACTGTTCTTTTACATCGTTATCAAAGGAGAGGTCTTCCTTGTTTTCAATTTCAGTCGTAAAGATATCATTGGCTTTATACCCCAGGCTAAGCATCGGACCCAGCTCAATAAACAACTTTTTCTTTATCGAGTATCTTATCAGGATGGGTACATTGAAATAACTTAATTTTCGGTCAACGGTGCCATTGCTGAATAGGCTGTCAAGTGCCGTGGAATCAGCATTGGTAAGATGGTAAGGATTAATCCTGTTTGCTCCCAATGCTGATTTAACCAGGACCCCGGTGTGGATATACCATGGCTTGTCTTTTTTCAGCAGGAAATCAAAATAGAAGCCCAGGTTAAAACCGGTACGGTACTTTGCCCCGCTCAGATTGCTTACTGTAGAAAAGTTTGCTCCGCCATCGAGCCCGAATTTTAATGTCGGAGAATTGAGTTTATCCCCAAAGATCAATGATATCAGGACCTGGCCTTGCATCACCTGTGAAACCAGCATGATGGACATGATCGGTATGAGTATTTTCTGTATTTTCATGATTTATTGCCCATAGAGTGAATGAATAATATTAGTTGCACTGAATCAAAACAGGCTATAACCCGAACCGGTACTGCACCCCGCCAATGAATTGATTCCGGGTGCCCAGGAAACCATATTCAGCCCGCAGCATAAAATGCCTGTTGATCTGAAACTGGGTGCCGATGACGAAATTCCATTTGTTTTTCAGGGATTTCTCCAGTGAGTACTGAACCGTGGCACTGTTGCCATCATTCAATGCTGCATCCGCGGCAGTCAATACATCGCTTGCTTTACCCAGGGCTTTATTGGCTGCCTCATACTTCGATACATTGACCGGATTCTTTTGCTCAACCGGGGTAAGTCCGTCCCACCAGGCAGTTACCTGCTGCGACGTTTCTCCGACTTTTACAAACCCCTGGTCAACTTTTGACTGTAATTCACTGGTGGGTAATACTTCTGAAAGGTTTATCGAACCCATGGTATTGGAAGTAAAATTAACCCTGAAAGCACCCACCCAGGCGGCGATGTTCATGTTCGGGTTTTTAAACTGGTAGGTTTTACCAAACCTCGGGTCAAAGACAAAGGTAAACACGGGTTTGTCGAGCGCGCTTACATCGGTCCAAACAAAATTCATGTCCAGGGCGATCCAAAATCCGCCTAACCCAAAGGTCGGCGTAACTCCAAAACCAAGCGCAGTGGCGTCAAACTTGGCGGTGGTCGAAATGGACCCAACCTGCGACCAGGTGCTGTCAAAATCGGGAAGCCACACCCCGGCATTAATGGCTGTTGATGTTTTGGCTTTTGCAAAAACCCCGTACACATTTAAAAAGGGGAAGACCCAGATATCCGGCCTGATGTTGATGGAACTGGCAGTTGCTTTCGCATCATCGAACCGGATGATCTCATCCAGGTTGTGCATTTCCCCGTTGTTGAAGCCTACCATGAGATTGTCGATGATCAGGCTGGATTCCTGCCAGAAATAATTTACGCTGATCCCCGCAGAATATGGGAGCTGATAGCCCTTCGCCGCAGCTTTTTTACCCCAGATCGGCAAAGCGTAAGGGTATCCTTTTTTTTCAATACTATCCTTAAGTGATTCATTTTTTGAACCAACAATTTTATTCGTATAGACCTGGCTGAAGGCCTGCACAAAAAGAAAGAAACTTGCAGCAAACAGTAATAGAGATTTTTTCATAAGTATCAAATTAATTTCTTAACAATTAGAATGGTTTGTAGTCATATTTAAATAAAAATCAATTCTTTACCGGTGGGTCATACACCGGTTGTTCAGAACTTTCAGTTTTGGTTTTGGCCCGGGCCGTTTCAAAGTACACATGCAGGATAATATTGAAGGCATATAGGTTTGTGGTATCATAATGTGAATCGTACTGATAGGTTATGTTGGCCTCATACGCCAGGCGAGGTCCCCAGGCTACCGTTGCACCTCCGATCAACCGGATCCTGTTCACTGTAGAATATCTCGAATCCCAGTATGGTTCTGCATTTACATAAGGAATTATGGAACTGCGCCCTGCTGTATACTCTTTCTCAACCATAATGCGGTATCGAAACCGGTATGAAAACGTTGCATCATTGCCAACCCAGCGAAGGTCGGTGCGAAACCGCTGTGATAGCAAAATCTCACCTTTCAGCGGTACCCTCTTGTGAATTTCGGCAAAAAGCATATCCTCAGTATATTCACCTGCGTTTTCTCCAAGGCTCCAACCCTCCATAAAACCACCACGGACCATCCATCCCTTCATTTTTTGCGCCCTGTTGTCATCCATCAGCCTGGCGTAGAACGGATGTTTAGGTTTTCCCCAGGCATAGTCTGCGTGCAGGTATATGTTCAAATCGCGGTACTTGCTCTCGTTGTATTTCGTAATGGGTATAAATGCTGAAAGACGCCACGAGGGAGTAAGCCTGTACCAGATATCGGTTTCAGGCCAGAACTCAAAAGAAGAATTCTGCGCGATTCCGGTATGGGTTAAACTTAAACTCATCATGAGCACAAATAAAGTGACAAAGAGGTTACTCCTCATTTTTTAATCTTCCCTGCTGAATTTTTTAAATACCCCGGGGTCTTTAGCCCTTGAAGGAATAAAGAATCTTGCTCCTATGGAAATGCCATAAGTTAAAGAAGTCATTCCATAGGTTCTCCCCGAGGCAGTTTCCGACTCATATTGATTCGATAACGCAGCAAACCCGGCCAGGAGATCGACGGTTGGAGAAACCGAATAGCCAACGTTGAACCATGTTGACCATGTCAGTTTGGAACCAACGCCAAATCCGCCGATGTCAGCTTTTAACTCGATCGGAATCCTTGGATGCGGATAAAAATGTGCCCTGAATCCCAGGACCGGATCCCAGAAATCGACATTTTCATCTATTTCTGTGGTGTTCCCAATCCCCTGTACCGATCCGAACAGATGATACATCGTGTAACGGAAACCCAGATAGGGGTCCAGCATGAATTTGGTTCCCAGCCTGAAACGCATCCCTGCTATCAGTTCCATGATGTGTTTTTGCATGGCAGGCTCTGCAGTGATGGTCTGGTTGCCGTTCTGGCTCGTCCACAGAATTTTTGACACCTGATTGTGGAGATAAATGTATGAAGGGGCGACAAAGAACTTTCCCTTCGACAACTCGGTATTGATCATGAACGTACCGTTCAATGAATTGATAAAATCGGCAGGATCAATGCCAAAATCCTGAGAGAGCATTTCCGACTGCACATTCCCGCTAACCCATGGCAATATTAAAAACGGGGTAATGCTGAAATTCCATTTTTCCGGGTTGCCTTTCGGATCGAATTTCATATCCTGGGTGTGAGCGTCAAAAGACAATCCCAGGACAAAGAAAATCAACATTAATTGAACTATGGTTTTATGAGTATAGGTCTTCTTTGTATTCATGAAGTTAATCTATTTTTTTAACCACTCAGGCACTAAGGACACTTAGGAACACCAGAACATAACTGACCATTTTTTTTCTTAGTGACCCTTAGTGTCCTTAGTGCCTTAGTGGTTTATTTTCAATCATATAGATATTTGTTCTGATCCGGTCTATCCCATCCTCATACCCGATGCCAGCGGATCTGCTGCATTGGGAAGTTTTGCCGTGGTGCGTTTTTTCCATTCTTCTTCAAGCAATTCACGGGCTGCCTGTTCCAGGATGTCGGGCGCTGCCCATTTTTGAACATCAAAGTCGTTTCTGATGTAACCGTGGCTGAGCATAAAGTCTTTGCCTATCTCTACTGATACCAGGTTCTGTAGCGAGAGGTTGGGAACCAGGTCGATGGGCTTGATACCTTCGAGCGTATGCTCAACATCCAGGTAGAATGTCTGTTTATCAAGGATAGCTGCTGCCGCAGGTTTGTGTTCATTGGCCCAGCGTCCAACCTTGATCATTCCTTTCATAAATGCAACTGCAAGCTCGGGGTGTTTTTCGTACATCACGTCGCTGCAGGTGATTGCGGCGGGGATATTTGCTACCTGCAGGGTCCAGTCGGGATACCTTGAAAGATCTTCAATCGACTTGAATTTGCCGGTGGCTTCTGAAAGCTGCTGTAATGGACCGCTTTGCATATACATCGCGTCAATTACACCATTTCCAAGTGCGGTTTCAAGCGGACGGAAAGCCAGGTCGTGTTTATGGTCGCGGCGAAGCCACAATTCCGATGGATTCTCCATTTCAGGACCCATCATCTCAGGATTGTCATACCAATCGTCCGGGTAAGGGAATTCAACAATCTGGACATCATCGCGGGTCATGCCGTTCACTCTCAGCATCAGCTCGATACCCTGTTCTTCCTGGATTCCCCACCAGTCTGTTTTAATCTTGTTCTGGCTCCTCGAAAGACCGATCTTTTTACCTTTCAGGTCGGCCATGCGGTAGATATCGTCCCTTGAACGGACCATCATCACACCGCCTTCGCGCGGTGCATGTGTAACTCCAAGAAGTCTTGTCCTGCGAATGTCGGCATTAACATGAATGGGAGGGAAGAGACCGCCAAACCTGATGATGTTATCCATGTTATGGATGTAATGAGGATACCAGTCATTCTCTTTGCGTGCGCGCAGGTAGTAGTACTGAACATCCATCTTTTTGTAGATTTCCTTTGTCCAGCCCAGTTCCTGATCCACATTGCTTGCCGAAATGAGCGGACAATTGGTGTAATACACTTCATTCCAATCCAAGGGAACAGTTTTGAGTTTGCCTGCTTTTTTTGCATTGGCAATAATTTTCTCCATGTTTGGAGCGGTTCTTTTTGTTGATTTTTCCATGAGTCTTTGTTTTAAAAGGTTTTTTTATATTTCGACATTCTCAAAATCTTCAATCGGGTTTCTTCTCATCCAATATAATTAGGCTGCTGCTACCTCTTTATCAGCCCGTGAAGCGAAAAAACGGGCCAATATCAGCCACATAATTACAGGAACCGGTACTGCCAGCAAAATCATCACCAACACATTGGGATCCTGAACCGGAAAGGTTGCAAATGCAACGAACATGGCGCCACCATTGCGGGAACACACACCGAGCGCCAGCGCACTGCGCTGCGACTGTTTCATGCCAAAACCCAGTAAATAAGTTCCAAATGCGATTATCAATGTAAACAGAACCTGTGCAGCCACGGCAAAACTACCGAGTGCATGGAGGAGTTCCCGCCAATACATGAATATGGTAAAACCCAATAAAAGCAAAGTAGTAAGGCTGGCTAGTTTTTTTACATAAGGAAAAATAGCTGTACCGGCTTTTTTTGCAAATACCATCATGAGAACGCCGGCTACCAGTGGCAAGAGTACCGTGAGTATGAGTTGTTTTGCCAATGCCATGCCACTAACCGATACACCGGGAATTAATACCGGAGCCAAAAGCGGCATCAGAATTACTGTGCCCACAACGGCCATTGGCATCATAGCGGCAGAGATGTCCATATCTGCCTTTGCTTTCCGGATTAAAATGGGTAACATGGGAGCCGTTGGCGCTAGGCTAAAAAGTAATAATCCTGCGGCGTGTGCATTGGATAAAGGAAGAATCTTCGTGATCAGGATTGCCAGTACCGGGCCTAAAATCCAACTCCATACTAAAGTAAGTGTTACGAGGCGGGGACTTCGTAATGCTTTGATCGTTTCTTGCAAATTGAGCTCCAGGCCCATGGAACCCAGGTTCGCCACGCAGTAAAAGATGGCCACAATTCCGAACATGCTCTGTGCATTCATAAGTTTATTTTATTCATGTTTTCATTGGTTGCGGAATCTGCAATTTCTTTCTATTTTTCCTCTGCCTTTTCGCTTATCCTTCCAAACGCTTCATCAATCATTGCCTGAAAGCGTTTAACCACTTCTTCAGAAGGCGTTTTGTAATCATCGAGTTCGTAAACAACCCCAAGCGATTCATACTTGCCCAAACCAAAACGGTGATAGGGCAGCAATTCATAATCAATCACATTTTTGTATGGCTTGATGAATTCCAGTACTCCAAGCACATGTTCATCATCGCAGTTAACCCCTGGAATCAGCGGTGTCCGGGCAATGAACTCAACATCGGGGAAGGTTTCATAGGCTTTTTTAAAGTT
>CAYHGE010000067.1:0-2480 GCA_964355945.1 uncultured Draconibacterium sp.
TTGTCGGTGGTGTTGGCCGCCCGGGTAATGAGCGCCTCCGACCGCTTCTGCAGCAGGTAGGTGTAAGAGGCATCGATCAGCTTGAATTTACGCTCGATGCCGAAAAGCACCCGCTGGGTTTCGGGGAGTTTGTCGATGAGGGAGGTCACCTCCGCCATCCTGCCCGCTACCTCCTTCAGCATCGCCTCATTTGAACTCAGCGCATTGCAGGTGTTTTCATAAAGGGCCTTTTTCGTGGTGGCGATCTGGTTGTCGAGGGCAACCATGTTGGGGCTGCGCTCCATGGAGTAAAGGGCACTCTCAGACCGTTTCACGTAGAGCTCGGTTAACTTGGCTGTTAGCCCGTTCAGCATGGAGTTGTCAATCCCGATCGCCGCGGGGACGATCATCTCATCGAGTTTTCGGTTTGTCTCGATGTATATCTTCATGTTCTTCAGGTAGTTGTTCTTAACCATAAGAACAGCCTTCTCATCCTGCAACTGCATCATTTTGTCAAACACCTGCTGCGCCTGGGCGTCCAGGTTCATGATCTTTTTGTCGGTTCTGAAATTCATCAGCCCACGCTCCGAAGTATTCAGCGAATCGCTGATCCCGGTGAGTTCCCTGTCTATGAAGTTGATGGTGAGGGTAGCTACCACGTTCTTCCGCTCAAGGCCGCTTGCGATGTATTGATTGGTGAGAGCATTTATAAAATCGATGGTCTTGTCGGCGTTGATGGTCTTCATCTTTATTTCAACCACGGAGGCATCTTTCTTGACTGGTGCCACGGTGTACCCCCTGAACTCATCGGTAAGGCTTCCATAATCGCGAAATATGAAGGAGAACGATTTTTTATAATCCCGCTTCTCATCAAAGTTGCTGTTAAGTACCACCTTGAAACGAAAACCTTTCTGTTCCACCAACTCGTTGACTCGACAGGTACTGTTGAATTTTATATTCTCCAGCCGGTTGGGTACAAACTCCTTTTGGGCAAAGTTGTACAAGGAGACCTCTTCCGCCTCCGCCTCAAGTGAGTACTGGGTCGGTGACCGGAAAACGAGGTTAAAACTCATGTTGACCGCCTGCGGAAAGGTGGTATCCATGATCACAAGGAAGGGAGAGTCTCTGTATAATTCCGTGGAGGTGTAAAAAGGATTCCCCTGGTAGAGCCTTTTGAAGGCATCCACCGGGTTCTGCCGGTAGAATTCGCGGTAAAGGAATTTATCCTTGCTGAAATAAGCAACCTCAAAGCCGGCTTTTTGCACCGTGCGGTTTACGATTTTGTAAGAAGAGATTCGTTCGATCTCGTTCTGCAGGTCCTGCATGTTATTGAACATGCCGATCCCAAGCATATCCTGGGGGTTCACCTTGTTCTCCTTGTAATCCTTGATCAGCACGGTGCTGCGTACCTCATACACCGGCCGTGCATATTTGTTGAAGAAAAAGCTGATCAGCAGGGCAAGAACAATCGCGACAGCAAAGAGGTACCAGTAGTGCAGGCATTTGTATAAAAACTCTTCGTAGTTAAAGGAAGGTTCCTCCTGGTGATCAAAATCTCTGAGACGGTCGTTCATGTACTAAAATGTTTTTACGTAATTGATCAGTAAAAGCGTGGTGGTGAGTGAGGCGAGGACGATGGCCCACGGGAAGGTGGAACCCAGTCCCCAGCGTTTGTATCCGAGGGGTGAAATATAGATGATGTCGTTGGGCTGAAGATAATAATAGGGTGAACTGAGGATATCCTGGCTGGTAAGATCAAGATAATGAACCTGCGAACCTCCCTTCACCTGGCGGATAAGGGCCACCCGGTTGCGGTTGGCAAATTCGGTCATGTCTCCGGCTGTCGAGATGGCTTCGAACACATTCAGGTCATCCTTATAGACCGTAAACTCTCCCGGCCGCATCACTTCACCAACCATGGTCACCCTGAAGTTGACGGTTTTCACGACCACCGTGGTCTCTTTGAGATACTCCCCAATCATCTGCTGCAATACTGCCTGGACCTGCCCCACGGTTAAATCCCTTACATATACTTTACCAACGATTGGAAAATCGATGTTGCCATCTGAGTTTACCGAGTAGCTGTTCAGGTAGATCGAGGCATCGTTTGCAAAATCGTTGTATGAACTCGATCCCGACTGTTTGTTGAAAAAGAGATAGGCCTTTTCATCGAGGGCATAAACACGGACGTAGAGGTTGTCTTTCGCCTGCAACCTGTAATCCGCGTCATGCTTGTTGCGATGGAAATTCACGGTATCAGCGGCCTGTACCTTCTGCAGGTATTTGATCTTCTTCTGGGGTACGCACGATGCCAGCAAAACCGCTAATAACAGAGAAAAAAAGAGTGGTTTGAAGCCCTGCAAATTATTGTTTTTCATGGAGTACCCAAATAGGACTGGCAAAGATACAGGTTTTTTTCAAACTTCTGTTACAATTCTTCAGGAAGATGTAAAACCGCAATTAACTATCTTTGTCCCCACTTAACACTTAACTTAACACTT
>CAYHGE010000067.1:2580-12907 GCA_964355945.1 uncultured Draconibacterium sp.
TTCGCACTTCCTTTGAAATCTGATTTCGATTCTGAACTCAAACGCATTGAAAACCTGGTTGCTGCAGCCCGTCTCGAAAATAAGGAGATCGTAGTGGTCATGGGTCTGGGCTTCGTTGGGGCTGTGATGGCTTCCATTGTGGCCGATACCAAAGATGCCAATGGCCGTTCCACCAAATTCGTGATCGGATGCCAGCGCCCCAGCGCACGCTCCTTCTGGAAGATCCCGCTGATCAACCGCGGTGAAGCGCCTGTCAAGGCCGAAGACCCTGAGGTAGATGTGCTCATCAAACGCTGCGTGCTCGATGAAAAAACGCTTGTGGCGACTTACAACAGCGACTGCCTGCAGTTCGCAGACTGCGTGGTAGTGGATGTTCAATGCGACTTCGCCAAAAAAGAGCTTGGAAACATGAAGAGTGGAGAGGCCGACATGGCTGCCCTCGAAGATACCATGCGAACCATCGGCGAGAATATCCAGCCGGAGTGCCTGGTGCTGATCGAAACGACCGTGGCCCCGGGAACAACGGAGTTTGTGGCATGGCCGATTTTGAAGAAGGCTTTCAGCCGCCGGCAAATTGCAAGTGTGCCTCTGCTTGCCCATAGCTTCGAGCGGGTGATGCCCGGCAAAAACTATGTATCGAGCATCCGCGACTTCTGGAGGGTTTGTTCGGGTTGCGAGCCGGTTTCCAGGGCACGGGTTGAAAAGTTCCTACATGAGGTGCTGAACACCAGGGAGTTTCCCTTAACTGTCATGGACAGGCCTATCGAATCGGAAACCACCAAGATCGTGGAAAACTCTTACAGGGCAGCCATCCTGGCCTACCTGAACGAGTGGAGCCTCTTTGCCGAGCGCAACGGAGTGGACCTGATCAAGGTGATCGATGCCATCAAAATGCGCCCCACCCACAGCAACATGATCTTCCCGGGTCCCGGCATTGGCGGCTACTGCCTGCCCAAAGATGGCGGACTGGGATATTGGGCATACAAACACATTCTCGGCTTTGAGGACGGAGACAAGGTGTTCCGCATCACCCCGGAAGCCATCGACATCAATGACACCAGGGCACTGCATGTGGCCGAACTTACCCGCGACGCCCTGCGCAACATGGGCAGGTACATCGCAGGATCGAAGGTACTGCTTTGTGGCGCCAGCTACCGTCAGGATGTTGGAGATACCCGCTACAGCGGCAGCGAGCTGGTGGTGCGCAAACTCACAGAGATGAGCGCTGAGATCACCATCCATGATCCCTATGTCGATCACTGGTATGAACTCGAGGAGCAGGATACCTACCCTTCACCAGAAAGCTCGTGGAAACGATTCTTCCGCAACCAGGAGAGCCTGAAGCAAAGTGTTGTGGAGAAAGACCTTCCGGCGGCCATGAAAGGTGTTGAAGCGGTGATCCTCGCTGTTCCCCACCACCAATATCTGAATCTCTCACCCGACGATATGGTGAATTGGGCTGGTGGCCCTATTGCTGTAATCGACGCCTTCGGTATCCTCAAAGATGCGGAGATCAGACGCTATTTCGAACTCGGCTGCGAGGTAAAGGCTTTGGGGAGAGGACACCTGGCAAGGCTTAAGAGAGAGGTGAGGGGATAGCATAAAACCTTGAAATGTCAATTCAGGTAAATTTATATCGATTTACCGGTTAACCATAACATTTAATTGCGGAAAACCGTCTATTGTTTTGATTTAATGTTAATTGTGTGAAAATTTAACATCGCAATTTATATTTAATCAACACTATTTTGTTGTATCTTTGCACCAACTAAATCTATCCGCCATGAAAATTAAATTTATATCTTCTTTGATTTTTCTTTTGATTTTTTGTTGCGCTGCCTTCGAGCTTTCAGCTCAGGTTGGGATCAACGAGAGCAATCTAAGTCCGGCAGGCAGTGCCATGCTTGACATCAATTCTTCAAACAAGGGGCTCCTTATACCCCGGATGAGCACTGAAAGCCGCAACGCAATTCCTTCACCGGCAACTGGTCTTCTGATTTACAATACTTCTACCGATCTTTTCAATTATTTTGATGGCAGCTACTGGTTCGCTATCGAAAAAACCCTCGTCTCCCCCAACATCGGCACCATCAGTGCGGGCGGCGGTGTAGCCATTTCCGCTCAACAGAACATACTGCCTGATAATTCTGCGATGCTGGACGCAAGCGATCCTATCAGGGGCTTTTTACTTACAAGAACCACCCCCGGGGCAATCAATGCACCTGCTGATGGTTTGATTATTTATGACATTTCAGATAACCTGGTAAAATATTTTTATGGCACTGAATGGTATCCGGTATGTGCTGTAAGTACCGGGATAACCGGTGCAACAGGAACCCAGACATCTGTTGGTGTTGGCATTAACAATTCCAATGCAAGTCCGCATCCTTCGGCAATACTTGATGTCTCTTCTACAAATAAAGGAATCTTAATCCCCAGGCTTACGACACTGGAGCGGGACGCCATACTCCCCGCAACCGGTCTGACCATTTTCAACATCTCCGCAAAAACTATTGAATATTACAACGGATCATATTGGGCCCGGATGAACATCATCCTTCCGGCGAGCATCAGCATCATCGCCTCTGC
This sequence comes from uncultured Draconibacterium sp., assembly GCA_964355945.1. Taxonomy (GTDB): domain Bacteria; phylum Bacteroidota; class Bacteroidia; order Bacteroidales; family FEN-979; genus CAIVAT01. The sequence continues at coordinate 5,170 of CAYHGE010000067.1, forward strand.
CGTTACGATTTGTAGCGGAACCGAGGTAACCTTCACCGCAACAGGAGTTAATGGAGGGGGAGCACCTGCATATCAATGGAAAGTAAACAATCAACCGGTTTCAGGTGCAACAAACGTTACCTACGCGGTTACGCCTGTTAACAACATCACTGTTACCTGTGAAATGATATCTTCCAATCCTTGTGCCACCGGGAATCCTGCCACTTCCAATCCGATCACAATCACCGTTAACCCAAACCTTCAGGCCAGTGTGACTATTGCCGCTGTTCCTTCAGGGCCTGTTTGTGCCGGAACTTTGGTCACTTTTTCAGCGACCCCTGTAAATGGTGGTGCCAATCCAGCTTATCAATGGATGATGGGTGCCAACCAGATTTCAGGCGCTACAAATTCAACTTTTTCTTCACCTACACTTGGCAATGGAACAGCAATTTCTGTGGTGATGACTTCGAGCCCGGCACCCTGTCTGACCGGTTCCCCTGCTACATCCAACGAAATTGTCATGATCGTGAATACAATTCCCTGGATAGACCCTGTCGGAAACGTAACTTATTGTGATGGAGCAGTCACTGCAGCAATTACCTTCACCGGTATGGCAGGTACAACCTTTATTTGGACAAACAGCGATCCGACCATCGGCCTTGCTGCGAACGGTACCGGAGGTGTTCCTTCATTCACTGCCTCAAATAACGGTATTGCAACAAAAAGTGCAACCATCACAGTAACTCCCACAGCAAGCGGATGCACTGGCTCACCCATTTCTTTCACCATTACCATTCATCCGACTCCAGGTGTAAACCAGGTGGCAAATCTTGCCTATTGCAACGGTGTTAATACTTCTGCAATCACATTTGGAGGGCAGGTAGCAGGTACAACCTATACATGGACGAACAGTACTCCATCCATCGGACTGGCAGCAAGCGGTACGGGGAATATCCCTGCTTTTGTCACAACCAATACCGGTCTGACCCCGGCAGTTGCGACCATCACAGTCACCCCCGCCGCAAACGGATGCACAGGAATTCCTTCCGTTTTCACAATCACCGTGTACCCAACTGCCACGGTAAACCAGGTGGCTAATGCATCCTATTGCAATGGAGCAGCCACTTCAGCAATCACTTTTACCAGCCCTGTGGCAGGGACCACCTTTACCTGGACAAACAGCATTCCTTCCATCGGCCTTGCAGCCAATGGAACCGGATCCATCCCTTCTTATACTGCAACAAACCCGGGCTTTTCAACAGTAATTGCGACGATCACCATCACCCCGTCGGCAAACGGCTGCATCGGAACACCATCGACATTTACAATCACCGTGTATCCAACACCTGTTGTGAACCCAATAGGGAATATGTCATATTGCAATGGAGCCACCACCTCTGTTGTCACAATCGGGAGCCCTGTTGCAGGCACTACCTTTGCCTGGTCAAATAACAACCCTTCTGTCGGCCTCGCTGCCAGCGGAACCGGGAATATCCCGTCATTCACCGCCACCAACCCTGGCCCTGCACCAACAGTTGCGACAATAACCGTGACCCCGACCGCAAACGGATGCACAGGCACAAACCGGGTATTTACGATCACAGTTAACCCGACAGCGACTGTGAACCAGGTAAGCAATGCAATGTATTGTAACGGAACCGTCACTTCAGCGGTTATTTTTGGAAGTCCTGTTGCAGGGAGTACTTTTGCCTGGACCAACAGCCTTCCATCCATCGGCCTCGCAGCTGCCGGAACCGGGAATATTCCATCCTTCACATCGACAAACCCGGGTACTGCCATTGAAATTGCGAACATAGACATCACCCCTTTCGCAAACGGATGCACAGGAACATCATCTTCGTTTTCAATCACTGTATATCCCACACCTGCAGTAAACCCCATTGGCAATGCCACGTATTGCAATGGCGCCAGCGCCTCAGCGATTACTTTAGGTAGCCCTGTTGCAGGCACCACCTTTACCTGGTCTAACAACACTCCATCAATTGGTCTGGCAGCAACCGGAACCGGGGATATCCCTAATTTCACGGCCATCAACAACGGTACAGCACCGGTAATTGCAACGATCACCGTGATCCCGACTGCAAATGGATGCATTGGACTCCCCCTGTTGTTTACAATTACTGTATTCCCTACGGCAACGGTCAATCCGGTGAACAATTCAACCTATTGCAACGGTGCAGTCACTTCTGTGGTTACCTTCAGCAGTCCTGTTGCCGGAAGTACTTTTGCCTGGAGTAACAGCACTCCATCCATCGGTCTGGCAGCTAACGGAACAGGTCCCATCCCTTCATTCACTGCCACAAACACAGGCACGGCTCCTGAGGTTGCTACCATCACCATAACACCAACTGCAAACGGTTGCCAGGGGATTCCTTCAACGTTTACAATCACTGTTTATCCTACCACAACCGTCAACCCGGTGAACAATGAAACGTATTGCAACGGGGCAACCACTGCAGCAATCACTTTTGGCAGTCCTGTTGCAGGCACTACGTATGCCTGGACCAACAACACCCCATCCATCGGACTGGCAGCAGCCGGAACCGGAGATATCGCAACATTCAATGCCATTAACACCGGCACTGCTCCAGTGGTTGCATCGATCACAGTAACCCCGACGGCAAACGGATGTATTGGCACACCACTTTCATTCACAATCACCGTTTATCCTACCGCAACAGTCAACCCTGTGGGTGATGTAACATACTGCAATGGAGCAACAACTTCCTTAGTCAACCCCGGAAGCCCTGTTGCAGGCACAACTTTTTCATGGACAAATGACACTCCATCGGTTGGGTTAGCAGCAAATGGAACCGGGGTCATCCCCTCATTTACCGCAACGAATACTGGTACAGCTCCTGAAATTGCGACCATCACCGTAACTCCGACAGCAAACGGATGTGTCGGAACACCCGGGGTTTTCACAATCACTGTTTTCCCGACTGCAACGGTTAACCTGGTAAACAATGAAACCTATTGCAATGGAACATTAACCACTTCGATCACCTTTGGCAGCCCTGTTGCCGGGACAACCTTTGCATGGACCAACAGTGCACCATCCATCGGTTTATCCGCAACCGGAACCGGGGTTATCCCTTCGTTCACGGCTACAAACCCGGGTACTGCACCCGTAATTGCAACCATCACCGTAACCCCGACTGCAAACGCATGTGTCGGAACACCCATGGCGTTTACTATAACAGTATTTCCTACAGCTACAGTCAATCCGATTAACGATGTAACCTATTGCAATGGAGCATCCACTGCTGCGGTAACTTTCAGCAGCCCGGTTGCCGGTACGACCTTTGAATGGACAAACAACACCCCATCGATCGGGTTGGCTGCAAGCGGAACGGGAAACACGCCATCCTTTACTGCCACAAACTCAGGTACAGCGCCGGAAATTGCTACCATTACCGTGACCCCGACTGCAAACGGTTGCATTGGCACACCCATGGTGTTTACGATCACCGTTTACCCAACAGCAACGGTTAACCCGGTCAACAATGAAACCCATTGTAATGGTGCAACCGCTCAGGCGATCACTTTTGGCAGCCCGGTTGCAGGAACAACCTTTGTTTGGACCAACAACACTCCATCGATCGGTTTTGCAGGAAGCGGTACCGGATCCATTCCGTCTTTTACAGCCTCAAATACAGGAACATCACCTGTTATTGCCACCATCACCGTAACCCCAACAGCAAACGGGTGCATTGGAACACCTCTGACCTTCACCATCACCGTATTTCCAACATCAACCGTTAACCAGTTAGCAGATGTAACGTATTGCGATGGCGGACCTGCCTTCACAACTGTTTTTGGCAGTCCGGTAGCCGGGACAACTTATTCCTGGACCAACAACACTCCATCGATCGGACTGGCAGCCAGCGGAACCGGAGATCTTCCTTCGTTCACAGCCACCAACACCGGCACCGTACCGGTAATTGCAACTATTACCGTTTCTCCTTCAGCCAACGGATGTTTAGGGATCCCGATGGTGTTCACAATTACCGTGTACCCAACTTCCACTGTAAACCCCATCAGCAACGCAGCTTATTGCAATGGAGATGTAACTACGGCGATCATTCCCAACAGCCCCGTTGCCGGGACAACCTTTGCATGGACGAACAGCATTCCATCGATCGGTCTGGCAGCCAGCGGAACCGGATCTATCCCTTCGTTCATCGCCACCAATACCGGCACTGCTACTGTTAATGCGGTAATTGCTATTACACCGACAGCAAACGGATGTACCGGTACACTCAGGGCATTTTTATTCTCAGTATATCCAACGGCAACGGTAAATCCGATAAGCAATAAAATACATTGCAACGGAGCAACCACCCCGGCAATTACCATAGGCAGCCCGGTTGCAGGTACTACTTTTGCCTGGACCAACGACACTCCATCTATTGGCCTGGCGGCAAGTGGAACGGGAAATATCCCCTCCTTCCCAGCTACAAATACAGGCACAACGCCGGTAATCGCAACAATCACAGTTACCCCGACAGCCAACGGATGCACAGGAATACCACTTACCTTTACGATTACGGTAAACCCAACCACCACCGTGAATGCAGTGAACAATGGAACTTATTGCAATGGCGCTGCTGCAACGGCAATCACCTTCGGAAGCCCGGTAGCAGGTACAACATTTGCCTGGACCAACAGCGCACCATCCATCGGACTGGCCGCCTCAGGCACCGGAAATATTGCATCGTTCACAGCAACCAACACCGGAACAGTGCAGGTAGTTGCCACCATCACGGTTACTCCCACTGCCAACGGATGCACCGGAACACCCCTCTCATTTACAATCACCGTAAATCCATCATTGCCGGTCAGCATCACTGTAACCCCGTCTGCCAATAATGTGTGTGCGAATACATTGGTTGTTTACAACACTACCATCGTAAATGGCGGAACAACCCCCTTGTATCAATGGAAACTGAATGGAACAAATATCACCGGTGCAACAAATGCCATGTACCAGTATGCCCCGTTAAATGGTGCATTGATATCCTGTGTTTTGACATCAAACGCCCTGTGCGCAACCGGTAGCCCTGCCACGTCAAACGTGGTAACCATGAATGTGATCCCGAAAGTTTTTGTTAAAGCACTGGTCACTGCAACGGCTTATGCCATGATGCCTGGCACAACAGTTACCTTCACTGCAACTGTTGTTAATGGAGGTACTAACCCAACGTATCAATGGAAAAAGAATGGAACAAATATAACGGGAGCAACCACCTCCACCTACACGTATATTCCATTAAATCTGGATAAGGTGACATGCACCATCACTTCAAATCTCGTTGTGGCCTGCTTAACCAACAATCCGGCCACGAGTTCACTCTCCATGATCGTTTATGTAGCAGGAACTCCATGTACGGCTGCACCTACAGTAGTATATGGCGGAAAAACCTATAATTCCGTTCAGATCGGAACACAATGCTGGCTGCGTGAGAACCTTGACATTGGCACGCGGGTTGACATTACCACAAATCAAACCAACAATGCAGTCATCGAAAAGTATTGTTACAACGACTCTACCTACAATTGCGATACTTACGGTGGTTTATACCAGTGGAATGAGATGATGCAATATGTCACGACACCCGGAACGCAGGGAATCTGTCCGACCGGCTGGCACATACCAACTGAAGCAGAAACTATTACACTGGCAACTTTTGTAGGTGGTCCGGCGGCGGCTGGTGGTCATCTCAAAGAGGCCGGAACAGGTCACTTCCGGAGCCCCAACACAAGTGCAACAAATACATATGGTTTTACAATGCTGCCAAGCGGATATAGTTTCGTGCAGGCAACCCCGTTGCCTCGTATCTTCAGCAATATATACCAGAATGGCTACTTCCATACCTCAACCGATTATGCTCTTCCAAATGGACCGGTATTCCGCAGTGCTTCACTTTCGAGTGCAACCCTTGGAAGCTTCTATAATTCAAAAACAACAGGGCACCCGGTTCGTTGCCTGAAAAACTAACAACCTCCTGAAACAGGCCGGGGTAGTGTCGCAAACAATATTGCGATACTACCCCGGCTTTTTCATGCCTGATTATCAGTTACTTTCGTTTCCGAGTCAGGTCCAATAGTCCGTTTATAATGGTAAGCGGATGCGCAGGATTTCCCGGGATATAAAGGTCAACCGGATATTTCTCTAAAAAACTCCGGTCGATGGCCGGGCTGTCTGCAAACACTCCTCCACTGATTGCATCGGTGCCAACAAGTACAATGATTTTTGGTTCGGGGATGGCATCATAACAAATCCGGAGCGGTTCGGCCATGTTTTTGGTAATCGGACCGGTGATGACGATTCCATCGGCATGCCGGGGTGAAGCAACAAACTCAATCCCGAACCGTCCCATATCGAATTGAACATTGTTTGTAGCATTAAGTTCGCACTCACAACTGTTGTCACCGCCGGCCGATACCTGCCTCAATTTGAGAGAGCTTTTGAACAACCGGTGTATTTCCCTCCGTACATTTTGCGGATTTATCGTCACAGGTGCATCCGTGCCTTCCTTGATTACGAGGCTTTCGCGTTCATTTGTGGCAATTTTATAATCGGTTGTGAACGTTATCTTTTCAGGAAATTGTATGGCACATTCCCCACAAAATGTACATTTCCCCAAATCCAGTCTGACAGGGTTGGCCGCGATGGCTCCGATAGGGCAAAGAGTGACCAGTTTATCTTCATCCAATTTTGCCATGCTGATCACTGGCCGCCCTTTGAAAATCCCGGGTACTTTGACCGTTGTTACATCGGGAATAAACTGTTTTCCCTGGTGATACAATATTTTAATATGATTTATCATCCTTCAGTGATTTGTGCAGGCTAAAGGTCGTGCCCGCAATACGACAGGTTAAAACTCTTGTTGCAAACCGGAAAATCAGAAATCTCGTTATTTCTCACGGCCATCGTCAGTGCCATCCAATTGTGAAATGAAGGGTCCTTAACTTTATACATCAGCAACTCTCCACCGGAACCGGTTATTGCACAGTGGCAGATTTCACCACGCCACCCTTCAACCAGGGAGATTGCGAAGGAATCAGGTTCAGGCAAACCCAACGGTTCTGTATCTCTATTGTCTTCCGGCAGCCTGGTCATGAGTTCGCGAAGATATCCGATGGACTGGGGTACCTCCTGTTTCCGCATTTGCAACCGGGAATATACATCTCCATGGCGCTTTACAATTGGTTCATGATTTAATTCAGGATAAAGGGCGTGTGGATGGGATGACCGGATATCCCTGTTCAAACCGCTTGAACGGGCCGCCATTCCAACAGCTCCGATAGATAATGTATTTTCAAAAGAGATCGTTCCGGTGCGCTCAAAACGGGAAAGGGCACTCGGCATCCTGAATAACTCCTCATGCAACTCATTAAAATCGGGTTCAAAGGCATCCAACATCTGTTGCAGCCGACGGGCCAGTTCGTTTGTAAATGGATATTGGTTGCAGCCGGGCCGTATCAATCCTTTGGCCAGCCGATTTCCACACCACTCCTGCAGAAAATTGATCACAGGTGTACGGAGTCGCCCAAAAACTGCGCTGCCCAACTGATAAGCCACATCTGCACACGCCGCGCTTAAATCACCGGTGTGAATTGCTATTCTTTCCAACTCAAGGGCAACAGTCCGTGAAAAATCGACTTCCGGGGATGCCTTGTATCCGCACAAACTTTCCCACACGGAAGCAAAAGCAATGGCATGGCCGGCAAC
>CAYHGE010000067.1:13007-20885 GCA_964355945.1 uncultured Draconibacterium sp.
TGTATCCGCACAAACTTTCCCACACGGAAGCAAAAGCAATGGCATGGCCGGCAACATTGTCGCCCACTATACTTTCCGCGATCTGTACCCGTTCCGACAAATTTGTTTTGTGAAGAAACATGGTTTCTATTCCCCGGTGCTGATAACCCAATTGAATTTCAAGGTGTAAAATCTGTTCTCCGTTGCAGATAAACCTGAAATGGCCGGGTTCAATCACGCCGGCATGGATGGGGCCAACACCAACTTCATGCAGTTCTTCGCTTCGGATGGAATAAAACGGATAGCCGGCAATGGTTTGCATAAGATCTGACCGGTTGTGTGCGTACCGAAGGGGTTTCAGCCAGGGGTGCCCGGTAAAGCTTATGCCGAAATTCTCATGAATTTCCCGTTCAAATTTTTCAAAAGAGAAAATTTCTTCAGCCATGGAAGCAAGGCTGTCTGTTGAATTCACTTTACATGCAGAGACATTGATGACATGGGCTGCATCGTCGGCAATGCAACAGATCAGTTTTATTTTGCCCTCACAAGGATATCCGAAATAGCTCACGCAATGTTTTTCAGATGAATCCCTGACAAAGCCGGCATTCAATTCAACAAATTCCGGATAGGAGATTTCCTGAATCTGAGCAATCGGGATTGTTTGGTTATTGACAACAGTTGTGTATTTCATATTATTTGGGTAATAGCATTACTGCATCATTGATAAGCTGTACAAAGGCAGCCGGCGGATTTAGCCCCAGGTAAATGGCCGTTGAAAGAAGAATAAACTGCGTTGCTGATTCCCAAGGGTTTATTTTCACAGTTTTAACATCCTGAACATCCCCTGGTAAAAACAACATTGAAAATATATTTTTTCCCAGCGCCCACATGATCATGGTGAGTAGGAGCAGAATCACCACAAACAAAACCAGGTTGTGAGACTCAAAAAGGGATCGGAAAATAAGAAATTCGCTGATAAACATTCCGGAAGGGGGCATGGCAGTGATGCTGATAAAGATGAGCAGCATCACCATCGCCCCGGTAAGGTTTTTGGTAAAATATCCCCCGGTTTTATTGATGATAAAAGTATTAAACACGCGATGGATCTGATCAACCTGGTAGAAAACACTCGCTTTTACCAATGAATGCATCACCATGTGCAGGATGGCGGCAAAATAGCCGATACCGCCTGAAGCAAGTCCAATGGCAGTCAGTCCGACATGCTCAAGGCTCGAATAGGCAAACATCCGCTTCAAATGGTTCACTTTTACAATATAAACGGTTGATACGAATATCGAAAGGAATCCGCTCCACAGTAAAATATGATTCATCCATGGCAGGATGCTGGTATGAGACATCAGGGAGTATGTACGGAAAATGGCAATAAACCCAACATTCAGCAAGGTGGTGGAGATGAAAGCACTGATTGGCGGCGGTGCAACGGTATTCGCATCCACCTCGATCGTGTGCATGGGAAAGAGCCCCATTTTGGTGCTGAACCCGACCAGCAGGAAGATGAAGGCAAGTTTCAGCCAGAACGTGTTGACATTCTGAAGATGGCCCGGAATGTCGGAGAAGGTGAGATTTACAGAATTTGCCTCCTGGAGGGCTTTACTCAGAAAAACAATTCCGACGAATGCAAAGGTGATTCCGATCGAACAGATGAATACATATTTCCAGGTGGCCTCCAGGGTAAGATGGGTTCGTTCATGATAAATTAAAACAGCCACACTCAGGGTTGTTATCTCGATTACAACCCACATCATTCCTATCGTTGCAGAAAGATAAACGCAGGTCATCGCCCCGATCAGTATAATTAATGCTGTAAAGTAAATACTTTGATGACGGCTGCTGTCATTTCTGCGCTGAAGATAGAGATAGCTGTGAAATATGGTTGTATAACTCAGGATGGTCAGGATGATCAGAAAAAGGATTCCCAGGGAGTCATAATAGAAGGTTCCGGCAAGTTCGCCGGAACTGAGATGAAAAAAACCATAGAAGGCAATGGCTGTCTGTGCCATCAGAAAAAGAAGGAGCAGGATGATACGGATATGCGTATTCCGGTTGATCAGGGTTCCAATCCCCAGCAGCAAAACAATGATCAGGTAATATCCAAACATGAAAATTAATCTTTAAGGTTTGATAAATTGTCAACGCTCATTGCTTCAAACGTGTCACCTATTTTATTGGTAAAAATACCCAGCACCAGCACACTGACAAACACATCCAGCATGATTCCGATGTTGACCAGCATGGTCATTTCACTACCCAGTGCAAGGGAAAGAACAAAAATGCCATTTTCAATGATCAGATAGCCCATCACATGGGTGATTATTTTCCGCCGTGAAATGATGATATAGAGTCCGGTAAATAAAGCAGAGAGCGCAACCACAAAAAAGATCTTGTCCAATTCTTTGTCTTTTACACTATTGACAAGAATGATGGAAATAACACATATCATGGTTACTATAATCAGCGACATGAAATGGGGCAGGTAGGGTTCTGCCTCCCGGGTAATCTTGTTATGTTTGATGATATAGGCCAGAAAAATGGGAACCGCCAGCGCTTTAAAGAAAATGGTCTCCATCAGGATGAGGATCAGGTTTACCGTGTTAATTTCATTCAGCTGAATAAAGACAACGGTAAACAGGATGACTCCCTGAAACGCCAGCGCTTTGATGTAAGAGAGCAAACGGTTTGCAATGGCAATGTAAAACAAGGTGATCAGAAATGTGATGAGCAATACATTTATCATGGTACCTGGTATTACTGGTTAAATGAATTTCCCCAAAAGCATCAGCACACCGAAAAAAATCAACAGTGCCACGGAAGTGAGGGTGGAGATAAACTGTGCATTGTGGCTCATCCGGAAACGGGCCATAAACGACTCAATGGTTCCGATGATGACTGCAACAGCAATCTGAATTGCAAAAAACATCGGAATGGTATATTCATAGGGGAACATTCCGATAAATAAATTGACAATCAGGGCTCCGTAAACGGAGAATTTCAGCAACCCTGCGGTGAGGATCAGCCCCAGATCGAAACCGCTGTTATCAAGAATCATCACCTCATGAATCATCGTTAACTCCAGGTGTGTTTTGGGATCATCAATGGGCATGCGGCTGTTTTCGATCATGGCAATCATTCCAAGCACAAATGCAGACAACACCGCCAATGCATAACTGATGGATGAACCCAGATGCATCGCAGCAAAAATTTCCTGGAAGGAGGTATGGCCGGTGAGCAATGCCATTGAACCCAAAAGGATGAAGAAGGCGGGTTCGGCAAACATGGAATAAATGGCTTCACGGCTGGCTCCCATTCCCTCAAAGCTGCTGCCGGTATCCATCGCGGCGATGATGCTGAAAAACTTTCCCAGCGCCAGCACATACGCGAAAAATATGAAATCACCGTCAAAACTGATCAACCCTTTCGACTGGCCAAAGGGAACCACGAGCATGGCCATAAAAACCGATGAGAAGTAAACCGTAGGGGCGATCTGGAAGATAAAACTTGTGGTGGTGCTATAGACAGCTCCCTTCCTGAAAAGCCGGATGATGTCCTGGACCGGCTGTAAAAGACCCGGCCCTTTTCTGCCGGATAAAATACTCTTGGTACGATTGATCACTCCCGTAAAAAAGATGGCTGCCAATATGATGAGTACAAGGCTGAGCATGGCTACAAGCGTTTTAAAAAATTGACAAACAAGGTTAAACTATCGAAAATCATCGGAATAAAAATTACCCCGATAATAAAGAGTACTCCATATAAGATATAGGACTGCAAACTGCCGTTCTGAAGAAATAAAAACCGTTTCAGAAATCGTTTAAACGCGTCTACCGGCTTGTCGATCAGCCATTTTTCGAGCTTATCATACATTCGTGTTTCGTAGTGACTTTCTCCCGGAAACACTCCGTTTACCTCCTTCTCCATTTTCGAAAGCATCAGTGTTGGCTTATTCAATTTAACATACGAACGTACAAAGGAACCGGCCGTATATTGAAGTTTCGGGGTTGGCGCAACATATCCGCATGCCCATGTAGCCCCCGCTGTGACAGGACGGTTGCGCATCACCCTGTTCCTGATGAAGAAGATGGTCAGGGATAGTGCAATCAAGCCCCAGACTGCCAGGCTGATCGTTGTCAGTGATCCGGAACCTGTTCCCTCAAACCGACCATAAGTTACCCCCTGGATCCCTGTAAATAAACCGACAGGTGCCCGGAGAAGATACAGGAAGAGTTGAGGGAACAGGCCAATAAACAGGATGAAAAATGCTATGAAATAGAGAGGCAGAAGCTGAAGAAAGGGGCCATCTTTAACTTCCCGGTGAAGCTCCTTGCGGGTATTCCCAAGGAATACAATGCCAAACGCCTTGGTAAAGCACAACATCGCCAGTCCTCCGATCATGACCAGTCCGAGAATCAGAAAAAGAATAAAAAGCAGTGAACTTAATGTGGCGGTTTGCAACCATTGGTATAATCCCGAATAGATCAAAAATTCTGATATAAATCCATTAAAGGGAGGTATTCCCGAAATGGCCACTGCCGCGATTAAGAACAGGGTGGCAGTTTGAGGCATCTTCTTGATCAAACCACCCAAATGTTCAATATTTAATGTGTGGGTAGCCTGGTAAACCATCCCGGCGGTATAAAACAAGAGTGATTTAAAAAGGGCATGGTTCCATGTATGAAGCAATGCGCCTGCAAATCCCAGGGATGCGAGGATTGTGTTTTCCGACCCCATCCCAATGCATCCGATCCCGATGCCCATCCCGATAATCCCGATATTTTCCACGCTGTGATAGGCCAGCAGCTTCTTGAGATCATGCTGAACAATTGCAAGCATGACACCATAGAGTCCGGAGATGATGGAAATCGTCAAAATAATATACCCGATCACACTGAAATCTGCCCTGATCAGCAATAACATTCTAAGGATGCCATAAATACCGCTTTTTATAAGCACGCCCGACATAATACCCGAAATATGGGCAGGTGCAGCAGGATGTGCATACGGTAACCAGGTATGGAAGGGCACAAATCCGGCTTTTATGGCAAATCCGATAAAAAAGATCAAAAATAAAAACAATGCACCGGGACCTGTTTGCGATGAACTGAACGCAGTAATCGCCTGAAAATCAAAACTGCCAGTTTTATAATACACCCATAAAAACCCGGTTACCAGCAAAACAACACATATATGAGATTGAATCAGATAGTTGATACCCGCCCTGAGTGTTACTTCTTTTTCGTGTTCAAAAATTACGCAGATAAATGCTGAGAACATCATTACTTCCCAGGCAATAAGAAATACGATGCTGTTTTGAATAGCGATCAAACTCACCATGGATGAATGTAATAAAATGAAGGCAACGGCATGCAGGGAGAGTTTTTGCATTTCCTTGTTGTATTTATTCATGTAGAAAAGGCCATACCATCCTCCGGTGATAAAAATAAAATTTACAATCAGAATAAACCAACCCGAAAGTGCGTCAATTCTGATGGGTATTTCGCCGGTAACCACACTGCCGGGAAAGCTATAACTGATCGTGTGCCCTGCCATGCTTTGGATTGCCAGATAGCCTGAAATCATCGAATTCGTCACGACTGCCATCAATACAACAACTCCTTTCATCCTGACATTCAGGAAAGAAACCGATAAAACACCAGTGATGCAGATCAGTATGAAGGTGATCACCAAAATCATTGTATGATATTAAAAACTGTCAGAAGAAATATAACCAGGATAAAAACAATTCCATACAGCACGTACGACTGTGTTCTTCCGTTTTGAATAAACCGGAAATATCCCGTTGCTTTAAGCAGGTATTTCGGAATATGATCGATCAGATTGTGTTCGAAAAAATCGGAATAGTGTGAAGCATGCATTCTCTGTTCAGGAAACACCTCTTCCGGTTGTAACTCTTTGAATTGCTTCTCTTCCACCACAAGAAAACTGAAAATTTTACTCAGGGGTTTGGAAAATGACTTCCCGGTATATTGCATGGTGGTTTTCGGGGCAACATATCCGCAGCCCCAGGTGGTTTCAAACGCCCGGGTTCTCTTTCTCATTACCTGCAAACGCATGAGCCAGACAGCTCCGGTAAGCAGCATGAATATCAGCGAAAACAACCCGATATTGGAGGCGGTACGGGCGTAAAAACCCAATGTGGCTGCGTCAGTGACAACGGTATTGCTCATTCCGGCCAGAACGTCGTGAATCAGATTTAAAAAGAACCCCGGCACCAGGGCAATGCCGAGCATGAAGGCGATGATCAGATACTGGGGTATCAGCATTGGCCGTGCAACCTCATGAGGCTGATGGGGAAGCGGGCTGCGTGGCTGACCTAAAAACACAGTACCAAAGGTTTTAGCAAAAGCAAGCAGCGACAATCCGCCAATCACACTCATGCCGGCAACAACAAAGATCATGAGCATGATCTGGTAAATGGAATTGGAGTACATTCCCTGGATCAGTCCGCTATAAATGATAAACTCCGACACGAACCCGTTGAAGGGGGGCATTCCTCCGATCGCCAGGGCTCCGATCAGAAAAATACCGGCTGTTTTAGGCATGCTTTTAATCAGCCCGCCAAGTTGCTCCATATCACGGGTATGGGTTTGCTGATAAACGGACCCGGCAGAATAAAAAAGCAGGGATTTGAACAGAGAATGGTTTAAAACATGAAGCAGCGCCCCACCGAACCCGAGGAAATACATCAGTGGCGAAGAGGTTCCGATACCTATCAACCCGACACCGATGCCAATGCCAATAATTCCGATGTTCTCGATCGTGCAATAGGCCAGCATTCTTTTGAAATCACGCTGCACCGCTGCGTTTAAGATGCCGTAAATCCCTGTCAACACAGAGAGTGTGATGATAACTTCGCCCAGTAAAATAAAATCCGACTGGAGGTAGCTGATCACCCGGATGATCCCATAGATGCCAAGTTTGACGATGACTCCCGACATCACCCCCGATATATGCGACGGGGCAGCGGGGTGAGCGTGAGGCAACCAGCTGTGGAGCGGGATGAACCCGGCTTTGAGTCCAAATCCTGCAAAAAACACCAGGAAGAGCCAGACGTTCGGGTTCCCCTGGAAAAATGTCCCGATTGCTTCAAAGTTCAACGAGCCGGTTTTGCTGTAAACCCAGATAAAACCAACTGTCAGCAATACAACACTGATGTGCATCTGAACCATGTAATTGATGCCTGCACGGAGGGTTTTAAGGTGGTGATGGTCAAATATCACCAGCATCATGGATGAAAGCGACATGATCTCCCATGCGATCAGGAAGGCGAAACCGTTCTGCAACATGCAAACCCATACCATCGAAAAGTGAAACAGGACGAAAAGTGACCAGTGAAGCGTCAGTTTTGAAGGCTCATTTGGATACGCTTTCAGATAACCTGTTCCAAAAAACGCCCCCGTAACAGAGGTAAAATTAATGATCAGGATAAACCAGGCAGCCAATCCGTCAATACGAACAGGAACGTCGCCCAGGAAGGCTCCCGCGTAAAATGTAAAATCCACCACCTGCCCGTTCAGTGCTGAAACAGCCAGCCAGCCTGATGTCAACGACCCCAGTACGACAGCGGCAGCGGCAGCGTAACCCTTGATATTCGAAGATACAACAGATATAGCTGCAATGGCAAAAAGAGGTATAATCCAACTAAGGCTGATCAATTCAAACATAAGCAGTTTCCAGCAAACGGTTCCCGTATCTACATAAATCAGGAAAACGCAAATTAATACATTTTCGTGACATAGCATGAAAAAGCCGGAACCCCGATGAGCAGGATTCCGGCTTTTTTATTGACGATTTGACGATTTACGATTGCAGATTGAATTGCCTGATTTACGATTGGACGATTGACGATTGCAGATTGAATTG
>CAYHGE010000068.1:0-20727 GCA_964355945.1 uncultured Draconibacterium sp.
CGAAACGCGCGAAATAGTTGAAATGTCCAGTCCGGTTATATCGGCAATGTCTTTGGTTGTCATGTTGAGGCGGAGAAAAGCGCATAATTTAAGTTCGTTCTGGGAGAGATCGGGATAAGCCTGCAACAACTTTTCATAAAACCCGGCATGAACCTCCTGGAACCTGAGCGAAAATTCATTGAGCATTTTATCGTCGGTGCTGTTTCTCAGATCCTGGCTTATTTTATGAATGGCCTGCTTTGTTTCATCTCCCTTTGCATTGGTTTCAAGTTGCATCAGCTTTTTCGAAATATCAGCCAGCATCTCATTCTTCCTGATCAGTGAAATCAGGTTAACCGTCAGTTCCCTGTTTTTAATATCCAATTCCGTTTCAATCTTCTTTTTTTCCAGGGATATTTTCTCCTTTTCAAGCACAACAAACTTTGATTTCAGCCGGTGCCTTGAAAAGACCAGTCCTAAAATGATGAGACCCGCTACAAGACTGAAAATAACGATCAGCATCACTGTGTTTTTAGCCTGCTGGGCCAGTTGTCTTTTTAACTCTTTTTTTTCATACAGGTATTGAAGTTCCAGTTTTGAGGAGAGACGCTGTTTCTGGAATGCAAAAAGGCTGTCACCCGACAATTTTTCGAGTGTTACATATTTATAGGCAGCAATGGTGTCTTTTTTCTCTGTATAAATCTGATTAAGCATTTTTGAAGCGGAGGAGATAATTTTAAAGTAATTATTTTCCTGCCCTTCCTTCAGGGCTTTCTTAAAATATGCAGCACTTTCATCCTTTTTTCCTGCCATAAAGTTGCAAAAACCGAAATTCAGGTAACATTCGGCGATATGCATCCGATGGTTCATTTCTGTGGCAAAATCCAGCGATTTCTGAAAACTTTGCAACGCATCGGGATAGTTCCCTTCATTCATCTGAATATATCCGATGTTCATGATGTTGGTTCCCTGCCCCAGCTTATCGCCAAGTTTGATGCTGATTGCCAGTGCTTTTCTGAAACAGGTAATGGCCGTATCATATTTTTGAAGGTCACTGTAGGCGGCTGCAATATTGTTGTATTGCTTTTTAATAAGCGCCTGGTTGTCAATGGCTTTTGCAATAACCAACGAGTTATTATAATATTCAAGCGCTTTAACATAATATTGCTGATCGTAAAAGTCGAGGCCGATGTTTCCAAGCGAACGGGCGATTCCTTCTTTATCGCCGAGTTTTTCAAAGAGGTTTAACCCTTTGAAGAAACACTGGGAGCTGTTGTCGAAATCTCCAAGTTCAGAATATATGATACCAATAAGAATCAGAGAATTGGCTAGTTCCTTTTCATATCCCAGGTCTTCTGAAATCTCTTTGGCTTTCTGGGCCAGCTCCATGGCTTTCTTATAATCACTGGTTCTGAAATAACAGTTGCCCAGTTTGATCATGGCCTGTATCTTGCCAATCACATAATTGTTCTGTTGGGCAATGACGAAGGCCCTGTTGGCAAGACCGACAGCATTCACCAGGTACTGATTTTCCGGTTTTTCAAGAAATCCGAGGATAAGATCAACCTTTTTATCCGGGTCTTTCAATGCCCTTAGTGCTGTATCAAGACTGTCAGTGCTGATCTGGCCCTGTCCCATATTTAAACCGGAACAGAGCGTGAAGAGTATTGCAAGGAATATGGTGAATCTTGATTTCATCTTGGATAGGACAAAGTTCACACTTTTATTCAGACAAACTGCAAACGGATCCGTGTTTCCCTGCTCTTATTTTAACTCCATGATTGCATCATCCAGTGACATCACCCGGACGCCTTCCCTGAGCGGGTATTTCTCTTTGACAGGGGCGACAATAATAGCCCGGTCAATCTGCAGCTCATGCAACGCTGTGTAAAATCCCCGACCGACTGACGGAACAGTTGAAGCTTTACATTCAATTGCTACTTTTTCTCCGTTTTTCTCAAGCACCAGATCGATTTCGGCCCCGCCAGGCGTCCGGTAATAACCAAAGTCTCCATCGTGGCCAACCAACAATTGTTCAATCACCATGGATTCCCACGAAGCTCCAAAAACCGGATGCCCCAGCAAGTCGTCAAAACTCCGGATATTCAGCAATGCATGAAGTGTTCCGGTGTCACGCAAATAAACTTTAGGTGTTTTAACAACTCTCTTCCCTGTATTTGCCTGGAATGGCTGAAGAATTCGCAACATATAAGTGTCTCTCAGCAGATCCAGGTAACTCCTTACCGAGGTGTGGCTTACTCCCAGGGATTGCCCAAACAGGGATAAATTGCTGAGCTGACCCTGCTGATGTGCACACATCATCCAAAGTTTCCGCATGGTTTCCGGCGGATAGCCAAATCCGAGAAGTGCCAGGTCCCGCTCCAGGAAAGTGCTGATAAAACTTTTCCTCCACTTAAAACTCATTTCATCATCGATTGCAAGAAAACTTCGCGGGAATCCTCCTCTTAACTGGAAACTCAGCAGTGAATCTTTTTCGATTTCAGTGAACAGGAAGGGTGTTAACTCCTGGTAAATCAATCTCCCTGCCAGCGACTCCGAACTCTGATGAATCAGATCCCTTGAAGCAGAGCCAAGAAACAGAAATTGACCGTTTCTGTCATTCATATCGATAACAGACCGTAATATCGGAAAAAGTTCAGGAACACGTTGGATTTCATCAAGACAAATTAGTTTATCATTATGGAGCTGAAAAAACAACGCGGGATCACTCAGTTTCATCCGATCCTCCGGATTCTCCAGGTCAAGGAATACGGATCCCGGATAATCTTTCAGAAGGTGTTTAGCCAATGTTGATTTGCCACATTGCCTTGGTCCCAGGATAGCAACCGATGGAAAATTCTCAAGGTATTTTTTTATCCTTTCTGTTTCAATCCGATGAATATATTGCATCTTTTTTTTTAGCAAAGATACCAAATTAACAATACAATTTGAAAGTTGAACTTTCAGATTGTGTTGTTAATTGATTTCAGGGATCGGTCCGGCTCTGAACAACCTCCAATTTTACAGAAAGATGCACTTTATTGCACTATTTGACAGAATTACAATACGGAAATTAATTACAACATGAATATGTGCCACTTAATGCACTATGCGCTGTAATTAATGAAACTAATCGTATATTTGCATAAACCAGAGCATGATAATGCACGATCCGGGATTAATAGAACTCATACAGGAGCGCAGGAAGTCGCTTAAGGTAACTCAGGAAACGCTGGCACAGCTTTCGGGCGTGGGGTTAAGGACCTTAAAACAGTTTGAAAGCGGAAAAGGAAATCCCACCCTTCTGACTTTACAAAAATTAGCAGACACCCTGGGTTTGGAGGTGTGTTTAAAAATCAAAAATGTATCTCCTGACAAATGAGAAAGGCCAGGATATTATACAAAGATGCGGAAGCAGGAGTATTAACCCAGCATGACGACAGTTCATTCACATTCCGCTATCACACTTCCTGGGTGCAAGACAGCAACAAGCCCGGCATTAGTCTTTCTTTGCCAAAAAGCGGGAAAGAGTATCATTCAAAATTCCTGTTCCCCTTTTTTTACAACATGCTGCCGGAAGGCTCTAACAAACAGGTGGTTTGTAAATATAACAGAATTGACCCGGCCGATGATTTTGGTCTGCTGATGACTGTTGCAAAAAACGACTGCATTGGTGCCATCAGGGTTATTCAAATAGAAAACCAATGAGTTTGCCTGAAATAAAATATTGTCCCGGCACATTGGCTGAAGGTTTTGACACCTATAGCAGAACCTGCCTGAACAGAGTGTTTCAGGGCAGGAAGGTTCATCATGTAATGCCCTACGATTCGCCTGCATCCAATGCTGAAACAGATAAACTTTTTGCTGAAAACCGAAATTATATTTCTATTTCGGGCGTGCAGGAAAAGTTCTCTCTATTGCTTGAAAAGAACAGGTTAAGGCTTGTCAGCGAAGGTGAGCGTGGAACCTATATCCTGAAACCAATTCCGGGAGCGGGTAAAAACCCCGGCCAGATGCCGGCAAACGAGCACCTGACCATGCAGATTGCCCGCCAGGTATATGGAATAGAAACAGCTGAAAACGCATTAATTTTCTTTAAAAATGGTGCTCCGGCATACATTACCAGGCGGTTTGATGTAGCAAAAGACGGAAGTAAACTGGCGCAGGATGATTTTGCATCATTGGCTGGGAGAACACCGCAAACCCATGGAGTGCATTATAAATATTCGGGAAACTACCTGGAGCTGTTTCAATTGATGGAGGCAAATTTACCTGCCTACAAACTGGAATCGCCCAAGTTGCTGAAACTCCTTCTGTTTAATTATCTTTTTTCAAATGGTGATGCTCATTTTAAAAACTTTTCTTTGTTAGAAACACCGATGGGCGATTATCGGCTAAGTCCTGCCTATGACTTGCTGAATAGCCGTATTCACATAGAAGATAAAGATTTCGCCCTTGAGGAGGGACTCTTACCAGGGAATCTGGCTCAGGGACAAATTAGTCGCCAGTTTTCCTTACTTGCAGAAAATGCGGGCATTCATGAAATGGTTTTCAACCAAATAACATCCGTGATATTATCAAAATCAGAATTGGTTGCAAAAATGGTAACGGCATCTTTTCTCAGCGATAACACAAAAAGAAATTACTGGCAGTGTTACCAGGGGCGTTTAAAACAACTGACAAAAGTATAAACAGGAAAAAAGGGGGCCAAGCCCCCTTCTCCCCTTTTCAGAAAATCAATCTAAATGCTTCTCACGATCACTGTTTGATCAGCTTGATTGTCTCCGCCTTCTCCCCTGCCCTGATCCTTACCAGGTATATCCCCGTGGGCACATTCCCAAGCATAAACTGATGCCTCTTCTCCCCGATGATGCTGTCCGACATAATTTGCTCACCCAGCATGCTGTAAACCTCAAGCCTCAGGTTTTGTCCGGTGCCATCGCCCGATTGTTCAAGGGTGAATGAACCTGTTGTCGGGTTCGGCCACAGCCTGAACTGCATGATTTCAGTGACAGGTGAAAGTCCTTCTGTTGCCATCGCAACTGACTTGGCTGCCGGCAAAGCGCCGCAATACTGCCCGGTGGTAGTGATGGTTCCGAGCAGGTAGCCGCCCTCAACCACCGTGGTTCCGGGAAGGAACGAGATCATCTGGCCTGCAATGAAAGTCGCCTGACCGCCGTTTTGCACGAGAAAGGTGTTTTCACCCCCGGCAACGATGATGGTACCTGAAGCATTGTAACATTGATTTTGCCCGTTGATTATGATGTTGCTGACCGCAATGTTAGCCGGGCTGGTAACAACGGCCAGTGTTCGGATGGGGCCGGTTCCGCAAGTTGTTGATGGTGTGACTTCGATATTTCCTGAACCGGCTCCGGTGGTAACAGTCACTGAATTTGTTGTGCCGCCTGCTGTCTGAACCCAGCCGGAAGGGAAAGTCCAGGCATATGCAACTCCCGGGTCATTCACCACACTGTAGTTGAGACTGGTGCCTTCGAGCGGGGTTGTTGTTCCTGAAATCGCATCGGGCTGACCAGGAGCGAGTGATGTAGGACTTACAATAACAAACTGTGCAGGTCCTGTGCCAAATGCATTTGCCGGGGTAACAAGTACGATTCCCGGAAAACTGCCAACCGTTACAGAAATCGTATTTGTGCCGTTTCCAGCTGTGATGGTCCAGTTTGAAGGAATCTGCCAGGTGTATGCAACCCCCGGTACATTGGGCACACTGTATGTTTGTGAGGAACCTACACAAGGCGCCGCTGATCCTGAAATTGCACCTGGTTGAGCAGGAGCTACAAATCCATCCAGATTCCTCTGCCACATTGAGCGTCCATTTGAGCAAGCATAGATCTTGGTATTAACAATTTCCAAGCCGAGAGTCTGTATATTCGGGTCAAGCCCATCACTTATATTTACCCACGAAGTTCCGTTGTTAGTTGAGCGATAAACGCTAAAAACGGGTAAACCTGTGGCAACATATGTATTCGGACCTTCGGCTGCCATGGAAAAGGAATAGATATTATTGAGATTTGAAGTAATGTTATTCCAGTTTAACCCATTATCCTGCGAAAGCAAAACAATGTGACCATCAGATCCGGAACCACTGGCCAGTATTCTGGTTCCGCTTAGAATTAATTTATGAACCAGTAAATCACTCACCTGGGTCCAGTTTGCGCCATGATCAATAGTACGGAAAATGCCTTGCTGACCACCACCACCTATCAATCCCATTATACTAATAGCACCGTCCGATACAAAGCTGGCACCATTAAAAGACCAAAGATTAAAATCAGGGAATATGCCCGGAATCCAATTATCGCCATTATCGGTCGAATAATAATATCCAACATCTGTCCCCACATACAAGGTTGTGCCATCAGAAAAAATATTCACTACCAACTCAGGAGTAGAACTGATACCATTGTTTACAAGAGTCCAACTGGCACCATTATCCATAGAACGATACACTCCGGCGTCAGTATAACTTTTAACAGCAAACCTTGCAGTACCGTGTTCGATATAATATCCGCCTAAACCAGGAGAGGTTGGTATTTCCCAACTGGTACCGCTATTTACAGAAGTACGGTCATAAGCAAACAGTGTAGTTGAATTTGAACGTAAAGTATAAGTTCCAAAATTGATGTTTATAGGAAGTCCATTATTAGCAGCTGTCCAGCTATTTCCTTCATCGGATGATTTGAGTACACCACCGGTAACAGTTCCCACAAAAATATCAGAACCTAAAACCACAAGGTTTGCCATCTGGTGTGCTTTTATTCCGCTACTTGATTTAATCCAGTCGGCTCCGCTATTGGCTGTACGATAAATACCGGCCTTTGTTCCTGCAAGTACACTTCCTGCAGATACCATCAGTGACCTGACTTCTCCGTAAACATCAATTCCATTGTTGGACGATATCCAGTTTGCCCCGTTATCCGTTGAACGTAAAATTCCATTCGTACCAGTACCCGCGTATACGGTGCTGCCATCTCCAACAACAGAACTATATGTTGCATTGCTTCTGGTTGATGTATTGGTGAGAACCCAATTATCTCCATTATCGGATGTTTTCCAAACGCCCTGGCTATTCAAAGTTCCTGTATATAAATCAGTACCGTTAAATCCTAAAGCATTAATGTTTGGGGCATATGCATAATTCGGTGTGCCACTTTGATAATAATACATTCCATTTTTAACCTGCTGCCAGGTATCCCCGTTGTTTGTCGACCGGAAAACGCCCTTCTTATTACTCCCGCCTCCTGTAAAAACAGCTGTTTCAGTAGCTAAAATGGTATTGATGCCGCCACATGTTAAACCCGATGTCTGAAGAGTCCATGTTTCTCCATTGTCAGTTGAGCGTATTAGTGTTATTGGCGTGGAAACCTGGATGGCTGCGAATATAGTTGTACCGGTCGCTGCCAGAGTAGTCATATACAGGCTTGTTCCTGCCGGGAATCCGGCACTTTTATTCACCCATGTAATACCATTATCGTCCGAACGGTATATCCCCGAAACGGTGGCTATAAATAAACTGTTGCCCATTACAGCAATTGCCCGCACATCAGTGGGTAACGTGGTATTAATATATGTCCAGGTTAATCCGTTATCTGTAGAACTATAAATAGCACTACCATACCAGCCCATGAGGGCATAAATAGTTGTTGCTGAACGCGCAGTACCCTTTATATAGCCACCTTCGGGGCCGTTAGAGGTCCATTGGGCCGTGACATTCTGAATACTGATGGTGAGGAAAAATGACGTACAAATCAGCATTAAAAAAATAACTCTCCTTTTTTTCATGGTGTTTACTTTTTAGTTGTTAATGGATTAAAATTCAAAGGTCTTCCTTCATTTCAGATTTATCATTCAAATTAAAAAGGGAGGGGATTTTCCCGGTATCAATAATTTTTTTAATAATATCAATCTGAATATCAAGTTTCTTAACAAATTTCTCGTTTTCAGTAAGGCTGCTTTCTGTATCCTGAGATGTGTCTCCAGGTTCGATTTTCTTTTTTTCAATTCGCTTCATCAACGTATACCAAATATGTTGCACCAAAGAAACAGCTAAAGATCATCTTTGAAAAATAAACAACCTCTATAAAATCCATTCGAGGGCATTTCAGCACCTCTACATTTGTCATCAAATTGCATGGAATTGCCCGGGAGAATAAAGCTAAACCATTGATTACATGACCTTGCCAATGACTTTTCACCATCATTTGCCTCTTCCGGCCTTAACATTGGAAAACGGCCATTAAGCGGGCTTTTTAATATAATCTGCTGAAAGGACGAACAGGATTTAAGGAAACTGTTATATCTGGGTAAGAAATGTCACCAGCGTCGTGTTCGGATTGGGGATCCTGAGCTTTTTTCTAAGCCTGTACCTGGCATTTTCAAGGGCAATCGTGCTCTGCCCGGTGAGTTCGGAAATATCCTTTGTTGACATATTGAGTCTGAGGAAAGCACATAATTTAAGTTCATTCTGCGTCAGATCAGGAAAGGAATTGAGCAACTTCTCGTAAAAGCCTGCATGCACCTCCTGGAACTGGGTTGAAAACTCCTTTAATATCTTATCCTCAGAACTATGTCTTATTTTTGTACTTATCAGGGACAATGCCTTTCGGGTCTCTGTTGTTTTAGCACATTTTTCAATTTCAATCAGGTTGGTCGAAATGTCTGACAACATTTCATTTTTTTTCATCAACGACATTAAGTTAATCGTCAGTTCCTTATTTTTAAACTCCAGCTCTTTTTCAATTGACTGCTTCTCGAGCAATACTTTTTTTGCTTTGATCCGATGCCTCGAAAAAGCTAAAACAATGATGATCAACCCGGAAACAAGGCTGATGATAACCAGCAACATGAGGTCATCCTTTCTTTGTCTGTCTATTTGCCTGGCTTTATCAAGTTTCTCATAGTTATACTGGAATTCGAGTTTATAAACCTCTTTGCTGTTCTGCAGCACAAACAGGCTGTCTTCGGCATGGTCTTCAATTAAAGCATACCGGTATGCCAATGCTGTATCTTTGATGCTCAAATAGATTTTATGGAGTAAACCGGCCGAGGATTTGATGTTTTCCAATAAATGGTTGCCCTGGCTGATTTTTAATGCAGTATCTGCGTATAATATACTCCTGCGAATATTGTTCATTGTAAAATAATAATCACCGATAAGGGTTTGGCATTCAGAATACAGAGAATTATTTTTCAACCTTCTGAATATTTCATTAGATTCAAGATAATACTTCAGGACACTGTCATTCCTGTTTAGTTTCGAGAAACAAAGACCAATATTCATCAGGTAAATGCCTTGTTGCTGCTTGTCTCCCAGACGATTGTTAACTTTAAACGCTTCTTTAAAGTAGTTGAGTGCAATTTTATAGTCTTTAAAATACTCGAAATAAATGCTGGCTATATTATTATACTGATATGCAATCCCTTCAAAATCATTATTTTTAACTGCTATATCCAGTGATTTTTTCAAAAATTCCAGGCCTTTTTCATAATTTTTCTGGTTGACAAAATCAGTCCCTATATTCCCCAGTACCAGTCCAATTTGCTTTTGATCATTGATTTGTTCATAATATTTCAGGTTCTCAAAATCAAATTTTGCACTTTTATCAAAGTCGCCTATCTCAAAGAAAATAACAGACAAGATCCCTTTTGCACCAGCTGTTTCATCGCCCATATTTTGTCCAATGGAAAGTTCAAGCGCTTTTTCTGCACATTCAGTTGCTTTCTTATAATCACTGGTACGGATATAACTCCTGCCCATTTGAATTAATGATTGCGCAGAAGCCCGTTTATCCTTTTGCAAATTTGAGACTTTGTAAGCCTCTTCAGCATACCTTGCTCCCTGTTCAGGATTACTGCCCATAACTTCCCTGGAAAGTGCCAAAAGAGTGACAATCTTAGCCTTATTATCCTTTGTCCTGATCAGTGCCTTTGACAAGCTATCGAACGTTCCGCTATTTTGAGGATACAATGAAGATGACAAAAGCAAAACAGCCAACGTCAAAATTAGTTCCAAAAAAGAATTTTTCAGGTTCATCGGTAAAAGTCCTGGTTCAGGTTGTATTCGGAGTAGATTGAATCCCTTGTTTCATACAAAAGTAATGAAATAGACGACAGCATCTGCAGCATAAAAGAGGGTGCCCTTTCGGAACACCCTGTCCATCCCTGTGAGGATGTTGCTTCTTATTCGAATATTCTTCATAATTGCTTAATCAGCTTGAGCATTTCAACCTTGTCGCCAGCCATGATTCTTACAAGATATATCCCCGGGGATACACTTTCAAGCATGAACTGGTGCTTTTTCTCCCCGATAAAGCATTCCGACATGATCCTTGACTGCCGGCAATGCGCCGCAATACAGGCCGTCGATGGAAATGGTTCCATCAGGATTTTTTTTGTACCGTTATTGGCCGAACGGTATGCCCCGTTACCGTATATTCCGCCGTTACCCGAGCCGGCGAAAAGGTGTGTGCTGCTTTTTGCCAGGCAGGATATCCCGCCACCGAAAGGGCCGTTTGTCGGTGCCCAGGTTTGGGCAGTGGTTGTTTCAATACCTGGAATAAATATCAATGTTGCAATAATCAAAGCAGCAAACTTTAAAACTTTTTTTATGCTGTTATTTTGTTAAGGAGACGAAGATCCTGCAAAAAATACCGCCCCGGTTTCCCGGGACGGGGCAACCAAACATCTTTACAAATGAGAAATAAAGCCTTATCTGCCAGGGTAAATCAACCTCTTCTCAGGATAAAGATCGTTCCAAAGCCAAGAAGTGTCAAACCAAGAAGGATCAGCCCCCATTCTGAAACCGTCGGGATGGGTGCAACAATCGGAGCAGCTTCGGCGGCGCCAATGGTGGGCTGGTCTGAACGGATGTTCCCGTCAATATCAGTCGTAATCCCGGGAATGGTCACACCGGCACCTCTGACAGGTGAAACAACAGGCTGAATATGCAGATCGGTGGCAGATTGAAACATCGGATCACGGTCAACAGAATTGGCATCAAAACCCGTTCCCGCCTTCCAGTCGGCCAGGGTGGCATAATTGTTTCCCGATGATCCCACATAATTATTCGTGCCGCTGATGATATGATAATCATTGTAATCCGCTGCAGATATTACTCCGGCGTTGCTGATGCAAAATTTGCTGATCGCCCCTGAGGGATGGGGAGCCGAGAAATTGGCGAAAATATTGTTTTTCAGGGTTACTATCCCGGTATTATAGAAACAGGTTGAGACTGGATAGGAATTTTCGTCAATACGAACAGAATTGAAGTAGATATTGAATGTTGCGTTTGTCCCGGTAAGGCCCATTGCCTGGATAACCTTTGTCGTGGCAGAGCCGTCAGCACCATGTTCCAGGGCATATATCATGTTGTTATAGACGTTGCCATTTACGATATTGCTGTTTAAACAGGTAATCAGCATGCCGTAAACAACGGAAGAATAGGCCCAGTTGGTACACGTCAAACTATGTATCTTATTGTTGTAAACATTGTTGTTCGTACCTTTCAGCGTTTCCAGCCACAAACCGTACAAGGAAGATTCGGACACCGTTATATTTCTTATTTCATTGTCAAAAACGCTGATGCCGGAAGAGGCAAAGATCCTGATACCGCAGGCAAGACTGCTCCCGTTTGCGATATCATTGGCTGATGCTGCCCCCACGGTATTGTTCTTAACAACACATGACAGGTCAGGGAATGTGCCCAAACCCTTTAAATACATTCCCCAGTATGAATTCTGAACGAAGATGTTTTCGTAGGTGTTGTAGGAATTGGCGCCGTTAGCATTGGTTGGATTGGCGGCTGCATTTTGATAAATCCCCCTTGTATTTAAATAACCGCGAAAAAGCGTGATGGTGCAGTTTTTAATAGTATTGTGCTGCGCACCGTTTGTATTACTGAAATTAGACACATAATACCCATGTTCAACACCAAAATCCGAGTTTGTTGCCACATCAATCCCGTCGAATGTTATATAATCGCCACCTCTGATTGCGATACCAGCATCTGCCGTGCCTCCAATTCCTGTAGGTTTGATGACGGGATTTGCCCCTGCACCAGATTTCTGAAAGACAACTGGATTTGCAGATGTTCCTGTTGCTGTAATGACGGGACAAGTCTCGACTGAGACAAGATCCGGATCCACATTAAAGATAACTCCGCCCGCGCCCACACCGGAGGTGTTGAGTGCCGTGATGGCCTGGGTAAATGTCGAATAATCCCCACCGGACGCTTTAATGGTTTTGGTACCGGAAAGTTGCCCCCAGGAAACCCCTGTTGTAAAGAGCGCTAATAAAAGAAAGCATGTTTTTTTCATGGTTGTTGTTTTAGGATTGTATTTATACTATCTCGATTCGTGGGACGGGTATTTGTCAGTTCGGGCAGGATTATATGTGATTTGCAGATGCTGCGAATAGTTATTGATCCCATCATTGTTTGATAAGCTTTATCACTTCTGCCTTATCCCCGGATACAATCCTGACCAGGTAAATCCCTGCCGGAACTCCGTAAAGTGTGAACTGATGTGTTTTCTCACCAGCAACCATCTCCGACATGATTTGTTTGCCCATCATGCTGAAAACTTCCACACTGAAGTTTATACCATACTTATCATCAAGCTGTTCAATTGAAAATAGACCTGCCGACGGGTTCGGATAGAGCCGGAATTGATGTGTGCTTAACGTCTCCAGGGGTTCATCTGACGGGAAGTTTGCCATCTTAACAGCCGGCAATGCCCCACAATACTGTCCTGTTGTAGTGATGGCACCCAGAAGATATCCGCCCTGCTCCACAGTTGTCCCGGGCATAAATGAGATCATTTGCCCGGCAATAAAGGTTGCCTGGCCCCCATTTTGAACAAGAAAGGAGTTGCCGTTTCCGGCCACGATGATGGTACCTGAGGCATTGTAGCACCGAACCTGGCCCCCGGCCACGATGATACCCGTTACAGCAATATTTGCCGGCTGGGTCGTAACTGCCAGCGTTCTGGATGGCCCTGTTCCGCATGGCGATGAAGGAGTTACCTGGATATTGCCAGACCCTGCACCCACTGAAACTGTCACGGAATTTGTTGTACCACCGGCAGTTTGCACCCAGCCGGCCGGGAAGGTCCATGTATATAACGTGCCGGGGTCATTTGTCACACCGTAGGTTTCTGTGGTGCATTCAAGTGGATTCACCTTGCCTGATATCACCGTGGGTTGTGCCGGTGGATTCGAATTCGGGAATACGATCATGTATTGGGCAGGACCGGTGCCCCAGCCGTTTGCAGGGGTGACGAGGACAACGCCCATGGTATTTCCAACGGTAACCGTAACTGAATTGGTGGTTCCCCCTGCGGTTATTGCCCAACCGGCAGGAAATTGCCATGCGTAGGTAACACCTGCCACATTGGGAACCGTGTAGGTTTGCGTTGAACCAATGCACGGCGCTGCCGGACCACTGATGGCGCCTGGCACAACAGGGGCTGTACCCGACAGGGCCCGGCGATAAACAGGACTTCCCATCGACGGTGACCAGTTGTTTACAAATATGTAGTTACCCGATACATACAAAGATGTTGCATCGGGAATAACTGAAAAGCCATCATTGGCCGATGTCCAGTTATTGCCATTGTTTGTTGTCTTATATACTCCGGCCTTTGTTCCTGCATACAGGTCGGTTCCTGCGAACGCCATTGCGCCAACATCCATGCTTCCCAGTCCGTTACTTACAAGCGCCCAACTGATGCCGCCATCCCCTGAACGATAGATTCCAACCGGCGTTATGTTGCCATCGCCGTATATGTTGCTGGTTCCTGCAAAAATATAGGTTCCGTTGGTAACCACTGAACGGACAGGAATGTTTCCTCCGGAGGGAAAACTTAATATAGTCCAGTTTATACCATAATCGACAGATTTTAACATTCCGCTGTTCAAGGTTCCTGCATACATATTTGTGCCATCATTGGCTATGGACAGAATGACATTGCCCCAGAAATTCTCTGGTCCCAGCAGCGTGCATGGTGTCCATGAAACGCCATCGTCGTCGGAATAAAAAATAGTTTCGCAACAGGTAATCGTTGCAAAAAGCCGGGTTCCCATGGAATAAAAACTGCAACCCGTTCCGAAATCATACAGCAATTGCCACGTTGCACCGTTATCCGCCGAACGGTAAACACCTGTATATTGCGATATGTATATATAATTGTTAAACAGGAAAGCCGTACCGAAATTGGTACCTATTTCCCAGGTTTCACCAAAATTTGAAGAACGGTAATATTGGCCGGCACCTCCACTGGTTGATACAAACAAATCGGTACCTCCTGCAGATGTTATGCTTAAAGGTATCAATCCACTCATGCCGTTGCAGGCCGGAGTCCATGAGGCGGTATTATCAGGGGAAATATAAACACCATTGATTGTAGATGAGAAAATATCTGGTCCGCTCCGAAAAAAGTTGTTGCATAAAAGCCCTGATGGAGTAATATTTTGCAGTACCCAGTTGATGGCGCCACTTTTTTCGGAACGATAAATTCCGTAGTTGGTGCACATATATACATAGATGTCATTAACGAGGAGAGCTCTGGCGGCTATATTCCCGCTTGAAGGTAAACCGGCAATTTCCCTTGTCCATGTTGTTCCATTATTAAGCAAGCGGTAAACGCCTTTCTGGGTGGTACCTGCAAACACATCAGATCCGCTTGCAGTCAGGTTGCCAAATGTTGCCGAGTTGATCTGTGGAATAGTGCCTAAGCCGTTGTTTACTGTTGTCCAGGTGAGCCCGTTGTCGGCTGAACGGTAAATACCGGTCCACCATGTTCCGGCATATAAATAAGTGCCATTATTTACAATCGATTGTATATCCGGAACATCAGGTGGATTAATTCCCTGAAAACCACTATTTTGTGCCGTCCAGGTCAACCCATTATCCGTTGATGCATATAAACCGGCATAGCCCCCGGCATATAAGACAGACCCGACCGTAATAAAGCAATTGCATGGATATGCACCTATGTTTCCGCAAAATGTCCAGGTATCTCCATTATCGGCCGAACGGTATATGCCTTCCCCTGTTGATGCAATAACATATGCACCACTTACCGTCATGGCTTGTACGTGCTTTCCCTGGCCGGAAGAGCTCAACCCATTGTTGCAGGTGGTCCAGTGTGCGCCATGATCGGCCGAACGGAAGATTCCTTTGCCAAATATCCCCCCCGTTGTTCCGCCAAAAAGGTGTGTGCTGTTTTCGGCGAAGCAGGCGATGCTCCCGCCAAACGGGCCGTTGGTTGGCTCCCAGGATTGCCCGTAACACATTTCAATGCCAGGGTTAAGAAGCATGATTACATTGATCAGCACTGCTGAAAGAAGGATTTTTCTCATGTTTTTTATTTCTTTTTGTGAGTTTATTATTGCTTGATGAGTTTGATCGTTTCAACCTTATCGCCGGCTAAAATTCTGACAAGATAGATGCCTGCAGGAACATTGCCGAACATGAACTGATGCTTTTTTTCGCCTGTTATTCGTTCCGACAAGATCTTCTCGCCAAGCATACTGTAAATATCAATCTTCATATAATCGAAACCGTTCCCGCCCGATTGTTCAAGGGTAAATGCCCCTGTGGTTGGGTTTGGATAGAGCCGGAATTGATGTGTACTTAAAGTCTCTATGGGTTCATCTGACGGGAAGTTTGCCATCTTTACTGCCGGCAATGCCGTGCAATACTGCCCGGTTGTGGTAATTGTTCCGAGAAGATATCCTCCCTGCTCCACCGTTGTCCCGGGCATAAATGAGATCATTTGCCCGGCAATAAATGTCGCCTGGCCCCCATTTTGAACAAGAAAGGAGTTGCCGTTTCCGGCCACGATGATGGTACCTGAGGCATTGTAGCACCGAACCTGGCCCCCGGCCACGATGATACCCGTTACAGCAATATTTGCCGGCTGGGTCGTAACTGCCAGCGTTCTGGATGGCCCTGTTCCGCATGGCGATGAAGGAGTTACCTGGATATTGCCAGACCCTGCACCCACTGAAACTGTCACGGAATTTGTTGTACCACCGGCAGTTTGCACCCAGCCGGCCGGGAAGGTCCATGTATATAACGTGCCGGGGTCATTTGTCACACCGTAGGTTTCTGTGGTGCATTCAAGTGGATTCACCTTGCCTGATATCACCGTGGGTTGTGCCGGTGGATTCGAATTCGGGAATACGATCATGTATTGGGCAGGACCGGTGCCCCAGCCGTTTGCAGGGGTGACGAGGACAACGCCCATGGTATTTCCAACGGTAACCGTAACTGAATTGGTGGTTCCCCCTGCGGTTATTGCCCAACCGGCAGGAAATTGCCATGCGTAGGTAACACCTGCCACATTGGGAACCGTGTAGGTTTGCGTTGAACCGATGCACGGCGCTGCCGGACCACTGATGGCGCCTGGCACAACAGGGGCTGAACCCGATAATTCACGTCTGAATACAGGGTTGCCCAGGGAGATTACCCAGTTATTTGCAAATAAATAGTTCCCCGATACTGCCAGCGAAGTTGTATTGGGAGGTGTAGTGAACCCCAAATTCGCAGATGTCCATGTATTGCCATTGTTGGTAGTCTTATACACCCCTGCTTTTGTGCCGGCATACAAATCAGTTCCGCTGAAAATCATTGAACCGATATCCAGGCTGGTCAACCCGTTATTTACAAGTGTCCAGGTTAAACCGTTATCCCCTGAACGATATATTCCAACAGCTTGAATATTGGGATCCTCATAGTAATTACTGGTTCCCGCGAAAATATAAGTACCGTTTGTCACAATGCACCGAATGGGTATGTTGCCCATGGCCGGATTAAGGGCAGTCCAGGTTACACCATGATCGGTGGATTTAAGCACACCGCTGTTCAAGGTTCCTGCGTACATGTTTGTCCCGTCATTTGTCAGTGATAAAATCACATTGCCCCAGAATCCACCCAGGTCTAAGAGTGTAGAAGGTGTCCATGTTTCGCCATTGTCATCGGAATAGTAAATGGTTTCACAACAGGTAATTGTTGCGAATAGCCTGGTACCCATCGAATAAAAGCTGCACCGAGTTCCAAAATCATAAATAAATTGCCAGGTTATACCATTATCAGCTGAACGGTACACTCCCACATTGGTTTGGTAGATAAAAAGGTAGTTGTTGCATAAATACGGCATTCCTGTCTTATTTCCCATTATCCAGGTTGCTCCATAATCAACGGATCTGTAGAAATAAGTGCTGCCCACTCCGGATGTGGCAGCTGCAAAAAGTTCATTTCCTCCTCCTGGTGCAATACTTGTGATTAGCAATCCCAGGATTCCCTGGTTACTTGCACTCCAGGTAATGGTATTGTCAGTTGAAATCTGAACTCCCTTGTCTGTTGCGGAGAATATATCTGATCCGCTCAGAAAAAGTGTTCCGAATCTCAGGCCGGATTGATTGCCGGCTGAAGGTGACCAGCTTATCGTGCCAGTATTACCGGACTGGTATAGTATTCCGTCGCTGCAACCTATATAGACAGAATTGTCTTTAACAAGCAAGGTGCTTACATACCTGGCCTGGCCTGTTGGCAAGCCGGTTATCTCCTGGGTCCAGGTTGTGCCATTGTTGAGCAGCCGAAACACCCCATATCCGCTGGTCCCAACAAAAACATCCGTTCCATTCACCCCGAGTGTGCGAAAGTTCCTGCTGCTGATTGGAGAACCCAACCCATTGTTAACTGTTACCCATGTTAGGCCGTTGTCGGCAGAACGAAAAATCCCATATCCGTAAGTCGAGGCATACAAATATGATCCACTTATTGCAAACGACTGAATATCTGGCACATTTGGAGGAACAACTCCGGGAAAATCAGCGTTTTGGGCTGTCCAGGTAAGTCCGTTATCCATTGAAACATATAAACCCGTAAAACCGCCTGCATAGAGGTAAGTTCCGGCAGTTATAAAATCGTTGAACGAATAAGCCCCCGCATTGCCGCATACACTCCAGGTATCACCTTGATTACCCGAACGATAAATGCCCGTTCCTGTAGATGCAACGACATAGGACCCACTTATTTCCATTGCCTGCACATGCAATCCCTGGCCTGTTGTGTTCAACCCTGTATTGGCTGCTGTCCAGGCTGCTCCGTGACTGGCAGAGCGAAATATTCCCTTACCAAATATATTGCCGCTGGTTCCTGTAAAAAGAAAGCTGGAATTTTCTGCGAAACATTGTACCGGTCCGCCATAAGGGCCATTGGTCGATTCCCAGTTTTGAGCGTACGTTATTCCTATGCCCAAGTACAAGGTGATAAAAACACTCAATAAAACTTTAAAACTTCTTCCTTTTCTCATGTTCTATTAATTTGTAGTTATCGTTTTTCAGGACTTTCTGTTTCAGCTGTGTTATTATTGGCAGATGGTTGTAATTCAACATCAACGAGCTTGCTTAAAACAAGGCGTTGCAAAGTCAGTTTTTTAATGTATTTTACATTTTCGAGAATATTTTCTGACTTTTCGGAAAATGGTTCCCTTTCCGATTCAGGAGGAGGTGTCTTTTTCTTCGGCATGTTGTGGCAGTGGATGAGGCTGCAAATATGACCTGTACAAGGGTCCAAAACAAATAATCTGCCCCTACAACTTACTTATCAGGGTTGAAAATCATCCCTACATTTTATGGACAACAATACCTATATCGCTGTATATAAACACAATATGAAGTTATTCGAAAATCGGATCCATCCTGTGGATGAGAAGATGAGTGGGATTAAATCTGCGACAGGAAGGTGACCAGGTTTGTTTCGGAATTTGACAGACCTATTTTTTTCCGCAAACGGTATCGTGCATGGTCGATTGACGCCAGTTGTTGTCCTGTCAATTCAGAGATATCCTTCGTTGACATGTTCAGCCTGAGAAAGGCACACAACTTCAATTCATTCTGAGTCAGGTCAGGATAGGACTTCAGCAATTTTTCGTAAAACCCTGCATGAACCTCCTGAAAGCGCATCGAAAATTCATTGAGCATTTTATCATCAGTCCTGTTTCGCAGGTCCTGGCTTATTTTTGTAATCGTTTCCTTTGTTTCACTTCCTTTGGCGTTCAGTTCCAGTTGTACCAGCTTATTGGAAATATCGGAGAGCATTTCATTCTTTTTAATCAATGAAAGTAAATTTACCGTTAACTCCCTGTTCTTAATATTCAGTTCCGATTGAATTTTTTCTTTTTCCAGAAGGATGAACTTTGACTTAAGGCGGTACCTTGATAGCATCAACGCTAAAATAATGAGGCCGGAGACCAGGCTGAAAATGATGATCAGCATGATGTTGTTCCTGCTCTGCTGGGCCAGTTTCCGCTGGAATTCCTTCTCTTCGTATACATACTGAAGTTCGAGTTTTGAAATCAGTTTTTGCTTCTGGAAAGCAAACAGGCTGTCATCTGCAAATTTTTCCAGGGTTATATATCTGAACGCCTTAAGGCTGTCTTTTTCAGCAGTATAAATTTCCTTGAGAATTTTTGAAGCTGATTTGATCACAATGTAGTAGCTATTCGCCTGTCCTTCACTTAAGGCTTTATTAAAATAAGCGACGCTTTCCCGCATTCTTTTGTCATTATAATAGCAATAACCAATGTTTATATAGCATTTTGCTACTTGAAAACGGTTATTCAGGCCATTAAACAGGTCGAGCGATTGGTTGAAACTTTTCAATGCTTCATCAGAATTTCCCGTATTCATCTGATCGTATCCGATGTTCATGATGTTGATTCCCTGGCCAAGCTTGTCCCCCAGCCTGATGCTTATAGCCAATGCCTTGCGAAGGAAAATAATGGCAGAATCATACTTTTGCAAGTCACCATAAACGACCGCAATATTGTTATACTGGCGCTTTATTTCAGCCAGGTTATTGATCCCGGCAGCTAAAGACAAAGATCTGTTAAAATAGAGAAGCGCTTTTTTATAGTCCTGCTGACTGTAGAAGACTTTCCCGATATCACCCAATGAGTGTGATATCCCGTCTTTGTCTTCACGTTTTTCAAATATTTTCAAACTTTTAAAAAAGTTCTGTGAGCTGTAATCATAATCTCCAAGTTCAGAATAGATGGTGCCGATCAGGCTCAGAGAATTTGCCAGCTCCTTGTCGAAATTCAGATCTTCAGCCATCTCCTTAGACTTCTGGGCGAAGTCCATTGCTCTCTTATAATCACTGCCTCTGAAATAGTAGTTTCCCAGCTTTATCATGGCCCGGATCTTTCCTTTCGCATAGTTATTTTGCTGGGCGATGACATAGGCCCTGTTAGCATAACCCACTGCATTTTCAAGAAATTGATTTTCCGGGTTTTCAAGAAATTCAAGGATCAGATCAACTTTTCTATTCGGGTCTTTCAACGTCCTTAGCGCCGTATCCAGGCTGTCGATACCGACCTGTCCCTGTCCCATGTTTAACCCGGAACAGAGCGTGAGCAGGAGTGAA
The DNA here is from genome assembly GCA_964355945.1 of uncultured Draconibacterium sp. Lineage (GTDB taxonomy): Bacteria > Bacteroidota > Bacteroidia > Bacteroidales > FEN-979 > CAIVAT01. The sequence continues at coordinate 20,429 of CAYHGE010000068.1, forward strand.
AGGAATAGGGTAAATCTTGAATTCATTATAAAATTTATAAGCCTTGCATCCATGATCTAACCTGAATATCATGCCATGTCTGATCTTTGTCACCGCCATAGATCAACATAGCCGGCTTTTCCTGCATACCGGAGATATCTTTGTAAAAGTTCAGATCCTTGAAAAAGTTTGGTGAAATTGTCTGGCTTGATTTTATCTCAACAGGATGCAGATCATTTCCTGATTCCACGAGCAGATCTATTTCATGCCCGGTCTTATCCCGCCAAAATGTTATCGGAGGTTCTTTCCCTGTGTTGGTA
>CAYHGE010000069.1:0-20464 GCA_964355945.1 uncultured Draconibacterium sp.
ATAGCAAATAAAACCAGGCATGATTGTAATTGACTTCATCTTCAACCTTGCCCTGCTGATTTCAGTGAGTGTGCTTTCCGGATTTGTCGATCGCCGGTATCGCAGGGATACCTCTCCCGGAGTCATCCTTCAGGGTTTGTTGTTTGGCATGGTTGCCATACTTGGTATGCTGAATCCCTTTATCCTTACCCCTGGAATTATTTTTGACGGTCGCAGTGTTGTCCTGAGTTTATGTGGCCTTTTCTTTGGCCCTTTTTCAGGATTGATTGCCGCGACCATTGCCCTCAGCTATCGCGTTTTTCTTGGAGGCGGCGGCGTTTACATGGGTGTATTCGTTATCATCTCTTCGGCATTGATCGGTGTGCTGTTTCATCGTTACAGCAAAACAAAACAGCTTCTTTCAAATACCGGATTTTTGTATGGCGTTGGCCTTGTCGTCCATATCGTTATGGTGTTGATGATTGTGTTAATCCCATCACCCATGCGGATGATCACTTTTTCAACCGTGTCACTCACTATCCTGGGAGTCTACCCTGTGGCAACCGCCCTGATAGGGAAGATCCTTCAGGATCAGGCAGACAGCACCGGGCGTAAGGACGCTGAAATTGCGCTGCAGGAAAGTGAAAACAGGTTCGCACTTTTCATGGATCATTTACCGGCCTTTGCCTTCATAAAAGACAGTGAGTTTAAATCAATCTATGTCAATAAGCACATGGATGAGGTTTTGGGGGCATCGGCGTGGATCGGGCTGACCCCGCCAGAGTTTTTTCCCGGTGATTTTGGCGTAAAACTAATGGCTGATGACCAACAGGCGTTGGATTCCGGCCTGGTGAAAATTGAAGAGAAGATGCCGGACATTTCCGGAGAAGCCAGGTATTACGAAACACAAAAATTTCTCATTCCCCAGGCAGGCAGAAAACCATTACTCGGAGGAATATCCATCGATATCACTGACCGGAAGCTGGCAGCGCAGGCGCTGAAAGAGAAAACCTTAGAGCTTGAGCGGTTCAATAACCTGATGATTGGAAGAGAATTGAAAATGATTGAACTTAAAAAAGAGATCAATGAACTGCTTGTGAGCATGAATAAACCAGAAAAATATATTGTTCATGAAGGTTAGCATCAAAGTTTATTTATTTTAATTTTGTGATTCCCTGATGATGATTTCAAACCAACTGCCGATGGTCAAAATTCTTGCAATAGATGACAACAATGACAACCTGGTGGTTCTTCGTGCTATTCTTACTGTCGCCTTCCCTGATGCTGTCTTTATTTCAGCAATGTCTGGCAGTGAAGGAATTGACAAAGCCGGGTCTGAAGAACCAGACCTGATCCTCCTCGACCTTCTGATGCCCGACATGGATGGGTTTGAAACATGCCGGCTACTGAAAGCAAACCCTCATTTAAGGAAAATTCCTGTCATCATTTTAACGGCAGAAATGCCCAATGCCTCCAACAGGGTAAGGGCATTGCAATTGGGTGCTGATTCATTTCTTGCCAAACCGATTGTAGATGCAGAATTAATTGTGCTTGTTTCTACCATGCTCCGGGTAAAACAATCGGAGGATCTGATAAATCAGGAGAAGCAACTACTGGAAAAGACAATCGTTGAAAGAACCCAGGCGCTTCAGCATCAGCTGGAGGAGCTGAAAAGATCCGACAGGGAACTTAAAAAATCGTATGAAACATTAGAGACAACCAAACAGGCCAGTCTTAACCTGATGGAGGATCTCAAAGCAGAAGTAGAACAACGAAAACGTTCGGAAGAGACCCTTAAGGAGAGCCAGAAGCGGTTTATGGAGCTGTCGATTTTATTTCGGTCTATCAGCGATAACATGACCGACATGTTATGGGCAAAGGATCTGGATAAGAACTTTATTTTCGCCAACAAGTCGGTTTGTGATAACTTGTTGATTGCCAAAGATACAGATGAGCCCATCGGAAAAGGCGACCTCTATTTTGCATACAGGCAGCGGCAACTGCATCCTGATAACCCTGTGTGGCATACATTTGGCGAATGTTGTAAGGATTCCGATCAGGTTGTGCTTGATTCAGGGACCCCACAACAGTTTGATGAATTTGGCAATGTAAGAGGAGAATTTTTATTTCTTGATGTCAGGAAATCTCCATTGTATGATCTTAACGGTAAAATGATCGGTACTGTTGGAAGTGCCCAGGACAGTACCAAAGAGCGTGAAATGTCGATACTGCTCTCTCAAAGTGAGCAGCAGCTGTCAACCCTTGTAAGTAACCTTCCCGGCATGGTTTACCGCTGTCTTGATGGGTATAATGGCAGAATGTTGTTTGTGAGCGATGGTTGTCTGCCTGTAACCGGTTACAAGAGGGAAGATTTTATTATAGACAGAACCGTTTTATTCAACAACCTCATCCTGGAAGAATATCGCGAGCAGGTTTGGAATAATTGGCAGGATGTACTTGCAACCGGGGACATGTTCGAAGGTGAATATCCCATACGAACAGCTACCGGCGAAACCAAATGGGTTTGGGAAAGATGTCGCGGGATTTACAATGACCGGGGAGATATACTTTACATGGAAGGGTATATTGAAGACATTTCTGCACGCCGTGCTGCTGAAGAGCGAATCAGTAAAATGAATGATGAACTCGAAAACCGGGTGCTGGAACGTACAGCCCAATTGGAGGCAGCCAACAAGGAACTTGAGGCATTTTCATATTCAGTGTCTCATGATTTAAGAGCGCCGTTGCGGGCAATCGATGGATTTACCCGAATCCTTTTTGAAGATTATCAGTCATTGCTTGATGCAGAAGGCAAGCGGGTTTGTGGTGTTATCCAGGAGAATGCAATCAGGATGGGGCAACTCATTGATGACCTCCTTGCATTATCAAGGCTCAACAGGTCCGATTTACACATGGTCCGGATCAACATGGAGAATCTTGCTAAAGCAGTATTCTCAGAGATTGCGAATGAGGTTGAAAAACAGCGGACCAGCTTCAAAATAGGCAAGCTTCATCAGGCGATGGGCGACAATGTCCTTGTACGTCAGGTCATTGTTAACCTCATAGGAAATGCCATTAAATTTTCGTCGCAACGCGAACATGCGGAAATTGTACTCTCTTCAGAAGTTCAGAACGAGATGGTCGTATTCTGCATCCGCGACAATGGCGCTGGTTTCGACATGAAATATTCAGGTAAACTTTTCGGAGCATTTCAAAGGCTTCATAGTGTTAAGGAATTTGATGGCACAGGAATTGGACTTGCCATTGTTCAACGTATTGTTCACCGCCATGGTGGGAAAGTTTGGGCAGAAGGTGAGGTTGAAAAAGGCGCTGCTTTCTATTTTTCATTACCTTTGAAAGTTGAAAACTCGCTCTGAGCAGCCAGGAAAACGATATATTTTACTACATGAAACAATTTTCACCTGTTGAAATTCTGATTGTTGAGGATAACCCTCACGATGCCGAATTGACCATCAGGGCTCTGAAAAAGGGCAATCAGGCCAACAATTTTTTTGTTGCCGAAAACGGAGAAGAAGCGCTCGATTTTATTTTCAGCCGGGGACGTTTTTCAGAACGTGACAAATCAAAAGGGCTGAAGGTCATTTTTCTGGATCTTAAACTGCCTAAAGTAAGTGGTTTGGAAGTACTTAAAGCAGTTAAGGAAAATTCATCGACAAATATGCTTCCGATCGTTGTGATAACATCCTCTAAAGAAGATACTGATATTCAGGAAGCTTATGCATTGGGTGCGAACAGCTATGTTGTAAAACCTGTCGATTTTGACTCGTTTATCCATGCTATCAGTGCAACAGGATTATATTGGCTAACGCTCAATGTTCCACCAAAAGTTAATGGATAGGATGTCTGACAATCAAGTATTGAAAATCACTAAAGATATAAGCTGGGTAGGTGTTCTTGACCGGGACATCGTAACCTTCGATGTTGTGATGGAAACCAAGAATGGTACCACCTATAACTCCTACTTTATAAATGCCACGAAAAAGACAGTAGTGGAAACGGTAAAGGAGAAGTTTTGGGAAACCTATCTGGAAAAGCTTAAATCTGTCGTTGACCCGCAAGAGATAGAATATATCGTGTTAAATCACACTGAACCTGATCATTCCGGATGCCTGGCCAGGTTGCTTGAAATTGCACCGCAGGCAAAGGTGGTTGGCAGTGGAAATGCGATCCGGTACCTTCGTGACCTCCTTGGGTTCGAATTTCCGCACCTGGCTGTTAAAGATGGCCAGCGGCTCGACCTTGGCAATAAAACATTGCAGTTTGTGGCTGCTGCAAACCTTCACTGGCCGGACTCCATCATGACTTACCTGGTGGAAGATAAACTGTTGTTTACCTGCGATATTTTTGGAGAACATTATTGTAATGCCGGGGTTTTTGATGATGCTGTCGGTGATTTTGACGATGCATTCCGCTACTATTACAATGTGATCATGAAACCTTACAGCAAATTCATGCTGCAGGCAATTGAACGGATCAGGCCGCTTGAAATTTCAGCCATTTTGCCTGGTCATGGTGCAATTCTTCGGAAGAATTGGAAAAAATATGTCGATCTTTCCGAACAATATGCCAGGGAAGCCCTGGCAAGTCAGCGGCAGAACCGTGTTTTCCTTGGATATGTCTCTGCTTATCAGAATACTGGCATCATTGCAGGAATGATTGCCCGGGGAATTGAGGAGAATGGCGACCTTGAGGTAGATATCTGCGATCTTGAAAACATGGATCTGAACATCATCGACCAGAAGATCAGCGAGTCATCGGCAATCATCCTGGGATGCCCCACATTTAGTCAGAATATTCTCATGCCAATCTACCAGGTTTTTGCACTGATCAACCCCATCCGCGACCGGAATAAACTGGCTGCTGCTTTCGGCTCTTATGGCTGGAGCGGGGAGGGTGCGAAAATTATGACTTCTGCTATGAGCAATTTAAAACTGCGGGTAATTGATGAAGGACTGATGATTAAATTCACGCCTCACCATGCCATAGAGGAAAAATGTGTTGAATATGGCAGGGAGTTTTGCAGACAGATGCAAATAAAAGTATGAGCAGGACCCGCCTGAGGTTTAACAATAAATTTTCGTTATTGCAGTTATAATTTCATTAAAAGTTTCGTCGCAATTGGTGAAGTTTAACGGATATATAATCATTGCTGGCCTGTTTATCCTGGGAGGCCTTCAATCATGTTTGCCCGAACGTCAGGTTGCCAACCTGTTTATTCAGTCGCCCCATAGTATCAGCCTGCTGGTAAACCCGCCTTCCATGGTGTATAAATTCAACCATAAAGGTGAATCCATTGAGGGATTTGATTCCTTGTCTCAGACACAGCAGGATTCAGCTCTTTGGGCCAGCAGCGGTTACATCAGGTTTATCAATGACAGCATTCTGCTCGAAAGCTATATGAATAGTTTTATCGACCAACTTAGGGTTCTGGGATTTGATGTTTACCTGAACAGCAGTATCGATTCATTTTTGACAATTAAACCACAGTCATACCTGCTTAATGTTTCACAAATTCAGTTGGATGAGTACTACTATCCGCTGCAGGATGAGGATAATTTCCTGGATACCGTATACCTGAAAACTTTCTACCTGAATGCAGTCGATTACAGCTGCTGGTTCGACCTTGGCAAAGCCGGTTCAGGTAGTGGCAATAAAACATTGCTGTATGCAACAAATACGGCTTATGACACATTTGACGGCCGCTTTTTCAACGACCCTTTTTCAGGAACAGTACGATACAAATACACCATTGATTCATTGAAAATCAAGGATGTATATGCCATGGCACCCTATCTGGGGAAAAAACATGCCGGCTACCTCTTTGATTTCTTCATGAACCAGTACATTGCCAAACACCTTCCTGCAGGAATGGAGATGGAGGATTATTTTCATTACAACCCTGTGCGAAAAAGTTTTGGACCCGCCTACGATGAACGGTTCGAGATAATCAGGGCAAAATAACCGATAACATCTTCCGATTGAGTTGTAAGTGTCACATCTGTTTTGACCTTGCATACGGCGTGGCTGACTGATCGCCGAATTCGCCTTTCAAAAATTTAAAATACCCGGTGATCGCAATCATGGCAGCATTGTCGGTAGAATATTGCAGGGGTGGGATGAAGATGTTCCAGCCAAGGGTGTCGCGGGCATTTTCCAGCGCTTTCCGCAAGCCGGAGTTAGCGGATACGCCGCCAGCGATCGCGACATCGGGGAGTAGTCCCCGGGATTTATCCCGGGGACTTGATCCCCGGGATAAATCCCGGGGTTGAATGCCGGGGGCGGTCATTGCTGTCTTAAGCTTCGACATCAGCATCTCAACGATAGCTGACTGGATAGAGGCACACAGGTCATGTTTGTTTTTTTCGATGAATTCAGGATCTTTTTTTAATTCATCCCGCAGAAAGTAGAGAAATGATGTTTTTAAACCGCTGAAACTGAAGTTAAGTCCCGGAATATTTGGTTTGGAGAATGTAAAACGCTGTGGATCTCCATCTTGCGCCAGTTTGTCGATCATCGGGCCACCGGGGTAGGGCAGTCCCATGATTTTGGCTGCCTTGTCGAAGGCTTCACCAGCCGCATCATCAATAGTCTGGCCGATAATTTCCATGTCGAAATAATCGCGCAGCCAAACGAACTGGGTATGTCCGCCGGAAACGGTAAGACATAAAAACGGGAAGGCTGGCACCGGGTTGGTCCGGTCGCTGTTTCTGATAAAATGGCTGAGAATATGGGCCTGGAGGTGATCCACTTCTATAACCGGAATGTTCAAGCCAAGTGAAAATGCCTTGGCAAAGGAGGTCCCGACAAGCAATGAGCCAAGCAGACCAGGCCCGCGTGTAAAAGCAATGGCAGAAAGTTGATTTTTACCTATATTTGCCTTTTGGATAGCGATATCAATAACGGGAATGATGTTTTGCTGATGCGCACGCGAGGCCAGTTCGGGAACAACACCTCCAAAGTTCCTATGTACATCCTGACCCGCAGTCACATTCGAAAGGATGACGTCATCCAGGATAACGGCCGCTGAAGTGTCGTCGCAGGACGATTCGATGCCAAGAATATAATGCTGCATACGTAACGCTAAATTATTATTAAAACAGGCGCAAAAATACTGCTTTATATCTTCACAGTGATCATATCACTGCTAATCACGCTATTTGTTGTATTCAGAAGCGATTCGGTTCAAACCCTGCTGGTCAGGATGGCCGCCAACTATCTTTCAAAGGAGCTGAAAACAGAAATCAGAATCAGGGGATTTAACCTGTCATTCAGCAATGGGTTGATGGTAGAAGATATCAGCGTTCTTGATCACCATAAGGAGATGGTTTTTTCAGCGCGGAAACTGGGTGTCAGGCCCGGAATGATCTCCTTCAAGACCCGCAAACTGAATATCAGCAGGGTGCTGATCGATAAAGGCGTGATTCAATTGCTCACACATCGTGGCGATAGTGCGCTTAGTATTCAGTTCATTGTAGATTATTTTGCCTCAAAAGATACCGGAAAAAAAACAGATACCACAGCGGCAATTCCCTGGCATATATCCATTTCTTCTGTAAATATTAAGGATACCAGATTTCATTTCCAGGATAAAAATGAAAAACCGGAACCTGCCGGGATGGATTATTCCAACATTGATGCTTTCGGCATAAACCTGGAGGTAACCGATGTAGCCTTTGAAGGAGATTCGATTGTTGGAAACATTCCACATCTTGCCGCGAAAGAGCGGAGTGGCCTGGTTGTACACAACCTCAGCGGGGAATTCCGGGTAGGCCCCAGGTTTTTAAAGGCAAAACATTTGAAAATTCTGACAGATCATTCGGATGTATCCCTGTCTTTTGACTTTTTGTATAAGCATTGGGGTGATTACAATGATTTTCTGGATTCTGTGGCCATCCGTGCAAAAATAGAACCATCAAGTCTTGATATTCAGGATATCGGGTACTTTGCTTCCGAGTTGCTGGTGATGAAGGACAAAATTAGCCTTTCTGGCACCATCAAGGGCACCGTGAGCAATTTCAAAGCCCGGAATTTACAGTTTGCTTTCGGGAAAAATACCCGCTTCCAGGGCGATATCAGTGCACTTGGGCTTCCCAATGTTGAGGAGACTTTCATTGATCTGAATGTTAAATCAATGAGTACCGGTAAAGAGGATATCGAATCGTTGCTGATCCCGGGGGATGTTCGCCATCTTGTTTTGCCTGATGTTATTGGTAACATGGGAGTTGTAAGTATGAGGGGCAATTTTACAGGATTCTACAATGATTTTGTCGCAACGGCAAAAATCAATACGCAAATTGGGAATCTCGGTACCGATCTGTCACTTAAGAAACAGAAGGATAGTAAAACCCTTAGTTACAAAGGGCAATTAATTGTCGGGGCATTTGATATCGGCAGACTTACCGGTAACAGCAATGAGTTAGGTAAGGTTACCCTTCGGGCTGATTTGGATGGTACCGGATTCAGTTTGAATGATGCAGATCTCCGTATGAAGATTCGGATTGATTCGCTCATGCTTCACAAGTACAATTACAAGAATCTCGACCTTACCGGTGAACTGGCGGAAAAGAAATTTAAAGGTGACCTGAATATTGATGATGTCAATCTGAACCTTGGATTCAATGGACTGATCGATTTAAATGATTCGTTGCCTGATTTTGATTTTAATGCCCGCATAAATCGTGCGCAGCTATTTAACCTAAACCTCCTAAAGCGTGATTCAGTTGAAAATCTGGTTACACACCTGCAGGTCAATTTCAAGGGAACAAACCTCGATAATCTGGACGGATCGGTTTGCCTGGAGAATACTGCCTATTCCGAAGGTAATAAACTGATTACGATGAACCAGTTGTCATTGCTCACGATGCAGGATACTGCTACTGGTAAAAGTTACCATTTGCAATCTGATTTTGTTGATGCAGATATTACAGGTGATTTCTCATTCAATGCCCTGATACCATCGCTTACATCGTTCATTCAGAACTACCTTGCCTCGTTCAACCTCAATGATTCCCTCATTGCCCTAAGTCAGACTCAGACATATCAGAATATGAAATATGAAGTGAGGTTCAAGGAATCAGATGAGGTGACAAATGTGTTCCTCCCATTCCTTAAGATCGCACCCAGTTCTACCATCAATGGATTTTATAATGAAGCCAAAGAGACGATCGTAATGCGAGGGGATGCTCCCAAAATATTTATCAACAACATTGAGTTGACCAATTGGTACCTGGATGCTGAAAGCAAGATGGATAATCTGTCAATCAAGTCAGGCTCCACACATGTTTATTTTAAGAAGGCCAGTAAGCAAGATTCACTGGAGGTAAAGGTTGATTCATTCCAGCTGGTCTCCAACATCAGGCACGACAGCATTCAATACCAGGTAAATTGGAAAGCCAACACCAGACCCAGCGAGTTTATTGGCTATGCCAGCTTCAGGAAAAGTCCGGTCATTGAATTGAAAATCAGGAAATTTAATGTATTCCTGAATGAAAAATACTGGACTGTTGACCCGGCAAACTTTGTCAATATCGACACCTCCTCTGTCCAGTTTTCTAATCTTGCGTTTCAATCGGGAGAACAATATCTTAAAATAAACGGCAACCTCTCTGTGTTGAAATCAGACACATTGAATGTTGCATTTAATAAAGTGGATATTTCAAAACTCGACCAGCTCCTTGGCAGTTCTCAGGTGGATGTTGACGGAATCCTGAGCGGGAACTTTAAAATAGCCAAGCTTTACAGTGATCTTGTTTTGCTGGCCGACCTGAATATAAATAAGTTCAAATTCAACAAGGAGTTGCTGGGTGATGCCTCGTTCAAAATCAAGTATGATGCAGCAGCCTACCAGTTTGACCTGATGTCTCAAATTCTTTATACCGGTAATGCAGGAACGAACATTCCGTTTTTACTCAGTGGCAGCTATTTTATGGATAAAAAGCATCCATATTTCGATTTTGATTTGAAACTAAAGAACCTTAACCTGAAAATGCTACAGCCATTTGTTGCTGATTTTATGACCGGTGTAAATGGTTTGGCGTCCGGTTCGGTAAAAATTAAAGGAACGCTCGATCATCCAGATATCAGCGGGCAGTTAAAAATGATGCGTACTGAATTTAAGATCAACTACCTGAACGTGCCATACTCATTTGCCGACATCGTGACAATTGACAGCACTGCATTCATTTTTGACAAAATCACACTGTTTGATTCGCTTGGGCACAAATCAGTGCTAAACGGAAGGATTACGCATAAAAATTTCACTGATCTGATGCTTGATCTGAATGTAGAGATGGATGATTTTGCTGCATTCAACAATACCAGAGCCCAGAATAGTATTTTTTACGGCAAAGCACGTGCTTCGGGAACTGCAAACATTACAGGACCACCGGAGAATATTAAAATAACAGTCAAAGCCACAAATGGAGGCAAAACCCATGTGGTAATTCCCATAGATCTTACCCAATCTGTCGGGCAGGCTGATTATATCATCTTCGATGATCCGGATGCCGATTCTCTTGAGAAAGCCCAGCAGAAGAACCAGGTGAATGCCACAGGATTAACAATTGACCTTGGATTGCGCGTGAACCAGGATGCTGAAATTGAGGTTTTCTTTCCCGATCAGCTGGGGAACCTGAAGGCTTCCGGTTCAGGTAATTTACTGATGGGGATGACGCCCACCACACCATTCACTTTATCAGGAATTTATACACTTTCAAAAGGTTTTTTCCTGTTCCAGTTTAAAAATTTGCTCAGGTTGCCAATGTCAATCAAGGAGGGCAGTACCATCAGCTGGACAGGAGATGCGGCTGATGCAAATATTTCAATCAGCGCCATTTACAAGACAAAGGCGCCACTGGCAGGGATTACAACCAATCCGGAGGAAGAGGGGCTTCGCATCCCGGTCGAATGCATTATCAGGCTTGGAGGGAAGTTGCTTAATCCCGATATTTCATTTGCAATCAACCTGCCAAATGTTGAAGAAAGTATTAAAAACGAAGTCTATTCAGCCATTGATACAAGCAATGCAGCAGTGATGACGGAACAAACAATCTACCTGATGGTCATGAACCAGTTTAAACCGGTGGTGACGACATCAAACAGCAGCGTTGATGTGGGTGCAACGTCCATGTCGCTTGTTACCAATCAGATTAACAGTATGTTGTCACAGATTTCGTCGAATGTGAATGTGAACATGAACTACAAGCCCGGATCCAGTACCGCCAATCAGGAGTTTGATGTCGGAATCTCCACTCAGTTGTTCGACGACCGGTTGCTGATAGACGGAACATTTGGCATGAATTCCTACACCAGCTCCACGGTACAGTCAAGCACCTTTGTCGGAGATATCAACGTGGAATATGTTTTAACAGAAAATCGCCGGTGGAGGGCACGTGCCTTTAACCGAACAAATACGTTGAACAACCTGGATAACAATGCACCTTACACACAGGGTGTCGGGATAAAATATCAACGGGATTTTACAAATTTCGGAGAGTTGTTTAAATTTGGTAAAAAGTAAGATATGAAAAAAATATTCCTGGTTTTAATGGCTCTTGGCTGGAATCTATCGCCAGCTCTCGCTCAGATTTCAGTAAATCAGTCTGATATGCCTTCAGCAGATGATACAATCCGGGTGAGCATGACGAATGTCGTACCTGCAGGATATGCTGAAACGGCCATGGACACCTCCTGGAACTATGCTTCCCTGGAGGCATTGAGCCAACGGGTAGATACGTTCGCAAGTACCGCCTCAACACCATCAATTTACCAGCTTATATTTGTACTTCAGGGCGGGGCCAACCTTGCCTACCCCAGAAGCAGCAGTCCCATCCCGGGTTTTCCCATTTCCGATGGGTTCACCTTCTTTAAAAACAGTTCTGCATCCTACAGTGATCTGGGCTCGGCGTATACCATTCAGGGGTTGCCGCTGCCTGCCAAATATGATATTCCGGATAAATTGTACCAGTTTCCGCTTACTCCGGGACTATCCTGGTCGTCCAATTCATCCTTTGCCCTCGCAGTCCCCGATTTTGCATATTACGGCACACAACGAACACGTACAAGCCAGGTTGATGGATGGGGAAGTCTCACCACACCATTTGGAACATTTCAAACGATCAGGGTCAAATCAAACCTCACCATCCACGACAGCATCTATGTTGACTCGCTTGGAACCGGGTTTTCAGTAAACCGCAATATCACGGAATACAAATGGCTGGCCAAAGACAAAGGCATTCCTGTGCTTCAGATCAATGAAGAACAAAACCTGGCTACCGCTGTTTACCAGGATATTTTCCGGATGTCGGCTCAACCTTTATCCGTTTCGCTTGGTCCGGACACTTCTGTTTTCGCTGGCACTGTGCTCACCATGCACGCAACGGTGACCGGAGGAACACCTCCCTACCAGATCTTATGGAGCATCCCGGATACCGGAAGCACGGTCACCGTTACGATCCAGAATCCACAGACATTCAGTGTCTTTGTGGCCGATGCGCTTCAGAATATCGGGGTTGGTCAGAAAACCGTTTCAATCAGATATCCACCCGGGTTTGAAGATGTTGAATCAGTAACGCTGCCTGTCTACCCAAATCCGGCAAACGGAATTGTGAGCATTACGTTGCCTGCTGAAATTCAAAGTGCTGATATGGAAGTTTTTAACTCGAAAGGAAATTTGGTAAACGCCGTGAGGATATTTCCATCAGCCGGCGTAATCAACCTTGATTTTGCCCCATTGCCTGCCGGGCTCTACTTTATTCGTATCCAGGCCGCAGGTAAAATATATTCAACCAGGCTTCAAATAGTCAGGTAAACTCATATTTACGTCCTGTTTTCACGATTCCAAACAGTTATCTGAACATGTCCTTCACAGTATATCGATCTTCCGCCGGTTCAGGTAAAACATTCACGCTCGTAAAGGAGTATGTAAAGATCATCCTGCATGAGCCTGGCGATTTCAGGCATGTCCTGGCCATCACCTTTACCAACAAGGCGGCGAATGAGATGAAGGAACGGGTGCTGAAAGCACTGTCAGAACTTGCAAAGGGCGACCTTTCAGCAGATAAGATGATCAAGGGGACATTGCTGCCGTTGCTGGTTTCCGAGACAGGGCTTGCCTCCCGTGATATTTCAGCGAACGCAGGCCGGGCTCTTGAGTTGATACTTCATAATTATGCTGACTTTGCGATCGGGACCATTGATAGTTTTTCACACAGGCTGATTCGTACATTCGCCCACGATTTTGGCCTTCCGGTTAATTTTATGGTAGAACTGGATGCAGGAGAACTGCTTTCGACCGCGGTGGATCTGTTGCTCGACAGGGTAGGGGAAGATAAGGAGTTGACTGCACTGCTTGTGAAGTTCCTCGAGTCACGCATGGAGGAGGATAAGGGCTGGGACATAGGCTGGATCCTTACAGGATTTGCAGGGATTTTGCTGGAGGAAGATGGTCAAAGCAGGATCAGCCGGTTAAAAACGCTCTCATTAGAGAATTTCAGGACCATTTCTGACAACCTTCATACATCGATCAAACAATTTGAGGCGAAAATCAGGGAAATTTCAAAGGAGGGTGCCAGGTTGTTGGCAGATGGAAAGTTTTCTGCTGCAGATTTTTTTCAGGGCGAGCGGGGAATCTGGAAATACTTTGCCAATCTTGCAGAAGGCAGAATGGATAAACTGGAACCCAATTCGTATGTGATTGCAACTATCGAAGAAGATAAATGGTATTCCGGGAAGGCATCAAAGGAATCACGTGATGAAATATCTTCAATAAAATACAGATTAATTGATATTTATAACCTTTTACATCAAGAAATAGTTCAGCATAAGCCTGACTATGCACTACGGAAATTACTTGCCAAAACCATCTATCCATTGGCAGTGTTGAATGAAATTGAAAAGGTTTTAAACGACTTCAAGCAACAGAACAACCTGGTTCATATTTCAGAATTTAATTCAAGGATTGCAGGTATCGTGATGAACGAACCAGTCCCCTTTGTGTATGAACGCCTCGGGGAAAAATATCACAATATCCTCATCGATGAATTTCAGGATACTTCAGCCCTTCAATGGATGAATTTCATCCCGCTCATTGAAAATTCGCTGGCAGGCGGCTATTTTAACCTCGTAGTCGGCGATGGGAAGCAGGCCATTTATCGCTGGAGAGGCGGAGAGGTAGAGCAGTTCAATTCATTGCCGGCCATACAGGGAAGCGACTGGAACGATATTCTGAAGCAACGCGAACAGGCTTTGAGCCGTCACTTTACCATGGCTGATCTGAATCGGAATTTTCGGTCGAAATCAGAAATCGTTGCATTCAACAATGATTTCTTCAGAAAGATTGCAGACCTGGTTCTGACCGACGGGAAGGAGAAGATTTTTGAATGCCTTGAACAACAATATGATACAGGGAATACCGGTGGATACGTGGAGATCGGCTTTATAGAAGGTGAGGAGGATGAACAGAATTATGAAGCAAAGACCCTTGGTGCAATTCTACAGATTGTCCATGATGCAAAACAGGATCACTTTGACCTGAGGGACATAGCAATTTTATGCAGAAGTAACAAAAACGCCAGCAATATTGCCAGGTATCTGCTTGAAAATGAGGTTGAAGTCGTTTCATCAGAATCCCTGCTTATCTCCAATTCGCCTGTTGTCCGGTTCCTCATTGCCTGGCTGAGATTTCTCTTTGAACCCAGGAATGATATCGTTATCGCCGAAATAAGGCAATTTTTGCAACAGTCAGAAAGTGCAAAGGAGAGGAAATGGGAGCAGGTGCGCGATGAGTTAATAACCCTGCCTGTGTATGATCTTTGCGAAGCGCTTATACGGTGTTATCAGCTTAATAAAAGTGCTGATCCATACCTCCGGTTTTTTCTCGATGCCGTTCTTAAATTCACTGTAAAAGTATCAACCGGACCGGTGGAATTTCTTGAGTGGTGGGTGAAGAACAAGAAAAATCTGTCCATCATCGTACCTGAAGAGTTGAATGCAGTAAGGGTGATGACGATACACAAAGCCAAGGGTTTAGAGTTTCCGGTTGTGATACTTCCGTTTGCACAGGAAGCCCGGAAAAATACAAAAACATATCTGTGGGTTGACCTTGAACCCGGGGCAGCTTCAGGACTGGAAACAGCCATTCTCCGGAGCGATAAAGAGATGGAGTCGACTGTTTTTAAATCCTTGTTTGTGGATGAAAGGCAAAAATCGATGCTTGACCTGCTTAACCTGCTTTATGTTTCGATGACCCGTTCCGGCGAAAGGCTCTATATCCTGACAAAATTTCCATCCGTCAAGCAGGAAGAGATCAGTTCCCTTCCCGGATTTTTCAAACTATATCTTCAGCAGGTTAATTTATGGATTGAAGGCCTGGCGCAATATTCATTCGGCGCGACAACGGTTCATCTCCCAAAGATTGCAAAAGCTGAAACCAGGACGATCATTCAGGAAGACATGATCAGCACCGACTGGCGGAAAAAGATTGAAATCAGGATGAAGGCCCCATTGAATTGGGATATGGACGAACCTGCGCAGAACTCTCAATGGGGCAGCACTTTGCATGAAGTGTTATCCAGGATTGTTACAGGTAACGATATTGCTTTTGCAATCGAAAAAGCATCTTTGGCCGGATTGATTATGAACAGTGACCTGGGTAAAGTGGAGGAAATTCTTTTGTCGGTTGTTTCGAACCCGTTGCTTTCCAGGCTGTTCAGTGACGAAGTAAAGGTCAGGACCGAAGCAGAGATCCTGTGTCCGGAAGGATCGTTTTATCGTCCCGACCGGGTTGTATTTGACAAAGAGTTTGTAACCATCCTCGACTATAAAACCGGGAAACCAAATTCAAAACACGGTGATCAGCTGTTAAAATATGCAGGCTATATTGGAGAGATGGGGTATCGCAAAATAAAGTGCATGCTGGTTTACCTCGATGATGATGTGCGCGTTGTGGAGGTTTAATACACCTCATCCCCTGCGGTAAATCACCTCATCGGTGAATTGCCACGGTGAATTGCCACGGCCTTCAGGCCGTGGATAAAGAACATGTAAGTCAAATTGGACTTTGGTCCAAAAGATATAAAAAATGACACACATCAAACAAAAGTTAAGCCTTCTGTATAAAACCCTTAAAGGAGAGAACCCCCTTTCTGTGACAGTTTTACCAGGCTCCGGATCCTACAGAAGCTATTACAGGCTTCATGGAATAAATGAAACCATCCTTGGCGTGCATAATGAGGATGTTCGTGAAAACGAAGCATTTATATCCTTTACAAACCAATTTCGAAGTGCCGGGCTGCCCGTTCCTGAGATACTCGCCAATGATCCGGAAAACCGGATTTACCTCATTACCGACCTGGGAGATACAACGCTTTATCAATTTCTGACCGAAAAACGGGCAAAAGAGGCCCCCGGGCAGCAGAATGCGACCCGGGAGGATACAGGAGTCAGCTTTCCTTCTGAAGTGCTGGAGGTTTATAAAAAGGTGATTGACTGGCTTCCGGTGTTTCAGGTCAGGGCAGGAAAAAATCTGGACTATTCAGTTTGTTATCCCCGCGCAGCCTTCGACCGTCAATCGATGATGTGGGACCTGCATTATTTCAAGTACTACTTCCTGAAGCTGGCGAAGGTTCCATTCGATGAACAGGCGCTGGAGGACGATTTCACAAAACTTTGTGATCTGCTGCTGACTGCAGATCAGGATTCTTTTCTCTATCGTGATTTTCAGTCAAGAAACATCATGGTGGTGAACGGTGAACCCTGGTTTATTGATTATCAGGGAGGCCGGAGAGGGGCCCTGCAATATGACATCGCTTCGTTGCTGCTTGATGGGAAAGCCGATATTCCGGCAGAAGCAAGGCAAACATTGCTGAATTACTATCTTGACCGACTGGAAGATGTCTGCCCGGTGGATCGTGGGAAGTTCCTTGGATTATTCTATGGTTTCTCCCTGATAAGGATACTCCAGGCGCTTGGGGCTTATGGTTTCAGGGGGTATTATGAGCAGAAACAGCACTTTCTCCAAAGCATCCCTTTTGCCCTTCGCAACCTTCGGTATTTAAGGGAACACAGGCTTGTTGATTTTGGCCTCAAGACCCTGATGCAGGTCATTGATAACATGGTTGAAAACGTTGATTTATATAATCAACCATCTATTCAGATAGCAAAGTCTATTAATCATGTAAACAGTGAATTAAAAAATATTAATTTATCCGGATTACCACACCATATTCTGACAGTTTCCGTTCGAAGTTTCTCTTATAAAAAGTCAATTCCGGTTGACAATAGCGGGAATGGCGGAGGATTTGTTTTTGATTGCCGCGCCTTGCCAAACCCCGGAAGATTTGATGAATTTAAGCAGGTAAACGGAAAGGATCTATCCGTGATACGTTTTCTGGAAAAGGAACCCGCAGTCAGTGAATTTCTCAACCATGCAATTTCCCTGGTTGACCAGAGTGTCAACACGTATATTGAGCGGAAATTTGATCACCTGATGGTCTCGTTTGGATGCACAGGTGGCCAGCACCGGTCAGTCTACTGTGCAGAACAACTTACGAGGCATCTTAAAGAGAAATACCCTGTTACCATTAACCTGCAGCACCTTGAGCAGGACAATCTTAATCACTTAACACTTAACACTTAACACTTAACACTTTGTTCATGAAAGCCATGATCCTCGCTGCCGGACTGGGTACAAGATTGAAACCATTTACCGATTCCCATCCGAAGGCGTTGTATGTCGTTGAGGGAAAAACACTGCTGGAACACGCTGTTGAGCACCTGAAAACCGCAGGGATAAAGGAGGTTATAATTAACGTCCATCACTTTGCTGATCAAATAATTAAATATATTCATCTCAATAAAAACTTCGGGTTGGATATTACAATCTCAGATGAAACAGGGGAGTTGCTTGAAACGGGTGGCGGAGTGAAAAAAGCCGGATGGTTCTTCGATGATTGTGATTGTGCCCTGATTCGCAATGCCGACATTCTATCCGATCTGAATCTGACAAAAATGGCCGGTTACCACTTTAAATCAAATGCCCTTGCCACACTTGCAGTCCGGCAAAGAGATACTTCAAGGTATTTTCTGTTTGATGACGAAATGAAGCTTTGTGGATGGGAAAACAGGAAAACAGGAGAAAGGAAGATGTCACGTGAGATAGAGAAAGTAACTGCTTTTGCGTTCAGTGGCATTCAAATGTTGAACCCTCAGGTATTCCCGCTGATTACTGAAGAAGGCAAATTTTCACTCACTGGTCTCCATCTTCGGTTGGCCGAAACACAATTCATCTCTGGTTTTCTGGAGGATGGGATGGTATGGAAAGACGTTGGAACTATGAACAATAAGCAATCATAGGCCTGGCAACCACTATTGTTCATTCTTCATTGTTTCATTGCTCATTGCTTTCCTGGCCGGGCACAGCCCGCTATCCTCGTACCACCTGCATTTTGGTTTGCACCCCATGCACCTGACGATCTGTTCGTTGTGTTGTACATGGTTAACCCATTCTGGGTCAGCTAGTTGTGGGCGGCCAATTGCCACGAAATCGGCATGATTATTTTCAATTAGCCAGGCTGCCCGTTCAGGTGTTTTTATCTCATTCACGACAATAACAGGTATTCTGACATGCTTTTTAATTTCAATGCCGCTAAAAACAATCCAGTTGTAATCAAAATCTTTGGGTGTCCGGGGGAGGTTCAGCAGGCTGCCCCCATGGGACACATGGAGTAAGTCAACACCTGCATTTTCAAGATGTTTTGCAATTGAAATCCCATCCTCAAGTGTTGGTGTGTTTGCTCCCAGCCGGTAGCCGATGATGAAATCCACGCCACAGTTTTTCCGGATCCCATGAATGATATCTGTTGCCAGTTTCATATTCTTCTGAAGGGTCCCGCCATACGCATCCTCACGTTTGTTGAACAAGGAAGAAGCGAACTGGTTCAGGAAATATCCATGGGCTCCATGTAACTCGACACCATCGAAGCCGGCCTGCTGAGCCCTGGTTGCACCTTTTACAAAAGCATCACAAATATCTTCAATCTCAGTCGTATTCAATTCATAAGATCTTGGATTTTTCTCATCCAACGAGGGCCCCTGAGCCTTTCCGGAGACCATTTCGTGGGTTACAAGTCCGGCATGGTGTATCTGCAAAAGAGAGACAGCGCCTGTTTCTTTTACCAGAGATACTATTTTCCGCATCCCGGGGATATGTGCATCCGACCATATTCCAAGCTGATAGGGAGCCAGCCGGCCATCCTCTTTCACTGCAGTTGCCTCGGTTATGATAATTCCGGAGCCGCCCCGGACTATCTGCCTGTAATGGTTGAGATTCCGTTCTGTTACCATCCCGTCTTCACTCGCATAATGAACACAAACAACAGGAGGGAATACAATGCGGTTTTTTACCTTTAGTGATTTGACGTTGATTTCGGAAAAGAGGTTTTGCATGGGAAAATAAAATTTGGGAGACAAAGATAAGGAATCTGCAAAACGAGATGTTGCCATGTGAAATCCTTACCATTGATAAATGTCAATTTTTAAATGACTATTATTCCGTTTTAAAATGGAAAAATTACCATTTTATTGATGGTTTATAATGTGTGAATTGGTGCTGGTGATATGATTTGATAACATATATTCACATTCGAAATTTCTTCAATTCAGCCACATCTTCATCAAGCCTTTTCTGACGAGGTTTTTTTACTGTTTTGTTTAATCCTGATCTTATGAGAGAAAGTTCTAACTATCAATCAATTCAGCAGAATGTAATGACATTCATTCTCCTGGCAGGTATTTTATTTCTGACAGGCAGCGCAGCCTATTCTCAAACCACCATTATCGGGGGAACTACCCTGAAAGTTTCTGCCGGGACTTCGCTGGTCACGACCAAACAGCTTGTAATAAAGAATCTTGGCACGCTGAACAACGAGGGAACTGTCATTCTGAAGAGTGATTTGGACAACCAGAATAGTGGTGGCAATTCACTTGGCACAGGGGCGCTGGTGTTTTCCGGTACCATCAGCCAATCCATCACCGGTCAGAGTGTCGCCCAGAACCTTGCCCTGAACAACCCGGCAGGACTCACTGTTGCCGGAAATACCCGGGTAAACGGAATACTGAATCTTACCGCTGGACCTGTTTCTCTGGGGACATTCAACCTGCTACTTGGATCAACTGCTACAGTGGCAGGATCACCTTCTTCGGCCAATATGATTGTGGCAACAGGTACCGGCCAATTGCAGAAAGAGTTTACTGCAGCCGGCAGTTTTACTTTCCCGGTTGGAGATGCAACCGCTGCAGCCGAATACTCACCCGTTACACTTGCATTTGCCAGTGGCATCTTTGGAGCAGGCAGCTATGCAGGGGTCAGCCTGAACAATGCAGCTTATGCCGGAGTTGCAACCAGCTATATTACCCGTTATTGGAATGTCAGCCAGTCCGGAATCACCGGGTTTTCATGCAATGCAGC
>CAYHGE010000070.1:0-20082 GCA_964355945.1 uncultured Draconibacterium sp.
CAAAATGGAGCAGGAAACGGGCGCCATCGTCGGTTTTGGCGGAGGAAAAGGTGTATGATGGTTGTTGCGAAAAACTGCAACTGAACGGACTTATTGAAATTGGAGTTTGTTCCATGGTGAAAAATCCGACCGCTTAGCGGTATTTGTTTAATTGTTAAATAGCTATATGGATAATTAAAAAGCCCGCACAGCACGCACATAGTAGGGGTCGCCCTTCCAGTTGTACCACTGGAAGCCATTGTTGAAGGACTGGGCCCACGCGTATTGAGCGACCGAGGACTCGTAGGAACTCCAATAGTAGCCACTGGCAAAACCACCAATTGCAGTTTTTTGCAGGTACATTTGGTTCAGTTCGTCTTGCGATGGCAAAAACCAGTCGCTGTAACCATTCAAAACTAAATCCCAGCATAGTTTTGCTGCTATTCCTGCCGAGCCGCAGCCAGTCATGATGTCAATGGTATTCTGATTTCCTGTGCCTATTGCTATCCCATCTGCACCTGTTATAGGGGTTGTTGTGCAACCCCATAGTGCTCCTATACTTTGGTCGCTGGTGGCTGCGATCAGGCCATGTTGCCCAGTTCCGTCAATATAGAAGACGATTCCACCGCCGTAACTTTGGCCGATTGTAAATGGAACAGAAGTGCTACCACCCACCATATTTGTCCAGATAGTTCCGTTATAAATCTGCAATTCGCCTGAAGGCCCACAGTTGCTGCACCATACCATCAAACCCGCAGGAGGACTGGTAATGAGAATCTTTTCTGCATAAGTCATTCGTGGCGGAAGAAACCCTTTGGTGGTTGAACTTACATCGAGCATTGCTTTGCTGTTTGGGCTTGAGCCATCGTTGTTGATACCCACGTTTCCGGTTTGGGAGAAAATACTGCCTGCAAAAAACAGCATCATCGCTGTTACATAAATCGCTTTTGTCATTATAGTTTTCATGTTGTATGATTTTGCCTAATTAATAAAAATTTTTCCTGAGTAAACCTGTTCGCCTGTCACCACTTTTACGAGATAATATCCGGTGGCACCGCTGAAGGCAATGCTTGTCAGCGGATTTTCGCCGAGTTGCCGTTGCATCACAGGCTGGCCAATCATGTTATAAACCGTTACTTCGCCCTTTAGCACACCTCCCGCTTTATTGGCAATGTAAATGGTATTGCCTGACGAATAAATAGTTATGGGCTGTTGGTTTCCATTTTCGCCAATGCTGAAAGCGCCGCCAAAATGCAGCAGGAAACGTGCGCCATCGTCGGTTTTGGCGGAGAAAAATGTGTAAACCGGGTTTTGCATGAGGTTTTGCGTGGTGTTCAGTTTTACATCTTCGAGTGTAATATCGGTAGACGAAGCAAACGATTCCAGTTGGCTGGCAGTGAGCGTGTAATTGCCATCGGCGCCTGCTTTAAAACTAAGCGGGATGGTAACTGCGCCGGCTTCTCCACGAAAATCAATGGAATAATTTCCTTCCGGCTTCACGGTATAGAGGCTGGGGGCAGTTTCGTAAAAGCTGAACATCTTTTCGGCGCCGCCGCTGGTTTGCTGATGGCCAAATTCAACGACAATTTCATCGGAGTAAGTATTTGCGTTGCCTGCAACCTTTAAGCGGAGGATGTTGGCGATTGCATCGGTTGACTTAAGGTATTGCTGAGTATTATGGAGTCTTATTCCATCGGCCATACCAAGCGTTCCCGCTGATGCTGCTTTTACAAAAAATCCCTGACCAACTGCAATATACTGTGTGCCTCCGTTGATCCCGCTTGATCCGGCACTGTTGTACGAACAATAATTCCCGGCGGCATCATTCCAAATGCTCATGTCATAACCGCCACCACTTTCAACTAATTTACTCCTGTCCCAGCCGATTACAGCTTTCCAGTCGATAGCTGAGGGATAAGGGTTACCTGCCAGGTTAATAGACGAATAAAGACTGGCACCGGTTTTTGTAAGTGCAGGCGTCACCACTCCGGCGTTCAGGTTACCGGTAAATTGTTTGGTTGGATTGGTCGCTGCCAGATATTCAACAAGATAGCCTTTGCCCACCGTAAAATTAGTACTTCCATTGACTGTATTCCAGGTCGGTGCTACGGTTGTGTTTTTAAAATTGGCCCAGATGCTTGCTGGTTCATACCATGCAAAGAAATCATAAGATGTCGACGGATCTGCTGTAAAATCAGGGCTGATGGCCTGCGCTGCAACCGGTGATGAGAGTAAATGCCAAGCCTGCGATACGCCGGTGATATAGCGGTTTACTGTAGCCGCAACAGCAGCCGTACCGTTAATCAGCGAACCATCGCCGGTGGCATCGGAATTCACAAGCAGGCCGCTATTTCCGGCATTGTTGGCAAGCGTGCCTGTAACTGTAAGATAGTTAAGCGGCGGAATGGTGAGCGAAGCATCACTGACAATGGTAAGGTTAGCCATGGTAACCGGCGTGGCTGCTTCAGGGCTGGTAAGGATGAAGGCACCGTTATCAAGCACCCAGTAACTGCCCGTTTCGCTCACGATTCGGGCGCCTGTTTCTGCTTTTACTACCCCTTGCGCGAAAGAAGTAAGTTGAATTAACACCGATACGAATAGTACCAGCAGTCGAATTTTTTTTCCCATTTTCATAAGATTTAATAAAGTTGGTTTCATAATAATGCCTCCTTATGTTTTGTTAAATTAGTTTCCCGTGCGATAGTACTACCAATTATCAAAAAAGATGTCCAGATTCGTACAAACTTTGTCCAGATTGATCAATCTGAACAAAATTGACGTTTTTGAACACTTTTTTTCATTACAAGGCAGATTCGCCCGGCCAATTTTTCTTTGACCGGGTCATTAAATGGGTTGGAATGAAGGAATAAAAATGGCAGGTGACTTTTTTTCCGCTGGGTTTCCGCTGAGGATTCCGAAGTGTTTTGTATTTTTGTAAAAAATCAGTTCCATGCGCTATCTTGATCCCAAAAATGACCTCACTTTCAAAAAGGTATTCGGACAGCACCCGCGATTACTCAAGAGTTTTCTGAATGCACTTTTGCCTCTTGAAGTACCCATCAAGGATCTGGAATACCTGCCGGCCGACCTGGTTCCTGAAGTTCCATTGCTCAAATATTCGATTGTTGATGTTCGCTGCATCGATGAACAAGGCCGGCAGTTTATCGTTGAAATGCAGATGCTGTGGACCGACAGTTTCAAAACAAGGGTGTTGTTCAATGCCAGTAAAGCCTATGTTCGCCAGTTGGACAAAGGAACGGAGTACAAGGAGTTACAACCGGTTTATGCGTTAAGTCTGGTGAACCAGGTGTTTGAGCACGACATGGAAGAGTTTTACCATCACTATAAAATCGTTCATCTGGCGAACAGCAATAAAGTACTGGAAGGGCTGGAATTCGTTTTTGTTGAAATACCCAAATTTAAAGCTGCTAATTTCAATGAGAAGAGGTTACAGGTGTTGTGGCTGAGGTATTTATCGGAAATCAGGAATGCCACAGAAACCATCTCCCCCGAACTTTTAGAAGTGCTGGAAATTCGCGAAGCCATTGAACTTTTACAGGAAAGCAGTTACAGTAAATCGGAGCTGATGGCTTACGACAAATACTGGGACAGCATCAGCGTTGAACGCACCTTGCTTGCCGACTCTTTTATTGAGGGGAAGATTGAGGGGAAGATTGAAGGGAAGATTGAAGGAATAGAGCTGATGATTGTGAATGGTTACAAAACCGGAATTACGGTTGAATCGTTATCAAATATGGCACAGATCAGCCCGGAGAAAATAAGAGAGATTCTCAAAAATCACGATCTGGTGACTGACGAGAAATGAAGACCATCCGGATTTTTTAAACCCGGATGGTCCTCTTTTCAGGTTATGCGGTTCTGCATTTCCAGCTTTTGTACAATTTCCAGCCACCAAAGCCGCCCACCATGGCCAGTGATAACACCACTCCGCCATCGATGGGGGCGCCACCACCGTTCCCTGGGGCTTTGTTGGTATTGGTGCCCTTATCCACCGGCGGGGGAGGCGGAGCCTGGGCCAGGCTGATTTGGGCAATGGCCATGAGGCCGGTCAGCATCAGGGCAAGCACGCAAGATTTAATTACGTTTTTCATAATGTATTGTTATATGATTGCTTAATTTTAGAATTGCAAAACCCGGTTTATTTTACAAATATCTTTGTTGAACAGGTGTTTTCACTGGTTACAACCTTCACAAGGTAGCACCCGGTGGTGACGTTCAGCGTTATCTTCGCCTGGGTTTCACCGCCGAGTTTCTGCTGCATGATGAGTTGTCCGATGGTGTTGTAAACATACACATCGCCATTCATCGCACCTCCCGAAGTATTTGAAATGCAAACCGTATTCCCCGAAGCATAAACCATGATGGGCTTTCCCTTTGCATTTTCGCCAATGCTGAAAGCGCCGCCAAAATGGAGCAGGAACCGGGCGCCATCGTCGGTTTTGGTGGAGGAAAAAGTGTAAACCGGGTTTTGCATGAGGCTTTGCGTGGTATTCAGTTTCAGGTCTTCCAGCGTAATATCTGTGGATGAGGTAAACGATTCCAATTGGCTGGTGGTGAGCGTGTAACTGCCATCGGCACCGGCTTTAAAACTAAGCGGGATGGTAACTGCACCTGGCTCGCCACGGAAATCAACCGAGTACTTTCCATCAGGCTTCACCGTGTAAAGGCTGGGCGCAGTTTCGTAAAAGCTGAACATCTTTTCGGCCCCGCCATTGGCGGTTGGATGGCCAAACTCAACCACGATTTCATCGGAATAAGTATTTGCGTTGCCTGCAACCTTTACGCGAAGGATATTGGCGATGGCATCGGTTGATTTAAGGTAAGCCTGGGTATTGTGTACCCTTACTCCGTCAGCCATGCCAAGCGTTCCTGCCGATGTGGCTTTTACCATAAATCCTTCACCCACAGCAATGTATTGTGTTACATCATTATTTCCGCTGCTTCCGGCACTGTTAAATGAACCATATTGACCGGCAACATCATTCCAGATACTCATATCATAACCGGCGATATCACTTCCTGCCAGTGAAGTTCTTGTCCAACCGCTTGCAGCTTTCCAATCCATGGCCGAAGGATAAGGATTCCCGACCAGGTTATAGGCTGCATAATCGCCTGTTCCGCTTTTTGTTAGCGCGGGCGAAACGCTTCCGGCATTCAGGCTTCCGGTAAATTGTTTGGTAAGGCCTGTGCCCAGATATTCAACCAGATAGCCCTTGCCAACCGTAAAATTGGTACTCACGTTTGCAGTGTTCCAGGTTGGTGCAATTGTAGTATTTTTAAAATTAACCCATTCGCCGGTTGGTTCATACCATGCAAAAATGTCATAAGATGTAGCCGGATCGGCAGTAAAAGCAGGGCTGATGGCTTGCGCTGCCACCGGTGAAGAGAGAAAATGCCATGCCTGGCTTGCACCGGGGATCGCCCGGTCAACCGCAGCCGTGCCGCTTACCGTTAAATACGCATTACCAAGCAGTGAAGCGCCACTTTGCATGGTAATATTATTGCAGGCGCCGGCTGCGCCAAGTGTCGGATAATTTGAAACTGTATTGGGAATTAATACATCATCCGTCGAAAAAGGCACAGTATTGCTGCTCCAGTTGCCTGCCGTGTTCCAGTCGTTGCTTTCGGAGCCGTCCCAGGTCAATCCCGGATTGAATTCATAAGCCCCCATATCAATGGTGCCCGTTGCTCCGGTTGTTTTATTCAGCTTTCGGCCAAAAGTGCCGCCACGGATATCTGTGGTTTCAAAGGAATAGGAATCGGCGCCTGCATCGGCACAGGGCGAAGCTGCCCCGATGGCATAAGGATGGGTTGGATTGGCTACAATGCCGACAAATAGGGGATTCTGACTAAAAAGGTTGCCGGTTCCGGCAGTTATCTTCGATGAAACATCATTTCCAAATAGAGAGTTGTATGACTCGGCAATTTCATTGATCGTTTCGTCCACATCCGAATAAAAGCCTGTATTGCCTGAGATGATCGT
This sequence comes from uncultured Draconibacterium sp., assembly GCA_964355945.1. GTDB lineage: Bacteria > Bacteroidota > Bacteroidia > Bacteroidales > FEN-979 > CAIVAT01. Next base: position 5,984 of record CAYHGE010000070.1, read on the forward strand.
ATTGTATATGTTCACCGTGCCATCACCATAAAATCCGCCGGCGCCATCACTCGGATCACCGGTGTTTCCTGAGATGGTGCAATTTACCAGGTTGATTAAATCGCCATCCAGAGGAGCAAAATCCCATGATAACACACCGCCGATAGCCAGACTACCTGTTGCAATATTTTCCGATACCACACAATTGATCATGGTTAGTTTTCCTTCATTTTTAATGCCTCCAACATAAAATGCCGGATCATTCCCGTTCTGTATTTTTAGGTTTTCGAGTCGTGCGGTTACGGCATCGTTCACGGTCATTACCCTTGTTGCATTGTTCCCGTTAAGGATAATCCCTCCGGCAGCACCGCGAATGGTCAAATCTTTATCAATCACCACCGGCGATGAAAGGGTAATGGTATTTCCTCCCATCGAAGTGGTATTAAAATCAATGATATCTCCGGCAGTTGCTCCCACAATCAGGTTTTTCAAGGTTCCGGCTCCTGTTTCGGCTGCGCTTACAACGGTAAAGGTTGTTGCTGCTTCGCCTCCTGCAAATTCCGAAAAGCTGGTTAATCCGCTGATGGTGAATTTGCCCCAAATGCCATCGGTCTGGCGGCTGGTGATCGTGGCTCCCAGGGTGGTAACATCCACCCATGCCGAGGCAGCATTGGCGCGTTTCAAAACTTTGAAGTTGTTCCATTGCGCCTCCGTTAAACCGAGCGATGAAAAGTCAACAATCAATATAAATGTTCCCGGAGCGGGGTTGGTAGAGGTGATGGTAAAATAGAGGTTCTTCACGCCGCGAACTCCCGGAAGCACCGAAAAATTGGCCACCGGCGCTAAGGCTGTCTGTGTTACGGTTAAGGTTGTTCCTGTTGTTCCGCTTGGGAAGGTAACGGTTACTCCCGCATTGGGAAAGCCTGCCGATACCGTTGCAGAAGTAACGGGTAAAGTGGCCGGAGCGCTGTAAACCGTGGTGTTCCCGCTTAAGGGACTTGTTGTTAAGTACTTTGTAGTGGCTGCGCTGCCGTTGTAAGCATAAATTTTGTAGTGATAGGCGATGTCGCTGGTAACCGTTGCATCTGTTCCTGTAATGGCGGTTCCCGCATACACAATCTGTTCGTCGCCTTGTGCCCCGGCAGTATATTCAGTATCGTCGGAAGGGACAAATGTGGGCACGGAACCGGTTTTCCTTACGATGAGATATTTCTCGGCCGAAGCAGAGGCGGTGTAGTGTAATACAATATTGTTGTTGCCGCCTGTTTTGGTTGTTGAAAAGTAGAGGTTGGTTGGCTGGGCAGTGGGTGGTAGTATTGGGACGGGTGCAAACGATTTCATTACCCTGTCACCTCCTCCATTAGTTGCCACCGCCACATACACGCCATTACCGAACGTAACCGAACGCCAATAATTACTTACAGCCGAGTTTTGGCTGGTCCAGGTAATACCATCGGGGCTGGTCATCACCCTCTTGGCACCATCACCAGAAACCGCGACAAACAGGCCATTGCCATAGATAACAGAAGACCAATCATTACTTGTAGCCGGGGTTCTGCTGGTCCAGGTACTGCCATCGGGACTGGTCATAAGGCCAGTACTAGAAACTGCGACAAACAATCCTTTTCCGAAGGTAACAGAAGTCCAACCATTATCTGCAGCCGAAGTCTGGCTGGTCCAGGCAATGCCATCGGGACTGGTCATTACCCTGTTACCGGCGCCAGAATTTGCCACCGCGACAAACAAGCCATTGCCGTAGGTAACCGAACGCCAGGAATTATCTACAGCTGAGGTTTGGCTAGTCCAGGTAATTCCATCGGGGCTGGTCATTACCCGGTTACCGACGCCAGAATTTGCCACCGCGACAAACAAGCCATTGCCGTAGGTAACAGAAAACCAATTATTATCTACAGCCGAACTCCTGCTTGTCCATGTAATTCCATCGGGGCTGGTCATCACCCTGTTACCGATGCCATCAGCGGAAACCGCGACAAACAGTCCATTGCCATAAGTAACAGACCTCCAAATATTATCTGCAGCCGAGCTTCTGATGGTCAGGTTAATGCCATCGGGACTGGTCATCACCCGGTTACCGGTGCCAGAAGTTGCCACCGCGACAAACACGCCATTGCCGAAGGTAACGGAATACCAATCACGCTGGGGAAAATATGTTACACTTATCCAGGTAATTCCATCGGGGCTGGTCATCACCCGGTTACCTTCGCCATTATTGGCCACCGCAACAAACACGCCATTGCCATAATTAACAGAATTCCAAGAATTATTTGCAGCCGAGGTCCTGCTTGTCCAGGTAAAGCCATCTGTGCTGGTCATCACCCGGTTACCTGAGCCATCAGTAGAAACCGCGACAAACAAGCCATTACCGTAGATAACAGAGTGCCACGCATTATCTGCAGCCGAGGTCCTACTGGTCCAGTTAATTCCATCGGGGCTGGTCATTACCCTGTTACCTGTGCCACTTGATGCCACTGCTACAAACAGGCCATTGCCATAAGTAACAGACCTCCAATCATAATCTGCAGCCGAGGTTCTGCTAGTCCAGTTAATTCCATCGGGGCTGGTCATCACCCCGTTGCCTGTCGCATATATTGCCACCGCGACAAACAAGCCATTGCCGTAGGTAACAGACCTCCAATCATTATCTGCGGCCGAGGTCCTGCTGGTCCAGTTAATTCCATCGGGGCTGGTCATTACCCTGTTACCTGTGCCACTTGATGCCACTGCTACAAACAGGCCATTGCCATAAGTAACAGACCTCCAATCATAATCTGCAGCCGAGGTTCTGCTAGTCCAGTTAATTCCATCGGGGCTGGTCATCACCCCGTTGCCTGTCGCCCATATTGCAACCGCGACAAACAAGTTATTACCGTAGGTAACAGAAGTCCAATTATAATTTGCAGCCGAACTCCTGGTGGTCCAGGCAATTCCATCGGGGCTGGTCATCACCCGGTTACCAGTGCCATTTTGTGCCACCGCGACAAACACGCCATTTCCGTAGGTAATGCCAAACCATGATTGGTCAAAGCCGGTTTGGGTAGTAGTCCAGGTGAACTGTGCCAGGGCTGTTGAAAGAGACAGCATCAGGATTATAAAAATTAGTATGCTGGCTTTTGCCATTTTTGTTTTCATAAGATTTAGTAAAGTCTTTTTCATAATATGCTTCCTTTTGTTATGTTAAATCAGCTTCCTGTGCGATAGTACTGCTAATTATCAAAAAAGATGTCCAGATTCGTACAAACTTTGTCCAGATTGATCAATCTGAACAAAATTGACGTTTTTGAACATTTTTTATATCTTTGAATAAATATTTTCAGGGATGAGGATACTCTGTTTGATTCTTTTATTGATGGCTCCATTTATGATCATGGGGGAACATTCGTACAATGAAAGGATCAGGAATCTCAAAAATATTCCTGATAAAAGTCTGACAGATTCCGTAAAGGTTATTTTATACAACCTTTCTCTCGAAAGGCGGGAAACGGAGATGAAGGGTACCCGGACCCTGCTCGCGATGGATGATGTTTTGAAAGGGGAAAACTATTTTCTCGTCATGCGCCATTATGCCAAAATTGCGCCGTCAAACAACCAGGCCTTAATCGATTCCTGCCTGAGGTTTGTACGCGATCATCATCTGGGCAGTTATGTAAGCAGCCTCTATGTCCTTAAAAGTACATTTTTCAAAAATGCCGGCATTTACGACAGTGCCATGATTTACACCTTGCATGCGAGAGACGAAGCTGTTGAATATGGCAATATTGAACAGGAAGCCAACGTGTTGCACCTGTTGGGAGATTTGTATTTTAGCACGGGCCTCTTTTCGAAAGCCAGACGCTACTATACCGAAGTACAGAAAGTAAAAGGCAGCGTTGAGGTATGGAATTCGTGGCGGCACAGGGTAATAACAAACAACCTGGGCCTTATTGCTTTGAAAGAGGGTAATTATAGCCAGGCCCTGAGATTATTCGATGAATCGCGCAAAGAAGCAGGCAATCAATTGAATACAAAATATGATTCTGTTTCGCTTGCATATATTTTTCTGCTCAAGGCTCAAGCCCTGTTTCATTTGAAGGATTACCGGCAAACCAACGCATACATTGATTCATCGCTTTTTATTTCTGAAAAGGCAGAGGATCATAGCGAGCTTTTTAACCTGTATGTATTAAAGGCACGCCTGTATTTGAAAGAGGATAATGCAAAAAAGGCGAAGGAATTTATTGATAGTGCGAATAATTTTGCCGGCGTTGCTAAAATAACACAGGCAGAAAAAAATGAAATTTTGCTGTTAATGTCTGATATTTACGTGGCATTGGGCGAGCCTGGCAAGGCAATGGAATACATGAGAAGCTATGCCATTGCCAACGATTCCCTTTTTAAGGAGCTTAAATTTGCTCAGATTTCGCAAATTCAATCCGAAAACGAATATGTGCTTTTAAAAATCAGGTACAAGGATATAAGAACCGAAAGGATTGTCTATTTTCTGTTCGGAATACTTGCTATTACTATTATTGCAATTATAAGCATCCTGTATCTTCGCATCAGAAAAAAAAATAAATTACTTGTTGCCCTGGCCATTAAATCAGCTGGCAGCATGAAAAATCCTGACAATAAACAATCCACCTTTCCTGAAACAAAGGAAGATGTAACTGAGTCTCACACTTCAGATGTTAAGCAACAGCAACTTGTAACTGAATTCGCCAGATTGGTTGAAACAGAGAAGTTGTTCCTGCAAAGCGATCTCTCTCTGCAGAAGGTAGCAGAATTGCTTGGAACAAACCGGACCTATCTTTCAAAAGCCATCAATCTGGAATTGAACCAAAGTTTTACGATCTATATTAACAGGCTCAGGATAAAGGAAGCCATCATTATAATTTCTCAACGCGACTTTCCTAAACCACACATCAGCAACCTGGCTGAGAATGTTGGTTTCGGTAGTCGTACGTCATTCCTTTCCTCTTTCTGGAAACACACCGGCATGCTGCCTTCAACCTTCATAACCAATTATAAGCAGCTTTTACGGGAGGGGGTGGATTATCGTGAAGATCAGGAATTGTAAATCCCGGTAATACCAGATCCCTCCCTGTTTTGACTGCCTGTAGATGACCCCTCCGGAGTCGGAGATGCTAACATTGGAGTCATGGCCGGGACTTCATGATCTCTATCCGTATCGGCAAATGATCGGAAAACCCGCCGTGGTACCTGGGCCCGGTGTAGGTCCGGTTTAACTTTTCTCCGAAGTAGGTGTTGTCTTCTTCGAGCAGGAAGGAAGATCTGAAAATTTTTACCTGGTCTTGTGCAGCTATCATACCAGAACTCCCGCACATCAGCGCTCCGGAAACCAAAAACTGATCGAAAGTACTCCACTGATCGCGGTATTTCAGTGTGCCCTCTTTTCCGGCCTTGTTGCGGATTCCCATGAGGTTATACAAAGTTGTATCGTAACAGGGTTTGGATTCGGTACGGGCCAATAACACCTGCCTGAGACTTTCATTTTCAGGCTCATCATTGAAATCACCCATGATGAGGATGTTGGCAGCCGGATTTTTCTTCTGAACAGAATCGACGATTGTGCGTAGCACGGAAGCCACGTAATTCCTGCGGGGTTGTGAAGAAAGGTAACCTCCACGCCGTGATGGCCAATGGTTGATGAAAACCGAAAGAGTATCATCTGAAAATAGTACTCCTTTAACATACAGGATTTCCCTGGTTTCCGCCAGTGTGTCAAATGGAAACCGGATGCTCACATTTCGGGTGGCAATAATCCTGAAATGTGCCGGCCTGTAAAGCATTGCCACATCGACGCCCCTGCGATCAGGCGATTCGTAATGCACGAATTTGTATCTCCAGGGTTTCAGGGGCGTGTTGTAAATTAGTTTGTTCAGAACATACCTGTTCTCCACCTCGCAAAGCCCGATGATTGCCGGCGGATTCCATTCCCCGATGGCTAAAATGGTCTTGGCGATATGGTTCAGTTTTGCAGTGAATTTCGACCATGTCCAGTGTTTCGCACCTCCGGAGGTAAACTCATCATCGAGTTTTGTTGTATCGTCATACGGATCGTATAAATTTTCCACATTCCAGAAAACAATCCTGACAGATTGACTTTTTATTTGTAAGGAATCTAAATTGGCACGATTTTCGTGGGGATTTAACCCTTGATGTCCAATGCATGGATTGGGCATGGTCGCAATCCATAAGTTAGCTGAAAATAAGGTGATTACGATACTTTTCATCTTTTTTTTAATTTAATGCAACTTTTATGACTTTGTGTTGTCTCTTAATCGGAGAAGTAACCAAAAGGTGATCTGTCAAACAGCAATTTCTTTAACTTTTTTTTAACAGGAGATTAACAGAGTTTAACAAGTAGGGCAAAAATAACAGATGGAATGTGTCGTTTTTAACCAGGAATGCGAATAAAAAAAACAAAAACGACGTATCGTAGAGACGTCACATGTGACGTCTCCACAAATTGTTAAACAAACAAAAAAGCGCTATGAAAAGAATTGCAGGAATTTTTTTGATTGCATTATTGGGAGGAGCTGTTTCACTGGGACTTTATAAAACATTTGAGAAGAAGCAGCATTTTTTCAGTTCCCGTCCTGAGGGCATTCCCATCAGGCAGGTGAGTTATAATTCAAGTGCTGCCTTTAGCACCCCTGATTTTGAGGCTGCAGCGGCTGTTTCTATTCATGCAGTGGTGCATATAAAATCTGAATTTCAGAAGAAAAGTCTGGTTTATGATGATTTCTTTGAATTTTTCAATTTTGGAGGCCGCCCGCAGCCCAGAGAGTACAGCCAGCCTTATAGTGCAATGGGGTCGGGGGTGATCATATCCCAGGATGGATATATCGTAACCAATAACCATGTGGTGCAGGATGCAACAGAAGTATCCATCACATTAAATGATAAACGTGAATATAAAGCAACGGTTATCGGAACCGATCCCAGTACCGATCTGGCCTTAATAAAGATCAACGAACAGGGATTGCCCTTTTTGTCTTATGGCAATTCTGACGAGGTTAAGATAGGGGAGTGGGTGCTTGCAGTAGGCAATCCGTTTAATCTTACATCAACGGTTACTGCAGGGATCGTGAGTGCAAAGGCCCGCAACATCAACATCCTTGGGTCCCAGGGTGCCATTGAGTCATTTATTCAAACAGATGCAGCGGTTAATTCCGGCAATAGCGGGGGAGCCCTGGTGAATACCCGTGGCGAACTTGTGGGCATCAATGCTGCAATTGCATCGGGAACCGGGTATTATACAGGTTACAGTTTTGCGATCCCGGTTAATATTGTAAAAAAAGTGGTGGGTGATTTCATGAAGTTTGGAAAAATTCAGCGTGCATATCTCGGTGTGTTTTACCGGGAAATCGATGATCAGTTTGCCAAAGACAAAGGTTTTTCTGATCTCCGCGGAATATATATTGATGATGTGGTGGAAGGAGGTCCTGCCGCGCTTGCAGGCGTGAAAAGTGGTGATGTGATTATCCGCATGGATAACAATCCGGTAAATGGAAAGGCTGAACTGATGGAGATGATAGGCCAGAAAAATCCCGGCGATAAAGTTACCATCATTGTACACCGCGAAGGAAAAGAGTATGAACTGCCCCTCACCCTGCAAAGTGAGGATTCTAAACTGGTTTCGGAAAAAGGCAATAAGATAACCATTCATGGTGCCACGTTTGAGGCACTGTCTGCAAATGAAAAAGCCAGGTTAAACGTTGATTATGGCTTTAAAATTACTTCACTGACCAACGGCAAATTGAAAAATGCCGGGATCAGTGCAGGCTTTATACTATTATCGGTTGATCGCAAACCATTGCGTACAACTCAGGATATAAGGGAAACGCTGGCAAACAGGCAGGGAGGGGTTCTGATTGAAGGGCTCTACCCGAACGGGTTGCGGGCATATTATGGAATCGGACTATGAGACAATTAAAAATATCAAAATCGATAACAAATCGTGAAACTGCATCTCTCGACAGGTACCTCTCCGACATCGCCAGGGAGGAGTTGATATCGGCCGATGAGGAGGTTCAGCTTGCCCAGCGCATCAAACTCGGCGACCAGGCCGCACTTGAAAAGTTGTGCAAGGCCAACCTCAGATTTGTGGTTTCTGTCGCAAAACAATATCAGAACCAGGGGCTTTCGCTTCCTGACCTGATCAATGAGGGAAATGTTGGATTGATTAAAGCCGCCCGTCGTTTTGATGAAACGCGTGGTTTTAAATTCATTTCCTACGCAGTTTGGTGGATTAGGCAGTCAATTTTACAGGCGCTGGCCGAACAGTCGCGGATTGTTCGATTACCGCTGAACCAGGTTGGTTCGATGAGCAAAATGTCGAAGGCAACCATCAAGCTTGAACAGCGCTTTGAGCGGCCTCCTTCGCTTAATGAACTTTCCATTGAACTGGAAATTCCTGAGCAAAAAGTTGCGGAGACACTCCGGATATCAACCCGTATTATTTCCATGGATGCACCTATTGACCAGGATGAAGAGATCAGGTTGGTCGATGTATTTGTCAATGATTCTCCCGGTACAGATGAAAACCTGATCAGGGAGTCGCTGGCAAGGGAGATCCAGCGCTCGTTGTCGACGCTTGCTGAAAAGGAGCGGGAGATCATCAACATGTTTTATGGTATCGGGGTGCCTCACAGTTACACCCTTGATGAGATTGGTTCCATGTTTGGCCTGACCCGTGAGCGGGTAAGGCAGATCAAGGAAAAAGCGTTGCGCCGGCTGAAACACTCGTCCAGAAGCAAGTTGCTGAAATCATATATGGGTTAAAATAAACCACTGAGGCACTAAGAACACAAAGTAACACTTAGGGAAAAATATAACTTAGTGATTCTTAGTGCCCTTAGTGCCTCCGTGGTTATTTTTTAACCAATTTTATCAACACATTGTTAAAAAGAATTCGAGAAAAAATCACTTCACCTGTTTCTTTGTAGAAAAATTTTGTAATTTTGCCACCTGTTAAACATTTATCAATAGATGAACGGTCGCCGCAAAACCAGTTTGATCATTTTCCTCTGCTTTCAGGCTTTGGCAGTGACTATTATCTGTTGCGGTTCACTCATCAATTTTCATCAGTATAAAATCTGGGGAAAACCTTTAATCCCAAACTTTGTCGGATACAAGCGTGATATTGAAAAATATTCCAAAACGTTATCTTTCTCAAAGTATGCCACAGACAACCAGCATCTTCAAAAGGATTCTCACGGGAACGACATTGAATTTGTTACTGAAAATATTTGTCTGATACACCTTAGCAGTTCCTTATTTACATCAGAATTTTCCCTGTTGGCGCCGGCCAAAAGCCGGATTTCCTCCTCCGGCCTGCGCGGCCCCCCGATCTCCTGACATTTTACATGTGAACTTTTTTGCCTGACGGCTAAGGAACTTTCTTGTTCCTGAATCCACTTAATATCAGGTAAATGATCTTCAGATCATAACATCCCGTTCACCTGTGTTAATGCTCTCTTTTCCTCCTGAAGGATTTAACGCATATTCCCAAATCAAAATAATATTAATCCAAACCCTTACTCATGAAAAAACAATTTACTATTTTGTCATTCAGTCTGCTGGTGCTTTCAGCTTCAATTTTTAGCATAACTGCTCAGGCGATGACATCATTAAAATCCGATTCAATTGTTATGTCAGCCGGATATGTCAATGAAGTCTATTACAGCATGAAAAATGGTGTTGTGCAAACAGGACCACGTGCAACATGGGATATTGCCTTTCGTACCATGAAACGCAGTTCTTCCATCCTGACCAATGACGGATCAGGGGTTGTTCTTTATACTTACCCCAAAGCTGATACTTCTGGTTGGGGCACCGTGGATACTGCTGGTTTATCGAACTGGACACGTATGTTTAACGATCCTACTGATTGGGAAAATGGTGCTTTTTCGAGGAATGCCAAAAGTCACCCCGATTACGGTTGGGCCAAGTATAATGATGTTACCCACAACCTGATCGGTGATTCACTTTATGTAATTAAACTGCGTGATGGCAGCTTTAAGAAACTCTGGATTGTCAAAAAATTGTCCGGACTTAATGTTTTCGTTTTTCGCTATGCCAACCTCGACGGAACGGGAGAACAGAACATATCAGAGGATCTCAATTCCTTAACTGCAACCGATTTTTCCGGATTTTCACTTCAAACCAATACCCGTGTTGCCTTTGAACCTGTTACAAAAAGCTGGGACATCCTGTTTACCAAATACATGTCTGTGCAACCCGACGGCTCCCCGTATCTTGTTACGGGTGTGCTGAGCAATGATACAGTTGGTACCAAAAAGTTTCACCCGGTTTCCCTGAGTTACGACGATTTCGGGGCCGGAGTGTGGGATTCAACCCGTTCCTCGATTGGCTGGGACTGGAAAGTATTCAACATGACCACCTTTGCATACAATATTGTTGATTCAACAGTTTACTTTGTAAATCCCGTGAAAGGGGATATTTATAAACTGATATTCACTGCATTTGCCGGAAGTTCAACGGGCGTGGTGAAATTTGATGTCGGACGGTCAGCTGGAGCCGGTATTCATGATCCAAAAGTTTCCGACATTCAATTAACTGTATATCCAAACCCTGCAAGCAGCAGGATTTATTTCAATGTGACCGGCAATACCGGTAAAGACCTTTTGTTTACTCTTACAGATCTGACAGGCCGACAACTCCGTGCAGATCGTCCGGGGAAGGCTGATGGGCTCAATGCTTACTCAATGGATGTAACCGGGGTGCAACCCGGCACTTACTTTGTGACCGTTTCCAACGCAGCAACGAAAACGGTGACCAAGGTAACTATATCCCGCTAAGCATGATTATACGCCTTTCCAGCTTCCTTATCGGACTATTAAGTCTTTTGGCCGTAGCCGTTGGTTACGGCCAAAAGGCTTTTATAAAGGTCGTTGATTTAAAAAGCAATGAACCGGTCGCCTTTGCCCATGTATGCTTTGAAGGGTTAAAGTCCGGTTCTCCAAAATATGGTCTTACCTCCATGGAGGGAGTTGTTTCAAATGATGTCAATGAAATATCAAAGATAGCAGTCAGTTATGTCGGTTTTGCTACTTATACCGATACCATAAAACCCGGGCAATCCCTTGAGATCAGGTTGCGCCCCAAAGTGCTGAACATGGACGAGGTGGTTGTTACTGCACAATACACTCCGGAACGGGCGGATAAATCGATATACAAGGTGGCGGTGATCAATGCCCGCCAGATAGAGCAGAAAGCAGCCACCAACATGGCTGATCTGCTCAAAGATCAGTCAACCATGAGGGTTACCCAGGATGGTGTACTTGGAACCAGTCTCAGAATCCAGGGCATGTCGGGTGAAAATGTAAAATTTCTTCAGGATGGCGTCCCGCTTATTGGCCGGATGAATGGCAATTTTGATCTGAACCAGATCAACCTTTTCAACGTTGACCATGTGGAGGTGATCGAAGGTCCCATGTCGGTAATTTATGGAAGCAATGCCCTGGCCGGTGTAATCAACATAGTTACCAAGGAGAATAAATCTTCCCTGGTAAATGCCACAGCCAGCGGTTATACTGAATCTGTTGGTGTCTACAACTTTGATGGAGCAGTCTCATTAAATCATAAAAAGCATGGTTTTTCTCTTGATGGCGGACGTAATTTCTTTGGAGGATATTCCTCAGAAGATACCGGCAGGGTGCAAACTTTCAAACCCAGACGGCAGTACTTTTTTGATAGTTACTATGCCTATACGGCGAATGACTGGAAGTTGAAATTAACAGGCGGCTATTTCAATGAACTGCTGATAGATAAAGGGCCTTATGTTGACATTTACAACGAAACTGCCCATGACAACCATTTGACCACCATCAGGTATTCAGGGCGTGCAGATGCGTCAGTCAAATTATCCGGAAACCATTTTATAAGTCTCTTAGGTTCCTGGTCAGGCTACACGCGCATACGTGAAACGGTTTTCAACAATCTAACCACACAAACCGAAAATGTAGTTCCACAGTCGTGGGCGCAGGACACAACTACGATCAATAATTTGATTGCCCGCGGCACTTTTGCAAAGAGTAATCCTGAAAAAAAGTTTAATTATCAGGCAGGAATTGATGTCAGTGTTGAGAGCGGGTCAGGGAAAAAAATTGAAGGCGGAAGGCAGGAAATTGGCGATTATGCTGTATTCTTCAGCGTTAAGTGGGACCCCGTCAGGGTGTCACACCCCGACAGGGTGAAGGACCCCGACAGGGTGGTGCTCTCCATTCAGCCAGGCCTCAGGTTCATCTATAACACCAACTACAGCGCACCGCCGGTGTATGCCCTGAGTGCAAAGTGGAATATTGCTGATCCGTTGAACCTTCGGTTTTCTTACTCCCACGGATTCCGGGCACCTTCCATCAAAGAGCTTTACCTGGTCTTTGTTGATGTTAACCACAATGTTTATGGGAACCCAGACCTTAAGGCAGAAACCTCCAATAATTTCAACATGAATCTGAATTGGGCGGTGGAGAAGAGAAAGGCAGCCTGGTCAATGGATGCCACAGGATTTTATAATTTAATCGAAAATGTCATCCTGCTTGCACAAACCGGAACAAGTGTAGAGTACAGCTATGAGAATGTCGCACTATACAAAAGTGCAGGTGTTCAACTTGGTTGTACCTATTCAATGTACCCGGCATTTAAACTTCAGCTTGGGTTTGCAGAGACAGGCATTACAGGGAGTCCTGATCCTGATATTCCTTACGAGCCTTTTAAATGGTCAACAGAAGTGACGGTGAGTCCATCGTATCGATTCATCAAGCCTGATTTGACATTATCGCTCTATTACAAGTATTCAGGGGCATCTCCACAGTTAATGTTCAACGATAATCTTTTAAGCTGGGGTTGGGTGGACCCTTACAACACCATGGATTTTACTGCCAGCAAAGGATTCTGGAACAGCCGTATCAGGTTGTCAGGCGGCGTTAAAAATATATTCAACACCACGACCATCCCATCAACGGGAGGCAGTGGTGCCGCACATAGCGGAGGGAGTGGAAGTACAAATATCGGGTGGGGCCGGACAGTGTTTCTGAAATTGTCATTTCAGTTCAATAAATATAAATAATGCAGAAGGGTATCTTGTTTTTTCTGGTAATTGTACTGTTCGGATTGCAGTCGTGTTTCAAGAAGGATGATCGTGTTGCACCACATCCGATAGGGGATTTAAAGACCGATACCATTCCCATGACGGATACCTACATCAATCAAGTATATTTTAGCCTTGATTCAGGAAAAATCACAAGTTCGAATGTTAAAACAACTTTCGATTTTGGTTTTGAATGTAGTCAAAAAGGCTGGCATATCATCCTCAATACCAGTAACTTCATGAAGGCCACTGATCTGGGAGCAGTCCTGTTTGGGCAGCCTTATGATACAATCGGGTACAAAATGTGGTTTGACAGATCTGATGGAAATCCTGATTCAACGGCGATCGGCCAGTGGTTTACCATCACAGGCAATGACACTGTTTCCAACAACCATGTGTATGCAATAAGCCGCGGCCTTGATGAAGCCGGAAACCCGCTCGGATTATACCAGGTTATTTTTGACAGTCTGAAAAACAATGTTTTTTATTTCAGATATGCTCCTTTAAGTGGCGGGGTTGGTTCTGCTGGCATGGTTGTTAAAAATCCCGAGGTCAATTACCTGTTTTTTAGTTTGGTAACCGGTACTGTGATGGAAATGGAGCCACCAAAGGCAACATACGACTTGTTGTTTACCCAATATACGACTTTGCTATTTACCGACGAGGGCATTCCCTATCCTTATCTTGTTACCGGGGTTCTGACAAACCGTTACCTGGTCGGAGTAGCAGTTGACTCAACCAGTGATTTTTTTACTATAACACGAGATCAGGCACGAACAATGACTTTCACGAAATCGATGGATGCTATTGGCTGGGAATGGAAAGCTTATGATTTCGGAACAGGTGTTTATACCATTCAACCCAAGTTGAACTATATTGTTCTTGGCGCTTCAGGGTACTATTTTAAACTCCGGTTTGTCAGTTTTTACAACAAAGACGGGTTGAAAGGGTATCCGGTGATTGAATATCAGCAGTTGTAAATTTA
>CAYHGE010000071.1:0-1865 GCA_964355945.1 uncultured Draconibacterium sp.
GATGATACACTCAGCCTGGGTGTTTGCAACGGTTGCCAGCTCCTCGTCGAACTTGGACTGATCTACCCAGGGAACCTGAAGCACCCATCGATGTCATGGAATGATTCTCACAAATACGAATGTGCCTTTGTCGGCCTTGATATCCTTGAGAATCACTCGGTGATGCTGAAGAGCCTTGCCGGTTCAAAACTTGGGATCTGGGTCGCTCATGGTGAAGGAAAATTCAACTTCCCGGGCGGAGAAGAAAACTATCACATTCCTGCCAAATTCAGCTATCACAGCTATCCCGGAAACCCCAACGGTTCACAGTTTGATGCGGCCTGTATCGCTTCCCGCGACGGCAGGCACCTTGCCATCATGCCCCACCTGGAGGATTCGGTACTTCCATGGCAATGGGCATATTACCCTGAGGATCGCCGGTCGGATGAGGTGACTCCGTGGGTAGAAGCGTTTGTCAATGCAAGGGAGTGGGTTGTTGAAAAGTCAAAATGTAAAGAGCAGAGTCAAAATGCAAAGTTGTAGGTAACTAATATTTTCACCATTTTAGATATGATCAAGACAATTTTTATCACCGGGGCCACAGCCGGATTTGGCAAGGCAATCGCCCGGAAATTTGCCGAAAACGGGCACAATTTAATCCTCACAGGCCGCAGGAAAGTCCTGCTGGATGACTTTGCCAGGGAGTTGATTACGAGCTTAAACATTGAGGTTCTCCCATTGTGTTTTGATGTGAGGAAACCGAAAGAGGTGGAGGATGCCATCGCCAATCTTCCCGACAAGTGGAAGAATATTGATGTCCTGGTCAACAATGCCGGCCTGGCTGTCGGGCTGAATCCGATCCATGAAGCAGTTGTGGATGATTGGGAACGTATGATAGACACCAATGTCAAGGGTTTACTATATATGACCCGCTTTATTGCCCCGCTGATGGTAGCCAGGAAACAAGGCCACATCATCAACATCGGCTCAATTGCCGGAAGGGAGGTTTATCCGATGGGCAATGTCTATTGTGGCTCCAAGTTTGCCGTGGATGCCATCACCAAAGGCACCCGCATTGACCTGGTTTCCCATAATATAAAGGTGACCCAGATCGCCCCCGGAGCAGCCAACACCGAATTCTCCCTTGTACGCTTCAAAGGGGATAAAGCCCGTGCCGACAGTGCCTACAATGGCTTTCAGCCCCTGGTTGCCGAGGATATCGCCGAAGTGGTCTATTATGTAACGACACTTCCGGTTCATGTAAATATCAATGATTTGGTTCTCATGCCAACTGCCCAGGCCAGTGCGGTGAATTTTCATAAAAAATAGTTATCATTGCACTTAATTGTTGTTTGACAGATAATTTAACCTCAAAGCATTATGGAAGTTACCCGTATTTTTGACCTTTTACCTTACCACGAAGCAACATTTAAACCAAAAGATGACGTTGTTGCTTCCAAAGAAAATGGAGAGTGGTGTAAATACAGCCTTAAGCAATACCGTGAAATCGTTGACAACATCAGCTATGGCTTTCTCGCTCTTGGGGTTCAGCCGGGTGATAAAATTGCGCAGATCAGTTCAAACAGGGCAGAGTGGAATTTTGTGGATATGGCCATTCTGCAGGTGGGGGCCATTCATGTGCCTATCTATCCAACCATCAGTGAATCAGATTATAAATACATCCTCAATCATGCAGAAGTAACTTATGTTTTCATTTCGGGGCAGGAACTCCTGCGGAAAATAGATCACATCCTTCCTGATATTGCCAACATCAAAGGTGTCTTCACCTACAAGGACCACCACGAACACAAGCACCTGAGTGAGCTGATTGACCTTGGGAAGCAAAATGCCGACAAGGCACAGCTTGAAGCCCGCAAGGCAGCCAT
>CAYHGE010000071.1:1965-6646 GCA_964355945.1 uncultured Draconibacterium sp.
GCCGAAAACCTGGGCACCATTACGGATAACATGAAGGATGTCAAACCCGATATTTTATCAACTGTACCCCGTTTGCTTGAGAAAATATATGATAAGCTGTTTGCTACCGGGCACAAGCTTACCGGAGTAAAGAAATGGATATTTTTCTGGGCGCTTCACCTGGCGCTGAGGTATGAATTGAATGGTGCGAATGGCTGGTTTTACGAATTGAAACGAAAACTTTACGACAAACTGGTTTACACCAAATGGCGGGATGCCCTCGGGGGCAAGCACCTCCTGGTGGTTTCCGGTGGCGCCGCTCTGCAACCAAGGTTGGCCAGAATGTTCACCTGTGCAGGTATCAATGTGCTGGAGGGTTATGGATTAACGGAGACTTCCCCTGTGATTTCTGTAAACGATCTCACCGAAAACGGGATGAAATTCGGCACAGTCGGCAAGGTTGTAAAGGGAGTACAGGTTAAAATTGCCGAAGACGGGGAGATTTTGTGCAAAGGACCGAACGTGATGTTAGGCTACTTTAAAGAGCCGGAAATGACTGCTGCAGCCATCGAGCCTGAAGGCTGGTTTCATACCGGCGACCTTGGACGGATTGAACCGGAAGGTCACCTGAAAATCACCGGACGGAAAAAGGAGCTCTTTAAAACTTCCTTCGGGAAATATGTCAGCCCGCAACCCATCGAGGATACCTTCAAGGAGTCGTTGTTTATCGAGCAGCTTGTTGTGGTAGGAGAGAACCAGAAATTCGCCGGAGCCCTCATCGTTCCCGACTTTATCTTTCTGAAATCATACTGTGTAGTGAAAGAGATTCCTTATACAACGAATACCGAAATGGTCAACCTTCCACGGATCAGGAAACGTTTTCAAACTGAAGTCAATAAGTATAACAAATGTTTTGGCGATACAGAGAAAATCAAAAGCTGGGATCTCCTTGATGCTGAATGGACTTTTGATACCGGTGAAATTACGCCGACGATGAAGTTGAAAAGAAATGTGATTATGAAAAAATATGAAGATAAAATTGCAAAACTTTTTGAATAATCAACACTGTTTTTTCGTTCGTATATCATGAAACAGATTACCCGGATATTTGACCTTCTGGAGTTGTACAAAAACGAATTCAACTCCATCAGCGACCTGTTCAACATTAAAAAAAACGGGCACTGGGTGCGTTTTTCTGCCAGTGATTACGTGCGCCAGAGCAACTATTTCAGCCTGGGATTGCTGTCGCTGGGCATAAAGAAAGGAACGCGCATTGCCACTGTCCTGAATAACTGCCCCGAATGGAATTTTATCGACATGGGGATTCTCCAGGCCGGCGCAGTACAGGTTCCGGTTTATCCAACCATCAGTGAAGACAATTACCGTTATATCTTCATGGATTCGGAGGTGGAATACCTGCTCTTTTCTGACCCGGAGATTTACGAAAGGATCAAAAATGTCATTCCTGAAATTCCGGGATTAAAAGGTGTTTTTTCAATTGACCAGATCGATGGTATCCGCAATTGGAATGAGATTCTTGAATTGGGAAGTAACTATCCCCGGCCGGAGGAACTGGACCAGATCAAAGAAACCATATTGCCCGGCGACCTGGCAACGATTATTTACACGTCAGGAACCACAGGCCGGCCCAAAGGCGTGATGTCATCCCATAACAATTTTGTAACAAATTACAAGGCCCTTGGTGAAATTCCGCCACTCAGAATGCACGACAGGGCTGTGAGTTTTCTGCCTCTCTGCCATGTTTACGAACGAACAGCAGGCTACGTTTACCAGTCATTTGGTGTTTCGATTTTTTATGTTCAGAATATTGACGAACTGGGGGATTTCATCCGCGAGGTGAAGCCTCATGGATTTGCCTCGGTACCCCGTGTTTTCGAGAAAATTTACAATAAAATAGTCACCAAAGGCAGAAGCCTTCCGCTTCCGATGAAGATGCTGTTCTTCTGGGCATTGAGGCAGGGACACAAGTATGAATTGAACCATGCGCGGGGGTGGGTTTATGATGTGAAGCTGTTTGTTGCCAACCTGCTTGTTTTCCGCAAGTGGCGTGCTGCATTGGGCGGAGAGTTGAAGTTCATCGTCTCGGGAAGTGCCTCGCTTCATCCGCGTCTGGCGCGCATTTTCTGGGCAGCGAAAATTCCGATATTAGAGGCTTACGGACTTACCGAAACTTCTCCCGGGGTTACCTGTTACAGATTTGAGCCGAATGGAATGAAATTCGGAACGGTCGGGAGGTTACTCACGGGCAATGAGATGAAAATAGCCGAAGATGGCGAGATACTTTGCAAAGGGCCCAACATCATGATGGGTTACCTGAACCGACCCGATAAAACCGCTGAGGTGATTGATGCAGAAGGGTGGTTTCATACCGGTGATATCGGGGTTATTGAGGATGGTGTTTTCCTTAAAATAACTGACCGGAAAAAAGAAATTTTCAAAACATCAGGAGGTAAATTCATTGCACCGCAGCCCATTGAGCAGCGTATCAAGGAGTCTCCTTTCATTGAATACATCATGGTGGTTGGAGAAAACCGTAATTATGCGGCCGCATTGATCATCCCGAACTTTGAGCACCTGAAAAACTGGTGTGAAGTGAAAAATATTGAGTACGGGTCAAGGGAGCGGGTAATCCGGAACCCGCAAATTATCCGCAGGATCCGCCAGGAGGTTGAGCGCTTTAACCTTGGGTTGGGGCAAACTGAAAAGATAAAAAAAATAAGACTCCTCGATGCGGAATGGAGCACCGAAACGGGTGAAATATCTCCCACATTGAAACTCCGGCGTAAATTTATCGTCGAAAAATACAGCAAGATCATCGAAGAGACTTACCGGTCGTCGGAATTCAACTACAAAGTTGACTGATCTCAGTGCAGGATTTTAAAGATCAGCTCTTTCATTAATTCACCGTCACCCACGGCTGTGCTGTCAACTCCCTTGGCTTTGAGGTCGTATTCGCGGAGATATGAAATAATGCTGATTGTTTTTCCAACCGGAAAGCTCCTGGCAGCCTGCTGGTAATCCGCCACGAAAAATGGATTTACAGAGAGGGCAGCTGCCACCGAGAGTTTGGATTTATCGGGCAGGTAATGATACAGGAGCACTTTGGAGAAATATGAAAACAGGATTGGAATTATTTTTACCAGCGGATTTTCCTTCAGGTTGGCTGCAAAGTAAAAGATGATCTGGTTTGATTTCAAAATATCTTTCCTGGCAAGCGCCTTCTGCAACTCGAATACATTGAAGTCCTTGCTAATGCCAATGTTCTTCTCTACGTAATCCTCGTTTATCTCTGCCCCGGCAGGGATGTTGATGAGAAGTTTCTGCAACTCATTCGCGATTTTTCCAAGATCGGCACCCAGGAACTCCGTCAACAGGGCCGCCGCTTTCTCCGTAATTGAATATTTTCGATGACCCAGGTAGTCGTGGATCCAATCGGGCACCTTGTTGTCATAAAGCTTGGCAGATTCGAATGCAACACCTTGTTTTTCAATGGCTTTGTAAAGACCCTTCCGTTTGTCAAGCTTCCCGTATTTATAGCACAGCACCAGAATGGTCGATGACAGTGGCTTCTCAATATATGATTGAAAGTCTTCAATTTTATCAAGATCCTGGGCTTCCTTTACAATCAGCACCTGGTAATTCGCCATCATTGGAAACCGCTTTGCATAGCTTACCAACGTCAGAACATTGGAATCCTTCCCGTAAGCGATGGTCTGGTTGAACTCCTTTTCGAGGTCACTCAATACATGCTCCTCGATGAAATCGGAGATGACATCAATAAAATAGGATTCTTCCCCATGCAACAGGTAAACCGGGTGGTATATCTGGTTTTTAAGGTTGCTTAGAAGGTTGTCAAAGCTGATGCTGTTCTTTTCCGCCATGGAAAATGTAATTTAGAAGTCCCTGTGAAAAGCCATTAATCAAACCTGAGATGTTTTACAAGCAGTTTCTTTTCAATCAGGTCTTGCATTGTTTCAACTCCGATTCGTACATGCTCTTCAGCAAAGTTTGTCGTCACTCTCTTGTCACTCGCCTGCGTCTTGATTCCTCTGCCAACCATGGGCTGGTCTGAAACAAGCAGAACGGCCCCTGTTGGGATTTCATTGGCAAACCCCACCATGAAGAGGGTTGCTGACTCCATGTCGATGGCGATGGCCCTGGTAACACGGAGGTGCTCCTTGAACTCTTCGTCATATTCCCATACTCTTCTGTTGGTGGTATAAACCGTTCCGGTCCAGTAGTTCTTGCGGTGATTGTGGATCACGGTTGACATGACCTTTTGCAGGTTGAAGGCAGGCAGTGCAGGAACCCTGGCAGGAAAATAATCGTCAGAGGTTCCGTCACCACGGATGGCGGCAATCGGGATGATCATGTCGCCAACTTTGCATTTTTTCTTGAGGCCGCCGCATTTTCCCAGGAATAGTGCTGCTTTTGGCTTGATGGCACTGAGCAGGTCCATGATGGTAGCTGCATTTGGGCTCCCCATCCCGAAGTTGATCATGGTGATACGGCCGTGGGTTGCCGAGGGCATTGCCTTGTCCTTACCCATGACAGGCACATCGAACATCTGGGCAAAACGATCCAGATAGGATGTAAAGTTGGTAAGCAGGATGAAGTCACCAAATTCCTCCAGTTTAATGCCCGTATACCGGGGCAGCCAATCGTCGACAATCTCTTTTTT
>CAYHGE010000071.1:6746-19380 GCA_964355945.1 uncultured Draconibacterium sp.
GATGGCAAGCCTTGCCTCGTGGTTGAATGTAAAGGTCCGGAAATTGAGATCACCCAGGCGGTTTTTGACCAGGTGGCCATGTACAATATGACTTTGACTGTTGATTATCTTGTTGTTACAAATGGCATAGCCACGTATTCCTGTAGCATCGATCATGAAAAAAGAAGCTATGCGTTTTTGAAGGAGGTACCAGCTTTCGAATTCTTAAACCGGTGAACACAATTTCACCGTTCCGGCTTTTCTTCTTATCATTGCAGTCACGATGGTGTTTGTCATTTTCGTGAATATTCCTTATGGCTGATCAATGTACATTTGATGAAAAATTACTTGATGAATCTTTTGATCCTCAGGATGTAAGGAGTTATGGACTTGCCATTCTGTTAAATGAAACCAGTTTCAGCTGCTCCATCCTTGATTTCAAACGGAATAAATTTATTGGATTGATTCGCTGTATTCCGATGGCTGTTAACCCGGCGGACGGGCAACAGACCCCGATAACGTCATTTAAAACGTTCCTGCATTCCGTAAGTTCGGCCTTACCCTGGCTGGAAGGTCCCTTCAGAATGGTGAAAATTGCTTATGACGGAAAGAGTTCCACTCTTGTTCCCTCTGCATTGTTCGATCCGGGTGAATTGGATCGGATATATCGGTTTAATTTTTCCCTGAATCCCGGGGAAGTGGTTTTTGCCGATCACCTGATGCCCCTGGATGCATGGCAGGTTTATGCTGTTTCTGAATCCATCCTGGAACCCGCAAGGACCCTGTTTCCCAAAAATAAAATCGTCCATTCCACAAGTCTTTTAATCGAAAGTGTCTGGATTAATTATAAAAACAGGATCAACACGCCGCATGTTTTTCTTAATGTCAGAGAACATCTGTTCGATCTGATGGTGTTTGACGGCCACCAAATGGTCTTCTTCAATACGTTTCCATTCCAGAATCCGGATGATGTAGCATACTACCTGATTTTCATGATGGAGCAACTGAACTTCAACCCTGAAATAACTCCGCTGATCCTGCTGGGAAGTGTTGATATCGGGGATGCATTGTCGGATTTATTACACAGGTATGTGAGGAACACCACGACTGGCCGGAGAAATGAGGCTTACCGCTACAGTTATATACTTAACCAACTGCCTCCTCAGGCCTGTTTTTCTTTGCTAAACTTTTTCTCATGCGGATTATAAGCGGCATTTACAGGGGACGCAGGCTCCAGCCACCTGTCAACCTGCCTGTTCGGCCAACAACCGATTTTGCCAAAGAGGGGCTGTTCAATGTTTTAAATAATACGATTGATTTTGAATCGATTAAGGTTCTTGATCTTTTTGCCGGTACCGGGAGTATTGCCTTTGAGTTTCTCTCGAGGGGGGCGATTGACGTAACTGCCATAGATTCAAATCACAGATGTGTTGAATTTATTAAAAAGACTGCTGAAACCTTCGGGGCTACAAACATGCAGGCAGTAAAATCAAATAGTTTCGTATTTATCAAGCACATGGTATCGACTTATGATCTGATCTTTGCCGATCCGCCTTATGATCTTGAACGCATAGAGGCCATACCCGACCTGATCTTCTCTTCTGTCCTCCTGGCAGACGAAGGCCTATTAATCCTGGAACATTCAGCCAGTTATAAATTCGAAAAGCATCCCTGTTTTGATTCCCACAGGCAATATGGAAGCGTGAATTTCAGTTTTTTTAAAAGAGGAAAAAGCGATTAGGGTGAGCCCCGGGGATTATGAACAGATCAGTTAATACTCATCTTCGTGGAAGAAAAAATCGTCTTTCGTAGGGTAGTCAGGCCATATATCTTCGATCCGGTCATACGACTCGCCTTCATCTTCGATCTCTCTTAAATTCTCAATGACCTCCTGAGGCGCCCCTGATCTGATGGCCCAATCGATGAGCTCTTCCTTGGTGGCGGGCCAGGGAGCATCTTCCAGTTTTGAAGCCAATTCGAGTGTCCAGTACATGTGTGGTTTTTTT
Organism: uncultured Draconibacterium sp.; assembly: GCA_964355945.1. GTDB lineage: Bacteria > Bacteroidota > Bacteroidia > Bacteroidales > FEN-979 > CAIVAT01. Next base: position 8,732 of record CAYHGE010000071.1, read on the forward strand.
AATTTCGTGCAAAAGTATAAAAAAATAAATCAGAATGTCAAGTGTTATTTTTTGGTGATCCAGGGAGTCTCAATTGCTCCTGCATCTTTCCCTGTTTTTCGTGCCAGAACAAACAGGTAGTCCGATAAACGATTCAGCAGACGAATTATTATATCTTCCACCTGGCTTGTCTGGTTCAGACGGATGAGCGACCGTTCTGCCCGCCTGCAAACTGTTCGCGCAATATGGCATATTGACACAACCGGATGACCTCCCGGCAGGAGAAAATTTGTCAACACAGGAAGCTGTTCGTTCATGGCATCAATTTCATTTTCCAGCATTGTAATATCCTCGTCAGAAAGGAGGGGTAAATCTCTGGTCGGTTTCTCCGGATCCCTGGCAATAAGAGCCTCAGCAACGAATAAACTTTTCTGAACTTCAATCAGCACTTCCCTGTAATGCGGCGCAATATCCTGGTCGCGGATCAAGCCAATAAATGAGTTCAGTTCATCGATATTTCCATAGGCTTCAACACGTTCATGGCTTTTGGCAACACGGGTTCCGCCCAAAAGGGAGGTTTCGCCTTTGTCGCCGCCTTTCGTGTATATTTTAAACTCTCCGGCCATTATAAAATGCGTTGATTTTTAGTAAAAACACCATCTTAAGATAATGAAAATGAAGTTTTTGAAAAAGAGAGCAAAGCTAATGAAAAAAACAACACCACAATGAGGAAAGATAAAAAACCACGAACACCTTTTCATACCTTTGCATCAAAATACAAACCATGCACCCTCCCGCCGATTATCCATTTGTTTTTCACCTTATTGGTGGACTTCTCCGGTTTTTATTTGTCTTCGGAGGCGCCTTTTTCCTGTTGTGGTATTACCTGAAAAATACCCGAAAGCCTGTCCCCGCGGAAACCAATCATGACCATCAGACGATCCTGCCGTTGAGACTTCAGGCGTATGAACGGTTTGTACTTTATCTTGAGCGCATCCACCCTTCGAATGTGATCTTAAGATTGAACAGTCCTGAATTAACCGCACTTCAAATGCAATCCTTGCTGGTCAGGACCATCCGCGAGGAGTTTGAATACAACCTTTCACAGCAGCTTTATGTTTCAGGAAATTCATGGGAACTGATCAAAAATGCAAAGGAGGAGACGATCGCAATGATTAACCATGCTGCCTCAGGATTGCCCGAAGGAGCTCCTTCAGCTGATCTTGTAAAAATGGTGTTCGAAGTATCTATTTCACGTGGGAAGTTGCCGGTTGAAACTGCCCTGGATGATATCAAGAAGGAGTTGCAGCGTCTTTTCTGAACCTGACTTTCCCCTTTACCTGGTCGTGGGTTAATCCAAAAGCATCATATCCCTCTTTGAAATACCTTGCGTACTTTGCTGCAATTTCCAGGTACAAATTTAGGGCATTAATTTGGGAAAGAGAATGCAACGGATTCAGGTTATTTTTAATCGCAGCGTCAATTTTCCTTACGAAGTTCTTCGTTTTCTTTTCGAAGTTCTTTGTTTTCTCTTCGAAGCAGGACTATCTCAAAAAGTGGGTTCACAACAATGCTTATATTTGTTGCAAAGTAACATCAGAAATAATTGAAAACAATAGTAAAATCAGCTATCTTACAAACAATCAATCAACAGAAAACGGTTAATAGCGCTTAGATTCAGCAAAAAAATAGAAAAATAATCTTGAAATTGCTAACAACCCTCGGATTTAAGAAACAGGGGGTAAATAAATACCGTATTTTTACTGTCAAATATTTAATTGTTACTGAAGATGCTTTTTACTTCGCTTCCCTTTGTTTTATTCCTTATTGTCGTCTTTTTCCTTTATTGGTTCGTTTTTAACCGGAACCTGAAACTTCAGAATTTCCTGCTCCTTGGCAGCAGTTATTTCTTTTACGGATGGTGGGACTGGAGGTTTTTACTCCTGTTATTTTTTATTTCGATTTCAAATTATTTACTGGCAATAGAGATCCGGAGAAAGGAAACGAAATCACAAAGCAAACCCTTCTTATTTGCAGCATTGATAGTCAATTTAGGCACCTTAATAATTTTTAAATATTTTAATTTCTTCATTGATGGTCTTGCCAGCCTTATCTCCTTAACCGGTGTTAACGTGAACATTGTTACGTTCAACATCATCCTGCCTCTGGGAATAAGTTTTTACATTTTTCTTTCATTAAGCTACATTATTGATGTCTATCAGAATAAAATTGAGGCCGTTCGAAACGTTTTTGATGCATTGCTGACGTTCAGCTTTTTCCCAATAATCCTTGCCGGGCCAATCCAAAGACCAATTGGTTTACTGCCACAGATTCAAACCAAAAGAGTATTCGATAATGCCCGCACAGCAAGCGGTTTAAAACAAATTCTCTGGGGCATTTTTATGAAGATGGTGATTGCCGATAATTGTGTCGGTTATGTAAGCACGATTTTTCACGGCTTTGAATCTTATCATGGCAGTACACTGGTACTCGGAGCATTTCTGTTCTCTGTTCAGATCTATACTGACTTTGCCGGATATTCCAATATTGCAATAGGAATTGGTAAATTGCTTGGATTTAATATAATGCAAAATTTCGCTTATCCGTATTTTTCAAGGGATATCAGGGATTTTTGGAAACGATGGAATATGTCGCTTACAACATGGTTCAGGGATTATACATTTCTGCCTGTCGCCTATTGGGTTTCAGGAAAAATAAAATCAGAGAAATTCTATTTTGTCAAAACTGAAATCCTGATTTATATAACAGGGATTACGATAACCTGGATGCTGACCGGTTTGTGGCATGGCGCCAATTATACGTTTATTGTCTGGGGTCTGATTCAGGGAGTTTTTCTGATTTTTTATCATGTAAGCGTAAAACCCAGGAAAAGGCTACTGAAACGAATTAACCTCAGCAATAATAACAGTGTCTTTATTTTTGTCGAGACTCTGTTCACCGTGACAATTATTATGTTTTCATGGATTTTTTTCAGGGCAGACAACCTTGGGGATGCATTTCAATATATCTCCGGAATTTTTACTTCATCCTTATTTTCAGCTCCGGATATAAAAACGGATCCTGTATTATTTTTACTGATTGCGTTGTTTTTTGTGGTTGAATGGATTGGCAGAAAACAAGAATATGCCATTGCCGGGATTGGCAAAAAATGGCCGGTTTTATGCAGATGGTCACTATATTGCATAATTATTTTTCTGATCGGTATGTTCATGTCAACGAGCGAATCACCCTTTATTTATTTTCAATTCTAAATTGTCATAAATGAGATCGTTTTTAATAAAATTATTTTCATTCACACTCTTTACAATTGTATTCTATTGTTTATCGATAATTATTTGGGGTGAACTGATTCATAACCATTCGTATAAGAAAAACATGTATTACTATATTGGCTACTATAATGCGATGTCTTTCCGAATCAGTGAAATTTCTGAATTTAAAAAGGTAGATATTTTGTTTCTTGGGTCATCTCATGCCTATAGGAGTTTCGATACAAGGATCTTCCGTGATCATGGTTATACTTCTTTCAACTTTGGTTCCAGCGCTCAAACACCCATCCAGACTGAAATGTTGGTGGAAAAATATCTCGATATCCTTCAGCCTAAACTGATCATTTATGAAGTTTATCCATTTACATTTACACTTGATGGCCTTGAATCGGGGCTTGATCTTCTTGCCAGCGACAAGATAGATTTGAAAACAGTAAAAATGGTGATGACACTTAATCAGCTCAAGGCATACAACACGCTGATATATGCATATTACCGTCAGATATTCAACAGAAATAAAAAATTAAAGAAAGTATACATGAGCGGTGATAATACGTATATCCATGGAGGTTTTGTTGAAAGTAAATTGAAGCACTTTTCGAGTCATGGCAGTATTAAAAAAGACAAGTTAATCGTTAATAACTTGCAACTGGATGCGTTCACAAAATCCCTTGAGCTCATAAAAAGCAGAAATATTCCTTTTATTTTAGTTCAGTCACCTGTTACCAGATTCAAAAATCAATCCTGGATCAACACCCAGGAAATAGATTCCTGTTTCTTAAACAAAGGGATAATGTACAATTTTAATAATTTGCTTAACCTGAATGACAGTCTGGACTTTTATGACGCGGATCATTTAAATCAGAATGGGGTTAGGATTTTTTGCGATTCACTGATCAGAATTATTGACAGAAAAGGATATGTCGACAAGAAAAAGCCGATATGAAATCAACCGGGTTTTATTGACAGTTGCTCCCCCCGTTATTCCTTTCCAACCAAATGGGGCAATTATTGTGCTTCGATATTTCATCATGGCTCTCCGTTAATGTACATACATCTCTGATCAGCAGATACTCCTTGTTAACTGGCAGATAAACGGTCCTATTACAGGTGTCAATTATCGATCGCAGGATTGTAAAAGTTTCAGCACCGGTGAAAGACTTGAACTGGCCGGATATTTTTTGCTTCACTTTGACATTTCGGATGGCTCTTTCTGAACCATTGTTATCTGGAGGGACTTGATGATAATACAAGAAAGTAAAGAGGTGTTGTCGATATTTGACTAAACGATTTTGAAGACTAATGGTTAAGGGATGTTTTTTCTTAATGGATTCTTCAAGTAATTTGGCAAGGCGATTTTCAAATTCCGTTCTTTGATTTAATGTTTTGTGATAATCCGCTGGCAGGAGTGTCTTTTGCGGTTTCTGCCCGTTTACGGATGAGTTCGTATGCTGGAGTGGCTCTTTTGGCAACCCTGTTAATTGCTTTCACCAATGCCCCTTCACTGATAGGAGTATTAAACACGTACCGGAACATTTCGGCCAGCAGTTGAAAGGGTACAAACTGACGGGCACTTATGTAAGCTGCAAGGTTTTCAACGTTTTCTCCGTAGCTGATGCCGGGAGTGATGCCATCGGAAAAATCAGCAACCACGGTATTTCCGCATGTGCATGTTCTTTGAAATGCCTGATGTTCGACATAAATCGGCTTTATCAATGGAAGGTCATTTAGTCTCAGATTCCTATCACAATAATATCTAAAGGTGTGATTCCGCTCAATCAATTATTATATTTGGGAATCCATGAAAACTAATCCCAAAGATAACGGAGTATTGAATAGTAATTCAGATGATTTCTGCTAAATTTGTCGTGTAAAAACTATGTATGAAGTTGAATAAGCAGGCAATGCCGCAAAAAAAGAGGGACCCCGCCAAACCTGCTCTTCAGGAGATGAAGCGACAAAGCTTCTTCAAAAAAAACATGGAGATCTTGTTGCTGGGGCTTGTCATTATTGTAACCATTGTGATCTATTTCCCCGCATTACAACACAAATTCACCAATTGGGACGATCTTGACTATATTACAGAAAACCAGTATGTTAAAGCGTTAACCCCGGGAAATCTGGAACATATTTTCACCAAACCCATCGCCCTCAATTACCATCCCCTCACCATTCTTTCGCTGGCCCTGAACTACCGGATTTCAGGTCTGGAACCGTTTTCATATTTTCTGGTCAATATTGTTCTGCATCTTTTTAACACCCTGCTGACTTTCTATTTTGCGTTCCTGGTTCTTGGCCGCAACAAGCTGATGGCCCTTTTTGTTGCCGCAATCTTTGCGGTACATCCCATGCATGTGGAGTCGGTTGCCTGGATCTCTGAACGCAAAGATGTGCTCTACACTTTTTTCTTTCTTGCAGGTTTGATTTCATGGATCAGGTATATAGCCAAAAGGCATTGGCCCTGGTACATCTTTTCAATGTTTTTATTCATTCTTGCTGCATTATCGAAACCTTCATCGGTGGTTTTTCCACTGATCCTGGTCCTGACCGACATTTTTTATAAGCGCAAGCTGAGCCTGGCCATGGTGCTTGAAAAAATTCCATTTTTTGCCGTTTCCATCGGCATTGGCATGGCAACAATTTATGCACAGGTGGACAAATCGATTGTTGCCTTCACACATTACAACGGCATTCAACAGTTCCTGTTTGCCTCTTACGGGTTTTTCATATACATCTTTAAACTGTTCGTCCCTTACGGACTTTCAGCATTTCACCCTGTACCGGTATTTAATACCTCCTTCGATTTGTCGTGGATATATTTTGTGACACCGGTATTTAATGCTGCAATACTTGGACTTGTCCTCTATTCGTTGAAATTTTCAAGGGTGCTTCTTTTCAGCCTGGTTTTTTACCTGTTGAACATCATTCTGACGCTTCAGTTCATGCAGGTTGGCAGTGCGGTGATTGCTGAGCGATATACATATATTTCCTATATCGGACTTCTGATTGGGGTTGTATGGCTGTTGAACCAGGCTGTTGACCGGTATCACATTCCTTTACCATACCTGTACTTCGTGATGGTTCTGTTTTTTGGAATTTTAACCATGCTTTCCATTCAAAGGGTTGCAGTATGGAAGAACAGTGAAACACTTTGGACAGATGTCATGGCAAAATACCCGCAGAGCCATACTGCCTATAACAACCGGGGGTATTATTATGTCAAGGAGAATATGCTGGATAAGGCGTTGCCTGATTTTACCCGGTCTCTGGAGATCATGCCGGCATTTGTGGATGCCCTGAACAACAGGGGAAGCCTTTATCGTTTGCAAAACCAGCCCCGCCTGGCTGTCACCGACTATAACAAGGCATTGTCCATAGATTCAAATCATGTCAAAGCGCTGGCGGGAAGGGGAAATGCTTACGCTTCCCTCAATCTCCTGGATTCAGCCCTTCGTGATTTCAACAGGGCTTTTAATCTCAACCCTGCACTTGCCACCGCTCTGGGCGACAGGGGGTCTGTTTATTTCAGGTTGGGGCAGTTTGAAAATGCAATTGAAGATTGCAGCCGCAAAATAGCTGTCGATCCCGACAATACCGGGGCCTACCTGAACCGCGCTGTTGCCTACAGTTCCCTGCAAAAATGGGACCCGGCAATCCGGGATTACACGGTGGTGATCAATGCCCGCACCAACAATCCCAATGTATATGAATGGAGGGGTGTATCGTACAGCAGCGTTGGGTCTTACCAGCTGGCAATCAACGATTTCACTGAAGGGATTCGGGTTGATCCCCGAAAACCGTCATTGTATGTTAACCGGGCTGCCGCTTACCACAAGGCCGGATTGTATCAGAAAGCAAATGAGGATGTTAAGATGGCCCGGCAATTGGGCGCCAGCGTCAATGAGCAGTTGCTGTTTGCTGTAAAGAAATAATGTTATCCGTAATAGCAGAAAATAATGAAACAAGGTAATAAAAATCAGAAGCAGGTGCCTGTTCACAAGACAGTACCAAAAGGACCTCAACCGGTAAAAATCCAGAAACCTGTGGCCGGATCTCCCGAACCATCTTATGCAAAAGTCATCGTTCTTGCAGTGATTCTCATCGTAACCTTTGTGGCATTTTTCCCATCACTTCAAAATGACCTGCTGAAAACCTGGGATGATCAGGCATACATTACAAGAAATGATTTGGTTAAGAATCTGACTGGAGATAATGTTGCAAAAATATTTAAGGAGGACAAAGGGCTGTATGCGAATTACCACCCCCTGACGACCCTTTCCCTGGCCATCAATTACCATTTTTCGAAAGAAGAGACTTTTAGCTACCATCTTACAAATCTGCTCCTTCATCTTCTGAACACCTTGCTGGTATTCATTTTTATCTATCTGCTGACCCGGAAAAACCTGATCATCGCGGCCGTAACATCACTTTTATTCGGACTGACCCCCATCCATGTTGAGTCTGTCGCCTGGATCTCCGAACGTAAGGATGTGCTCTACTCTTTTTTCTTTCTGGCCTCACTCATTGCTTATCAATATTTTCTCAAGAAATCGAACTGGTTATTTTACATCCTTTCCCTGGCCTTCTTTCTCTGTTCCTTATTGTCGAAAGCCATGGCTGCGAGTCTTCCCATCGTGTTGATTTTGATTGATTTCATGGAAAAGAGAAAATGGAGCCTGAAACTTTTTGCTGAAAAGGTCCCTTATGTATTCCTGGCAATTATCCTGGGATTGTATGCGATCAGGATGCAGGCGGAAGGCAATGCAATGGGTGCGGTTACTTTCCCACTGATCAGTCGGTTGTTTCATGCTTGCTATGGCTTTGCTGCATACATCTCGAAAATTCTCCTGCCGGTTGGGTTATCGACTTTTTATCCTTACCCATATCCCCTTGTTAATGCAGGATGGATAACCAATACCACGCCATCAGTGTTTTACCTCACTTTCCTTATTTCGGTTGCTATCTTTTTCTTTTCCATCTATGCGGTTTTTTCAGGCAAAAAGAACCTGCGTATCCTTGGGTCAGGGTTGTTGTTTTATGCCTTTACCATCGCCCTGGTCCTCCAGTTTCTCCCGGTTGGAAGGGCAATTATGGCCGACCGGTATGCATATATTCCTTCGATCGGTTTATTTTTCATCATCGGTTATTTTGCAAACCAGCTATATGAGAAAAAGATGTTCAGAATACCTGTCGCTGCAGTTCTTCTTTTGTATGCCGGGTTTTTATTTTATCTCACCCGCGAACAAACCAGGGTGTGGAAAAACGATGAAACACTGTGGAACAATGTGATCAGTATCTTCCCCGGTGATAACAGGATTGCAATCGCTTATGCCAACAGGGCACAGTATTATCAGATGGAGGGCAAACCACGGGAGGCCTTGAAAGATCTGCTCGTTGTTGCTGAATGGAATCCCAAAGATGACAATACCCTCGATAAAATCGGTAAAATCTATGGTAAGGAGTTAAAGGACCTGAATACTGCCATTGCTTATTTTAAACAGGCACATCAGGCCAGCCCGCAGAATCTTGAAGTAATCAGGGACCTGGCAACGGTTTATGGGATCACCGGAGATATCAGGAGTTCACTCGAATATTCCCTCAAAGGGCTGGCAATAAACAAGGATGATGCATTTCTCTTGTACAATGCAGGCGTGGGCTATAGCAATCTCGGGCAAAAGGCACTGGGACAGGAGTATTTGAACAAAGCAATCAAGATCGATCCCGGTTTGAAACGGAAATAACCATGGATTAGGATCTGATCGAAGATGCAAAATTCGGGTTAAACAGTCTGACGATTTTTAGCGAGAGGTCAAGGAACAGCGCACCTGGATGAGCATTGCGTTCAATGTGGTAAATGGCATCGTTAAAAAGTTTGTTGAAGTCAGACAGATTTTCGGATCTGATGTAAGGAGAAAACCCGCTGATAAATTTCAACTCTTCACCTTCAATGCTTTGAGGGACTTGCCCGAGATAATTCCTTGAAGCACATATCCCGATTGTTTTAAGTGCATAGATGAGGAAACTTTTCTCCTTTTCCCGCCCGCTTTTCCCGATTTCAGTTGAAAATTTGATCAGGTCCGGTATTTTTGCACCGAAACAGGCCCTCATCCACTGACGAAAAGTGATAAAATGTGCCGCATCATCCTCACTGGCAGCAAGTTTTGGGTTGTTTAATTTCGGGATTTTAACCAACAACGTACGCGATAATATTGTCTTGATGATCTGATCAGGATCTTCGGAAAGCAGGATGAAGAGGGTTTTCTCAGGTGGCTCTTCAAGGATTTTCAGGATCTTGGGGGCTGCGGCATAATTCAACTTCTCTACCATCCAGATAATCATCACTTTGTAGTCGGACTCATAGCTTTTATAACTGAGCGTGGTGATGATTTCGTTGCAGTCATAAACATTGATGGAGCCCTGTTTGTTTTCGATGCCAATTACCTCATACCATTTTTGCAGCCCCGACTCAAAATTGCTTTCGAGCAGGAATGACCGCCACTCTTCGATAAAGTGTTTGCTTTGTGGTTTGGAGGATATTTTTTTCGTGGTGGCAACCGGGTAGATAAAGTGCAGATCGGGATGGGCAAGCTTCTGGTATTTGACACATGAAGCGCAGGTACCACAGGAATCCGGTAATTCAGCAGATATGCAGTCCTTCCCGGCAGAAGCGGAAGGGATATTTTGTTTGTTGGTACAGTTGATGAATTGAGCGTAAGCGATGGCCAGGGCGAGTTTACTGCTCTCCTCCGGTCCGAAGAACAGCTGCGCGTGGCTGACACGCTGGTCGAGAACAGTCCCGATCAGCTTGCTTTTAATTTGTTGGTTTCCTGGTATATCGCTGAACTTCATAGGAGACTGTTAAAAATGCTTTTTAATCCCTTTAGGGATTTTATATGGGTAAAAAATCGTGCATAAATGCATTATTTCGTCCCGTACGGGACGAAATGGCTGTGTAAACATTCGACTTCTACCCACATTATGTGCCTACGGCACAGGTTAAAAATTAGAAATACAACCAATTAAAAAAAATTAAACAGGCTCTAAACTGAATACTTCCCTTGCGGATTATGCATGTCCGGACAAGGTGATAATTCTGTCAGCAAATTTACCGGAAATTATCGGTTTTGTGAATTATTGCCAGAATATTTCAGGGAGCGTATACCGGTCGGCCTGGCCTGGCGGTACTTTTGTTTTCGGAACAAGGGATACCGAACGGACAGGGTATTTCAGCTTCTTTTTCTTCTTGCCTGCAAAACTGATGTTTGAATCAATCTCTACAACTTTAAACCGGATCAGGGGAGGAGCCATGGTGTGTTTTATGGCTTAATCAGGATTTTATAAAAAGGTGGATGGGGAATGTGGAAAAGTTATTAACAAAAT
>CAYHGE010000072.1:0-14366 GCA_964355945.1 uncultured Draconibacterium sp.
TAACTCAGTTAGAAAGAGATTACACTCATTTCTATTTGGCTGTTCGTTCCATTGTTTTCAAACTCACCAAAGGCAATGCTCCCGACACAGCACAGATGAACGCCAAGGTTCGTGAAATGATTAAAGAAGCCCTGCAAAGTGAAGGAGTAGAAGAAATTTTCAAACTCGGTACCGAAACGGAAACCGAACAGGACATTTTTGATGAAGATTATTTGGCGAAGATTGATAAAATCAAATTGCCGAATACCAAAATCAAATTGCTGCAGCATCTATTGGCAAAAGTGATTAGTGAAATCAAAAAAGTTAATCGTGTAAAAGGAATTGACTTTACTAAAAAGATGCAAGACTTGGTTGAACGATACAATGACCGTAATGCCAACGACATATTGAGAAGTGAAGTTTATGAAGAAATGGCAAATGCTTTAACTGATTTAATTTGGGAAGTTCACAAAGAATTTTCGGCAGGTGACGCCTTAGGAATTAACTTTGAAGAAAAAGCATTTTACGACATTCTGAAAGAACTGTGTGTAAAGTATGACTTCAAATATCCTGACGACAAAATGATTGACTTGGCAAAAGCCGTGAAAGACTTGGTTGATGGACAAGCAAAATTCCCCGACTGGAACAAACGTGACGACATAAAATCAGCTCTGAAAGCTGGACTTATTCTCTTGCTTGACGAGTTTGGTTATCCACCGGTTGAGAGAGACGAAGTTTATGTGGAGATTTTTGAGCAAGCTGAAAACTTTAAAAAAAACAGACCAACATAATAGCCAACGAATTTGTTAGCAGAGTTATCAAGACACGACAAACAATGGACAGAATAATGAGAAAAGAAGAACAACGAACACTTAACAGCACCTATATAAAATTGATTGTTCGGTGGTTAAATGAATCTTTGTGCTTCGGATCAAGTGCAGTGCCGGTAGGCAGTTTTGTACTTCGAAATCGGCAACTTCTTGTAGTTGCAAACCGTTTATTTATGATGATATTACTATGCAGTTCTTGCGGCAACAGGGACGAGAACCCAGATGCATATGGTTCCTTTGAAGCCACGGAAGTCACCATTTCATCACTGGCAAACGGGCGGATCATGCAGTTTAATGTTGAAGAGGGACAGGTACTCGATTCAGGACAGGTTGTCGGATATGTAGATACCACCGACCTTTATTTGAAAAAGCGCCAGGGAGAAGAGCAGAAAAATGCCACCAGCTCCCGCAAAGACGATCTGACTGCCCAGATTGCCGTTCAGGAACAAAATCGCACAAACATCCTCATTGAAAAAACAAGGGTAACGAACATGCTCAAAGATGGAGCAGCCACACAGAAACAGCTTGACGACATCAACTCCTCCCTGAACCTGATCGAAAAGCAGATCGCCTCCGTTAAAGCTCAGTTCAACGGTATTGAAGATCAGACCGGCAGCGCTGAGCAGCAAATTGCCCAGATCAGGGAATCCATTAAAAATGCCTGCATTGTAAACCCTGTCTGTGGAACCGTTCTGACAAAATTTGCAGAGAACAATGAAGTAACTATCTTTGGGAAACCTTTATACAAAATTGCCGATTTGCGCGAAATGCAATTACGTGTGTATGTGAGCGGTGCACAACTTCCGCACATAAAAATAGGCGATAAAGTAGAAGTACGAATTGATAAAGACGAAAAAACCAACACGAAAATAGAGGGTGTTATCAGCTGGATTTCACAAACTGCTGAATTCACACCCAAAACCATTCAAACAAAAGAAGAACGGGTAAACCTTGTTTATGCCGTTAAAGTTCGCGTGGTAAATGACGGCAGCCTTAAGATCGGCATGCCGGGTGAGATTAAATTAAATTAAACGCTTATTAACCAAAACAAAAATCATGAAAAAAATCACATCAGCCTTTTTAATGGTCGTCATCATCTCCCTTTTGTCAGGGATTACAGTTTCAGCCCAAACACACAAAGCGGATGATATTCTTGGCACCTGGCTCAACCAGGAAGCAACAGGTAAGATCACCCTCTACAAGGAAGGCTCCAAATATTTTGGAAAACTTGTTTGGCTTAGGGAACCGCTTGACAAAGTGACGGGTAAGCCACGTACTGACAAGGAAAATCCGGAAGAAAAGCTTAAAGCAACGCCATTGATTGGCATGATCAACATGAAGAACTTCACCTTCGATGGCAAAGATGAATGGTCGGGAGGCACCATCTATGATCCGAAGAATGGCAAGACCTACAAATGTTATATCGCCTTCGACGGGCCAACTAAGTTGAAAGTGCGGGGATATGTCGGGGTATCTTTGCTGGGCAGAAACACCTATTGGACCAAATCCACCCCTCCGCAGAATTAATGTGATGCCGGAACCATCTGTCCAGGTAAACCAATTGACCAAACGGTATGGAACAACCATTGCCCTTGACAACATCACACTCGATGTGGAAAAAGGCGAACTGTTTGGCTTCATCGGACCCGACGGTGCCGGCAAAACCACCCTTTTCCGCATCCTCACCACACTGCTTCTGGCCGATCACGGCACTTGCAGCGTGGAAGGATTTGATGTGGTGAAGGATTACAAAAAGATCAGGAAAATCTGCGGCTATATGCCCGGCAGATTTTCACTCTACCACGATCTAACGGTGGAAGAAAACCTCAACTTCTTTGCCACCATTTTCGGCACCACCATCCGTGAAAATTACGACCTGGTAAAAGAGATCTATCAGCAGATAGAGCCTTTCAGGAAGAGGAAAGCCGGGAAGTTGTCGGGGGGCATGAAACAGAAACTTGCATTGTCCTGCGCTATGATCCACAAGCCGGATGTGTTGTTCCTGGATGAACCAACCACGGGAGTGGATGCTGTTTCGAGACTCGAATTCTGGGAGATGCTGAAACGGCTGAAGGGTGCAGGGATCACCATCGTGGTTTCCACGCCCTATATGGATGAGGCCAGCCTGTGCGACCGTGTCGCACTGATGCAAAGCGGACACATCATGACCATCAGCACACCGCAGGAGGTTGTCGGAAATTATCCGTTGTCACTGCTTTCAGTTAAAGCAGGAGACATTTACAAACTACTTGGCGAACTCAGGGTGTATCCCGGGATTCACAGTGTTTATGCTTTCGGGCAATCTGCCCATGTTGCATTTAAAGAGCAAAATGTTAACCAGGCTGACTTGCTTGATTTTCTGAAACAAAACAACCATCAGTCGGTGGAAATCACCCCCATTGAGGCTACCATTGAAGATTGTTTTATGGAACTGATGAAAACTCCTGAAAACGAAAACCACTGAGGCACTGCCAGATATGAATATTATCACCGTCAAAAACCTTGTCAAGAAATTTGGTTCGTTCGTAGCCAATGATCATCTGACATTTGAAGTAAAGAAAGGTGAGATATTTGGATTCCTGGGAGCCAATGGTGCAGGTAAAACCACTGCCATCAAAATCCTCTGCGGGTTATCCTATCCCACATCCGGGGAGTTGAATGTTGCCGGGTTTGACATTTACACCCAGCGTGAAAAGGTAAAAAGAAACATCGGCTATATGAGCCAGCGCTTCTCCCTTTACGACGATCTTACTGTGTTCGAGAACATCCGGTTTTACGGAGGAATTTATGGGCTGAGAAAAAAAGAGATCATGGAACGTTCTGACTCCCTGATGCAGCGCCTGGGGTTCGAATCTGCAAGAAATAAACTTATCAAAGATATCCCGCTTGGGTGGAAACAAAAACTTGCGTTCTCGGTTGCACTCCTTCATAACCCCCAAGTTGTCTTCCTGGATGAACCTACCGGCGGAGTGGACCCGATCACACGCAGGCAATTCTGGGACATGATCTTTGAGACCTCACATAATGGAATTACTGTTTTTGTAACAACACATTACATGGATGAGGCTGAATATTGCGACCGGGTTTCTATTATGGTTGACGGTAAAATTGCGGCACTTGACACACCCGACAACCTGAAAAAACAATACGGGGCAGCCTCGATGAATGATGTATTTATTAAACTTGCAAGGGCTTAGATTGTCTCAACCTAATAAAAACAAACCGCAAAGGCGCGAAGACGCTAAGAAATATGTGCAACCATGTAAAGTTGTTTTTTGCGCCTTCGCATCTTTGCGGTAAAAGAAAGAATCGATGAATCTCCTTGAAAAACATAAACCCTCCGTCAGCAAGCACAACCTCCTCTTCATAGCAGGCCTGGCGTGGACCACCGCAGGCGGGATTCTTGCCGGACGTGGATTGGCATATCTCCTTGCGCATCCCGAACATCTTGGCTGGCGCCTGGCTGGCGGGGTTGCTTTGGGATTCGTTTTTTATGTCCTGCTCTTTGCAAAAATATCACGCAAGCACATCAGACGAATTCATGGCATCAACATCCCATATCCCTGTGCCTTTTCCTTTTTCAACCTCCGTGGATATTTCATGATGGCAATGATGATCACCGGGGGAATCATGCTGCGCAAGTTTGATGTGATCAACAAAGATTGGCTCTATAATTTCTATATCACCATGGGAATGCCATTGCTGATCTCGGCTTCACGGTTTTTCTATTTCTGGGCAACCAAAAAGGAGATCATATGAAACGGTTCCGGGGATTTGTCACCAAGGAGTTTTACCACATCTTCAGGGATTACCGCACCCTGCTGATCCTCTTTGGCATGCCCGCCGTTCAGCTGATGCTGTTCGGGTATGTGCTCACCAATGAGATCAAGGATGCAAAAATCGCCATCTACGATCCGTCGGCCGATGAAGTGACCCGTAAAATCAGTGACAAGATTCTCTCATCCGGATATTTTATTCTTGAACAAAATCTGCACACCACCGCTGAAATCGACCCGGTTTTCAAAAAAGGGGATGTCAAACTCGCCCTGATCTATGAACCCGGTTTTGCAAAAAAGCTGGAAAAAACAGGCAATGCGCGTATCCAGATCATCGCGGATGCGTCGGATCCGAATACCGCCAACATGCTGGTAAACTATGCCAGCGGAATTATCAGCAACTACCTGGTTTCCATAAACTCCGGAAAGGTCCCCTTTCAGATCACCCCGGAAGTCCGGATGATGTATAACGGTGAGTTGAAAGGGGTTTACATGTTCGTTCCCGGGCTGATGGCCATGCTGCTGATGCTGATCTCCGCCCTGATGACCTCCCTCTCCATCACCCGGGAGAAGGAACTTGGAACGATGGAGCTGCTGCTGGTTTCTCCCATGCAACCGGCACAGATCATCATTGGAAAGGTATTTCCTTACGTGTTCCTGGCCTTCATCGATGCCTGCATCATCCTCGTTTTAGGAAACCTGGTTTTCGGCATGCCGATCGTGGGAAGTATTTTCCTCCTGCTTCTGGAGAGTTTCCTCTATATCTGCATGGCCCTTTCACTAGGCATCCTCATCTCCAGCATCACAAACAGTCAGCAGATTGCCATGATGATCTCCCTGGTGGCCCTGATGCTTCCGACAATCCTGCTCAGCGGGTTTATCTTCCCCGTCGAAAATATGCCGGCCATCATGCAGGTATTGTGTCATGCCATGCCCCCCAAATACTACATCATTATCATCAAAAGCATCATGCTACAGGGCAACGGAATTGAATACATCTGGGAGGAAACCCTTATCCTGTTAGGGTTTACAACTTTTTTCCTGCTCCTCAGCATCAAAAAATTCAACATAAGGCTAACCTGATGAGAACGATCCTATACATCATCCAGAAAGAGTTTTTGCAGGTTTTTCGCAATAAGTCGATGTTGCCGATTATTTTTTTCATGCCAATTTTTCAACTGATCGTCCTCGTCAATGCTGCAACTTATGAGATGAAGAACATCCGTGTGGCGGTTGTTGACCTGGATCTTTCGGGTACCTCACGCAAACTTGTGAGTAAATATCAGGGGTCGCCCTTTTACAAGGTTCAAAGCACCTCATTTTCATATCTGAACGCAGAAGATGAGATGAAAAAAGGCCATATCGACATGATCCTCCAGATTCCTGCCGGCTTTGAAAAGAGCCTGCTGAAGGAGAATCATGCCAAAGTTCAGTTTGTGGTCAATGCGATCAACGGTCAAAGTGCCGGCCTCACCAATGCCTATTCCACGATGATCCTGATTGATTATAACCGGGAACTGGTTCAGAAGCAGGCGAATCCTGCATCCGTGGGCGGAATCAAAAGCATCCAGACCGATTACAGTTACTGGTATAATCCGAAATTAAACTATAAAACTTACATGGTTCCGGGGATTCTCGTGCTGCTCGTCACCATCATCGGCCTGTTGCTTTCGGGGATGAACATTGTTCGGGAAATGGAGATCGGAACCATCGAACAGATCAATGTGACACCGATCAACAAAATCCAGTTTATCACCGGAAAGCTGGTCCCATTCTGGCTCATCGGGATGTTCGGACTGGCATTCGGCCTCATCGTTGGCAAGTTGCTCTTCAACATTCCCATGGAAGGGAATCTTGGATTAATTTTCCTGTCGGCATCTGTCTATCTTTTTGTAATTTTGTCTTTTGGCCTGCTGATTTCAACAATTACCCAGACACAGCAGCAAGCCATGCTCGTTTCGTTCTTTTTTATGGTGGTTTTTATCCTGATGAGCGGACTGTTCACATCCATCGAAAGCATGCCGCAATGGGCGCAAAACCTTGACAGGCTGAATCCGGTGATGTACTTTATCAAAATCATGCGGATGGTTTTGCTGAAAGGATCCGGTTTTGCTGAGATCAGCAGCCACTTTTGGTCACTGGCTGTATATGCCGTCTGCAGTTTAAGTCTGGCCATCCTGAGATACAGAAAAGTCTCTTAACCCGATATATTGAATAAGACATCCAGGAAATACATCATTCTCAGAGCCATTCTGCTGGGCCTGGCAGTTGTGGCCATTGCTTTTTTTGTAACAAGGGGTCTGTATCACCGTGAGGAGGCCAAAAAGGATGCCCTCCGCCGCATCCGTGAACGTGGATACCTTATCGCCCTAACCGACCAAAATACACTCAACTACTTCATATACAAAGGATATCCAATGGGATACCAGCTTGTTCTGCTGGAATCATTTGCGAAATACCTGGGTGTTCCCCTCCGGATAATTTCCAGCAATGACATCTCAAAGCTCGAATATTACATGCACTACAATGCCGCCGACCTCATTGCACTCAACCTTCCCATCACCAGTGACGGAAAAAAGATGGTCAGGTTTTCCGATCCTTTTGGCGAAACCCGGCTGGTGCTTGTTCAGCGAAAAAACCAGAACTCCGCAAAAGACGGATCGTGGCTTATCCGCAATTTAACTGACTTCCCGCAGGATACGGTTTATGTTCGGAAAAGCCCATTTCTGGCTTCACAATATCATTCCTTTTACAAGAAAACAGGGAAAAATGCCATTCTGAAAGAGGAGGCAGACATCAGCCAGGAGGAGCTGATCCGACAGGTATCTAGCGGAGCCATCCGCTTTGCGCTATGCCAGGAAAATGTGGCCATGGTCTATCACCGGTATTATCGCAACCTCGACATCACCGTGCTGGCATTCCCGCTGTTTTCTTATGCATGGGGTTTAGGTCATTCATCCGATTCGCTGCGCACAGAAGTCAACAACTGGCTGAAGGAGTTCAAATCATCCCGGGATTTAAAGCAAACCTACCTGGAGTATTTCGACAACCAGCGCATCGCCGGATTCATGCAAAATGACTACTTCTCCGTGACCGGCAACAATAAACTGTCGCCGTTTGATGACATCATCAGGCAGCAGAGCAAGCTCGTAATGTGGGACTGGCGCCTTGTTGCCTCGCTGATCTACCAGGAGTCGAATTTCAAACCCGGGCTTACTTCGTCGCGAAGTGCCAGTGGTCTCATGCAGCTGATGCCCGAAACCGCTGCAAAATTCGGGATCGACAGTGCAGCAACACCGGCAATGCAAATCACCGGGGGGATAAAATACCTGCGGTTTATCGACTCTCAGCTCCCCGATGAAATTACCAGCCCGGTTGAACGAATCTACTTTGTGCTGGCCTGCTACAATGTCGGTATCGGCAAAGTACTGGCTGCCAGGGAAAAAGCGGAAAAATTCGGCAAGGATAAAAACCGGTGGAACGGCAATGTAGACTACTACCTGTTGCACCGTTCAAAAAAAGACCCGGTCGCAAAAAACGACTCGATCGATGACTACCCGATCGATTATAAAACCGAAGGGTTTGTGGATGACATTGTGAGCCGGTATTATCATTATAAAAATCTGATTAAATAGAACCTCGCTCCGGTCGCTTACATTTCATACTTCAAATCGGGCAATTCAGAGAAATATTTCATGTGCCCCCACCCAAACCGACTCTATCCGCAAATCCTCAAAACAGGATGACGGCGAAATTAAAACGCTCTTTAACAAAACAGGCCATCCGGTGAAAATTGGATATTACATCAGTCCGGAGAGTGCTTATACGCAATTTAACGGCAAAGATGTTTTTATGGCAGGCCTGAGTTTTGGCGCCATCATCGACCATTTCTTCTCTGTCGGACTGGCCGCCAATGGAGTTGTCAATCCTGGAAACCTGTGGTAGGTTGATGCAGGTGTTTCCTATCGTTACACCCCCGACCTGAATTTAATCAACACCAGCAGCGGGCTGATCAACAACTTCAACGCGAACCTGTCTTTAAAATTCGGAAAGTTTTAGACCCTGATAAATTCATTTTTTTCAGAAAAAAACTCTCCGTTTACCTGCCTCCCTGCTCACCCGCTCACCCGCTCACCCGCTCACCTGCTCACCCGCTCACCTGCTCACCCGTTTACCTGCTCACCTGCCTCCCTACTCACCTGTTTACCTGCTCACCTGTTTACCCGCTCACCTGTTTACCCGCTCACCTGTTTACCCGCTTCCCTCCCCCACCCGCCTCCCGGCTCTTGAGATATATCAATATTTTTTAAGTTATTTTCCTTCCAAAATCCGTTGCATACCCCAACAAATCAGGGCGTACACATTCTCCTTTGCAGGCAATAAATTTTTGAATTGCTATAACTTTGTAAGGATAATCTGATTTTCTTCAGTTTTAAGTAAACCTAAGTAAACCCAAATTTTATGAAAAACAGTTACACTCTTCCAATTCAGTTAAGGGTTTTAGTCTTCCTCTGTTTGCAGGGACTCTTTTTCTTAACTGCACAATCCCAATCTGTTGAACCTGCTTCTGTTGAAGCGGTTGAACATTTTATTGACAACAGCCTTGTTCCCCGCAAAATACCTGTACAACATGTTGCCGCAGGATCAGTTAGTCAGAATGAAAAGCATATTCTGAATACCTTAACACCAATAGAAAGAAAAGGCATTGAAGATGCTGTTGATCCTCCTGCAATTGGAGTAGTACGCGACCTGAAGGATCCAATTCGTTTTACGCTGAATGGTGCTGATATGCCAGCACCTGGAGCACAGAAAAATGTTTCGGGCGGCAGGCTTTTCAGGTTCACAGAAGATTCCCTTGTATGGTCGACCTATATTAAATCCGAATCGGCAGAAGAGTTGAGGCTTTTTATCTCAGAAGGGAATTTCCCGGCCGGAGTGAAAGTGAATCTGTTCAGCAAAGACGGCTACTCCTTCAATCAAACCGAATTACAAGGTAAGGTAAAGGATGACGGCTTTTATACCACAACAACATTCGCTGATTTTATTTATCTGGAGGTTGTAATTCCGGTTAATGTCGCGAATGAGAATGTCTATTTTGTCATCCCCAGGGTAGTTCATGCAAACAACAATCAGGCTCCGGATGCACCCAATATCGATTGCTATGAAGATGTTAATTGTGGTTATGCGAATGGTTTTAGCAGTATTGGTGCCCTGAAAGCGTCCACTTCTCAGCTCCGGTTTGTTGTAGGTGGCTTTTATTATATCTGTTCCGGAACCCTGCTTAATGACATCAGGGCGGTTGATTATCAGCCTTTCCTGCTCACCGCAAACCATTGTTTCAGTTCACAGGCTTCAGCTGCTTCGCTCGAAGCCAAATTCGATCTTTATACCACCTCCTGCAATGGAGCTGTCAACACCAGCGTTATCCTGATAAACGGTTCAAACCTGCTGGCAACCAACAGCCAGAGTGATTTCACTCTGGTACTTCTCAACAACGACCCGGGAGGATACAGATATTACCTTGGCTGGACTGCCGGGGGTGTTGCAAATGATGCGACGGTTCACTCGGTAAACCATCCGGCCGGCATGCCACAAAAATACCAGCGCGCCCTGAATAAAACGTCCCCAACATTCTCATGTGGTGGCCTCAGTACCTCCAATTTCCATTATACGAGGGCCCTCGGAGGCGAGTCGGTAGGTGGCAGTTCAGGAGGAAACCTGGTCGACGCAGGAGGAGTAGTAATAGGCCAACTTTATGGATGGTGCTACCTTAACGGTGCAACAGAGTGTGATTATCCGAATTTTTATAATGTGTGGGGCAAGTTTGAAGTTTCCTACAACAACAATAATCTGGGATATTGGCTCTATAACGGCGGGTCAAGTGTCAGCATGTCCACTTCTCCTGCAACATCTCTTGCATTCTCACAACTCAATGTGGGTTCATACCAGGATTTGGCAATAACCGTTTACAACAATGGAACTGCTCCAAATTATCTGAATCTTGAGGCAGGAAATGCTTACATAACGGGTGCCGATGCCGGTCAGTTCTCAATTGTTGGAGCTTCATACCTGTACCTCGATCCCAACACTTCAGCTACGATTACTGTGCGCTTTTCACCTAATTCTTCCGGATTAAAGACTGCTTCATTTAACCTCCCTCACAATGCGAATAATACGGTAAGCCCAAGGGTCATTTCACTTTCAGGCACTGCTGAACCCTGTTCAGACATTATCTCTTTGGGTAACGGCGGTGCTGCCAATGCTAAAAACTATGCCAAAAGCGGGTCAGGAATCTGGTACACATCCTGGGTAACTCCATGTAACTTCACTTGCCCCGGAAATGAACAAATTTACAGCTTTGTCGCACCTTACACAGGGTATTACAGCATCAATGTATCGGCAGCAAACGGTTACTACGTCGACTATATGTGGAAAGAAGCCGCCTGTGATGGCGGAGTCTGGAACTGCATCCAGGATATTGCTTCTGTTGGAACCTTTGGTTCGGTATACTGGACCGCAGGATCCACCTATTATATTCTGGCTGATGCGGAAAGTACAGCGCTTACAACCCAGACATTTGCTATCATTCTCAATCCATGTCTGAATACCACACCAATCGCAGGGACAGGTGCCGCTAATTCCACCACATACTCAAATACCGGAAACGGAGCGTGGAATACTTACTCCCCTGCTCCCTGTAACTATACGTGCCCTGGGATGGAACAGGTCTATACTTTCGTGGCACCCTATACCGGCTATTACAGCATCGAGGTTACCGATGCGTCAAGCTGGGTCGACTATATGTGGAGCACTTCGTGTGGCGCTACCGGGTGGAACTGTATTCAGGATATCTATTGGCCCGGCTCTTACGGCGCCATGTACTGGACTGCCGGAACAACTTACTATTTACTGCTGGATGGGGAGACAACCTACGCTGGTCCGCATACCTTTTATATTAATGAGCCAAATCCGTGTATAGGAATCACCCCTCTGGCCTGTAACCAGGCTGTCGAATTCCCGGGTGGCGGACCCGGTGTATGGAACAATTATACTTGTTACTATAGTACGCCGGGCGTCGAAAAAATTTACAGTTTTGTCGCACCAACAACCGGTCAATACAGCATCCAGGTAAATGCAGCCGGTAACTGGGTTGATTACATGTGGTCGACTTCCTGTTCCCCCGCATCCTGGACATGTATTCAGGACGTTTATAACCCCGGACAGTACGGTTCAATGTCGTGGACTGCTGGCACCACTTACTATATTTTGCTGGATGACGAAGACAACCTTCCCGGCATCCATAGTTTCAGCATCGTTTGTCCTGAACTTTGTCATGCCTGTCCTACTTATGATTTCCTTATTTATCCGGGATTTTCATGGCTCACTGCTTCCTCCTCGATCGATGCTTTCGGATGTAAAAATTACAGATTCTATGCATACACCGGATACCATTACACTTTTAAAACCGGCTGCGGGGATGGAGCCGGTGCCGATTACGACACTTTCCTTCAGTTGTATGATGCAGCCTGCACACTGGTTACATACAACGATGATGGTTGCGGATATCCTCTTTCAAAAATCGAATGGACACCCGCCACATCAGGCTATTATACGCTGAAGGTAATGGGATACAGTAGCTATTTTGGAAACTACACCCTGGCGTACAACCTGTGTGCTGCAGCCCCTGAACAGCCCGGGTCAATCACAGGGCCGGCAACAGTTGTCAGCGGGGTATCGCAATTATATACCATCGCCGATGTGCCCGGTGCGACCTCCTATACCTGGACCTACAGCGGAACCGGAACTGTTACGGGAAGCGGAACAAGTGGCACCCTGACTGCAACCGGGATTGGCTTACTCAGTGTCATGGCCAATAACTTATGTGGCACCAGTATTGAAAGCGCCATGTACATCAATGTTATTCCTCTTAATCTTAACATACAGAATGTCCTGGCTATACCCGGGTCACCCGTTTGCTATTCGGCCGGGCAGACCATTGAACTCGCTGGTGGCGGTACCGTCTTTATCATGCCTTTGGGAAGCAGCGTTGAGCTGGTGGCCGGACAAAACATCCTGTTCTATCCTGGTGTACAGGTTCAAAACGGGGCATACCTCCTGGGCCGTATTTCAACTGACGGGAACTATTGTCCGCCGCTTGCCAAGTTTGCAGAAATCACGGGGGATGGCAACAATGGGAATGCAATTCCTGCGATCACCAGCGGAGATGCTTTCTTCAAGGTATTCCCCAATCCTACAAGTGGGAATTTCACGCTTGAATTATCCTCAGAGCCTGAAGGATCTGTGGTAAAAGTGCAGTGTTACAATCTTTTGGGAGCGTTGATCATGGAGAAGGAGTTCACCTCAGGCAAACTTCATAATCTGACCCTGATCGATCAGAAACCGGGATTGTATGTGCTGAAGGTCACCCAAAACGAAAGTGCAGGGATGCAAAAAATCATCAGGCAATAGTGATATAACTGCTTTCCCTCGTTTTTACATTTGTTTTTATTGCAGAAAGAGACCATGCCAAAAGTGTGGTCTCTTCCTGTTTTCCGCCCAGCGTGCGAGATCAGAAAAATGATGCAATGAGGAAAATAGAAAAATTTCAGGTAAAATTGAATGGAGTAACATATTATGTATATTTGTATGACTTCCACGATCTTCGTTCATGTTTTCTATCACATAAAAATTAAAAGATGAAAAAGCTACTCTGTTTTCTGATCCCTGTGTTGATTATTTCAGCCATCTCATGCAAAAAAAAATCTGATCCGGTGGAACCAGTGCCGTACGCATCGTATAAAATAAATACGGTATCGCAGACACTCAACTACGCCTCGAATTTCTCAAGAGATTTTTGTTCTACCTCCACATTCTGCTGCAGGTTCACGGCTACCAGCTCCAGCGACACTGTCAACATGGAGACAATGAAAATAGGGATTCCGGGTGATCCGATCGTGGGTTATGTCTACTATACCGGACTTTACCGTTTTTCCTGCTTTTATGTCAATCCATCCGGTGTAAGATACGATCTGACCTATAACACCTCCTCACTTTTCTCCGTGGTATTTACCCAGTGGGACGGGCAGGGCGGATGGGGCAAAGGGTATTTTTCAGGCTGGCTGAGATCTTCCAACAACGACTCCATTCTGATACAAAACGGATATTTCCAGAATAAGATCTGGACAATCGGGACAAATTAATCCTTTCAATCAATTGTAAACTTACCGGTAAACACGCGCGAACCGTTCGTGAGTTTGATCAGATAAACGCCCTTTGCAAAACTGCTGACATCAATTTGTCGTGTGCACACAGATGGTAAGTTCTCCAGCAGCTGATCGTAGATTTGTCGTGCGCTCACATCGGTGATGCGGATTTGCAGCTGTTGCTCCATCCCTTGAATGGAAAGCGTAAGAAGATCATGAACCGGGTTGGGATAGATCAAAACCTGCGAACGGAGCAGGTTCTCGTTGATCCCGGCACATATCTCCACCTGAATGAACGCTGTACTTGCCGTTCCCGTGCCACACATATTACTTCCTGCCACTGTAATATCGCCGGAAAGGGCGGACCCGCTGAAATCGACCGAGACTGCGTTTGTCCCCTGGCCCTGCGAAATAACCGCACCCGGTGGCAATGTCCAAACATAATCAGTAGCATTGGATATTGCCGGAATACTATACTGATAACCTCCATAACCCTGGCAAACAGTATCCATACCCGAAATAGCCTGGGCATTTCCGGGGAGTGTCTCCACATTAACACCCATGATTGCTGCAGAACT
>CAYHGE010000072.1:14466-18742 GCA_964355945.1 uncultured Draconibacterium sp.
TTTCCGGCAGTAACCGAGATGGTTCCGGAGGTTGTCCCCCATTGAACATTAACTGCAGTGGTGTTCTGTCCTGACAGAATAAAAGCTCCCGCGGGAACATTCCAGGTATAAGATGCTGCGCCAGGTACATAAGGTATGTTGTAATTTTCTGTGGCCCCCGAGCAGGGAGTCTGGTTACCTGAAATGATCCCCGGGGTTGCGGGTACATTCAAAATCGTAACATAGACACTGTCCTTTTTCACACCGGCGGCATTATCGTGCACGGTGCAGACGTACCAGGTGTTGGCAGCAGGCGAGGCGGTGGGATTGGGCAGTATGGAGTTGAATCCGGCCGGATTGGATGTCCAGGCGTATGTGTAAGGACCTGTTCCTCCGCTGGCAAAGGCTTGTAATTGTGTGGTACCACCTGCACAAACCGCTACAGGTGTTGCAGTTACGACAACTGAGAGACCCAGAGATGCAAGAACAGTAATGGTTGCATTGCGCTGGTGGGCGGGTGTCCCGTTCGGCCCTTTTGCAAAGAACTGCGCCTGGTAGTTCGACAGCGGCACATTTCCGGTCAGTTTGAGGCGAACAATTTTTGACCCGGGGAAGGAGGTGATCATGTTTCCCTGTGGATAGGTAAAAGTGATGCTGCCTGTTGCCGGGGAAGGGGAGATTTGTCCGCTCAGATAAACTGTATCCGTATAAAGTTTGACGGCTGGAACACTAACAATGAAATCGATACTGTCATTCGGCACATACAGGTTTCCTGCAGTGTTATTGATTGCCATGGCAAAATCCGGGAAGTAGGAGGTAACGCTCATAAAAGATCCCTGGCGAAAATCAGTCCAGCCTGCCATGCCGGCTTTTTTATTGGAGATGAAGCCATTGTAGTCACCCTGGTATCGGGGTGTTCCTCCTCCCCCGCAGGTGCTGCAATTGATCTTCATCTTCTGGTTTGAAAGTGCCTGGTTCTGGGCCCATGTAACTCCCCCGTCATCGGAATAGGAAGCATAAATGAGGGCGCTGTCGCTGGTCGGGCAATTGCGGGTATCCATCCATTGGGCGTAAAGCCGGCCTGTCTGTTTGTCGCACCATATCGCAGGATGCCACTGGTGATGAGCCTGGGGACTGGCATCATCATTCACCAGGATGGCCGTTGACCAGGTTGTTCCTCCATCGTCGGAGTAACGGCTCCAGATGTCCGGTTTGTTTCCGTCACCCGGCGGGTCATTGGAGGCATACACACAGTAAAACCGCCCGCGGTGGGCACCAAAGCTGTTGTCTGCCGCGATCATCGGGTAGGGACGCGTACGCATGTTCTGGACCGAATTCCTTCCGCCCACGTTTGATCCCACATAATTGGAAAATGACTGCGCAGACATCTGGGCGAACGTAAGTCCGCCATCCAGTGAACGGTAAAACGTGTAGGTGGAGTTGAATGAGCCTCCGCCGTTCGTAACCACATAAACCGCCTTTCCCTGCACGGTGCCGTTTGCGCCCACACAAACCATCATCCCCGGAAGCGATTGTGTGGATGGTGTGAAGGTTGTGGTAAATGTTGTTCCATGGTCGGTGCTCCGGGCGAAATTACCTCCGGAGTTGGCGGTCATGCAAACATAAACGTTGTTTGCATTCGGGCCATTTGTTTGATCACATGCCATCCAGTTTTTATCAACTCCTGCAACTGCAGTAACAGGGGCCCCCCAGGTGGCGCCGTTGTCGGTGGACTTGATCACCTTTACGCCGGTGATGTTTCCGTACATATTCTCGTAATAAAGGTTTCCAAGGCTGTCGTAGGAAACAACAGGATCTCCCTGCACAGATGTACCAAAGGAAGGAGTTCCGGTTCCCCAGTCGATGCCATTTTGCGTATTATGAGATGTGTTGGTATTATAAGCCGTAAAGAACCATGCCGGAACCAGCGGGTTCTCTGCAATATTTCCTTCGCCGAAGTCCACCCCGAGATTAAAATTATCGAAATTATTTACGGTGATGACAGAAGAAAGAGGCAGGTCGGTGGTTTTCGGTGCAAATTCCCGAAGATACCCGGGAAGCTGGTCGCGATTTGGATTATCGATAAGCTGCGCAAGGGTCGGCAAAGGCAATGACAGGACCGTTATCAATAGTAAGCAGGACAAGTAAAACCGGAAGGAGGTCAATCTTTTCATAGGGCTGTTTTAAATTTGAGGAAGGTAAATTTGAGCAGTAAAATTATGAATTAAAACGACCTGATAAAGAAGAAGGCCGTTACAGAAGGTATTTTTTTATCTTCGCAACGGCCCTCCTCAAAAGACTCTGTTATTTATTTATAGACAACCTCCCTTAGCAGTTTGCCCCCGTAAATGGTTCTCATACTTACCCTGCTGTCGTTGAGTTTCTTCATTGACTCTTCGCCACCGATGATCTTTTTGCTGATTGCCTCCCATTTTTCTTCAGCTCCTTCCATGGCCGACAGGCTTTTATATTCGGTCATCAGCATGACGTCCCAGTCTTCAGGATTGGCAGAGGCTCCGTGAAGAATCTTGTAGGAGACGATCACGCCCTGTTTAACGGCTTCCTCATGAGTTGCCTTCCAATTGTTCTTGAGATTATTGAGATATTCCACAGACATATTTGCACCTGTTTTGATGAAGCCCACCTGCCATACTGAACCATCTTTATAGGTTTTCTCCTGGGCGGAGAGTGACAGGCTAACAGATAAGGCAATTACCATGAATAACACAGTTGATATTTTTTTCATATTTAGAATTTTAGTTGTTGATTTAGAGCCGTTTTATAATAATACCTGCAGGACAACAGCCGTTAATTCCTGCGTAAGATATGAACACCCAAATATATAAAAGATTATCGTTATTTAGACTGATTATTTATAAAAGCTTCGAATTGCTACTCACGTATTTAATTTGGGTAATTTTTTCTTTTAACTTTTTTCCGATTAAACAAGTAAAAGTTCTCGCAGATGCACGCAGATTACAGCGCTGATTTTCGCGGATTAATATGCATGTTCACAAAAACACCCATTCTGATGGAGTAAAATAATTCTCCCTTTATCCTAAGGGGGTAGCGCTAATAAAGTCCACGGGATTCTGGGTCCTGAAATATTGGAGTCAGCATTTGAAACTTCCTTGCTTTTGTAAGAAAGACAGACATCCTGTATTCTGCGAAAATCTGCGCTGTAATCTGCGTGCATCTGCGAGAACTTTTTTTTAATGGAAAAAGATCAAAATCATACCAGACGTCTGCCAGATAGTTGGGTAAAACAATCTGGCAGGAAAGGCCTGTATTAACGCAGATTATGCCTGACAAATGAGAATACGGGTCTTGTTTTTTTAGTACATTTGCAGCAAATACAACAAACCGTTATGAAAAATTCAAAAAGCCTTCTTATCGCTCTGTTTACGCTCCTTTTAACGAACATTGCCATGCTGGTCTCAGGCCAGTCCCGTGAGCCGTGGACCTCAAAAGATCTCATGGAACCGGCAACATTGGCGAGCGTTCTTTCCAATGCAAAAGCCCCGAAACCGGTGATTTATAACATCGGCCCGGTGGCTGATATAAAAGGGTCTATCAATATTGGAAGCACATCAGGTAAGGCCAATCTCGACAAATTAAAGAAAGCGCTTGTGAGTGTTCCAAAAGATAAAATGGTGGTGATTTATTGCGGCTGCTGTCCCTTCCATAACTGTCCGAATATCAGGCCTGCATTCACCCTTTTAAAAGATCTGGGCTACAAATCGCCCAAGCTGCTGAACCTGAAGCAAAACCTGAAAGTTGACTGGACCGATTACGGTTATCCGATGGATTAGCCGGGAGTGTTTCCGGTAAAACCAGGCGTTTACCTGATCGGATTTTCCTTATCCCCTCAGTAACAGTATTTAACTGCGTACCACACCCCCACAAACTCTTCGATCGTAAGATTCCCGTCTATTGTGAACAGGATATCCGACGTGTAGGATGATGTTCCGCTGTAAACCCTGTTATCATCAATTGTTGCAATAATGTCGCTGGTATAGGAGGAAGTTCCCTTGTATACCTTGCTGTCTCTGATGGTAAAGGCGATGTCGGAGGTGTAAGAAGATGTGCCTTTGTACACCTTACCATCCGAAATAGTATAGATCACATCGCTGGTGTATCCGGAATTCCCTTTGTAAACCTTGTTTTCTTTGATATGGCAAAGGATGTCGGAGGTGTAGGAAGACATTTTTTTATATACTTTCCCATCCTTAACTGTGCAGATCACATCTGAAGTGTAGGTCGACGTCCCCTTATAAACTTTGACCTGGGCTGTGAC
>CAYHGE010000073.1:0-9031 GCA_964355945.1 uncultured Draconibacterium sp.
AGGCAATTCAGCTGGAGGCAATTCAACTGGAGGCAATTCAACTGGAGGCAATTCATCTGGAAGCAGTTTTGTTGCCTTATCAATTGCCACTGGCTTTAGCCAGTGGCTGGAAGGTGCCAACAAATTATTGGCTTTAGCCAAATATTATAAACAAACACACATGACAAGTTATAAGCCTCATCAATTGCCACTGGCTTTAGCCAGTGGTTTGGAGAGTTGGAAACAATCAAAGCAAAATCATCAGCGTCGTCATCACCACAACCCCCATCACAAAGCCTGAATATATTTCGGCCGGCTGGTGGGAGTTTGCTTTTAAACGGGCAAAACCGACGATTCCGGCAAGCAGGATGCTTACATAGATTTCTGTCATGAGGTTGATACCGAAGTTAAGGGAGAGGCCAAGGAAAAGTCCGGTGCAGCTGCCGATCGCGATCGTATGGAGGCTTATCTTCCGGGAAAAGGTAATGATCAGCGACAGGATGGCCAGCAGCGTGGCGCCGAGCATATAGTAGCTGAAGATGGTGGAGATATGGATCCCGCGGAGGAGGAAATAGGTGATATAATAGAACACGGAGATGGCCAGGATCGGGAATATCCTGTCCTCTTTGGTGTTCATGAAGATGGAAGAGATGATTCCAAGCCGGCAGAGCATCCATGTGAAAAACAGCGGGAACAGCATGGTGGTTAACACGACCACCCCGATCAGCGCCATTTTATAGTAGAAGACAAGCGGGAGCGGCATGAAACCGGGATGGTTCAGCAATAGCAGCAGTATGTACAGGGGCATCATCAGGGGATGAAAAAGCCAGGAAATCACCCTGGCGAGTT
The DNA here is from genome assembly GCA_964355945.1 of uncultured Draconibacterium sp. GTDB lineage: Bacteria > Bacteroidota > Bacteroidia > Bacteroidales > FEN-979 > CAIVAT01. Next base: position 829 of record CAYHGE010000073.1, read on the forward strand.
TTGACTCAATCATTGGCTGGCAGTTATAGTTCTTTTCTGAGTCGGGCGACGGGAATGTTGAGTTGCTTGCGGTATTTTGCAATGGTGCGGCGGGCAATGTTGTAACCTTTTTCTTTCAGCAGGTCGACCAGCTCATCGTCGGTGAGCGGCTTCATCTTCTCTTCAGCGCTGATGGTGTCGGAAAGAATCTTCTTGATCTCCCTGGTGGAGATCTCCTCGCCTTCGGTGTTGAGCATCGATTCGCTGAAAAAGCTCTTCAGCAGGAGGGTTCCGAAGGGTGTCTGCACATATTTGCTGTTGGCCACACGGGAGATGGTGGAGATGTCGAGGGAGACAATGGTGGCAATGTCTTTCAGAATCATCGGCCGCAGCTTGGTGTCATCCCCGGAAAGAAAATACTCCTGCTGGTAATTCATGATGGCGTTCATGGTCGTATAGAGGGTCTCATGGCGCTGCTTGATGGCATCGATGAACCCGCGGGCTGAATCCAGTTTTTGCTTGATGAATGACAGCGCATCTTTTTCCGCCGACTTGTTTTTGGCGCTTCCATACTCGTGCAACATGCTGATATAGTCGCGGTTAAGCGATAGCTCCGGCGTGTACCGGGTGTTAAGCGTCAGCTCCAGGATACCATCCGTGCTGGTGATCAGAAAGTCGGGAACCACATATTGACTGTCGCGGGCCACCTCCGAAATGGTGTAGCCGGGTTTGGGGTTCAGAGACTGGATCTCCACGATGGCCTCCCGGAGCTCATCCTGGGAGATATTTCCCTTCTGCAGGATCTTGTCGTAATGCTTTTTGCTGAACTCGTCGAAATAGAACCGCATGATGATGGCTGCCAGGTCGGTGGTATAGGTGCGGTTGGGTTTGTGCTCAAGCTGGATCAGCAGGCACTCCTGCAGGTTGCGTGCGGCAATGCCCGGCGGATCAAACGACTGAACAGCCTTCAGCACTTCGAGGATCTCCTCCTGGGTGGCCTCAATGGCCTGGTTGAAGGCCAGGTCGTCGGCAAGGGCGGGAATTTCGCGGCACAGATAACCCGACTCATCGAGGTTGCCGATGATGGTGGCCGCAATGATATATTGTTTATCAGTGAATTTGTGCAACCCGATCTGGCTGATCAGGAACTCCTGGAAGCTGATCCCCGATATGATCGGCACTTCCCTGACTACATCGTCAGGACTCTGGTTGTTGGCCACCAGCCTGTATTCCGGGATTTCCTCCTCATCCACGTAATCTTCAAAGGTGAACTCATCGTCGGCAGACACAGGGGGTTCAACTTCCAAAAATTCATCCTCATCAGAATCAATGGATTCGGGCGTACTCTCCTCCTCATTGGTGTCAACATCCTCTTCATCTGCGCTGGCTTCTTCCAGCGCCGGATTCTCTTCAATCTCCTGCTTGATACGCTGGTCGAGCGAGAGAATGGGCTCCTGCAACAAACGCATCACCAGCACCTGCTGAGGTGAGAGTTTCTGGATTAAACGCTGTTGTAATTTCTGGTTCAACATAAGACGCAAATATAACAATTAATCTTTCTAAGTTATTTTCCTTATCGGTGAAAAAATCTTTCCAATCATTAAAATAGGATGAACTGTCTATTTTGTGAAAAAGTTGCGCGGGAATTGAATAATTTCGCCGAAAAAAGAATACTCCATGGAAGAAATTCCTATTCTGAAATCAAAATCCTATTCCCTGCTGATTCATATCCTGGTGTGGGTGGCCTTTTTACTCGTTCCGATGCTTTTCATCGAATCCTCGGAGGGAAAGGAGCGGTTCATGATCATGGGCTGGTTCCTGCAGATCCTGATGATCGGCTATTTTTACTACAATTACCTGTTTCTTATCCCGCAGTATCTGCTGAAGAAGAGGATCGGACGCTATTTTCTGCTGCTTGTTCTGGGCCTGATCACCGTTATCGTTGTCAATGTTGCGTTTATCTATCTTACCTACGACCTGATTCAACACCGGCACAAGTTTGATTTCTGGCATTCAGCTTTGTTCGGTGTCTACCCGGGCATCATGGCTTTTGCGCTGAGCAGTTTTGTCAGGATCACCATGGAATGGTTCAAAAACGAGCGGCAAAAGAAGGAGATGGAGGCGGAGAAACTCTCCTCCGAACTGGCATTTCTGAAATCGCAGGTCAATCCTCATTTCTTGTTTAACATCCTGAACAACATCTGTTCGCTGGCACGGAAGAAGTCGGATGAGACAGAAAATGCCATCATCAAACTTTCACAGATCATGCGTTATATGCTGCAGGATTCAAAGGATGAGAAGGTAAGCCTGGAAAAAGAGGTGGACTACCTGCAGAGTTATATTGAATTGCAGCGGTTGCGACTCTCAGAGTCTGTGATCATTGACTTCTCTTCGGAGGGTCGTTGCGAACTGCTTTCGATTGAACCGCTGCTCCTGATCCCGTTTGTTGAAAATGCGTTCAAACATGGGGTGAGTTACCAGGAGTCATCGGCAATCCATATTCGCCTGACCTGTCAGGGCCATGCAATCTCTTTTGTGGTGGAGAACCACATTGCAAAACCAAGGGGAGGCTTAACAGAACAAGGTTCGGGCATCGGGCTGAAAAACGTGATGCGCAGACTTGAACTCCTTTATCCGGGAAAGCACCAGCTGAGGATCAGTGATGATGACAAACAATACAAGGTGGAGCTCGAAATACAATTTTAGCGATGATACGTTGCCTGGCTATCGATGATGAGATGCTTGCCCTCGACCTGATTGAGGACAACATTAAAAAAGTACCATTCCTGGAATTGGTCCGGAAATGCAGGAGTGCCATGGAAGCCATGGAAGTTCTTCGTACCGAGCCGATAGACCTTATATTTCTCGACATCCAGATGCCAGACATCAGCGGGATACAAATGCTCAGAAGTCTGAATCACAAACCCATGGTTATTTTCACCACGGCCTATTCAAAATATGCGACCGATGGCTTTGACCTTGATGTGATTGATTATCTGCTTAAACCGTATGCATTTGAACGGTTCCTGAAAGCGGTGAACAAGGTACAGGAGTATATGGATTTGCGTGAGCGAACCGCAAATCATCCAAATGTCAAAGAAGTTGTGGCCTCGCCGAATTTTTTATTTGTCAAGGCAGACTACAAACTCTATAAAATTAACCTGAAAGATATCCTCTACGTTGAGGGTTTAAAGGATTATGTGAAAATATATGCCAGCGACAAGCCGATTGTTACCCAGATCAGCATGAAGGCGCTTGAAGAAAAGCTTCCATCACGGGATTTCATCCGCGTTCACCGCTCATTTATCGTGGCATTTAACAAAATCGACTTCATACAGAAGCACATGCTTACGGTCGGGAAAAAAGAGATACCAATCAGCGAGCATTACCGCGACCAGCTGTTTAACATTATTAACCACGAAAAACCGCTGGAATAACACCTCACCCCCTGCACCCCCTCTCCTGAATGAGAGGGGGACGTGGTGCAAGGAATTTAGCATTTAATAAGATGAATAAAACCAACTTGCTAATAATTGTCTTTTTCATTGCTTCGGCATTTGCCTCAGCCCAAACCAAGCCCTGGACATTTCAGCAATGCCTTGATACCTCACTTCAGCGGAACATCCAGGTGAACCAGAGCCGCATGAACAATGAACTCGACAAGGTAGCCCTTGAACAATCCAAGGCCAACCGCATTCCGAGCCTCAGTGCAAATGCCAGCGAGGCGCTCAACGTGGGCAAAAATGTCGATCCGACCACAAACGGCTTTGTCACCCAGGCATATCATTCAACAAATGTGGGGGTGAGCAGCAGTTATAACCTGTTTAACGGATTGCAGAATGCCAATACCATCAAACAAAACAGGCTGAATGTGCAATCGGGGCAATATGATGTTGAAAAGGCGAAAAATGATGTGACCCTGAACATCACTACGGGATACCTGCAGGTATTGTTTGCCGGAGAGATCCTCTCAGCCGCGAAAAGCCAGGAGGATGCTACTGCCGCACAGGTTGACCGGACTGAAAAGATGGTGAATGCGGGTAAGTCACCCGAAAGTGACCTCCTGCAGATTAAATCCCAGCTGGCTACCGACAACCTCTCGGTAATTACGGCGCAGAATCAGCTCGACATGGCAAAAGTGACCCTGATGCAACTCATGGAAATCCCTATTACCGACAATTTTGAGGTGGTGGTTCCCGTGATGGATGAATCTTTGGCGGGTATATTGCAGACAAATGCTGAGATCTATCAGAAATCGCTGTCCGTTCAACCGCAGATAACCAGCGCATCTCTGCAAACCAGTTCGTCGGAGATGGCGCTGAAAATCGCCAGGGGTGCCCACTGGCCAAGCCTGAGACTCGGGGCGAACCTGAATACCAACTATGCATCAAGCAGAAAGCAGGGGACGAATGTAAACCCGGAAGGGTATCCCTTTTTTCAGCAAATGTGGGATAACATCGGACAGTCATTTTCCATGGGATTGTCGATCCCGATTTATAGCAACCGGCAAATCAAAAGCAACATTGAGCGGGCAACTATAAATTTGATTACCACACAATTGAGTGAACAGAATGTAAAAAACGTGCTGCGGAAAAATGTCGAGCAAACCTACACCGACATGCGTTCCTCCATAAAAAAATATGAGGCGACAAAGCAACAGGTTGCGGCGGTGGAGGCGGTTTACAATAATGCGGAAAAGAAGTTTACGGTGGGGGTGATGAGCGCCACCGATTTTCTGATCCAGAAGAATAACTTTACGCAATCACAGTCAAACCTGATCCAGGCGAAATACGATTACATTTTTAAGCGGAAGATCCTGGATTTTTACCAGGGAAACCCGATTGTCTTTTAATGCACCCTGACGGGGTTCGCCACCCTGACGGGGTTCACCACCCTGACGGGGTCAAAAATGAAAAGTAACCTGAATAAAGAAATATAACAGAAGATGAAAAAACCATATTGGATTATTGCAGCAGTCGTTGTTGTATTGGCTGGAGTCGCCCTCTGGATGATCGTTGGAAAGAAAAAATCTGCCGCAGTGGAATACCGTACCGCCAAAGTGGAAAAAGGCGACATCCAGGTAACGGTAAGAGCCAGCGGAACCCTCCAGGCCGTAACGACCGTGCAGGTAGGCACCCAGGTTTCGGGAATCATTAAAAAAATATATGCCGATTTCAATTCTGTCGTTAAAGAAGGCCAGGTTATCGCCGTGCTTGATACAATCCTGCTGGCACAGGCAGTCGATGATGCCAGGGCTTCACTCAGGAAATCGGAAATCCAGGTAAATCAGTCGAAACGTGACTTCGACCGCACCAAGGTGTTGTTTGAACAAAAGGTGATGGCCCAGGCTGATTATGACCTTGCCCTTACCACTTATGAAACTGCAGTTGCAAACTCCATTTCTGCGCAGTCGGCCCTGAGCCGGGCCAAAATCAACCTTCGGTATGCCACCATCGTTGCGCCCATCTCTGGCGTGGTGGTATCGCGTGCAGTCGATGTAGGACAAACTGTAGCGGCAAGTTTCAGCACCCCGACCATGTTCACCATTGCCAACGACCTGACCAAGATGCAGGTTCAGGCCAACATCGACGAAGGCGACATTGGGAAGATAGCTGTTGACCAAACCGTAAAATTTACGGTAGATGCATACCCCGACATGACCTTCGATGGAACAGTGCGCCAGGTGAGGCTCCAGCCAGTCGTGACACAGAATGTGGTTAATTATACAGTGATCATCGATGTGCCAAACCCCGACCTGAAGTTGCTGCCCGGGATGACCGCCAACATTACCGTGATGATCCAGGAAGAGAAGGATGTGCTTAAAGTTCCGTCGACAGCGCTGCGCTTTTCACCTCCCCAGGAATATTTGGATGCCCTCGAAAAAAACCTGCCCGATTCAATAAAGAAGAAGCGCGCTCAATGGGGAAGTGGCGCCGGCCGTCACAACGGGACCGGCAACGGAACAGGCGGAGGAGCCGGAGATGGTTCGGGCGGCGGCTCGCGCAGAAGTAGTGCAGGAGCGCAGGGGGGGATGTCCGGGACCACGATGACCGGAGGGATGCCTGGTGCCGGCATTCAGGGTAACCATGGCAGTGGTGAAAACCGCCGGCGCGGAAATTTCGGTATGGTTTGGGTCAAAGTTGGCGATTCACTTCTGCCACGGAGGGTAAGAACCGGGGTGACCGACGGTTTAAATACCGAAATTCGGGGGAAAATAGAGGAAGGAGAGGAGGTCGTGCTAAGCATGACCACAGCGCAAACAACGCAAACCGGCCAGCAACAACAAAACCCCTTTGCACCTACGATGCAGCGGGGTAGCACCAGTGGCAGGGGAGGACATTAACATGGACACACCAATCATTTCAGTCAGGGCACTTGTCAAAACCTATATAATGGGGGATGTGGAGGTTCACGCGCTGCGAGGGGTCAATGCGGAAATCGGGAGGGATGACTTCGTGGCCATACTCGGGAAAAGCGGTTCCGGGAAGTCAACCTTCATGAACATTGTCGGTTGTCTCGATGTGCCAACCCGTGGTCAGTACCAGCTTGATGGCGTAGATGTCAGCAGCCTTACCAAAGATCAGCTTGCCAACCTCAGAAACCGAAAGATCGGGTTTGTATTTCAGTCATTTAATCTGCTTTCAAGGACTTCAGCGTTGGAAAATGTCGAACTTCCACTGATGTATAACAAGAAAATAACCTCACGGGAAATGAGGGAGCGATCGCTGAACGCGCTCGAAGCGGTGGGTCTTGCTGACCGTGCACACCATTTTCCGAACCAACTCTCCGGCGGTGAACAGCAGCGTGTGGCCATTGCACGATCCCTGGTGAACGATCCGGTGGTGATTCTGGCCGATGAACCCACCGGAAACCTTGACACCCGTACAAGCCTTGAAGTGATGGCCATCTTCCAGAAGCTGAACAACAAGGGGATCACCATCGTCATTGTAACGCATGAGGCAGATATCGCTTCATTTACAAAACGAAATATCACATTCCGCGATGGTAAAATCATTAAATCCGTTGAAGTGGATAAACCAAGGAATGCCATATATGAATTGGCTAACATGCCTGTGATGGCTGAGGAGGAAGAAGTATGAAAATGAAAAATCTGTTAAAAGCAGCCCTTCGGTCACTTGCGAAAAATAAAATGCGCACCTTCCTTACCATGCTTGGCATCATCATCGGGGTTGCATCTGTGATTGCCATGCTGGCCATTGGCCAGGGTTCCAAACAAAGCATCCAGGCCCAGATCTCCACCCTGGGGACCAACGTGCTCATGATCTTTCCACAGGCCAGCAGTACCGGCGGCGTGCGCATGGAGGCAGGCTCTTCCCAGAAGATGACCATCGAGGATGTTGCTGCAGTCTCAGAACGTTGTCCATCAGTGGCATTCGTGACACCGCAGGTGCGCAGCAGCGGCCAACTTGTTAACGGAAATTTGAACTGGAGAACATCGGTTTACGGTGTTTATCCGAATTACTTTGAGATCAGGAACCTCAACCTGATCAGCGGAAGCTTATTCACCATGAGTGACGACCGCAGCGCAACCAAAGTTTGTGTGATCGGGCAAACGGTGGTCACAAACCTGTTTGGCACAGATGCTGACCCGGTAGGGAGTTTTATCCGGATCAATAAAATTCCGTTTAAGATAGTGGGCGTTACCGAGAAAAAAGGGCAAAACGCTTACGGGCAGGACCAGGACGATATGGTGATCGCCCCGTTTTCCACCGTGCAGAAGCGAATCATGGCCATTACCCACATTCAGAGCATGCTTGCGTCAGCCAGGTCAGAACCGCAGATAACCAACGCATCAAAGGAGATCACCGATGTGCTGAAGGCCAAACACAACCTGGGACCGTCGGAAGATCCCGATTTTACCATACGTACACAAACCGACATTGCTGCAGCAGCCACTGCCACCTCTGGAATTCTCACCATTTTGCTTGCAACCATTGCCAGCATCTCCCTGCTTGTCGGGGGCATCGGGATCATGAACATCATGCTGGTATCGGTGACAGAACGTACCCGTGAGATTGGGATCCGCATGAGCGTGGGCGCCCGCGGGCGTGACGTCCTGCTTCAGTTTCTCATCGAAGCACTGCTGATCAGCCTGCTTGGAGGTTTCATAGGTGTTTCGCTTGGGGTTCTTGTCTCCCAGCTGATTGCCAACATCCTCAACTGGCCGGTGACCATCACGATCCAGTCCATCCTGATGTCGTTC
>CAYHGE010000073.1:9131-15202 GCA_964355945.1 uncultured Draconibacterium sp.
CGTGCCATGCTGATTTCGGGGAAGATGTCGATATAGATGTTGATATCCGGCCGCAGAAGTTCAGCACTCAGGGAGTTTGCCCCGATCACCCAGTCGAGAGGCATGTGGGCACCATGATAGGCATACGAAGAGAGATAATACCGGTCGGTAATAACAGTATAACCTTCTTCCATTTTCTTAAGGATCCCATCGGTTTTGTTCAGCAGGTGATCCAGTCTGTCGGCTACGAAAAGCCCGGCAATGGTGCGGTGATCAGCTTCAATTTTATGGCTGAAGATGCTCCTGATGACAGACCCGATGTGGCTGTTGGTGGGTTCAACCGTGCAATAGACTTTATGCCCGGCTTTTTCCAGGTGTTCGGTCAGCAGTTTTACCTGGGTGCTTTTTCCGCTTCCATCAATGCCTTCAAAGGCGATAAACAGGTTTTTTCTCATCTTCTTTCAGGATCATTTCACCGTACAAAAGTAATGTAAAATCCGGTTTCTCTTTTCCCCTGATGAAATGGCGATTGAAGAAATGAGCTGAAGCCAATTTGTTAATTGTAATTCACGAATATCTTGTAAGGACCTGATGGCTGAAACAACCCGCTTTTAACCTCTTCGTCGAATGCAACATTTAAACAGATGCTGGTCATGTCAATGGAGGCAGCCTGCTGCCTTTTTAAGCTCAGGCTGTAACTCACTTTTTGTGTCCCGTCTTTTCCCGTCAGCACTGGTTGGAGGTCCGATATACATATTTCAAAAACGCAGTTCGCTCCGTTTTTCAGGAGAAATTCGGTGCCGTTCGGAGAAGATAATGACATGCTGCAAATGTCCTCCGGACCAATGATCGTTGCCTTAATATTGGCAGTACAGGTTAACTGTGCAATAGAGGAGGAGGTCGTCAATACCAGCACCATGATTGTGAATAATGAGGTGATGACTGCTTTCGTTATTCTTTTAAGCTCCATGATTCTGCAATGTTTATAACCCGGGATTCCTGTAAATTGACTAATTACAGGAACCCACAATGAAATAATTGAGCCAAAGAAATGGATGGGATAAACAACCGGAAAACAAAGTGTTGGACATAATCAGGTTATTAACATGTTCTCAATGTCGGAGTAGAATCCAGATATGAGAGCGTTTCTGCACGCCAAAAACCAGGTTCAAGATATACACCCCTCTGTGCTTCCCTGCTTAGGGGGCGTGAGAAACCGGGGCAGGACAGGCATGAACATGGCGGTACATCAGCATTCTTTCATTTTATTTGTGAAGATTTTAACGATATTGAAAAAAATTTATATCTTTGTCAAGAATAATTCTAAATAATGGACGCCAGCTTTCTTCCGTCAGATTACATTCCCGTGTTGGTTCAGTCAGCAGTCGCTTTTGGTTTTGTGGCAGTTACAATGTTTGCAACCCATGTTATCGGAGGCAAGCGCAAGAAATTTCACACCATCCGGAAGGATCAGAATTTTGAATGTGGAATCGAAATAAAAGGAAATGCCCGCTTCCCTTTCTCTGTCAAATATTTTTTGATCGCCATCCTTTTTGTCCTTTTCGATGTGGAGATCATCTTCTTCTATCCATGGGCGGTTAATTTCAAGGAATTTGGCTGGGAAGGTTTTTGGGAAATGCTCTTATTCCTGGGTTTTCTGCTGTTCGGTTTTTGGTATATTATTAAAAAAGGTGCCCTTAACTGGGAGGATTAGAAAAATGCAAAATGCAGAGTGCAAAAGCAAAATTCAAATTTCGGCAGTACTTGTAGCAGCACAAATATTTGACATTTGACTTTGCATTTTCCAATTTGAATTCAAATAAATGGATAGGACGATTCCTACATATAACAAAGTTGAACCACCCGACGGGTACACCGCCCCCGGGATTTTTGCGACCTCATTTGATAAAGTGGTTGGAATAGCCAGGAGTAATTCGATCTGGCCGTTACCTTTCGCTACCTCATGTTGCGGCATTGAATTCATGGCAACCATGGGTGCCCATTATGATCTCGGCAGGTTTGGTGCTGAACGGCTTAGCTTTAGCCCGCGTCAGGCCGACTTGCTGATGGTGATGGGGACAATTGCAAAAAAAATGGCCCCCGTTATTCAACAGGTTTACATCCAGATGGCCGAACCACGTTGGGTACTTGCCGTTGGAGCCTGTGCGTCAAGCGGAGGAATATTCGACACCTACAGCGTACTTCAGGGTATTGACCGTGTGGTTCCCGTGGATGTGTATGTGCCGGGTTGTCCACCACGGCCCGAGCAGATCATCAACGGCTTTATGAAGATACAGGACCTGGTGGTTCATGAATCATTAAGGCGCAGGTACTCCCCGGAATACAGGGAGTTGCTGGCCTCATACGGGATCATGTAGATACAGGGCATGCCCCGTATCTACATGTCGATTATTTAAAAAGATGGAAAACACCTACATAACAGATCAGCTGCATAAGTACTTCTCCCACGACATCCTCGAAAAGGATACCGGCGGAGATATCCTCACTGTGATCGTTACCTCCCCTGTGATCCATGAGGTGATCAGGTTTTTAAAGGAAAATGAAAATATGAACTTTAACTTCCTGACAGATCTTTGTGGGATTCACTATCCCGACCGCGGGCTGCCGCTTGGCGTTGTCTATCATCTGCACAATCTGGCAGAAAATAAACGCATTCGCATTAAAACATTCGTTACTGTGAGCAATCCGACGATCCCCACGGTCACGGATCTTTTTTCAGCAGCCAACTGGATGGAACGCGAAACCTATGACTTTTACGGGATCCTCTTTGAAGGGCACCCCAACCTGAAACGGATTTTAAATGTAGAATACATGGACTTTTTCCCGATGCGCAAGGAATATCCGCTTGAGGATCCGACACGGGAAGATAAAGATGACCGATATTTTGGAAGATAAGCAATATACCACACTTAACCTCGGCCCGACCCATCCGGCCACACACGGCATTTTCCAGAATGTGCTGACGCTTGACGGAGAGCAGATCATCGATGCCGAGCAAACCATCGGATATATCCACCGTGCCTTTGAAAAGATTGCTGAACGCCGGCCATACTATCAGATCACACCCCTCACCGACCGGCTGAACTATTGCTCTTCACCCATCAATAACATCGGCTGGCATTTAACAGTGGAGAAACTGCTTGGTGTCAAAACCACGAAACGAATCGATTATATGCGCATCATCCTGATGGAACTGGCGCGCATCACCGACCACCTCGTATGCAACAGCGTGATCGGTGTTGACAGCGGTGCGCTCACCGGTTTCATTTACGTGTTCCAGGAACGGGAAAAGGTATATGAAATTTATGAAGAAGTTTCCGGAGCACGCCTTACCACCAACATGGGCCGCATCGGCGGATTTGAGCGGGACTTTACCCCCATAGCAGTTCAAAAAATCAGGGCTTTCATCGATCATCTTCCGAAGGTTTTACTTGAATTCGAAAAACTGCTTCTGCGGAACCGGATTTTCATGGACCGTACCATTGGTGTGGGCCCCATCAGCGGAGAGCGTGCATTGAACTATGGCTTTACCGGCCCAAACCTTCGTGCAGCCGGAGTTGACTATGATGTAAGGGTGATGACACCATATAGCAGTTACGACGATTTTGAATTTGTCATTCCTGTTGGAACACAGGGAGACACGTATGACCGGTTTTGTGTGCGTCAGCAGGAACTTTGGGAAAGTATCAAACTTGTCAGAAACGCCCTCGAAAACCTTCCGGAAGGAAATTTTCATGTTGACGCTCCTCAGTTTTACCTGCCGCCCAAGGAAGCTGTCTATTCAAAAATGGAATCGCTGATCTGGCATTTTAAAATCGTTATGGGAGAAATTGAGGTTCCGGTTGGTGAAGTGTTTCATTCGGTGGAAGGGGGCAATGGAGAACTTGGCTTCTACCTGGTGAGCGATGGAGGAAGAACCCCGTTCCGTCTGCATTTCCGCCGACCCGGATTCATCTATTACCAGGCTTACCCGGAGATGATTAAGGGCGGAGTTTTATCAGATGCTATTTTAACGATGAGCAGCATGAATGTAATTGCAGGTGAATTGGATGCATGATTTGTTTGTAGAGACGGCCCATGGGCCGTCTCTGTTAAGATTGACAATAAAACAATGAAAAACAGTAATATAATACACCACCCCCGGTTTGCCCGCGAAGGCAAATCAGTCGCATTCACACCTGCTGTGCTTGCAAAGGTGCATGCCCTGATCCGGCGCTACCCGGAGGGTCAGCAGAAATCGGCTTTACTGCCGGTTTTGCATATTGCACAGGAAGAGCTGGGGGGCTATCTTTCTGTTGATGTTATGGATTATGTGGCCACACTCCTGGGTGTCCAGCCGATTGAAGTGTATGAAGTGGCTACATTTTATTCAATGTTTTATCTCGAAAAAATGGGAAAATATGTGATAGAAGTCTGCCGGACCGGCCCATGTGCCATTTCGGGAGGCGAAAAGATTTTGGCACACCTTCAGGACGTTCTGGAGATAAAAACCGGTGAAACCACTCCTGATGGCGTTTTCACGCTGAAAGAGGTGGAGTGCCTGGGTTCCTGCGGTACCGGGCCGGTGATGCAGGTCAACAGTGAATACTATGAGAAGCTCACACCTGGAAAGGTGGATAAGCTTATTGAAGACTTTCGTGAATATGCAAACAGAAACAAACCGGGCGGATCATCATGGGTGGAAAAATTCTGCTAGCCGGCATTGACATCCCGGGTATCCGGGGATTCGACGTTTACCGTGCCCACGGTGGTTATGCAGCCGTAGAACAAGCTTTACGCAGAATGACGGCATCTGAAATAGGCCTGGAGGTGAACCGATCGGGCTTACGGGGCAGGGGAGGAGCAGGTTTCCCAACCGGGCTCAAGTGGAGTTTCCTTGACCGGAAATCTGAAAAACCACGGTACCTTGTCTGCAACGCAGATGAAAGTGAGCCCGGAACATTCAAGGACCGTTACCTGATGCATCATTTACCTCACCGGCTCATCGAAGGGCTCATCATTTCGAGCTATGCCCTTGGCGTTAATACCTGTTATATCTATATCCGCGGTGAGTTCAAATATCTTGTCGGCATCCTTGAAACAGCGATCATGGAGGCCTGTCAGCATGGTTTCCTGGGCGACCGCATCCTGGGAACCGAATATTCTTTAAATATTTACGTCCATCCCGGTGCAGGTGCCTATATTTGCGGAGAAGAGACGGCCCTGCTCGAATCACTCGAAGGTAAACGGGGCAACCCCCGCATCAAACCACCATTTCCGGCTTTCAAAGGGCTTTATGGATGCCCGACCGTCGTGAACAATGTGGAAACGCTGGCAGCTGTTGGCCCCATCATCCTCATGGGTGGAGAGGCCTATTCGAAGATCGGACGTGGAAAAAGCACCGGAACCAAGCTGATCTCAGCCTGCGGCAACATCAACAACCCCGGAGTGTATGAAATTGAGATGGGACTTCCGGTTGAGGATTTTATCTATTCACCGGAATATTGCGGTGGTATTGCCAATGATAAATATTTGAAAGCGGTCATTCCCGGTGGATCTTCCGTACCTATACTTCCGGCGGATCTGATGTTGAACACGGCAAAGGGTGAGAAACGCCTCATGACGTATGAATCACTGGCAGATGGAGACTTCGCGACCGGAACCATGCTGGGTTCAGGCGGTTTCATTGTGTATGACGAAGATGCCTGCGTCGTTCGCAATACCTGGAATCTGGCCCATTTCTACCGTCACGAATCGTGCGGGCAATGCTCGCCATGCCGTGAAGGAACAGGGTGGATGGAAAAGGTGCTATACCGCATCGAGCACGGACTGGGGAAGATGTCCGATATCGATCTGCTCGTGAGGGTGGCCAAAAATATTGAAGGCAATACAATTTGTCCGCTCGGAGATGCAGCTGCCTGGCCTGTTGCCAGCGCCATCAGGCATTTCCGGAAGGAGTTCGAATATCATGTTAAACATCCGGAGATAGTTAAAAATATTCACCACGGAGCGCTTAATATCGAGGCAGAGTCACTCATCCCCGATTCCGGAACAGGCATAAAATACTGGTAAAACCCCGCACTTCAGTGCGG
>CAYHGE010000073.1:15302-18374 GCA_964355945.1 uncultured Draconibacterium sp.
AACCCCGCACTTCAGTGCGGGGACTAGACAAAAAACAATGAAAGTCACAATAGATAACGTCCAGGTCGAAGTAGAAGATGGCACCACCATCCTCCAGGCGGCACGAAAAATCGGGGGAAAACTCGTCCCACCGGCCATGTGCTACTACTCCAAACTGAAAGGTTCCGGAGGGAAATGCCGTACCTGCCTGGTTAAGGTGGCGCAATCCTCTGCAAAAGATCCGCGACCCATGCCAAAGCTCGTGGCTTCATGCAGCACGCCGGTTCAGGATGGTATGGTGGTTCAAAATCTTACCTCACCTGAGGTTGTTGAAGCACGGAAAGGGATTGTGGAGTTTCTGCTGCTCAACCATCCGCTTGATTGCCCTGTTTGCGACCAGGCCGGTGAATGTGACCTGCAGGACCTGAGTTTTGGTTACGGAATGGATGAAACAGCTACCGAAGATGATCGCCGTGAATTCCCGGTGATCGATATCGGCGAAAATATCAAGCTTCACATGAACCGCTGCATCCTGTGCTACCGGTGTGTTTATACTGCCGACCAGCTTACTGATAAACGGTTGCATGGGGTGATGTACCGCGGAGATGTTTCAGAAATCAGTACTTTTATCGGGAATGTCGTGACCAATGAATTTTCAGGAAACGTCATTGATGTTTGTCCGGTTGGAGCGCTTACCGACAAGACATTCCGGTTTAAAAGCCGGGTTTGGTTCCTGAAGCCGATGAATGCCCATCGCGAATGTTCCAAATGTGCCGGAAAGACTGCTGTCTGGATGTTCGGTAACGAAATCTACCGCGTTACCGGCCGTAAAGACCAGTTCGGGGAAGTGGAGGAGTTTATCTGCAATGAATGCCGCTTTGAAAAGAAAGATATCAACGATTGGATCATCGAAGGACCAAGGCACATCACACGCCAGTCGGTCATTTCAGCCAATCATTATGAGGATATAAAGAAACAATCGGTGATAGATCCTATTGAAGGAACAATGGAGATACAGGAATGATAACACAAATCATATACAAAGCCCTCCTTGCCAGTTTTATCCTGGTATTAAGCCTCGTTGTTGCGATGTACTCAACCCTCATCGAACGCAAGGTTGCCGGATGGTTCCAGGACCGCCATGGTCCCAACCGGGCAGGACCGTGGGGATTGCTGCAGCCTTTGGCCGACGGACTCAAACTTTTTTTCAAGGAGGAGTTCATGCCGGCATCGGCCGACAAATTCCTGTATATTCTGGGACCTTCACTGACCATGTTTGTTGCGCTTCTCACAAGCGCTGCCATCCCCTGGGGTCCCGACCTGGTGATCAACGGGGTGGCATATCCCATGCAGGTGGCCGATGTGAATATCGGAGTCCTCTATGTCTTTGCCATCCTCTCCATTGGTGTCTATGGTATCATGATCGGAGGATGGGCCTCAAATAACAAATATGCCCTGCTTGGTGCAGTTCGGGCCTCCTCTCAGATGATCAGCTACGAACTGGCAATGAGTCTGTCGATCATCACCATTGTCATGATGTCAGGATCGCTCAGCATGCGTGAAATTGTTGCACAGCAGCAGGGGTTTCACTGGAATATCCTTTATCAGCCCCTTGGATTCCTGATCTTTCTGGTGTGCGCCTTTGCCGAAACCAACCGCGCCCCGTTCGACCTTCCGGAGTGTGAAACTGAACTGGTCGGAGGATACCATACAGAATACAGCAGCATGAAACTCGGCTTTTACCTTTTTGCCGAATACATCAACATGTTTATCTCCGGTGCCGTGATGGCCACGCTGTTTTTGGGCGGGTACCATTTTCCCGGAATAGACAAACTGGGGCTTTCTCCCAATGTTTTTGCCTTCGTGAGTTTCATGGTGCTCTTTACAAAAATTACCTTTTTTGGATTCATCTACATGTGGATCCGCTGGACCCTTCCCCGGTTCCGCTATGACCAGCTGATGAAACTTGGGTGGAAAAGCCTGATACCACTGGCTATTTTGAATGTGGTGATCACCGGTGTTGTGATACTTTTAAATCAATGAAAAACTTAACAAACAGATCTAAAATAGTTTCGAATAAAAAGATGTCTTTCTGGGAAAGGATTTACTTTCCCGCGATATTGGGCGGAATGCGCATTACCTTTGGCCACCTGTTCCGACGGAAGACCACTGTGCAGTATCCTGAAGTAACGCGTGAATTTTCCGATATTTATCGCGGAAAACATGTGCTGAAGCGGGATGACGAAGGACGGGAACGATGCACTGCCTGCGGCCTTTGTGCAGTTGCCTGCCCGGCGGAAGCGATTACCATGGTGTCGGCTGAGCGACAACCGGGAGAAGAACACCTCTACCGGGAAGAGAAATATGCCGTGGTATATGAGATCAACATGCTGCGATGTATCTTCTGCGGTGATTGTGAGGAGGCTTGTCCGAAGGAGGCTATTTTCCTGACACCGGAAATTGTGAAGTCGGAATACCAGCGGGATAGATTCATCTATGGCAAAGATCTGTTGGTTGAACCGGCCGACCCGGCAAAACGGATCGATGTTTCAAAAAGGCAAACGCCGGAAGTACTTGCATTTAAGAAAGATAAGAGATATAAACATAATAAATAAGGATGTTCACACAATACATCTTCCATTTTCTCAGCGTCATGGCCCTCTTTTCGGCCGTGATGATGCTTGCATCAAAAAAGCCGATTCATTCGGTTCTTTTTCTGACAATGACCTTTTTTGCCATCGCAGGTCATTATGTGTTGCTGAATGCCCAGTTCCTGGCAGTTGTGCACGTAATCGTTTATGCCGGAGCCATCATGGTGCTGTTCCTGTTTACGGTGATGCTGCTGAACCTCAACAAAGACGAAAGGTCACCAAAGCCGCTGTGGGTCAATATTATGGCATTCATTGCCGGAGGCATGCTGATGCTCACTTTGATCGGCATTTTCCGGGGCTATGACATTCAGTCGCTGCAGGATCCGATGAGCACCCAGATCGGGTTGGTGAAAAACCTGGGAAAAATACTCTACAATGACTACCTGATACCGTTTGAATTGTCGTCGGTGTTGTTTTTAACGGCGATGGTTGGGGCGGTGCT
>CAYHGE010000074.1:0-8722 GCA_964355945.1 uncultured Draconibacterium sp.
CGCTCCGTAGGAGCGAAATATTGGTAGAATGTTGGCGTTCGGGAACAATTCGTGCCATAGGTACGAAATTATTTTCCAGAAAATCAAATCAAAAAATAATTGCGCGCCTACGGTGCGCTGAGGTTGTGGTGGAGGCATATCGGCTACCAATATTTGGCTCCTACGGAGCCGGGAAGGTTTATTTATAGAAACTATTTCCATATTGGAAGGGTTTTGCTAAATTCAATTCGATTGGTACATCAGGATGAATTATTCTGTATTCTCAGCGGTTCTTTGCGACTTCTCTGCGTTCTCTGCGGTGAAATTTATTTTTTTGTTTTTTTTGCCCTGCCATAAAGTGTAGTGAGATGTGCAAGCCGGGATGCAAGCTCAGGTGTGAAATCACGGGCGTTTACCCGCCATTGCCAGTTATCCTGCGTGGTGCCGGGCAGGTTCATCCGGGCAGATGTATCAAGCCCGAGCAGGTCCTGCATTGGAACAATGGCAGTATAAGCCACAGAAGACCATGCAAGCCTCAGAAACGCCCAATGAATCTCATGTTCATTTGTGTACAGGTAGTCAAGAACATATTTGCGGTCCTCTTCAGAGGCATGGTTGAACCATCCGACAACGGTGTCATTGTCGTGCGTTCCGGTATATACCAGGCAGTTTTTCACATAGTTATGCGGAATATAATCGTTGGCTTCCGACGAATCGAAAGCAAACTGAAGAATTTTCATGCCAGGCAGGTCAAACCCGTCGCGCAACTCCTCCACATCCGGTGTGATGACACCAAGGTCTTCTGCAATAATCGGCAGGTTTCCGAATTCTGCCTGCAGGGCATCAAAGAATTCCTTACCCGGACAGGGGACCCATTCGCCGTTGATTGCAGTTTTTTCGTTGTATGGTACGGCCCAATAAGCTGCAAACCCGCGGAAATGGTCAATGCGAATGATATCGTAAAGATTCAGGTTGGTTCGGATGCGGTCGATCCACCATTGATAACCGGTCTCTTTGAGTTTATCCCACCGGAAAAGCGGATTGCCCCAGAGCTGCCCGGTTTCACTGAAATAGTCAGGGGGAACACCTCCGACCCGGATAGGGTTCCGCTGGTCGTCAAATTCGAAAATTTCAGGATTCGCCCATGCATCGGCACTGTCGAGAGCCACATACAGCGGGATATCTCCGATGATTTTTACTTTATGGCTGTGGGCATATTCTTTCACTGCATTCCATTGCCTGAAGAAGAGGAACTGCATGAATTTATGAAAATCGACCTCATCGTGAAGCGTTGCCTGGATAGCTTTGATGGCTTCAGTATCCCGCATTTTAAGTGGATTTTCCCAGTGGTACCATGGCTTTTGATCCCGATTTGCCTTGATGGCCCTGAACAATGCGTAGTCGTTGATCCATTTTGACTGATCCTTCAGGAAGTTGCGGTATGCCATTTTTTCAAGGTTATCGGCATACAGGGTAAACGAATGATAGGCTTTACGCAGCAGGGGAAGCCTCGTTTGCTGAACTCCTTCGAAATCGACACGCTCATTTGAAAAATGCGGAAATTCTGAAAGATCATCAGCATGCAGCAACCTTGCTTTTACCAGGAGGTCGAGGTCAATGAGGTTGGGATTGCCGGCATGAGCCGAAAAACACTGGTAGGGGGAGTCGGCATAACCGGTAGGGCCGAGCGGGAGGATTTGCCAGTACTGCTGTCTGGCGTTAACAAGAAAATCTATAAATTCAAATGCAGCCTTACCAAGAGTGCCAATCCCGTATTTCCCGGGAAGTGATGTAGGATGAAGTAATATTCCGCTTGATCTTTCTTTCAACATTTTGTGAGGTTATTGGTTAATTAATTATTACAATGCAGACAATGCAAATAATGCAGGCTGGCTCTTATGCATGTTGTTTCTCTTTTATAAACAGGGCGCTTATGGCTCCAAGGAACATACTTATACCGGCCATAACAATACATAAAATTGGATTATCGGCAAAGAAATATTTCAGTATAAACCCGCCTATTACGCCACTGACGATTTGGGGAATGGTAATGGACATGTTGAAGAGCCCCATATAGACTCCCATTTTTCTTGCCGGAATGGAACTTGCAAGCATGGCATAAGGCATCGCAAGGATACTCCCCCAGGCAATCCCGATTCCGATCATGGGTATAATCAGCATATAGGGGTTGCTGATTATAAGGAATGAGAGCAGCGACAGGCCTCCGACCGACAGAGCCAGGGCGTGGGTAACCTTTTTAGAAAGCCGCCTTGCAACCACAGGCAGCATCATGGCGATAACTGCTGAAATTCCATTGTATATCCCAAATAAAATACCTACCCAATCGCCGGCTTCCTGAAAAAGCGGGGTATTGGCGTCTGTGGTTCCATAAAATTTAAGGGCAACAGCCGGAGTGGTATAAACCCACATGGAGAACAGGGCGAACCAGGAGAAGAACTGAACCAGCACCAATTTAGTCATGATGGGAGGGATCACAAATTTACCGGGTTTTTCAACTTTTTCCTCCTGGCTTAGCTCTTCAGGAGGATATTCTGTCGTGGTGAAGATTGTCCAGAGGATCGCCCCCAGCAGGACAATGGCGCCAATATAAAAAGAGTAGGTCACGTTGTCGGGAACAAGCCCGTCAACGCCTGAATTTTTAGAAACTCCCATCCAGTTGCCAAGAATGTATGGCAGCCATGATCCCACAACAGCTCCGATACCGATGAGCAGGGTCTGCATCGAAAAGCCAAGGGTGTGTTGTTCCTCGGGTAGTTTGTCTGCAACAAGCGCCCTGAAAGGTTCCATGGAAATATTGATGGAGGCATCCATGATCATCAGCAATCCTCCACCTATAAACATGGGGGCGATAAATGAGGCAAGGTGGGGGGCATTGGGCATGAGTACAAGAGCAACACTGGTTAACAATGCACCAACCAGGAAGTAAGGCCTTCTCCTGCCAAGTCTGTTCCAGGTTTTATCACTCAGGTAACCAACGATGGGTTGAATGATCATGCCGGTGATGGGCGCGACAAGCCAAAACCAGCTGAGTTGATGAACATCCGCGCCAAAAGTCAGCAGGATGCGGGAGGCATTGCCGTTTTGAAGCGCAAAACCAAATTGTATCCCCAGGAACCCGAAACTCATATTCCACACTTGCCAGAAGCTCAGTGTGGTTTTTTTTCCGGCGGGATTTATTTTTTTTATTTTTTCCATGGCTCAAAAGTAAGAACTTTCTATTACTTTTATAGCCCAAAATAACCTTATGATCCGAAATCTTTTATTGATCAGTAACTCTACCAATGCAGGGGAGGAATATCTTGCCTGGCCCCGAACTCATATTAAGGACTTCCTTTCGGGATTTGGTGTGCGTAAAGTCTTGTTCATTCCTTATGCGGGTGTTAACCTGACTTCGTCGGGAGTCGAAAAATCATTTGACCTCTATGAAGACAGGGTGAAGAAAATTTTCAAGGAGATGGGGTTTGTGTTACATTCCATCCATCGTGAGCCCAACCCGGTAATCGCAGTGAATGAGGCTGAGTCAATTGTGATCGGCGGCGGAAATACCTTCCACCTCACGCTGATGATGCAGGAACTTGGGGTCATGGAAGCCATCCGCAGGAAAGTGTCCAGGGGCATTCCTTTTGTGGGCTGGAGTGCAGGCGCCAATGTTGCTTGTCCGACCATGAAAACCACCAACGACATGCCGATATGTGAACCGCCGTCTTTCAACTGCCTTAAGTTTATCCCGTTTCAAATTAACCCTCACTACCTCGATGCCAACCCTGCCGGACATGCCGGTGAAACCCGTGAGCAGCGGATACTGGAATTTCTCACTGTAAACAGGGAGATCACCGTGGTGGGTTTGCGTGAAGGGTGTCTGCTGAAGGTGCTTGGCGATACGATGAACCTTGTTGGAAGCCGCCCGCTGAGGGTGTTCCGCTTCGGGATGGAGGCGCAGGAGTTCACAGAAAATGAAAATCTGGATTTTTTGCTGGTTTAATTGAATATTGTTGATAAGTTTTCTCTTTTCGTGTATTACCTTTGCACTGAAAGCCGGATTAAGCAGAATAAACTTAATCCTTAAAACACATGAAAACATTTGGTAAGTTAATCTGTATTTCAATGTTGCTCCTTCCATTCCTTGCGGCTGCAGGGATAAAGGAGGTTCCATTTACACTCGAAGACAGAGACAGGATGATCAGAACGGAACAAAAGGTTGAATCAATGAAAACCGAAATGAATACCCGTTTTGAGTCGGTCAATAAGCAATTCGAGGGAATTAATAAACAATTCGAGGGTGTCGATAAACAATTTGTGGGCTTTCGTTCAGAGATGAATGCCCGGTTTGATCAACTCTTTAATTTTCTCTGGGCCATCATCGGGATTTTCACCACCATGATGATCAGTGTTTTCGGGTTTGCTTTCTGGGATCGTAAACTAGCCCTTGCACCGCTTAAGAAGCAGGACAGAATCATCCAGGGAGTATTGGTGGACTTTGCCAAAACCCAGCCTAAACTATCTGAAATATTGAAAAATGCAGGCTTGATGTAACGTCAGAGTTTGACTATCCGTGCCATCCCTGACTCTGATGATTTCGTGGTTGCTTTTACCAGATAGAGCCCTGCTGGCAGAGAACCTGTCGATAACGTAACTGATTTTTCACCGATGTTGTCTTTAATCAGAACAATCTGGTTCAGATAGTTGATCAGTTCAACCCGGTCAATCTCTTTCGCCGATTCAACAATTATTTGTTCCCTGGCAGGATTGGGGTAGACCCTGCTGATTAATGCAGAATAGTCAAACATCCCTACATCCCAGGCAGAAATACTGTTAGAGGAGATTACCCTGACAGGTTGCCCTATAGCCGAATCTCCACTCGCAGCTTTTGGGGTAACTTCAAATACAAGCCATTTGCCAATATCAAGGGTGTCAACCTGATAGGTGATTCTTGTGGCAGAGTCGATGGCAATGGCGTCGCTACCCAGGGCATTGGTGCTCCGAAGCCAGCGGTAGGTTGAGATTCCTTCCGGGATGCTATTTACATTTTCATACGAATAGATCCCGCTTAGGTATTTTTTGTAGATCAACAATCCCTGGATATCCACATCATACACCCATGGGGGTGTTGCAATGAAAGGATTCAGGTTGTTGTAATAACAGCTGAACAGGTTGGGATTCAGGTTGATGGTGTCATGGAAAGCATAACTTCTGTTGGGTTTTCCTGGTAATTCTGCACTGTTCCAGTCACCGTTGATCCTGAATTTGAATGTCAGCGGGCCTTGATTGATCCATGCGGTATCCATATACAAATCAAGGGTGTAGATGGTATCGTGGTCGGTGTCGAACAGGATGTTATTGGCTCCTGATCCGTTGAAATTTCCGGCAACGTCAAGATAGTCGGCGGCTACATTAAAATGGTGGGCTTTTACATAATAACCCATATCACACTGAAAAGTCATTAACCGTTTTGCAGGGTTGAAATTGTTGAAATCGTCCGAGACTGAGAGCAGTGTATCGGGAATGTGGATTAGCCTGTTTGGCTGGTTCACCAGTTCCACCTGACCCTTGGCGGTGTCGCCCTGGTTGACACGGTATTTGTATTGGTGAACAGAGCCCGGATCAAGCAGACTGTCTGAATACACGTAGTTAAGCGATGTGCCAACCCGCTGCATTTTAGGGGATCCGAGCATGTTGTTCATGGTTCCGACAAGGCACACTGAATCCGATGCAGGATCGAAAATCGCATACTGCACTGCATATTGCATGTTTACCACAAAGGTTGTTATGTTAAGCGGCTCATTGTTCCACCAGGATGAAATATTGACCATCCCGGGAAGGGACTTAAATGACCTGCTAACCGTTTCTGAGACTGAGTCGTTGATCCTGAAATAGTAATGATATGTTTCACCTGAGTCAAGCTGGTTGAAAAGGGTTCCGGTGTAAGTATAGCCATTACCCGGTACCAGTTTCAGCGGAGCCATCCCATGGTCCATTATGACATAAACATAGTCTGAGTCAGGAGCGAAGATGTGCTGATCCACAACCTTTGTCATGTTTAGCCTGAAAGAAACTGACCAGGTCGTGTCAGCGCTGGCATATACGCGGCCGGGGTTAACAACGGAAAAAAATAAAACTGGTAAAATGGCCAGCATCAGGGAGGTTTTCCCGATGTTGGAGGTACGAATGAACAGACCCATAGAATCGTAAATTTAGCTCAGAATTGTCGCGCAAAGATACGAATTTCTTGCAGGTTAACCTACTCGTTCAAAGACGAGCGCAGTACGGTTTGTATTATAGACCATCAGGTGGTGAGTATCCTCCTCCGGACGATAAACAGTGGTGTAAAGCAGTTTTTCATTCACCCTTTGGTGGCCGCCAAAGTCGGCGCGATCTGTACTCAGGATAATCCGGTAATCACCAGGTTCAGGAACAGCAAACTGATAATCAGGAATTGATTTACTCACATGAAAGTTGAAAACAAAGATGAGTCCCTGTCGCCTGAATATGATCGTCTGATTTTCGCCATCCATATTTAACTGATCACCAAAGCCTGCATCGAAGAGCTTGTAGTTCCTGACCATCGCAATCATTTCTTTGTCAAAAGCCGCAAGGTACCTGTATTTCAGATCGGGGTTCTGCAGCAGCGACCACTGACGACGGGCATGCTGGAAACTCCAGTTATTTCCCTCCCGCGGGAAGTCAACCCAGTCGGGGTGTCCGAATTCGTTTCCGATGAAGTTGAGGTAGGCCTGTCCGCCAAGACCGACTGTGATCAGCCTGATCATTTTGTGAAGTGCGATGCCCCGGTCGATGACATGACTTTCATCCTTGCGGCTCATTTTAAAATATATCTCGCTCTGCATCAGCCTGAATGCGATTGTCTGGTCGCCAACCAATGCCTGGTCATGAGATTCGCAGTATGCAACGGTTTTTACGTCCGGAAGGCGGTCGGTCATCACAGACCATAATTCGTGGATATCCCACTCCTCGTCCTTCTTTTCCTTCAGTACTTTAATCCAGTAATCAGGGATGGCCATGGCAAGCCGGTAGTCAAATCCGATGCCTCCTTCACGCACAGGCCTGCAGAGACCCGGCATCCCGCTTACGTCCTCTGCAATCGTGACGGAATGAGGCTTGACCTTGTGGATAAGGGTGTTGGCAAGTTGCATGTAAATTAATGCATCCCATTCAACGCCATCTTTAAAATAACCATCACGGTCCCAGACTTCCCGGTATCCGTGGTCAAAATACATCATGGAGGTAACCCCATCAAAACGGAAACCGTCAAAATGAAACTCCTTAAGCCAGAATTTGATGTTGGACAGCAGGAACTGCAACACTTCCCGTTTGCCATAATTGAAACACTTTGAATCCCAGTGAGGATGGTTTCCCCGGTCGCCAGGGTGGAAATACTGATCTTCCGATCCGTCAAACTGGTTGAGTCCCTCCATGGTATTCTTTGCCGAATGGGAGTGAACTACATCCATCAGCACGGCAATGCCCTGTTCATGTGCTTTTTTAATAAGGTACTTCAGCTCTTCCGGTGTTCCAAAACGTGAGGAGACAGCGAAAAAATTGGTGACATGATAGCCAAATGAACCATAATAAGGATGTTCAGCAACAGCCATTAACTGGATGGTATTATACCCGGAGTTTTTAATGTATGGGATGAGATAATCGGCGAATTCAGCAAATGTGCCGACAGATTCCTGCTCCTGTGCCATGCCTACATGACATTCGTAAATGAGCAGTTCGTTGAGTTGGTTAAGATCGAAATGGTCATCCGACCAATCGAAAGGGTGGGGGGGAGCCCAATGCTGACCTGAAAACCCCAGTGTCGCAACATCCTGTACCACACGCCTGATATATGCAGGGATCTTTTCATGCCAGCCTGCATCGGAATGAACCATCACCTTTACCCGGCTTTGGTGTGTTAACCGGTCCTTGTACTCTTCATCAGGAAGGAAAATTTCCCATTGACCATATTTATTCGGGGTAAGACGGTGGGAATAGCGTTGCCAGTTGTTGAAATCTCCGAAAAGATAGAGATCCTGAGCTTTGGGCGCCCATTCGCGGTAATACCATCCCTTTTGAGTACGGTCATAGTGAAATCCATAAAACTGGTAAGCATTTGCAAATTCGCTCAGGCTTTTCCAGTTTTGTTCAATTTCCTGAAGCGTATGCCGGTATCGGTCATAGCGTGCTGTGATTTCTTCCTCGACCGGTTCAAGCCAGGGGTCGTTCCCAACCAGGGCTATTGGTTTTATCTTCTTTTCTTTCATTTTTTTCCCACCGTTAAAAAAGGAAAACCACTGAGGCACTAAGAACACTTAGTTTCACTAAGGGTTCTGAAATAAAAATCAATTCGTTTAAATCTTAGTGTGTCTAAGTGTTCTTAGTGCCTCAGTGGTTGTTAAAATATTACACCAGCAATGCTACTGCAACAATCAGTATAATAACCAGTGGTGCAACCACCAGCACAGTTTTCCGGTCACGGGCAATATTGGCATTCATGACGTCAATCTGACGGATGCAGGTTGAATCCCCGGATTTATATTGCAAGGCTGCCTTATATTCTTCACGGGCTGAACGGAAGAGATCGATTTTAATAAAATTCCCGGCCCTTTCAGTGTGTTCCCTGAACTTGAGCTCCTCATGGGTTAAATGTTCGGTGTGTTCGGAATGATGTGCCATGTTAGATTTCTTTTGTCACAAAAATACAGAATATATCAATAAAAAA
>CAYHGE010000074.1:8822-17840 GCA_964355945.1 uncultured Draconibacterium sp.
ATGTGCCATGTTAGATTTCTTTTGTCACAAAAATACAGAATATATCAATAAAAAATGAGGTTGTCTCAAAAATGCTTTTGAGACAACCTCATTTTATTAAACCATTTGGGTCGATTTTTCCTATTTGAATTTGTAGGTCAAACCAACGCCGATCAACTCTTTGAACTGCGTTCGTGGACCTCCCTCCGGCTGGTTGGCCTTGTCGGTTACGATCATGACATCATCGTCGTAGATCAGCTGGGTCTGAATAGATGCAGCAAGCCATTTGTTTACTTTAAGGCTGAGGAGTATGCTCCAGTTCACATCGATATTACCAAATTGATTGAGGTAATCAGTGAATAGTTCGAGTGAGGAGGTGAGGTTGATGTTCTTTGCAAGATTTGCATTCAGGTCAGCGCGGAGATAAGGGCCAAACTCACCCCGCCAGTTTTTTGAATGGTGGTAAGTGGAGTCGTTTACCCATGTGCCCCGTTCAACACCAAAAGCACCTGAATCGGCGAGTTTCTGGTCGGTAACAAAGGTAAATCGTCCGGAGAAGGGTGAAACATACAGATAAAACCATTTCACAGGGGCATAGGTTACCCCAAGACCTGCAACAAGGTATCCCGGCGACATGAATGTTGAGACCTCTGTGCTGTCATCCGGATAGTTGTAACCGGCTGAGAACTGGCTCCGGAAATTGGCAAGTGCCGTAAGGTACCATTTTTTATTGCTGTGAAGCTCATAGCCATATGCAGTTGTAACCTCAATCTTATCATTGGTTTTGTTATACTGAGCATCACTGCCTTTTCCCAGGATGTTGAAACCATAACCCAGATCAATGTTGTTACCCCAGACATGTTTGCCATTTCTGTAATTGGCTTTGAAATTCACCCATCCGACAAGACCTAGTGAGTTTTGCCCGCCTGCCGACCAATTTGTGAAGGAAGCCTGGGTAAACTGGAGTGAACCGTTTCCCTGAATAAGCCAGTGCTTTGAAGATGTATCTGCCGGAACCTCAGACAGAACATCAGCTTTTGCCTTAGCAATCTTATGAATTTCCTGGGCAAAAACCCCTCCCGAAAGCAGCATACCTGCCAGTAATAAAGTCAATTTTTTCATCTATTTTGAATTTTGAATTTGCATTTTGCATTTTGAACTATTTCTTCAAAAGGTCCCTGATCTCCATCAGCAACTCCTGATCCATGGTAGGGGCAGGTGGGGGTGGCGGAGCCTCTTCTTTCTTCTTCCGGCTGAGATTCATGACCGCTTTGACCATCATGAAAATCGCGAAAGCCACAATCGTGAAATCAACCAACGTCTGTATGAAATTACCATATTTTATGGTGACAGCATCTTTAGCAACTTTACCGGTTGCCGGATCCATGACTGCTTCCCGAATTGTGAAAGCCAGGCTTTTAAAGTCCATCCCGCCTACAAGTACCCCGATCGGTGGCATGATCACATCATTAACCAGTGACCCGACCACTTTCCCAAAAGCTGCCCCGATAATTACACCAACTGCGAGGTCGATCACATTGCCCCGCATGGCAAATTCCTTGAATTCATTTACGATTTTCATATCGACAGTTTTAATTTTGAGCGGCAAAAGTAATTATTATCCGGACAAAATACAAATAGACAGGCGGACAGTCGGACGGGCGGATGGGCGGACGGGGATGCAAAGCTGCCAGTTTCAACCGGGTACTATAGGTTAGGACCATAACATGAAAGTTTTTTACTAAATTTGCAGAACCAAACCAAAAATCAGAAACATGCCAAAGAACTTACTTTTCACTGCCATTTTAACTTTATCAGTTTTTGTGCTGACTGCACAAAACCAGCCTGTTAGTCCCAGGGAAGTCGCTTCAGGAACCTATTACGGGTTGAGCAGGCCATTACGTGATATTCCTGCAATGACAGCCGAGGAGTTCCATCAACTGGAATTGAAAGGACTTACCCGTACGTTGAATAAGGACCTGAAAAATCGTATTTTTCCCTTCGCAGCAACAGCATTGCCCAAGGGTGCCGACCCGGCCTGGCAGAAGATGATGGGGAGTGTAACCGGTAACTCAGGCCCTGTTGTCAATTTTGATGGTCAGACATCACCATATTATCCCCCCGATTGCAATGGCACTGCAGGTCCGAACCATTTTATGCAGACAATCAATACTGTTTATGCTATTTATGATAAAACCGGAGCACTGGTTGCAGGGCCCACCAACATGAACCTGTTGTTTGGGAATGTTCCCGGTGCCAACCGCAACGACGGAGATCCGATTATTTTATATGATGAACAGGCCGACCGGTGGGTA
The DNA here is from genome assembly GCA_964355945.1 of uncultured Draconibacterium sp. Classification (GTDB taxonomy): domain Bacteria; phylum Bacteroidota; class Bacteroidia; order Bacteroidales; family FEN-979; genus CAIVAT01. The sequence goes on from CAYHGE010000074.1 coordinate 11,117, forward strand.
GTCACTGAATTCTCAGTCCCGATGTCGGGTACCAACTACATCCTCTTTGCGGTTTCAACCACCAACGATCCTACCGGAACCTGGCATCAATACTCATTTCCGGTAGCTTCCATGCCAGATTATCCTAAATTCAGCATTTGGCGTGATGGTTATTACATGGGCGACAACAATGGAGGCAGTACTGATACCTATGTATTTCAACGCGATGCGATGCTTACCGGTGCTCCGGCACAGGCCATTGGCTTCAGCAACCCCTGGCGGCCAACTTCGGTGGACGGCTTTATGTGTGTTCCCCCTATTGACAATGACGGCACCTTTGCCCCGTCCGGAACCCCCGGCATGTATATTGCTTTCAACGACGATGCACTCGGTGGCGGTACCGACCAGCTTTGGCTTTATGAATTAAATGTTAACTGGACAACTCCGTCATCTTCTACCTTCCTGCGCACTCAACAGCTGGAAGTGCAGCCCTTCAGCAGTGATTTCGGAAATAACTGGAACAATATCGAACAAAAAGGTGTTAGTCAGCGCGTTGATGGAATTCCACAGGTAATTATGAATGTACCTCAATATCGTAATTTTGGTTCCTATCAAACCATCGTATGTTGCCAGACTGTCAATGTTGACGGTGTTCGACATGCTGGCATCCGTTGGTATGAGTTGCGCAAAAGCACTGGAAACTGGGAAGTCAGACAACAGGGTACGTATGCCCCTGATATCCACAGCCGCTGGATGGGCAGCATCATGCTCAATGGCTTTAATGAGATCGGCCTGGGGTATTCGATATCAAGCACTTCGATGTATCCGAGTATCTTCTATTGCGGGCAATCTTCTGCTGCTTATGCCAGCGCCACAGGAATACTGGATATTGTGGAGGATACCATCTTTCCGGGTACCAACTCGCAAACAGGTGCCAATCGCTGGGGTGACTATGCCCAGGTGTCTGTTGATCCTTCTGATGATAAAACATTCTGGTTTACAACAGAATATATTGGAAGTGGTGGCAGCCGTAAAACAAGAATTGCTTCCTTCAAATACAACTTTGCCCCTGTAGCCACCACACTTGCAGCGGCCTCGGTAACCGCAACATCTGCAACACTCAATGGTTCGGTTAATCCAAACGGGCTGGCCACCGATTACCATTTTGAGTATGGACATACCCCGATTACCATGAACCAGTCAACACCCACATTTTCAGCCGGCGCCGGAACTTTAGCCGTCAATGTTAGTGCCGATCTTACTGGTCTTTTAAGCGATACAAACTATTTTTTCAAACTTGTTGCAGTCAGTTCAGGCGGTACTGCCAATGGAATGAAGATAAAGTTTACAACACAGGCAGCTCCATTTATTGCAGTTACACCTCCGGATCAGGTCGTATCATCCACGACGGGTGACACCCGGTTTATCGTTTCATCAAATACAAACTGGACTGTTGAAAGTGATGCAACATGGTGCACCGCAACAGCTTCAGGCAATGGTAATGACACCATTTTTGCAGTTTATGGCGAGAATTTATCAGTCGGGTCACGTATTGCCCACCTGACAGTAGCTGGAACAGGCGCAGGATCACAGGTAGTTACAGTTACCCAGGATGGTGCGGCAGCGATACTCACTGTTACACCGCCAATCCGAAACCTGTCATCCACAGCTGGAAATGCTCAGTTTGATGTTACCTCGAACACAACATGGACTGTCAGCGATGATGCTTCCTGGTGTGCAGTTACCCCTTCCGGTTTAAACAATGGAACCATTGTGGCAACATCAGAAGAGAATGTTTCTGTGGCTTTGAGATCCTGCACCATTACAGTTACGGCCCCGGGAGTTGCCTCAGTTACGGTAGTGGTTGCCCAGGCAGGCTCAGCTCCAGCTCTTTCGGTTACCCCATTAATTCAGAATGTTTCTGCTGTGGCAGGAAGCACCGCATTTTCAGTTTCGTCCAATGCAAGTTGGACAGTAACCGGCAATGCCTCCTGGTGTATCCTGACCCAGTCGGGTTCAGGGAATGGTACCATTGTGGCGGATTACCTGCAAAATACGGCTGATCAGCCCCGTACCGCCTCCATTGACGTAACGGTAGCCGGTCTCCCGGCACAGACAGTGTCTGTTGTACAGGCTAAGTCAAGCATCGGAATGGATGAGTCTTTCAATCATGACATTCGGATCTTTCCGAACCCGACAAAAGGAATCTTTCAGATTCTTCCCGGTCATAATAATGGTCGCTCCATGGATGTTTGCGTACAGGATATCAACGGCAGAGTCGTCCTGAATAAAATGTGCAAAGGGGAGAAGGATTACCAGATAGACCTTTCTTCAGCTGCACCAGGCACATACAACATCATTGTGAAAACAGATGCTGGCCTGACAGTAAAGAAACTTGTGATAATCAAGTAGCAATCTTGTTGAGTTGTTACAAATTACTGCATATTTCTGAAACTGACCATTTGCTGCTCCTTCTCATCGTATAACCTGAAAGTGAGGGTTTTGAAACTTGCAAGGAATGTCAGTGGTTTTATCTCACGAAAAAGATCGTTCTCACGATGGCACCTGGCCAATTTGTAATTGGGGATCATCGGACTGAGGTGATGGATGTGATGGAACCCGATGTTCCCGGAAAAGAACCGGAGAATCCGTGGTAGTTTATAGTAGGAACTGCCTTCCAGTGCCATTCTTTTGTAATCCCAGCTATCTGAACGTGCCCAATAGATGGGGTTGAACTGATGCTGCACATAGAAAAGCCAGAAACCCATGATGCCAGCTACGGAAATAATCGGCAACTGTATCAGGATAAATGCTTTGAAGCCGATCAGCATGCTCATGGATGCGGCAAATAGCAGCAGCCCGGCGTTGGTAACATAGACTCCCATCTTTCCTTTTTTATCCATGGTTTTCCGTGTAAACCGGTTAACAATCACAAAAACCAGGAAGGCCCCGATTCCGAACATGGTGATCGGATTGCGATAAAACCGGTACTTGATCCTGGTCCATTTCGAACTCGCCTGGTACTCCTCAACAGTCATGGTCCAAACATCTCCGATGTCGCGCTTATCAAGGTTTCCGGCCGTTTCGTGATGGATGTAATGCTCATGCGACCAGCTGTAATATGGCGTGAAGGTCAGGATGCCGATAAACACCCCGACCAGATCATTCATTTTTCCTGATTTGAAATAGGAGCCATGCCCGCAATCGTGGTAAATGATGAATAAACGAACAAGCATACCTGCAGCAGGAAATGATAATGCAAGCGTGATCCACCATGAAATGGCCAGACTTTCATACATTAAAAACCAGGCCAGGGCGTAAAGGAGCATGTTAAGGGATAATTGACCCCAGCTTTTAAAGGAATCCGGGCGGTTATATTTTGATACGATTTTTACCCAGGAGTTGTTTGAAACTTCAGGCTGAGTGAGTTCTGAATTCATTTGGTTGCTTTTCAGTGTTTTTCACAAAGGTACGATAAAAAGAGCCAACTGACTTGTTTAGATTAAATTAAAATAGAAACAGGATGATCTGCCGGAGTTGGATTGACCTGCTTTTCAAGCCCGGATATAGCTTTGTTGGGTAATCAGCAGGTGTTTTAAAAAATTAAATATTATTCAACCAGTTCTTGTTTATTGTATATCTTTACTCATTATTAGCTTGGTATAAAACCAAGGCAGATCAAAAAATATCTTTCCCATGAGCGCCAGGAAACCATCATCCGCCACAACCCGCAAAGTTACTACACCCGCAAAGAACGATCGCATTCAGTTTCCCATCGTAGGCATCGGTGCCTCGGCGGGCGGGCTCGAAGCATTGGAACAGTTTTTTACCAACATGCCGAAAGACAATGGGATGGCTTTTGTGGTGATCCAGCACCTCGACCCGAATCATGTTGGAATTTTGCCCGAACTGCTGCAACGAATCACCCCCATGAAGGTGTTTCAGGTAAGTGAAGGTCTTAAGGTAAAACCATATTGTGTGTATGTAATCCCTTCCAACAAGAGTATGTCGATACTCAATGGTACCCTGCACTTGTCCGAGCCGGTCGAATCCCGCGGATTGCGTTTACCGGTCGATATTTTCTTTCGTTCCCTGGCCGACGACAGAAAGGATAAAAGCATCGGGATCATACTTTCAGGCATGGGCTCAGATGGGAGCCTGGGACTGAAAGCCATCAAAGAACAAAACGGGATCGTGCTTCTTCAGACTCCAGCCTCTGCAAAATTTGATGGAATGCCCCGCAACGCCAGCGAAGCGGTTATTGCTGATATCATCGCACCGGCAGATGAGTTGCCCGGGAAACTGATCTCTTTCCTGAAATTCATTCCAATCTTGAAATTTGAACCGGAAATGGATGATAAATACAAAGGCAACCTCGACAAAATTATCAACCTGTTGCGGGATCAAACAGGCCACGACTTTTCGATGTATAAGAAAAATACCCTGTTTCGCCGCATCGAAAGGCGAAAGGAAGTTCACCAGATTGAAAAAATCAATGCGTATGTCCGGTTTTTGCAGGAAAATCCCAATGAAGTTGATATCCTGTTCAAAGAATTGCTGATCGGTGTTACCAGCTTTTTCCGGGATTCAGCCGTATGGGCCAAACTTAAAGAAGACATCCTTCCTGCCCTGATGAATGAATTATCAAACGGATATGTGCTGCGCGCCTGGGTTGCCGGCTGTTCAACAGGTGAAGAGGCCTATTCTCTGGCCATTGTATTCAAAGAAGTACAGGAGAAGCTTAAAAAGCACAAAAACCTCTCATTGCAGATATTTGCCACCGATCTGGATCTCGATGCCATTGAAAAAGCCCGCAAAGGCACCTACCCTGCCAGCATTAAAGGCGATGTGTCACCCGACCGGATCAAACGTTTTTTTGTCAGTGAGGCGCAGGGTTACCGCCTGAATGCCACCATACGGGAGATGGTTGTGTTTGCTCCCCAGAACGTGATCAAAGATCCGCCGTTTACCAAACTCGACATACTTACGTGCCGCAACATGCTGATATACATGGAGCCCGAATTGCAGAAAAAATTGATGTCATTGTTTAACTATAGTCTTAATTCAGGAGGGATTATGGTTCTTGGCACTTCTGAAACCCTGGGATCCGCAAAAGAAGGGTTTGTAGAACTTGCCTCCGGGTTGAAAATTTATATGCGCATCGGAAAACCCAATCCAACAGAACTGCTCGATTTCCCAAGCGCATTTATTCGCAATAAACGGGAAATATCCGAAACAAAGAGCATCCCTAAATCAGTGGAAAATATTCAGGTCATTGCCGAACAGATCATGCTGCAGCGGTTTACACCAGCCAGTGTGCTTGTAAATGACAAAGGTGAAATCTTTTATATCACAGGGCGCACTGGCAGATACCTTGAACCGGCCGCAGGCACTACCAACATGAATATATTTGACATGGCACGTGAAGGATTGCGTGAGGTTTTGCCGGGTGCTTTCCGGAAAGCAGTGCAGAACTTTGATCCGGTTATCCTTCCCAAAATCAAAGTCGGAGCCAATGGAGGGACTCAATTTGTTGATGTAACTGTTCAGCGAATTGAGAGCATTTCTTCAGCCAGAAACATGCTCATTGTCGTGTTTGCAGAGGTAGCTGTTTTTCCTCAGCCTGACCCGGTTAATTCAAAAACAGGAAAGCAATTTTTAGGAAAAAGGCATAAGGAGCTGGAAAATGAACTCCAGCGAAGTTACGAAGATATGCGCGGCATTCGCGAAGAGATGCAAACCTCACAGGAAGAGCTTAAATCGATCAGCGAGGAGCTGCAGTCAACCAACGAGGAACTGCAGTCAACCAACGAGGAACTCACCACCTCCAAGGAAGAGGTGCAGAGCCTGAACGAAGAGTTGCAAACAGTGAATGTCGAACTTCAAAGCAAAATCAATGATTTTCTGCATGCAAACAATGACATGGAAAACCTGCTTAACAGCACTGAAATTGCCACCCTGTTCCTTGATAAGGAGCTGAATATCCGCCGGTACACCGATTCGGTAACCAATATTATGAAGCTTCGGCCCGCAGATGTCGGAAGGCCGTTTACCGATCAGGTTACCAATTTGCAATACACTGAAATAGGAGATCATTGCCATCAGGTACTCAAAACCCTGTCGACTGTCGAAAGAGTAATTACAACCAACGATGAGAGATGGTTTACTGTAAGGATCATGCCTTACCGCACACTTGACGACCATATCGACGGGCTGGTGATTACGTTCAGTAATATTACCACAGTCATGCGGTCGGAAATGTTGCTGGCCATTTCAGAAGCCCGCTATCGCAGGCTCTTTGAGGCGGCAAAAGACGGGATCATGATCCTCGATGCGGAAACCGGTAAAATTGTAGATGCGAATCCGTTTCTTGTGGAACTCCTCGGATATTCAAAAGAACAATTTATTGAAAAGGCAATCTGGGAAATAGGTTTTCTGAAAGACGCCGTCGCCAATAAAGCTAAATTTTCAGAATTGCAGTGGAAGGAGATCGTTCGGTATGAAAATTTGCCGCTTGAAACTGCTGACGGGAGAAAGATCAATGTTGAATTCGTCAGCAATGTCTATCTTGTAGCCAACACCAGGGTAATTCAATGTTTTATCCGGGAAACCAATGTTAACAGGCATTAAGCAATGGTCAACGGGCAATAGGGTTGTGCCTATAGCACAACAGATGTCTGGGATATATATATAAGAAGAAACACCATGAAAAAGGGCAAATCGAATTCCGAATCCGATATTCTCC
>CAYHGE010000075.1:0-17495 GCA_964355945.1 uncultured Draconibacterium sp.
TGGAATATAGTTCGTCGCCAAACTTGTTATGAAATGCCTCAAATCTGTTCAATCGTTTTGGGTGGCCGACACTATGTGCGTTATGCCGATATCGGCATAATGCGCATTGCCCTGCGCCATCAAAGAAAAAGCGAAATTGTAGCCATAAAAAAGAGCCTTGTTTCCAAGGCTCTCTATTGCTGTTTGGGCTGTTTAGAAGGGGATTTCGTCCGAGCAGATAATTAATACCTGAACTCGGTAATGAATACATGTAGAAAAGCGCATCGGTAATGTGCGGTCGCTAAATTAATCGGGTAAGTAGGTGGAAAACTGGAGGGGAAAGCACCTCATTTTATATTTGATGATCCTCATTTTTGTGTCGAGGAATATCCGGCAGGTTGTTTGGTTCTGATAATTATGCGGTTGGTATGGCATGGAACGACAGTAGAGGAAAGTGATCTATCCGGTTTGAAGTATAACAAACAGATGAGGTCGCCGGGAATTAAGAGATTTAGATTGTGTAATGTGGCAATAAATAATCCCGGAACCACTGGTCAATTGCTGTTCGTATTCATCAGCATTAATAAAATATCCAGGATCGTAGCGCTTTGTAAATGCTTTGAACAAAGTCGTTTTACCCGAACCGTTTGGGCCGGCAAACACCCTGAGCCGAGTTTTATCGTACATGCAAGATTGTACCTTTTGGAATATGACTTCCCTTTCCCTGTGCTTTTTTTCTATTGGTTGGGGGCCCTGAAATTCTCACTTTCACCCCATTTGCATCTTCCTTGACAATAACCCCCTTTTCCATATAAGTAATCTCCAATCCTAGTGCCTTTGACTCCCTGATGGCATTGAGCACTCCCTCCTTTCCTATTTTTATTAAGATGGCTGTTTGTCTGTAATCTCCACGGAAGGATTTTTTCCCATTACTCTTGGGTTTATAGGGTTCTGTTACCAATTCCACAACTGGTTTATCATCAGGTACCAGATTAGCTTTCTTTTTCGACCGTGGTGTTGCCATGTTCAGTTGATATATTATGCAAATTTACAGATAAAATACCGTTTACCCTAAAAACAAGAAAAGCCCACTGTCTGGGTATCGGTCATAGAATTATCTGGAGCATTTGGTTCAAGGAATTTGAAATCCGAAGTCTGTCAGCATATTTCATCAGCTTGTCGAGATTCTTATCTTTCCGGTGGATATAGTTATGAAGAATTTCGCTCACAGTATCGTTGCCAATTTTGTTGCGAAATTTAACAGCATCACAAACTGATCTTTCAAGGTCGTAAATATTAACCAATGAACCATTAATTTCTGCCGCTGTTTTCCCGATATCAAATGTCTCTGTAACCCAATAATAAAGTTTTACGGGGGGATAATCCGGAAGAACAGTTTTAAGGGTTTTCGGAATGGCCACATGATATTCTCCCGGAACATGGGTAGATAGCTCGTAATAAGACCATGCAGTGAACATACAGAATATTCCGTTTGGTATCATTTTGGCGACTTCTGACTCATGGAAAACCCTGGGAGAATCATTCAGCCGATAAAATCCCCGTTTCACCCGGTTGACAACCCCTTCCCTGATAAGTCGCCGAAGATGATATTTTTCAGTGGCAGTCAATGAGTCTGCCGTGCGAAGAAAACCTTCATTTTTATTAAAACGCTCAAGAAGTTGCTTGTCCATTTGGTGAACAGTTTAACCAAAAGTACTGCTTATTTTTATATTAGCAGTAGATTTGGTTAAATAGTTAAGGATTGGCCAGAATTATCAAAGAAAAAATTACAGCGACGGGTCCGCCGTAAATAAAAGTGCAATTAGCAGACTTCAAGGTGAAATTGCACTATACGGAGTGCACACCCCGCCCGGGGTACTTTTCATTTCAGGTAGCCAAATGGGGCCCCAAATTTCTCCTGTAACATAACCATAGGATTCTCAAGTAAAACCGCTCTTAGTGGAATATATTCCCCCTAAGCTGCCTTTTAATGGAATATATTCCCCCTTTTACTTTTTAATTTAAAGTTTAGTGGAAAATAATCCGCATTTTTTGAATCTTCATTAATGGAAATAAATATCGAGAATCTGGTGTTTAGTGGAAAATATTTACCTATTTTTGTAAAAACAACTGAGTTAATGGAAAATATTTCACCTATACATCTTCAAGAGGTTATTTTTTCTTCAAGTGATCGAGCCCGGAGCAAGGTTATATCAAAGTTATTTGAAAAGAAACTGATCAGGAAAATTGCGCCCAGGATATATTCCGGGAATTTCAATGATCAGCCAGAGACAATAATCAGAAGAAACATTTTCAATATTCTTGGAAATTTATATCCAGGGGCTATACTAAGTCACCGGTCTGCAATAGAATTCCAGCCAACAATTACGGGAAATATCTTTTTAACTTATACGTATACCAAAAACATCCAATTACCTGGATTGACAATTCATTTTCTGGAAGGAACCGGGCCAATTAAAGGAGATATACAGTTTGTAGGTAACCTTTACCATTCACAATTGGAAAGAGCTGTTCTTGAAAACCTGCAGCCCGCAAGAAAACCAGGACCAGATTCGAAAACTTTGACCTTGCCGCAAATTGAAAATAAGCTTGAACATGTTTTAAATATTCATGGTGAGACAGGATTAAATGAGTTGCGTGACAAAGCAAGATCGATTGCAAAAGAACTTGAACTGAACAGGGAATTTGAGAAGCTAAATAAGCTGGTAGGTGCAATGATGAACACCCGTTCGATTAAAATATTATCCTCCCCCATGGCAATTGCCAGGGTCCTGGGCTCCCCTTATGATTCTGAGCGTATTGAATTATTTGAAAAACTCTTTGTTCAATTAAAGCAGGAAGAGTTTGCCAATCGACCGGAACGTAACAAGGAAAATCAATCATTTAAAAATTTCTCGTTTTTTGAAGCGTATTTTTCAAATTACATAGAAGGGACCATTTTTGAAATTGAAGAGGCAAAGAAAATTATTGAGCCAGGGACTCCTTTACCCACACGGGATGAGGATTCGCACGATATCCTGGGAACTTATAGTCTTGTCAGTAACCAGGAGGAAATGAAAACTATCCCTGGTTCCGCAGATGAATTAATTAGGATTTTACAGTATCGGCATAAAATACTATTGGCTGCAAGGACGTCTAAAAATCCCGGCCAATTTAAAGAGAGAAACAACCGGGCAGGAGAAACTAATTTTGTTGATTACACGCTTGTTATGGGCACATTGGTTAAAGGTTTTGATTATTACCAGGCATTGGTGCATCCATTTGCTAAAGCTGCTTTTATGATGTTTATGATAAGCGAAGTACATCCATTTTTGGATGGGAATGGACGAATTTCAAGGATCATGATGAATGCTGAATTTGTGACAAAGAATCAAACAAGGATAATTATCCCGGCTGTTTTCAGAGAAGATTACTTATTAACCTTGAGAAAACTATCAAGGGAGAAACAGCCTGAATCATATATCAGGATGCTTGACAAAGCACATAGATTTTCAGAAACCCTGGTTGGCAGTATGAATTTCATGCAGGACCTCTTAGAAAAATCTAATGCTTTTAAGGAACCCACAGAGGGCAAACTTATAATTATTGACAGGATCAATTAAGTTATCTGGAATTAGCAGAATTCCTGATCCAGAGCGGAGCGGAGGTTAAAAAAGATCTGGAAGAAATATGGAGGAGGATCGTGTTCAGCATTTGCGTAAAAAAAACTGACGATCACCTGAGAAATCATGGCTTTCTGCTGACTGAGCGTGGTTGGATATTATCACCTGCGTATGATATTAACCCGGTACCAGCAGGTACTGGCTTAAAACTGAATATTTCGGAAAGTGATAATGCCCTGGACTTGGGGCTTGCAATGCAAGTCGCATCATATTTCCGCCTTGCTGATCAAAAAGCAAGTAAGATCATTGATCATGTAAAGAAATCTGTCGAAGGATGGCGACTATTGGCGGAAAAATATAAAATTTCTCCGGCGAAGACTGATTATTGTGACTGTTTTTTATACTATCCTTTGGGAATTGTAAACCTAAAGGTACTGCCTGCCCCGGACGTGGATTCTACCCAGATCTTACCACCATGCAATCCCACTATTTTCTTGCAATGTGCCAGGCCGATACCGGTTCCATGATACACACTGCGGTTATGCAACCGCTGGAAAATGATGAAAATCTTTTCATGGTATTTTTCATCAATTCCAATGCCATTGTCTTTGATGGAAAAGAGCCATTCACTGCCATGATTTCCGGCTGAAATATTTATTTCGGGAACCATGTCCGGTTTTTGGTACTTGATTGCATTTGCTATCAGGTTTTGGAACAGCAGTCTCAACTCTGTTTCATATCCATTTATGGATGGCAGTTCCTGAACTGTTAATCTTGCACTACTTCCTTTGATGGAATCATCCAGATCATTCAGAACCAGTTCGACGATTTTATTGCAATCAACAAGGGCCTTTGCACTCTCTTTACCCAATAATGAATAATCAAACAGGTCCTTTACCAGCGAGTTCATCCTGACTGCCGACCTGCTGATGAATTCAATGTATTTTTCTCCTTCTTCATCAAGTGTGCCTGTATATTTTTCATTAAAAAGCTGTGTAAATTGAGTAAGTGTGCGCAACGGTTCCTGAAGATCATGGTTGGAAACATAAGAAAACTGTTCTAATTCACTTAAATGAAATTCGAGTTCCTTGTTCATGACGACAAGTTGATTTGTCCTTTCAGTAACACGTTGTTCAAGGGTCTCATTCAGGAGCCTGATTTTCTTGTCAGCCTCCTTTCTGGCAGTAATGTCGTTATATACAATGGCCACACCATATCCTTCAATCGGAATGGGTGTAGCTGAAACGTTGATCCAGGTTACCTGATCCTCTCCCCTGAGAATACCCATTTCCACATTTTCAACCTGGCATTTTTCATCGAGCGCACGAACGCTGGCATACTCCGATGCCGGCATCGGGGACCCATCGGGCCTGACAATCTGCCATTCTACACCATCTATCTTCCTCTGTTTCTGCAGTTCGGGAGCGAGGCCAAGCATGTGTTGGGCGATGCTGTTTGTTTCAATAATTTGTCCCTGGGAGTCAGATATCGATATCCCTGCCGGAAACAAATCGAACAGGGTTTGGTATTTCGACAGGATTAAACGCAGCGCTAAATCCGACTTTTTCTTTTCAGTTATGACCGTAAAAAACACCGAAATTCCCTCCGCTCCAGGATAAACTCTTACATCGTACCAGTTAATATAGGGTTCTATTCCAAAAAATGTCTCAAACGTGGATATTTCCTTATCGGCAAGAGCATGCACGTATTTTTCTTCAAACATGCTTCCTTTCGCCTCTTCAAATACTTCAGTGAATATCTGCTTCCCCAGAACATCACTGGTTTTTTTCAGCAGAAGTTCTTCTGCCTGTTTGTTAAAGTAAGTAAATCTCAATTCGTTGTCGAGTGAAAAAAAAGCGTCACTGATACTTTCAAGCGTTGTCCGGTATCTCTTTTCGTTTGATTGCAGCACTTCCTGCGCTACCCTGCGTTCTGAGATGTCCTGATGAAAAGCCAGGTAGAACGGCCGACCACCAATGTCGAATAAACTTACCGTGGCGCTTAAAGTAACAAGGTGCCCGTCTTTATGATAATGCTCGACCTCAAAACGGACAGTCTCCCCTGCATTTAAGCGTTGCATAACTTCAGCCCGTCCTTTAAATGTTTTTTCATTGAGTACATCCAGTTCTTTAATGTCGGTTTTCTTCATCTCGTCAACAGTATAACCGTGCATTTCGGCGAAGGAGTTGTTGACCTCAACTAATTTACCCTCCATCGACAGCAGGATGAGCCCTTCATTCGCCTTGTCGAACAGGTTGCGGTACAATAGTTCGCTTTTACCTGTTGAATCCTCCATCTTTGCTTGTTTCTTCTGATGGTCATGAATTCTTTTCATAATAAACCAGGCACCGGCAATTCCGATAATCCAGATTCCACCATAGGTAAAGAATATAAGCAGCAGGTAAGAAAACAAATGTTTTTTGACAGGTTCCCAAGGAACTGAAACACTTATCCCCCCACGAATATCACCGATCTTATAGCCTTGTTTGCTATGACAGTTCAAACATCCCTGCTCAACGATAAATGGCTTCATGAAACGAAAATATTCCTTCCCCCTTATCATTTCAATAGATGCCGACTGGGAAACACCTTGCTCAAAAGCCAATAATGCTTTCCTTTCCCAATCATCGGGTGTGTTGGCGGGTTTCAAAGGGTTAAGGCTCGTGATATGACCTTCCATCCCAAACTGCTGATTTCCCAGTTCATTCACCTGGCGGGTCATATAAGCAGGGTTGACCAACGTCAGTTTTTTCCCGGAAGGAGTCGAAATATCTCTTTCAGGCAAATTTGAAAGCCATGGATTGGGAGGAGTTTTATCTGTAACAGGCACATAAACACCTCCATGCATCGTCGCCCAACGCCGATAGATTAAATCCTTATTGTAGCTGTTGACTGCGCTGGATTTTACCATTTCCAGTGAATTATTGTATGCCTCGTAGTAATTGACAAATGCCAGTATTGCCACAAGACAAGACCAGAACAGTAAATACAATAAAAAATAGAGGAAGATGCGCATCTTCACTTTTTCTGTTTTTTGAAATCGTTTTGTAAGCAGCCTTCGTTTATAAGAAGATATACACAAAGGGAGGGCCTTCTGGCATTACCATAACAATATGCGCACCAGAAAAAGAAAAGAAAGGAACCGGATAGGATGAAAAAGCTATTTGGCTGGAAATGAAATCAAAAGAAACAGTTTATTTCCAAATTGGAAATTATTCAAACTGCCGAAATCACTGCGAAACAACACGTGAATTATAAATATCGCGTTTTATACGCAAAAACGCGTGGTTATTACGTTATTGTTAATCAAAAATTATTATTTTAGAACCTCACAGCACAAGTTGCCTGGATGGTATACATATTATCTTCAGTATTACCAAAATAAAGCAATTTAACCTCGCCTCCAACAAGCCAATGCTTACTTAACGGATAGATATAAGCACCGGAAAGTTCAAAATTGGAAAGAGAGATTGTTTCTGTTACAACTTTTTGTTTTCCCCCTACAGTTTTGTTCATGATTAAAGCCAGGCCTGTCCCAATGCCAAGATGCACATTGTCAATGATCCGCATCCTTATCAGGAAGATTAAGGGGATGACTGACCGGTCAACCTGACCGGTAGTATTATCTGTCAACTGCCCTTTCGCCATGAAAAGTTTATAATACCCGGTTTCCAGTCCCAAACTCAGCCGGTGTTCCGGTTCCCAGAAAAATTTCAGGGAAACTCCTGCATAATCTTTTTGAAGATTCTGACCACCCATCTCCAGGTTATTGATGTAGTGGGTCCAGCCGGTACCAATCGTCAGCGTATAGTGATTAAGGCGTACCTTCAAACTGTCATTTTTCTGCGAATAAACCACCACGGAAAGGGAAACCAGCACCATGGTTATAACTGCTTTTATACGCCCCATATTACTACTCCTGTATATAATGATGATAAGCGACAACATAGGGGAAATTGGTAACCAGCCCGTCAAAAATACCCTGGTCCAGATAATTGCGAATCCAGTTCGGACTGTCGATGGTCCAGCATACCGCCAATCGTCCTTCATTATGCATCTGCTGAACGAGTCCGTTCTGAACCCCCAGTGTCCATCTGGGTGCCCATACTTTGGAGTTCAGCATCCTGACATCATCCACCGTAAGTTCACATAAGGAAGGAACATTCTTGTAGTCAGGACAGGCCATTAATGCATTCAGGACATCAGTATCCGGAATTCCCATCAGGATGACAATATCCCTGCCTTTATCCTTTGCATGCTGTATTGCACGCTGTTGAACAGAGATAACCACAGGTACGGCATCTGCGCTTTTCATATCCAGATAGACAAAGCGTAAATCAGTGCTGTCAATGGCAAATGTCAGAACCTCCTCCAGCGAAGGAATTCTCTCTCCGTGGATAAGCTTTACAAAAGACGACAGCTGGAGCCAGGTATATGCACTTACATCACCGGCCAGTAGTCCTTTTTGCGTGAGCCGGGTGTTAATATCCGGATCATGATAAATGAAAGCAACACCATCGCTGCTAATCCTGGGGTCTACTTCTATACCTGTAGTACCCAGTCTTTCCGTAAATTTAACCATGGCAATGCTGTTCTCCGACACGGGGAGCCGGTCAGAATTCCGTCCTCCGGCCCGGTGTCCCAGGATATAAAAATTACTGCTTTTTACTTTTTGAGAAAAAGGTCCTATATACTGCAGCGTGATTGATTGGTCGGGGGCTTCATTATTTGCTCCGTAGGTACCTCTTATGATAATGTTCGCTGAAGGCTTACCCGCCAGAAGATCGTTGCCACCCTCTGGCCCTGAAATGGACATGTTGCATAACCCGGTTGCATCACTGTATCCATCCCTCCAGTATCCCTGGATTAGTATAACCGAATCAAGGTAACCGGCATCCATTATAAAATGTTTCCCATTCCTGCATGTGAACAGTATACCGTAACGGTTCCATTTTACAACCATTGTATCACCAAATATCGTTGTATTGACAGTTGCCCGATAAATCCCTTCCATAAGCGGTTTTGATACAGGAGGCACAGGCAGTGTTCCCTCAGGAAATGAGTTGATTCCGAAAGAGGGGACAGGCATCAGGGATTCTTTATTGCAGCCAATGATGAGCATCAGCGAAACAATCACATAAAAATTTCTGATTTTCATAATATCCAGCTGATATAAAGTTCGGGGATGTGATAAAACCGGATTGTTTTAACCTGCCGTAAACATATGCAATGTCCCATCCTCCCTTAATTCCAAAATCACTGAATAAAAAGCTGATCCTTGGCCCCGCCCTTAGTTGATTGGAAACAATGATCGTAGTCAGGTCCGATTCAAGTGAGAGGTTCCACGGGAGTCCGAATGTCATGTGAACATTCGCCAATGGTGCCTGAATGGCACTTTCCAGCAGATCTTCCGGAGGTTTGACCATCGAGAGTCCGGCAGACACCTGAAAACCCCACTTTTTATAATGATGCGGGAATTGCATGGCGTGAAAGGTTATCTCAAATGTGTCTTTGAGAGCTGGTTCCCGGGCAGAGGCCAGCATGCTTAAGCTGAACAGGTAAAAAAGGGTAAGTTTAATTTTCATTTTTCCTTTTTTGTAATAGACAGTAAATGGTATGATTGCCCATCATCAGTAAAAAAAGTGTGCCGGAGAAGTCAATATTCCCCGGCACACTTGTATTCCAAGTACTACGAGTTAGTTACAACGGCAATTTCCAGTGCCGGTTTCATGGTTAGAATTTACGATCGCGTCAAATTCTTCTTGTGTGAGGTATTGCGGAGTATAAGTTCCGCCTGTGAATAAAATATTTGCATAGAATGAACGCAAATGATTTCGCGAGCCACGCATAAGGTTGTTGAAAACACAGGTAATGTCCTGGTTGTCAATTGTCAGTAATTGTTCTTCAAGGTCTTTTATATCCAGATCTTCGATCGTGGCACCTACCACAAGCGCATTAAGCAAGGAACCTGAGCCAAGAGCTACCAGTGAATTGTAAAGAGTCTGAAGATCCTGGTTCGTAAAAGTGCCGGTTACATGGTTTGCTGCCGGATCAACCAGCGCGTATTTAACCAGGAGCGCCTTGATTGCATCAGTATGCCTCTGCTCACTGCGGGCGATGTTTCTGAAGATTGGTTTGGTATACAGCAGGCTCAGGGTAAGATATACATCATGTGCAAGGAACTCTTCTTCCCGCATCCAAATAAGGGCTTCCGATTCGGAGGTGCTTAATGCTTCATAAGGCAATGAATCGATACAGGAGGTGCACCCCGTCAGTGAGGTGTCTGCAACGGTGTAGTTCAGGATGGCTTCCTTGTACTGGGAGTCTGTTGCTGTTGGAACAGCAGTTGTTTCTTTTGTGCATCCGCTCAGGGACAGTACCATCATTGATACGCCCATCACCAGGAACAGCCCGATGGTTACTTGTTTTTTCGTTTTCATAATAGATGGTTTTAGAAAGGTTAGGTGAGAATGCATTCTTCGAAAACAAATGTACACACACCCACACATGTAACTATTACGATATTTTACTTTAATTGTATAAGATTTTAATGTGATTGTGGCGACCGTTTTGATATTATTAAATGCAGCGTTTCCACATTATATATTAAACCTTGTCTTTTTTGTGAATGTCTCTTTCAAGCCATCCACCATATAATATACCACCGGAACAAGATAAACCGTGAGGATTAGTGACGACAGCAACCCGCCGATGATGACCCATGCCAGTCCGTTTTTCCATTCACTGGCGGTTCCTTTTGCGAGCGCGATCGGCAACATCCCGATCACCATCGAAAGGGTGGTCATTAGAATGGGCCTCATGCGCTCTTTCCCTGCCATGATCAATGCTTCCATGACACTTTTACCCTGCGCTTTCAACTGGTTGGTAAAGTCCACGATCAGGATAGCATTTTTTGCCACCAGCCCCATCAGCATGATCAGCCCGAGCAATGAAAACAGGCTCAGGTTGCTCATGGTCAGGTTCAATGCGAGAAAAGCACCGATTACTGCTACCGGGATGGAGAACAGCACGACAAACGGGTAGATGAAACTATCGTATAAGGCTACCAGGACCAGATAGATCAGCAGGAAGGAAATGATTAAAACAGATCCGAGTGCCCCGAAACTATCATTCTGTCTTTTAATGTCACTGCCCCATGTCATCTCTACGCCTGCCGGCAGTGGATTCTTTTTAAGCCAGGCCACCACGTCGTCGGCCACGGTTCCCGAAGGCCTGCCCAGGGCCTCTGCCGTCAGTGTCACAGCCGGTTGCCGGTCTTTTCTTTCCAGTAAAGACGGGGAGTTGTCCTGAACCACTTCCGCAAATTGCTTTACCTCAATGGGCATGCCCGTTGGGTTTACAATGGTCAGCCTGTTGACATCTTCAAAATTTTCACGGTTGAAATCATCCAGCCGGATTCTTACAGGATATTCCGTCCCGTTTTCGGTTAATGTCGCATCGTCGTTGCCTGTAAAGGCGCTTCTGATGTTCATTCCCACATAGGCCGTCGTTAATCCAAAGCGCTGCAGTTTGTCCTTGTCAGGAATGATTTTATATTCCGGACTCCCTTCCTCTACCGATAAACGGACATTATCGGCCCCGGGAATTTTTTCGATTACGGATTTTAATGCAGCGCCGGTTTTCATGACCAGGGCGGGATCACTTCCACTCACGGTCAATTCTATAGGGGCTGTACGTGGAATCAACCCCAGTGCGGCCATGGAGTAGTTGATCCCCGGGAATTGCTTTTGAAGCGCTGCACGGGACTGCTTCATGAACTCTTCCGTTGGGCGGTTGTTTCGTTCGCCTGCAGGTTTTAACTGGATGGTAAATTCTGTTTTGTTGGATGCACCAACGCCCAAACTGCCAATACCGGTACCTGGCCCGCCGATGTTACTGAATACCGTCGACACTTCAGGTTGCTGCAGCATGAAGTCTTCAATTTGCCGCGACAGGATGTTGTTCTGCTGAACTGAGGTTGATTTGTCAAATTCAAGGTTCAGCCGGAATTTACCCTGGTCGCCGGTTGCAATGAGTTCCTTGCCGATAATGCCTTGTTTGAACATCACCCCGGTAAATGCAAACAGTAAAAGCACAATTCCTGCGAAGATGAGCTTATGCGAGAGTACCCATGCCAGTTGTTTACCATACCATGAGATGAAATTCTGAAGATTGGATTCAAACCAAAGCAAAAAACGATTGAAAAAGTTGGTGGGTTTTAAGTCCTCGGATTTACCAATTCTGGAAGCCATCCAGGGTGTCAGGGTAAAGCCAACCAGTAAGCTGGTGAGTGTTGAAGTGACCACCACAATTGAAAATTGTTTGAGCATGTCGGCCACAAACACCTGCAGGAACAAAATGGGCAGGAACACGACAACATCTACCAGTGTGATGGACAATGCAGAAAATCCGATTTCCATCCGGCCATCCAAAGCAGCGGCACGTTTTTCCTTTTTCATATCCAGGTGACGCTGGATATTCTCCAGTACCACCGTGGCATCATCGACCAGGATGCCTATGATCAGGGACATGGCCAGCAGCGTCATCAGGTTGAGCGTATAACCCAAAATCCACATCACGGCAAAAGCAGTTACCAGTGAGGTTGGAATTGCAATCATAACAATCAGCGAATTCCTGAAGCTTCTCAAAAACAACAGCATGACCAGTGACACCAGGATCACCGCCAGAAAAAGATCAAAAACAACCGAGTCGACCGCCGCGATCGTTTTATCGGTGCTGTCATCGGCAATCACGAATTGTACTCCGGCATTGGTATATTGTTTTTCAATGGATTTGAATTTAGCCCGAACCAGCCTTGAAACGTCAACCGCATTGGCATCGCCTTGTTTTTTAATGAGCAACCCGATCCCGTTCTTTCCATTATACCGGCTGATGGAGGTGATTTCCCTGATTCCATCCGTAACGGTTGCCACATCTTTCACATAAACAGGACTTCCCGGAACGGGCATGGCCACCTGCACATTTTTAATGTCATCAATGGTGGCGAATTTGCCGGTTAACCTGACAGAATTATTTTCGGTGGTCGTTTGAACTTTCCCGGCAGGTAAATCCAGTCCGGAACGGTTAATGGCGTCAGTGACCTGGGAAAGGGAGATTTTATATAATTTTAATTTTTCCTGGTTGACCTTTACCTCAATCTCCCGCTCTTCACCTCCCAAAAGGGTGATTTCTGCCACCCCCTTTAATTGCTGAATCTGCGGAAGGAATTCATCTTTCATTTTTTGATAAAATTCTGGTCCCTGCAAATTACTGGCAGCGCTAACCGACATAACCGGTAAATCATTGGGGGAGACTTTGCTCATGACGGGACTCTGGATATCCGAGGGCAGATCTTTGCGGATGTTATCGATGTAGCGCTGGGCATCCTGCATGGTTTTACCCAGGTCGGTGCCGTACTTCAGGTTAACGATAATGATGGATGCATTGGGCAGTGACTTGGTTACCAGGTAGTCTACTCCTTCGAGGTTGGAGAGTGCATCTTCTATTTTGCGCGAAACTGAAGTTTCAACTTCCGGGGGTTCCGCCCCGGGATACATGGTTTTAATTACGACAACCGGCTGATTAAAATCGGGCATCAGCTCGTAGCTCAAATTTTTATAACCGATAAATCCGGCCAGGGTCAGTACACTGAAAAGCACGATGATCAGCGAAGGACGATTGATTGATATTTGTGTGATATTCATGGCTCACCGATTTATTTAACGTTAACATTGGCACCGTCGAAAAGGTTGATAAACCCTCCGGTGATCATTACATCGCCTTCTGATAATCCGGCGCTCACCACAACTTTGTTTTTTGTCCGGGATGAGACGGAAATATTTTTAAGTACGGCTTTCCCGTTTTCAACCAGGTAAAGCTGCGGGTGAACAGATGACCCGACAATGGCAGAAGCCGGTATGACCATGCGTTTACCGCCTTTATTTTCTGCCAGTATCACTTTGCCAAACATACCGGCTTTGATGGTTAATTCCGGGGTGTTGTTAATGGTGAACTGCACCGGGAAGCTGCTGGCAACATTTGCCCTGCTTCCGATCAGGGTTGCCTTTCCCGAAAGAACGACCTCAGGAAAAGCATCCACCACAACATTATACGTGGTATTGGTATTGAACAGGTTTAGATCCGCTTCGGGAACCGTTACCGTAAATTTCAGTTGAGCGATGTCTGTAATCTGAAGCAGCGGGATACCCGGAGCTGCAAATGCCCCAACCTCGGTCAGTTTTGCCGTCACGATCCCATCAAATGGCGCGGTGATGGTGGTTTTACTGATTTGCTCCATCAAAGTGCTTTTTTGAACCCGGGCAGATTTCAGACCAAGTTCAGCTTTCTCAAGGAGCACCCCCTGAACGGCATCAGCCTTTGTGAGGATCGTATAGCGCTTCACATCAGCCTCCAGTCCTTCAATTTGAACCTCGACTGACTGAAGTTGCAGGTTTAGCAATGAGTTATCCAGTTGTAATAAGGGCTGCCCTTTCTTTACGTTGTTTCCTGCATCCACAAAAACTGCATTGATCTTCCCCTGGATTTCAGCGCTGAGTTTTGTTTCCTTGTTTGGTTCAAAGGTGCCGGAAAACGAATAATCAGCATCAACTTCCTCCAAATGCAAGGTGTCGGCCTGTACATTGACGGCTTCCTCTTTGTTATAGGTATAAACTTGTTTGCGGGCTGTTTCTTTATTGGTCATTAAACGAATGACGACGAGGGCGAACAGCATGACTGGTATGATGATATAAAGTGCTTTTTTCATTGCTTATTTATTTAAAATGTTGCCTGTTAATTTCTTTAATTCCAGATCTGCCTTCAGATACTCAACTACCGCAGTCAGATAATTTTGCTGGGCTTCGCGCAAGGCATTGTCAGCCAGCAGAACATCCGGAAGACCTGCTGTGCCCTGTGCCTGTTGCAAAATCGTTTGCCCGTAAACAGATTGTGCCAGCGCAATCTGTGAAAGGGTGGTTTCCAGTGAATGTTGTGCGACACTTCTTTGCTGTCTGGCATTGTCTGTCTGCATGTTGGTTTGCCCGGTGATCAAACTCTGCTGGAGCTCACTGTTCCTGACTTCCAGTTTCTTCTGATTGATTTTACGCTGGGTGATCGTTCCGTTGAACAGGGGATAGGTCAATTGAAGTCCGGCATATCCTACAGTATGGAATTTTAAAAATTCGTTGGGTTGTTTGTCATACCCAAAACCGGAGGTTCCATAGGAGCCATATAACGACAGGGAGGGAAGCCGTGAATTCTTCAATGTTCGGAGTTCGCTGACAAGCAACCTCGACTGTGTTTCCGAAAGACGAATATCGATGGTTGCAGTGCTTTTATATCCCCTGTTTTCGGGATGGGATAATGAAATAGGTTCTATCCCGATGGACCGATCCCCGGAGATGCCCATTGTGAATTTCAAAGCATTGAGCACCTGTTCGTATTTGTTAGCTATTATTTCACGCTGATTGGTCAACTGGTCAATTTGCAACTGGACCTTGCTAACATCAGTGCCTTTTGCAAGCAATTGCTCTTTCAGCAATTGCAGGTTTTTAAGTAATTTTTTATTGTTAGTGAGGTTGCTGTCAATGAATGTACGCTGACTATTCAGTATCTGTCCATTATAATACAAATTGGATATTTCAAAAAAGACCTGTTCTGTTGTTTTCTGAACCTGTAATCCACTGATTTCTGTTCCGATCTTCGTTGATTGGATGGCACCATAGACAAGTGGATTATACACTGATAATGTCAGTTGCAAATTGGCATTGATGTTATGCGGAACACCAAATTGCACCTCTTTAAATTGCCCGTCCGGCCCCCCGAAAGCCGATAAGGGCATAAACTGGTAAGGAAGGTTGGCGTAGTAGCGGTAGTCGGCGTTGACATTTACTTTGGGAACCAGGTTTGCCAGGGCTTCCTGGTGCTTCTGTCCGCCAATCTCTCTTGAGTTTCGGCTTATTTGCAAGCTCTTGTTTTGTACCAGGGCTGTATCAATGCACTGTTGCAATGTCAATACCTGGCTTTGAGCGCTCCCGGCAACTAATGTGGTCGCGAGCAGCAATAATAAAATTTTATGTTTGTGAATGTTTACTAACATGATTGGATAAATTTTTTTGATATTCTATTTTATTTCGTATTTTTCAGACAATAAGTATCTGATATGTAATGCTTATCATCAGTATGATGGCCAGGTAGTTTCATATTTGTTTGGATTTAATCAGCGAAAGAAGTGAAAGTATCATATTTTCTCCGGCCCGTATTAATTCGAATTGGAAATTGGCAGTTCGCCATTTAAACATTTGAAGTTTGAATGTTCCCATAACAATGTGCACCAGTTCATCAGTCGTAATGGCATTTGTGAAAACACCTTTTTGCTGTCCTTCCATGATGACTGGCACCAGGTGCTTCATTTTAATATTCATTAGTTTCAGGATGGCCTCGTTGATCTGTTGCGTCTCTTCCATCAATCCATCGGAAAATACGGCTACTACAAAATGAGGATGTAAATCGAAAAATCTGAATTGTTCACGGAATATGGCTTTAAAATGTTCTTCAGGACCTGATGAAACGGATATACTGGACAATCGCTGGTCAATGCTTTCCGCTAAAAATGTCAGCATGGCAATGATAATTTCCTCTTTACTTGTGAAATGCCGGTATATGGCACTTTCCGAAAATTTCATTTCTTTCGCCAGGTTTTTTATTGTCAACCCACTAACGCCGGATACCGTTAGTATTCTGCCGGCCGCTGTTGTGATCTCTAATTGCCTGTCTGACAGTGCTGTTATCATTATCAGGAATGTTAAAAAGGTGATGTGTGTGAATATTCACTCTGCAAAGATAAGCTGAATTATTCAAAATGCAAGTTTTATTTTATTCAGATTGGAATCATCACCATTGAACGCATGAGAGAGCTTTTCAATTTCGGAGAGTAAGTTAGAACAGAATCTATCCGGTAAAGCAGGTATAAAGCACAGGGGATAAGGGATTCAGATAACTGCCGGTGATTATTCCCCCCTTAAATCATAAAATCTTATACATCAAATTGTGAATTTCATAACAGCATGGGGGGGGTGCGGATGTACATTTGCTTCTCATTTATCAATTGAAAATTTCATGCGATCCCAAAGTGTATTGATAAGTTTCCTTCTGGTGTGTTTCTCCTGTATTGAGGAAAATTATTTGCATGCTGCAACTTCTTCCGGGGACAGTACCCTGTCAAAAAGAAAAGACACCCTGGTGGTATCTGTTGATTTCATGTCGAGTGCCATTTATTCAGGCAGGAATTACGGGATGGAACAAATAGGGTTGAATCCATCCATAATTTATAATCATAAATCAGGACTGACTTTCAGTGTGTACAGTTATGGTATGGGGGAAGCCCCGGGGCTGATAACCCTTACAGACCTGGGGGTATCCTTCAGACTGCGGGTACATCCTAAACTTACGATTACCCCGGGTTATGATTACTTATATAACGTGCTGGAGCCCAATAAAGTGCTTTTCAATGCGCTGAACCTTGGGATTGGGTTAAATCTCAGGATATTCTCGATCAGCAATTACCTGGGGTTCAGCTTTGGCGGTGGTATGTCCAGCTGGTATGAGGAGTTGTCTTTGTCTAAATACATCAACGTGTTTTACCGGGAAAAAGTGTCTTTGGCAATCGCCCCGACATGCGTTGGTATCATGGGAACGAAATTTTCTCAGACCTTGATATACGATGGTGAAATTGATACGACAACGTCATTGGATTCCTATGATTTCCTGCCTCTTTGTATAGGCCTTCAACTGCCGGTCACACTTACAGTCCGATCGTTTGCATTGACCGTTTCCCCTCATTATGATATTCCATTGAATATTATCAGGCCCACGGAATTAAGTTTACCTGGTAAT
>CAYHGE010000076.1:0-6042 GCA_964355945.1 uncultured Draconibacterium sp.
TGGGCGATCATCGGCATTTTTACCACCATGATGGTCAGTGTATTCGGATTTGCCTTCTGGGACCGCAAACTTTCCATGGCCCCCGTAAAACGAGAAAATCTTCAAACCCTCAATGCCCTGCGCGAATTTGCCGAACACCAACCCAGGCTTCGTGAAATACTGAAAAACGCAGGACTCCTTTAAGATTTGCGATTGGACGATTTACGATTGACGATTGTTGGGCGACTCATAATTTGTCACGTGTCACCCGTCACGTATCACCCGTCACGAAATTGACAAATAACTCCTTCCATTCCCCGATAACACTCAGGTTTTTTCGCTTATTTTATTTGTATTTAATCTAAATTAATTATATTTGCCATTCAAACGTAACATCGTCCATGGTAAAAGTTATAATTTCTCTCATCCTGTTCATTTTGGCAGGAGTGATTTCTTACGCCCAGGTAGGTATTAGCACCGACAACAGCGATCCGGATCCTTCAGCAATGTTGGATGTCAAATCAACTTCAAAGGGTATATTGGTGCCCCGGATGACCATAGCCGAGCGCAACGCCATCAGCAGCCCGGCCAGCGGATTGCTCGTTTTCTGCACCGATAACAGTCACTATTTTTCCAATAAAGGAACACCGGCCGTTCCCAATTGGATCATGATCAGCAGCCAGTGGCTGAACAACGGGAACAATATCTATTTCAATTCAGGCAATGTTGGCATAGGGGTCGCTTCTCCCACCGCACTGTCACTACAGGTCAATGGAAAAATTGGCGCCTCTTATGGATCCGTCACCTCCCCAGGTTTTACGTTCGACAATGGCATCGAGAATACAGGTTTTTCAAGTCCGGCCGCCTTCAGCATCTCCTTCATCACCCAGGCAACCGAAAAAATGCGGTTGAACCAGGCCGGAGCCCTCGGCATCGGAACTGTATCGCCAAGCGCTGCATCACTCGTTGAAATATCTTCCACAACAAAAGGGTTTCTTCCACCCAGGATGACCTACGCGCAACGCAATGCCATTGTGAACCCGGCCGAAGGACTGATGGTCTTTTGTACCAACTGCAACACCGACGGATCAGGTGTTATCTCCTTTTATGAGAATGGATTCTGGCGATCTGTTTCCCTGACCTGTATGAAACCGTTCCCACCTCCTGCAGGTACCCATGTGCAATCAAACACGCAGATTATCTGGAACTGGAGTGCTGTGCCCATCGCAGATGGATATAAATGGAGCACGACCAACAACTTTGCAACCGCAATCAGCATGGGAACATCCACCACAAAAACGGAAACAGGTCTGATCACAGGTACCAGTTATACCCGTTATGTATGGGGTTACAGCAATTGCGGTCCCTCTGAACCGACCATCATGACAGCCCAGGCCCTTCCCTGCGGGTCGTCCTTTACAATGACCCACACAGCCGGCCCCATTGCCCCTGTCACCAAAACGGTCACCTATGGCACCGTTTCCAACATCCCTGGCGAAACTGCAAAATGCTGGATCACCCGCAACCTGGGAGCAAGTCAACAGGCAACTGCAGTTAGCGACGGCACTGAGCCTTCGGCTGGCTGGTACTGGCAGTTTAACCGGGAACAGGGATACAAACATGACGGGACGACCCGGACGCCCAACACGATCTGGATCACATCAATCCCGGAAGGTTCAGATTGGGAACCAGCCAACGATCCGTGTTCGCTTTTGCTGGGAAGTGCCTGGCGGATACCCACCCTTACAGAATGGACCAACGTGGATGCAACCGGCAATTGGATCAACTGGAATGCGCCATTCAGCTCAGGTTTACACATGCACGCTGCCGGGTTCCTGAGCGCCGCTAGTGGGGCACTTAGCTTTCGCGGCTCCTTCGGCTTATACTGGAGCAGTGCGCATTACGATGCTGCCAATGGCTGGTACCTGAGCTTAGATATAAATGCCTGCCAAATGATCAGCAACACCAAATTGATTGGCTTCTCTGCCCGGTGCCTTAGAGAATATTAATTTGTTTGATCATTGGCAATGAACCCTTTATTGAAAAGCTGATGCAAATTCTGAAATCCTGAAACCATGTCACCGAAAATTCAATCACCATGAAAAGATTTGCCATGTTCCTGGTAGTATGTCTTATTACCGGAAGGACTGCCATCGGTCAGGTCGCCATAAGCACCGACAACAGCGATCCGGATCCTTCGGCCATGCTGGATGTTAAATCTACATCAAAAGGTATACTGGTGCCCCGGATGACCATTGCAGAGCGCAACGCCATCAGTAGCCCGGCCAGCGGATTGCTCGTTTTCTGCACCGATAACAGTCAATATTTTTCCAATAAAGGAACGCCAACCGTTCCCAATTGGATCATGGTCAGCAGCCAGTGGCTGAACAACGGGAACAATATCTATTTCAATTCAGGCAATGTTGGCATAGGGGTCGCTTCTCCCACCGCACTGTCACTACAGGTCAATGGAAAAATTGGCGCCTCTTATGGATCCGTCACCTCCCCAGGTTTTACGTTCGACAATGGCATCGAGAATACAGGGTTTTCCAGTCCGGCCGCCTTCAGCATATCCTTCATCACCCAGGCAACTGAAAAGATGCGGTTGAACCAGGCCGGAGCCCTGGGGATCGGAACTTCATCACCAAACGTTGCTGCAATCGTAGAAATATCTTCAACAAATAAAGGCTTTCTTCCGCCACGGATGACCATGGCGCAACGCAATGCCATTGTGAATCCGGCAGACGGACTGATAGTGTTTTGTTCGAATTGCGATAACGACGGATCCGCTGTTCTGTCCGTTTATGAAAATGGATTCTGGCAGTCCATTTCACTGGCTTGTGTTACACCGGTACCGCCAACGGAAGGCGCACATGTTCAGGCAAACACGCAGATTGTTTGGAACTGGAGTGCCGTACCCATCGCTCAAGGTTATAAATGGCACACAACCAATAACTTCGCAGCTGCCACTGACCTTGGGACGTTAACCACAAAAACTGAGACCGGTCTGTTTACAGGATCCAGTTACACCCGGTACGTGTGGAGTTACAACAATTGTGGAGTTTCTGAACCGACGATTTTGACTGGGCAGGCACTGAGTTGCGGATCTTCTTTTTCAAAGACCCACTTTGCCGGTCTCATTGCCCCCGTTGACAAAACAATAACCTATGGCACGGTGACCAATATTGCCGGCGAACCAACTAAGTGCTGGATTACCAGGAATCTTGGTGCCAAATTCCAGGCAGTTCAGGTGAATGACGGATCCGAGGAAAGTACAGGCTGGTTCTGGCAGTTCAACCGCAAACAGGGATATAAACATGATGGCGTAACGCGGACACCTAATACCTCCTGGATCATTGGTGTTATTGAAAATTCAAACTGGGAATCCATAAACGACCCGTGCTTTCATCTCTTGGGCAGTGCCTGGCGCATTCCCACCTTTACCGAATGGAATAACCTTGACAATTCCGGCGGTTGGACAGATAGGCTCGGTCCCTGGAATTCAGGTTTGAAGTTGCATGCTGCCGGATATCTGCACCATGCAGATGCCTTCCTGACCTATAACGGCATAAAGGGTTTCTACTGGAGCACGGCACAGGATATCACAGAGTGGGGCAATTTTTTAAACTTCGATATTGATGTTAGCGCAATGTCCCGGGGCGATAAAGCATACGCTTTTCCGCTCCGATGCCTTCGAGATTAGTCATACTCATTTCAAAAATCGTTTGGTAAACATGAAAAAATTCATTCTCTTCCTCTTAAGCTGTCTTGCTGCAGGAGCTTTGACACAAGCCCAGGTCTCTATCAGCACCGATAACAGCGCGCCCGACAACTCGGCGATGCTCGATGTGAAATCGACGAGCAAAGGTTTGCTTATTCCGCGCATGACGACTGCTGACCGGGATGTCATTGAGTCACCTGCCGACGGGTTAATGATCTTCAATACAACAACCCGGTGTTACGATACCTATAACGCCATAACATCAGCCTGGGAAACAATTCATTGCCTTGCGTGTCCGCTCCCTGCAGCCGCAGGCAGCATCATGGGTACAGCAGCCTTATGCGACAACCAGCAAGGGTTTACATATTCGGTTGATGCCATCAGCGGTGCCACAGGATATGTGTGGAATTATACCGGTACAGGCTTAACCATCTCCTCCGGTGAAAACACCAACGCCATTACTGCCGACTTTTCATCAGCCACTTCGGGCAACCTCACGGTGACCGGAACCAATATCTGCGGCAATGGAATTCCTTCAGCGGGCAAACCAATTACGGTTTATGGTGCAGTGCCAGCAGCTCCGGTTGCCGGAACCAACGTGTATTCGGAAACCAGCATTGCATGGACATGGAATTCCAGTAACGATGCTTCCGGATACAGATACAACGCTGTTGACGATTTCGCAACGTCAACCGAGAATGGCCCTGCCAACATATTGACCCAGTCAGGCCTGACCTGTAATACGTCTTATACCTTATATGTGTGGGCTTACAATACCTGTGGTCACTCTGCTTCAACTGTCTTGACAGGATCAACATATACCTGCTGCGGGGTTAGTTTTACCAAAACCCACCTTGCACTTGGAAGCGGGGTAGCACCTGTAAATAAAACTGTTACCTACGGAAATGTGTTATATGAAGTAACCGGACCCAACAAATGCTGGATCACCCAGAACCTGGGGGCAACACATATGGCTGCAACCATCGATGACGCCACGGAAGCCTCAGCCGGGTGGTACTGGCAGTTTAACCGTCAGCAGGGATTTAAACATGACGGGGTCAACCGCACTCCCGGCACTGCCTGGATAGCTGATATCCTTGAAAACAGCGACTGGATAGCTGCCAACGATCCCTGTGCGCTTTTATTAGGAGTAAGCAGCGGCTGGCGAATTCCTACATACTCTGAATGGAATACGGTTAGAAATCAATGGACGTATAATTGGATGGCTTTTGATGGTCCGTTAGCCCTTCACAGGGCAGGTTTTCTTTATCCGCTGGATGGCCTGCTTACTTTTCGTGGTATTGAAGGGTACTATTGGAGCAGCTTAGAGAGCAATGCCCTTTCCGCATCATCTCTCTTCATGAGCATTGGCACCGGAATGAGTTCCGCTGCGAAGACTGCTGGTTACTCTGTGCGTTGCATCCGTGATTGAGTGCGCCATTCAAATCTGAATACCTGGTCACATCCCTAAAAAAGCTTCCACCATATCAACGATCTCCCGGCATTTTACCTCCAGGTTGTCGTTCACGATCACAACATCGAAATGTGATGCAAAAGTGAGCTCATATTCTGCTTTACCTATTCTTTTACGCAAGGTTTCTTCCGATTCGGTGCCCCGTTTTTTTAACCGGTTTTCAAGCTCCTCAATGGATGGAGGATGGATAAAAACGCCCAATCCGGCATCTCCGAAATACTTCTTTAAATTCACAGCCCCCACCACATCCACATCAAAAATGGGGGTCTTATCCAATGACCAGATGCGGTTCATTTCCGACTTTAAGGTTCCATAATAACTGCCGGGATAAACCTCCTGCCATTCCACAAATTCATCCCGGGTGATCAGTTCCCTGAATTCATCTGCATTAATAAAATAGTAATCTTTCCCGTGAGTCTCCTCTTCCCGTTTTGGCCTGCTGCACGCAGAAATAGAGAACTCCAGTTCAGGAATGACCTTGATAAGATGTTTAACAATGGTGGTCTTCCCTGCCCCCGATGGCGCTGAAACAATAATCGCTTTCCCCTCCATATCCCTACTTAACACTTAACACTTAACACTTAACACTTCATCAAAGTATATTCCCCAACTGCTCCTTAATCTTCTCCAACTCATCTTTCATTTGCACTACGATCTTCTGGATAGTTGCATCGCTTGCCTTGGATCCGATGGTATTGATTTCACGGCCCATTTCCTGCGTAACGAATCCAAGTTTCTTCCCCTGTGAAACAGTTTCGTGTAAAGTTTCCAGAAAATAGTGACAGTGCTTCATCAGGCGCACCTTTTCCTCTGTGATGTCAAGTTTCTCAAGATAATAGATCAGTTCCTGCTCAAACCGGTTCTGGTC
>CAYHGE010000076.1:6142-17481 GCA_964355945.1 uncultured Draconibacterium sp.
CGCTCAAAGGTTTGTGTGAGCATGCCCCTGACTTCCCACTCCTTTTCACGAAAATAGCCGGGTATTTTCATGTTGAGGTCGAGTTGTTTGCTGTTCAGTGTTTTAATCTCAATGGTGAGTTTCCGTCCGGTAATATCAAGTACTGATTTTCCGTAACCGGTCATCGATTTGATCATGTTGTTCTTATTTTAAGCAAACTTACGGAAAATTTATCCATTTCCGGGATCACATGTCTGATTGGTTGTTCATTTTCGCTAAATTTGAGCAATGGAATTCCGGATCATCGACGACACTTTGCAATTTTACAACCTGATGCTTATCGATATAGCACAGGCAAAGGAGTATGTTTTTCTTGAAACCTACAAATTCGCCAATGATCACATGGGAGTCCGCTTTCGCGACGCACTTACGAAAAAATCGCGGGAAGGTGTGAAAGTTAAAATACTCATCGATTCCTGGGGAAAAGGTCCTGTTTCTGAAACATTTTTCACCGAACTTATCAGGATGGGAGGGGAAGTGAAATTTTTCGAGAAGATCAAGATCAACACTGATATATTCACCCGGGGGCACCGGCGTGATCACCGCAAAATTTTAGTCATCGATGATGCAATCAGTTATATCGGCTCAGCAAATATAACAGGCTACAACCTCAACTGGCGTGAACTGTGCCTGCGCATGGAAGGAGCCCTCGCGGTTTCGTTTAAAAAGGTATTTCTTGAAAATTTCAATGCGTTTAACCCTTTTATCATTACAAATAAGGTTACGTTCACACGAAAAATCAGGTCCGGGGACTTTGAAATTATCAGGGACGTACCTTCCATCCAGTTCCAGAGGCTCAGAAAGCGGTACACCCAGCTAATCAGGCAAGCCATCCATTCAGTGGTGATAGAAACACCCTATTTTCTTCCTGGTTACCAGCTTCGCAAAGCCATGATGGATGCAAGCAAACGCGGAGTGCTGGTTGAAGTCATCATGCCCAAACAATCCGACATGCGGATGGTTGATATCCTACGCAACAAATACCTTGGCCTGCTTCACAATGCCGGCATAAAGCTGCTTTTCTACCTGCCACATAACCTCCATGCAAAATTGCTCGTGATTGACGATGAAATATTCTCCATCTCGAGTGCGAATTTCGATTTCCGGAGTTTCCGTTATCAGTATGAAATTGCCCTTATCGGGTCAGAGCCCGACATATTACGGCAGCTTCGTGACCATGTAGCTGAAACCATCCTTAACTCCCAGGAACTTGACTATCCCGAGTGGAAACGCCGCCCCCTCATCGAAAAAATATTCGAATGGATCCTGTTGCCATTCCGACACTTTTTCTAAAGACTTTATGGTTTGGTAACCGCATCTCCCCCTCTCTTTCAGGAGAGGGGGCCGGGGGGTGAGGCTGTTTTATACCTGGGCCGGGGGGTGAGGTCATTTTATGTATGACGAAGACCGATTCACCATATAAACCCCGGAAAAAATCAGCACCGCTGCCATGATCTTCGGTATGGTGATGCTTCCCTGGCCAATGGAAACCGACATGGCCGCAGCGATAACCGGTTGCAGGTAGCTGTAATAACTAACCACGGTTGTGCTTAGGCTTTTCAGTGCAAAATTGATCAGCAGGTACGCCAAAAACGTGTTGAGGAAAATAATGTAAAGAATACCCAGCCAGGCAGGCAGTGTAATGGCTGAAAAATTGATTTCAAGGGATTGTTTAGCAGAGAGAGGCAGGATGAATAAAAATCCAAAGAAAGAGACCCATTTTAAAATGGTGGTGGTGTGATATTTCCCGATCAATGGCTTGATCATAACCAGGTAGAGCGCATAAAAAACAACATTGAGAAAGATAAGTGTGTTTCCCAGCGAGTGATTGCCATCAAAACTCAGGTTACGCCCGTAAAGTACCAGGATAAGCACTCCGGATGCGCCAAGGGCAACGCCTCCGGCCTTTTTCCAGCTGAGTTTCTCTCCAAGGAGAAGACTTGCGAACAGCATGACGAGAATTGGGTTCAGAACGTGGATCAGTGAGGCATCTACAGGTGTGCTCAGGTTTAATCCTTCATAAAAAAGTGTTTGGTTCAGGGCAAACCCAAACATGCCGCAAACAGCCAGTTTGAAGAGGTCTTTACGCTCAACTTTTTCAGGAACAAAAAGCTTCTGAAAAAGCCAGAAAACGATCATGCCGCCAAGCATGCGGATGAAGATAAGTTGCATCGGAGAAAGCATCACCGGCATCAATCCCTTCACGATGTTGTATGCAAAGCCGAAGACAAGGGTGGTGCTAAGCAATGCTGCATGCGCTTTTTGGGTGTTCTTCATGGTGCAAAGGTAAAATAAAAAGACCCTGACAGGGTGGTACACCCTGTCAGGGTCCGAATTCACAAGAAACCCGGAGGTTCAAATTATGATATCCGGATCTCCTTTTTAATTTCAACTTTTGCCTCTTCCTTTTTTGGAAGCGCAATCATGAGAATGCCGCTCTCATAATCTGCCTTTATCTTTTCAAGATCGATGGTCTTTGGCAGGGTAAATGACCTGCTGAAGGAACCGTAGTAAAACTCCTTCCTTGAGTAATTTTTTCCTTCTTCACGCTTTTGGTCTTCAACTTCAACGGAAATGGTGAGGATGTTGTTCTCCAGGTTGATTTTGAAATCATCCTTCACCATCCCGGGAGCGGCGATTTCCAAATGGAAAGCGTCGGGACTTTCAATGATATTGGCCGCAGGATCGCTGTAACGCTTTCCGAAAAAGTCACCAAGGTCATTGTCGAAAATGTTGTTAACCATATCCGATAAAGGATTTCTGTGTTGCCATTTGATAAGTGTCATGGTTTTAATCTCCTATATTAATGGGTTAGAATTTTGTTTGTTTCCCTGGAAAAGTCAAACAGCATACCAGTAGAAAAAAACTCGAAGCGAGTGACAAAATGGCACGATCGCATGATTGGTACATGTCATAATAGCATGCTCAGGGTGCAAAATTAACCTTACGGAATACTTTTACTTAACACTTAAACACTTAACACTTCACTCTCCCATCCCTTTCCCATACTGTCTCCATTTGTCAATTGCCGCAGCCAGATCGGGAGGATAGTCGGAGTCGAAATGAACAAATTGCCTGGTGGTTGGATGAATAAATCCCAGTGATTTGGCATGCAATGCCTGGCGTGGCAACAGAGCAAAACAATTGTTCACGAATTGCTTGTATTTAGTGAATGTTGTCCCCTTCAGGATTTCCGATCCCCCGTAACTTTCATCATTAAAGAGGGTGTGTCCGATGTGTTTGAAATGGATCCTGATCTGGTGTGTCCGGCCGGTCTCAAGCCTGCATTCAACAAGAGTAACATAACCAAACCGCTCAAGAACATGGTAGTGTGTTACAGCGTGCCGGCCTTTCTCCGGATCATCATAAACTGCCTGAACAAGCCGGTTCCTGATATCCCGGCCGATGTTGGCATCAATGGTTCCTTCATCGTGGTCGATGTTGCCCCATACCAGTGCGATGTAAGTGCGGTCGATGGTGTGGTCGAAAAATTGCTTCGCAATCTTTGACTGTGCAAGTTCGTTTTTTGCAATCAGCATGATGCCGCTGGTATCTTTGTCGATCCGATGTACAAGGAAAGGCTTTGCCTCCGCATCACCCGGATTGGATTGCTGCAGATGATACAGAAGGGCATTCTGCAGTGTTCCGGTAAAGTTTCCATGGCCGGGATGAACCACCATTCCGGGGGCTTTGTTGATGACGATGATATCACGGTCTTCATATACAATGGTAATCGGAAGGTTCTCCGGATACACCTCCGTGTCGCGTGGCGGATATGCCAGTACAATCGCAATGACATCCAGGGGTTTTACTTTGTAGTTAGGCTTAACGACCATGTCATTCACCAGGATATTACCGGCATGAGCAGAGTTCTGTATCCGATTCCGGGATGCATTTTCAAGCTTTGCCATCAGATATCTGTCGATTCGGAGGGGGTTTTGTCCCCGGTCAACTACAAAACGGAAGTGTTCATACAATTCACCGGATTCTTCAGGAATGTCAGGTTTATCTTCCATGGTTTTTTTTTACCCGAAGGTTGGCAGTGTTGCCATGAATGTTATAATTTCAATACTTACCGGGAAATTATGAATTTCACAACGCCGGCAGGTTTGCCTGACCGATCTCTTAATGACAGGAAATAGAGCCCATTGTTAAGGGAACTGACATCAATCTTCTCCCTATATGCTGTTCGAATGCGAATATGGCCAATCAGATCAGTGACGATGAAAGTTCCACCATCAGTAATGTCGTGTTGTTCTATAGATCCGGTGATGCGAAGCGACAAAGTGCCAGCGTTACATGGGTTTGGATAAACCCCAATCTTCAGATTGGGGTTTGTAAGATCACCAATCCCAAGTGGTATCGGCTTCCCCAGAACCGGCCGTATCATCAGCGACCCTGCGAACGATGAACTCTTCCAGTCTTCGGGATTTGTGGTATTGTTGTAGAATATTTCACTCTGGCTGTTGTTATACCGGTCAAAGCCAATCGAAAGATTGTCATCGGTTGTTTGGATTGTGCCGACATAAAATGTTCCGGTAACTGCCAGCGGAGGGATGATGTGGTATGTGACAAATTTATTGATGCTGTCGGCATATCTGGGTATAACCAGGTTGGTGTAAACAGTTTGACCAGGTTTGCCCGCATTGTCGTTCCAGACACAAAGATTGAACAATTGTTGACTCACATTGCCCAGTGTCTTGTTAAAATACATTCTGATGGCCCGCAAAGTATCGGGAGATCTGTTAAGGCTGAATCGATATGCCAGTTGGGAACCGGAGGGTGTGAGTCCGTAGCTTACCTCCGGGGTGCCGTCGTCATAAGCATAATAGTTGAAAAATTTCTGATAGGCTTGCATGGTATCACCCAGGTTCGATCCCGGTTCTGAAGCAGTAACGATGTGTTTCATCAGGAATGTCGCACTGTCGGCTTCACTGATAGGTATCAGGAACGAGACGACAGGATGAGCGAATTTCTGATAGGTTACATATGGATCTATATTATATGGCTGGATATTGTAACTTCCTCCGCTGTAGGTTTTTGAAAAGCTTGTTACCGGGCTGGTAACAGAATATCCATAAGTGGACATGAGGGGAGTGATATCCCGGTTGGTGATCATTATATCAATGGTGTCCTTGATCTCGTTGGTCGGATCATCGCAATATTGAGGATAAGGCATTGATTCATAATGCCTGAGAAGGGAAGGCGGACGATAAACAAACCGAAGTTCAGGATAAATGGTGTCATATCTGCTGCGGCCAACATTCAAATAAATGTTATCCAGATTCCATTGGGCCGTGTTACTTGGCCAGCTTGGCTCGGCGGTACTGGCCAGGCTCACGTAATTATAAAACCTGAATCTGAATTTGTTTTTTAAAAAAACCGGATCATTCACAGGAACCATTACCTGGGCGAACCACTTATTATATTTTAAATTGAAAGTGTCGAGAGACATCCCGTTGGCAAACCACATTTTGCGCCAAAGATCAGGAATTGGAATCGTATCGCCGGGAATGATGCTGTCGTGAGCAGGAGTTACGAGAAATTCCAGAACCAGTGTGTCGTTCTTCTGCGGTGCTTTCCCTCGTCCCTGGGGCTGGTAAAAGAAGCTGAGATAAACAGAGTCAGCAAGGGTCAGCGCCCTGGGAACAGGTGTGAATAACGAATCCAGCCTGATGTACCGTGAAGTAAGGTGGTCTGCGATAAATACTGCAGGGCCGGGAATGGCAGCAGGGTACATATTGCCGGAGTCATTGATCGCGTCGAGTGTCATTGCACCGAGATTGATCGGGTAAACAGGCATGTCATCATTCTCAAATGCAAAATGATCAATCCATCTTTCATCGGACGGAAATACGCCGCTGGCCGAAAAATCATCAAAAAAAGGGACGCCTACCGGAATGGTATCAAGTCCGGCATTCAGATAGTCCAGCCTGGTTTGTTCCAGAAATCTGGCCTTCACAGAAGGGTTAAATTGCAAACCCGTGAGTGTCTCCTGTGAAAACCCAGCCACCCCAAGAAAAAAGGAGATTAAAATAATTAAATGAAAACGCATCTTAAAATCAGTTAAAGTATAATTACTATCACTCCCGTCCGCCTGACCACCCGTCCACCCGTTATTCCAGGCTATCCACCCTCACCGAATCCACCATGGCTTTTGCACCCATTCCAACCGTGAGGTTAATAATCGAACCTTTGTCAAGCTGAGTTCCGGCTTTAATAATCTTGCCGTTAAAAACCTGGTTTTGAACAGCATCTTCATCAAATGATTTGATATAAGACAACCGTCCAAGTTTCAAACCTGCAGATTCAAGCATGGATTGAGCCTGACGTAAGGTAAGATCACGCAGCTCGGGCATGGTGGTCTTTTCCGGTACCATTGAGGTGACAGTTAAGTAAACCATCCGGTTTTTCTTGACTTTGGCCCCCTGGAAAGGATCCTGCGACAGGATGGATCCCTTTGGCTTATCTGCATCAAAAATAGAATCAATTACGTTGAACTGGTAATTGCTGTTTTCAGTGTTTGATTTTACATCTGAAAAATACAACCCCCGGAACTCCGGAACAATGATGTAATCGTTATGTTTGGTGTACCATGCGAGTGACTGAAGAATCAGCCAGATCAAGACGAAGCTGATTCCGATCGCAAGGAGCAGATGTTTTAAAAATTTTTTTGAAAAGAGAAATCGTAAAAAATCCATCCGCTGCTTTATGTTTTAACCTGGAAAGGTCAGTTTTATTGTATTTTCCTTAATAAAATACAAACTTACGCAAAAATTGAATTTTGCACAAGGAGCAAAATATTTGTGCTACTTTTGCGTCATAAATACACCGAATATGTTAAATGTCGCCATCGTTGCAGGAGGTGATTCCCGGGAGTATGGAATCTCTGTTAAAAGCGGGAAACAGGTTGAACTCCATATTGACCGGGAAAAGTTTACTCCCTTTCTTATCGTGATCAGGGGTGATAAATGGAATTACCGAATCGGATTAAAAATATTCCCCATCGATAAAAATGATTTCAGCCTTACTATTGGAAGGAGAAAAATCCGGTTCGATATAGTGTTTGTTGCCATTCATGGCACACCGGGTGAAAACGGGAAGTTACAGGGATACTTCGACTTGCTTCGTATTCCCTATACCTCGAGTGATGTCACCACCTCGGCAATTACCTTCAACAAGAGTTTCTGCAAGGACGTTGTGCGTTCCTACGGCATTAATACGGCCAAATCAATCCACCTGTTCCGGAATGGGGTAAATCCGGAGTCAAATATATTAACCCAGCTGGCACTGCCTGTGTTTGTAAAGCCTAACAATGGAGGTTCAAGTGTCGGGATGTCCAAAGTCAACCACGAAAATGAGTTGGGTGCGGCCCTTGCAAAGGCTTTCCTTGAAGATTCCGAAGTGCTTGCTGAGGAATTCATCAAAGGGCGTGAACTTACCTGTGGGGTGTTACGAACTGAAGGCAGGATCATTGCCTTCCCGGTAACCGAGATCATTCCAAAAACGGAATATTTCGATTATGATGCAAAATATAAAAAAGGCATGGCTGAAGAAGTTGTTCCTGCTGACATTTCCGGAGAACGCTCTTTGCAATGTCAGAGCATTTCAAAACTCCTGTATGAAAAGTTAAATTGCAAAGGTGTTGTACGCTTTGATTATATCTTTACCGGTTCAGCGTTCTATTTCCTGGAAGTAAATACCGTGCCGGGGATGAGCACTGCCAGCATTGTTCCTAAGATGGCCCGCGCCCATGGCTGGAGTTTCGGGGAACTCATTACCCGCTTAATCATGGAAATAAAGTAACTGCAAACCAATTGCCCATTCTTAAAATTATGATGCCCAACTTGCTTTTCGCGACCAACAACCTCCATAAACTCCAGGAAGTCCGGGAGATTCTGGGGAATCAGTTTGATGTCCTCAGTCTCAAAGATGTGAATCTTGATATTGATATCCCTGAAACACAGGAGACTATTGAAGGAAATGCCAGGCAAAAAGCACGGTTTATCTTTGATCAGACCGGGCAAAATTGTTTTGCAGATGATACCGGACTTGAAATTGATTCGCTTGGAGGACGTCCGGGCGTCTATTCAGCGCGCTATGCAGGAGAGGGATGCAGTTTTGATGATAACATCAACAAAATTCTCGGGGAACTCTCAGGCATGGAGAACAGGAAAGCTTGTTTCCGGTGTGTAATCTGTTTGATTATTAATGGGGAGGAACTCTTATTTGAAGGGAGGATTGACGGGGTGATAGTTCCGGAAAGACATGGGGCAGATGGCTTCGGTTATGATCCGGTGTTTCTCCCCGACGGCCAGCGGCAAACCTTTGCCGAAATGCCTGCATATCTCAAGAACGGGATCAGCCATAGAGGTAAAGCCACCGATAAAATGATGAAATGGCTGAAAAGCAAAATGGCGAAATAAAAATTATTTCGCCATTTCAGATTTCAGATTTCAGATTTGTTACGGGAACGTAAGTCCAGGATAATTGGTCACATTGGCCTGGGGAATCGTACTTCCATATTTGGCATTGATCGCCTGGATAAAAAAGTTGGCAGTCACACAATTTCCACGCGGATTCAGGTGTACCCCGTCAGTTGAGAACAATCCGCCGGTTACAAAAGCCGTACTCACCTTGATACCGTCGAAAACCATGCCGCTGGCAAACTGCCTGAGGTATGAGTTCATGTCGGCAATGGCAAGGTTCTGGGCCATTCCGGTTTGGTAAATCACTGCATTGAACTGCTCGGTGCGGGCTTTGAGGTTGGCTTGTTCCGATCCGTCAAGCACATATTTACCCGGAATCGGGTAAGGGCGTGGAATAGGCTGGATGCTCTGGTCGGCAATACCCATGCCTTTGCATTTAACTGAATCGGTAGGTAAGGTCAGCAGGAACAGGTCACCGGCCTGCATTTGGGCCCAGGTTCCGTCATTCTTCACATACACAAAGGGATTCTGACCTTTCTTCCACTTGATATCTCCATGACCATAGAGGGTGTAAAGTTGGTTTAATCCTGCAGCCTGTGTTGAGTCGAGAACAACACTGTTATAAGGCAGTTTTTGAGAAATCGTGGTAAAAAACGGGATGCTCGTGACATCAGGAAGGTTGGCGATAACCCCTTTTGGTTTCTTGGCGGAAGCAAGAAGGGCGCCAGTTGCCATTGGGTAGTATTTTGCAAAAGTATCTGCTGGTGTCATCATCTGGTCAGTACCGGCAAGGGCGGAAGCAAGTATATCATTGTTCCCGATCCAGAGGTAGAAGAAAGATGGTTGCTGTGCAATGGCATCAGCCAGGATGGTCGTAGCCGGCGATGTTGCAAAACGGGTAAAATAAGGGTTTCCATATTGTGATCCGTATCCCGGCATGAACAACGTCTGAAGGGTAGCTCCCGGAACGCCCATGTTGTTGTAAGGGCCTGTCACAGTGGAAGGTGCAAATAATTGCTGCAGCAGGGTGGCCTGGTCAGGATTGGAGACAAAGTTCGGTTTAAACGACTTGACTTCAGGAACTACAGGATTCCCTGCACAATCCTTATCTGCAGTGTAATAAAGCACTCTCTTTGTATAACAAAACAGGCCTCCTGGGATCGGTTGAAATCCTACACCTTCTTCAGTGCCGATAAGAGGTTGTTTGAATGCACCGCCACCAACGGTTTTGAATTGGGTTGCCATGATGTTCGGAATGGAATTTTCCTGGCCTGACGTGTACAATGCACCATCAGCATAACCGGCTGTGAGCGAATTCCCGACCGAAACAAAATTCGAGAAGTCAAGTCCGTTGGCTGACGCATCGAATTCGTCAATCTTCCGCTCACAGGCTGTAAGGACCGCAATTGACAATATGATGAAAAGAATTTTTTTCATAATCTATATATGTTTAAAGTTAAAAACTGTATGATAAACCAATTGACGGAATGCTGAACCCGGTGCGGTAAGTGCCGGCAAAATTGTCGGGAGAAAAGGTTCCTTCCCGTTTGGCACCCATCAGGTAAAGAAAGGCGGCGTCGATGCTGAATCCTTTAAAAGGAGTAACTGAAAGTCCGCAGGTAAGGCCAACCTGAGTCAGACTTGGGGTTTGCGGGTTCAGGTAATCATTTTTTACCGGGGATGGATCATAATAACCACCAGCTCTTAAGGTAATCGCTTTGCTCACTATGTACTGAGCACCAACACGCACAATCATCTGGTCGGTGTACAATGCAGGAGAAGCCGTTCGGCTGATTGCAGATGTTTTTGTCTCGAAATCGAACACCAGTGAATCATAGGTACTCCAGAATACATAACAAAAGTTGACTCCGACCATCCATTGGTTGTTTTTACCAAATTCATAGGATGCGCCAAAATCGAGGTTGGCTGGTAAAGGCAACATCACATCTGCTTTGTTTGTTGCAGGGAATAACGAGCTCAGCGACTGAGGAACTACGGTCGTAACATCTGCTCCGTCAACATTCATTTCAATTTTTGAGCGGTAGCTAAGGCCCAGGCTCCAGCCTTTGTCAGGATGAACCATGATTCCGGCGTTGAACCCAAAACTGCTTGTCTTTCCTTTAATGTTTATAGAGCCATCTCCGGTTGCACCTTGCAGTGCAATAGATTTGTTCATGTCAACACTTCCTGTCGCATAAACAAGTCCGACACCTATGCCGATAATATCTTTGAGTTTGTAGGAAATGGTTGGTTGATAGGTGATTGCGGAGAAGGAGATATCCTTGATAAGGTATCTGCCTTTCCATTCATCCCCTTCGCCATCATTCCAGGCAAGGCTGTTGCCATAAGGTGTATTGACCGCAAGGCCTACGCTGAGATTTTTGGTAGGTTTAAATGCGGCATAAAAATAAAACGGAGTGTTCAGTAAATGCTTGAGCGTAGCCTGGTAGTTAACATCTTTTGCCTGGTATGTTCCCCTGGCAAAAATCAAACTGACACCAGCTGAAAAACTCCATTTGTCGCTGACAAAAGCAGCTCCGCCCGGGTTGAAAAATAAGCTGCTTGCATCGTAACTCAGCGAGGTTCCGATCAGGCCCATTCCGTTGTTGCGTGCACTGTGCAAACCAACCTGGTACCCACCTCCAAACGATGTGGTTGCTGCTATGCAAAAGAAAAGCAGCAGAGTTGTAAATTTCCTCATAATGACATTTTTTTGGTTAATAATGGGCGCAAGTTACTATTTTTTTTAACATTCAGAATTCAACATGTTTGTTATGGTGTGTTACTGCTTGATCGTGAGCGGTTAAGAGAAATTATCCGGGTGGACAAATAAACGGGTGAACGGGGAAACGGGTGAACGGGGAAACGGGT